>JAZSEW010000097.1:0-43994 GCA_045531895.1 Lachnospiraceae bacterium
TTTGGGAAACCGGTAGTACCGGAGGTATACTGCATGTTGCAGACATCTTCCGGCTTTACGCGGGCGGCTATACGGTTTAATTCTTCCTGCGGAACTAAGTTGCCACGTTCCATTGCTTCATCAAAGGTAAGACAACCCGGCTGCTTAAAGCCGACGGTAATTACATTTCGAAGGAACGGAAGGCGCTTGCAATGTAACGGTTCTCCCGGCTTAGAGGTAGCAATCTCCGGACAGATTTCGTTGATGATTTCTTTATAATTGGAGTCCAGACAGGATTCCACCATAACCAGGGTGTGTGTATCGGACTGACGGAACAGGTAGTCTGCTTCGTGTCTTTTATATGCAGTATTTACAGTAACTAAAACTGCACCAATCTTGGTAGCTGCCCAGAATGTGATATACCATGCCGGAACATTGGTAGCCCAGATGGAAACCTTGGAACCGGCTTTAACACCCATAGAAATCAGAGCCTTGGCAAACTGGTCTACATCGTCACGGAATTCTTCGTAGGTACGGACATAGTCCAAAGTAGTATATTTGAAGGCATACTGGTCAGGAAATTCCTCTACCATGCGATCAAGTACCTGGGAGAAGGTTAAGTTGATTAACTCATCCTTTTTCCATACATACTGACCGGTACCGTTGTGATTCGGATACAGTACCTTTTTCTTACCGCGGGTTTTTTCAAAGCGGCTCATGTAGTTGACGAAATGGGCGAAAATAACTTCATAATCCGGGAGATCTTCCATCCATTCGGTTTTCCACTCTAAAGAGATGAAACCGTCATAGTCGATGGAGGAAAGAGCACGCATCATATCGGCTACCGGAAGGGAACCTTCACCGATTAAGTTATAGGTATCCTTGTCGTCGGAGTCACGTAAATGTACATGCTTTACATAGGCACCAAGATTTTTGATAGTAGTGTCCGCACTTTCGTCATAGTCGCGGTATGGGTGATGGATATCCCAGAGAGCAGCCAGATAATCGCTGGCGAAATCATCCATCATGGTGCGAAGACGTGCAGTGTCGGAAAAGATACCGCTGGTTTTTACAAGGATAGTAACATCGGCATTTTCCGCATCCTTTAATAATTCGGTTAAATTAGCACGAACCAGGTCTTCGTTGTCGTGTAAAGCAACTACAGAAACATATGGAACCTGCATCTGCTTTGCAATCTGAATCAATTCCCGGATAGCAGGAACAAATTCCTTTTCTGCATCAGACAAATCATAGGAAGTGTCCAGACAGGGAATGGAGAGTTTTTTTTCTCTAAGCTGACGGACAGTAGCTGCCATGTTGTATTTATGGAATGGACCGCTGCGTTCGGTCAAGTCCGGGGAACCCGGTAAATTGTATACTTCAATGCCTTCAAATTTTGTGGATACAGCGGCTTCCATCCATTCGTCCCAGGACAAATGGGTCCAGCCTCTGGTAGAAAATGAAAGTTTCATTATGCTTCTGCCTCCTCGTAAGTAATCTTGTTTAATGCGCTGATGTAGGCTAAAATACTGGAGCCTACAATATCAGTGGAAGTTCCGCGACCGGAATATAATTTTCCATTGGAACGAAGCTTGACAACTGTTTCACCCATGGCTTCACGGCCTTCGGTGACGGAGCGAATCTGGAAATCATCCAGTTCGTAGTGACAGCCTAAAATATTTTCCAAAGCAAGGATTGCCGCATCTACCGGACCGTCGCCGAGGGCAATGCCTTCTAACGTCTGACCGTTCTTTTCCAGCTTCATGTGAGCCATGGAAGAAGCTGTGTTGCTGGCAGTAATGCTATAGCTTGTAAGTACATAGGTTGCAGGCACCTGCATAGCTGCAGAAGCAACGATGGTGTCCAATTCCTTGGAGGAAATTACGTCCTTGCGGGCTGCAATTTGCTGGAAAGCTTCCCAAACCTGGGCGCAGTCTTCTTCACTTAAATCATATCCTAAGGATTCTACAGCCTTTAAGACGGTTTCCATATTGTCATTAGCGGTAAGAGATACGCTTGTGGTCTCCTCCTGAACACCGTTGTCAAACGGAGAATTTTTACTGCGGGTAGTTTCACACATCCAGGCAATCTGCTTAATGATGCGGTTCATTTCTACGGTACGAACCTTGCAGGTTACACCAAAAGCATCCCCTTTGGCTGCCAACAGGCGGGACACATGCGGCAGGGAAATCTGATTGCTCTGGTAAGCAGAAGCTTTAATTTCCCGTGCACCATGCTTGATGGCTGCGATAGCGCAAGCATCTGCCATGGCCAGCTCGTTGGAGCAGGACACACCAAGAGTGACATCCTTTAATTCGGAAACATTGGCATATATATCATCGATAAATGCACCGAGTTCATCAGGAAGAATAGCACCGGTGGCATCACAGACAGTAACGGTTTTTGCACCGGCAGCAATGGCGGTCTGTATTGCCTTATAAAGGAATGATGCATCGCTTCTGGTGGCGTCGTCTGCAATAAATTCTACGTCCGCACATTTTTCACAGCAGGCACGAACCATTTCGTCAATGGTTTTTAACATGGCATCCGGCTTTTTGTGGAACAGATATTCCATCTGAACCGGGCTGACGGAAGCAAATACCTGCAGTCGAGGCTGCTTTGCTTCTTTTAATGCATTCCAGGCAGCATCGATACTTTCCTTATTTAAAGAAACCGGAACTGCAATAATGCTGTTCTTTACAGTGGAAGCTACGGACTTGATGCGAAGGGCATCAATCTTTGGCTGGGTAATTCCTTCTAATTCAATTACGGTAACATCTAATTTATCTAATAGTTTTGGAATTTCAATCTTTTCTTTAAAGGATAAAGTGAAGTCTTTTCCGGTCTGTTTTAATGTAATGTCACTGATTTTGATTTGGTCCATAATATTTTCCTCCTTCTTAACATAAAAAACGTCCTTGAAGCTCTTGAAGCCTCAAGGACGAATAGATACGATTCGCGGTACCACCTTGTTTACAGCCGTCTTGCGACGTACTGTCTCTCTCAGACTCATATTTTAAGTCCAAAGCCGGTAACGGGGCAACCGTACTCCACTACACAAATAAAACTATTCTTCGCAGAGTCGACTCGGGAATGAGACTGCTATCTTTCTTCCGTACCGGTTTGCACCAACCACCGGCTCTCTGAAACCCTCCGAAAAGAAGCATAATTCCGTCACAGTCATTGTGTACTAATTGAAAATTGAAGTTATTATAGCACGTTAGTGTATGAAAGTCAAATGTTTTTTTACTATTATTTTGGATGGAAAACTTCTTGTGCATTCGTCTTGAATTTGGAATCATTTAATAGTATAATCTAAAAGAACGAAAAGTTACGAAATCGTAATTATGAAGGTACGGAATAATTATTAAGGAGGAAAATCAACATGATTACCTGGAATAATTTAGACACAGTAAAATCCTATGAGGCACTGAAAAATGTGGCACCGGTAAAACTGGCTGAAGTAATGGCGGGTGAGGCCGGCGCAGTACGTGTGAAAAAGTACAGTGTTCCTATGGCAGAGGGCATGGCATATAACTATGCGGCAAAACAGGTAGATGACAAGGTGCTTGCGGCTCTGGCAGACCTTGCAGAAGAAATGCAGTTAACAGAAAAGTTTGAGGCACTTTATAACGGAGAAGTTATCAATACAGGTGAAAAGCGTATGGTACTTCATCATATGACTCGTGGTCAGCTTGGTAATGCGGTAGAAGCAGACGGCGGTGACAAGAGAGCATTTTATCTCAATGAGCAGAAGAAAATTGCAGAGTTTGCAAATAAAGTACATAATGGTGAAATTACAAATGCAGCGGGTGAAAAATTTACTACAGTAGTTCAGATTGGTATCGGCGGCAGTGACCTGGGTCCTCGTGCAATGTACCTGGCATTGGAAAACTGGGCAAAGGTAAACAACACCTTTAAGATGGAAGCAAAGTTTATCAGCAATGTGGACCCTGACGATGCGGCAGCAGTATTGGCAGGTGTCGATGTGGCACACTCTATTTTTGTATTGGTTTCCAAGTCCGGTACAACTCTCGAGACCTTAACAAACGAGTCCTTTGTTAAGGAAGCGTTAAAAAATGCAGGCTTAGATGCTTCCAAACATATGATTGCCGTAACCAGTGAAACTTCTCCTTTGGCTAAGAGCGCAGATTATCTGGCAGCTTTCTTCATGGATGATTATATCGGCGGCCGTTTCTCCTCTACCTCCGGTGTAGGCGGAGCAGTATTATCGTTAGCGTTCGGTCCGGAGGTATTTGCACAGTTCTTAGATGGTGCAGCGGCAGCAGATAAGACAGCTACCAATAAGAACATTCTTGAGAATCCTGCATTGCTGGATGCATTAATCGGAGTATATGAGCGTAACGTACTGGGGTATCAGAATACCGCAGTGCTGCCGTATTCCCAGGCACTTTCCCGTTTCCCTGCACATCTTCAGCAGTTAGACATGGAATCCAACGGTAAGAGTGTTAACCGTTTTGGCGAGCCTGTAAATTATGTAACCGGACCGGTAATATTCGGTGAGCCGGGTACAAACGGACAGCACTCCTTCTATCAGCTGCTTCATCAGGGTACTGATATTATTCCGCTTCAGTTCCTTGGTTTCAAGAACAGCCAGATGGGTACTGATGTAGTGATTCAGGGCAGCACCAGCCAGCAGAAGCTTTGCGCTAACGTGGCAGCCCAGATTGTGGCATTTGCCTGCGGTAAGGCAAACGATAACCGCAACAAGAATTTTGAGGGCGGTCGTCCATCCAGCATTATCATTGGTGAACAGCTGACTCCGAAGAGTCTTGGTGCACTTCTTTCTCACTTTGAGAACAAGGTAATGTATCAGGGCTTTGTATGGAATATTAACAGCTTTGATCAGGAAGGTGTACAGCTCGGTAAGGTTCTGGCACAGAAGGTTTTGGCACACGATACCGAAGGTGCGCTGGCAGTTTATAGCGATTTGTTAAATATCTAGTAATTATTTAAAAAACTAAAAAATAAATGATTGCAAGGAGGGCCTGTCGTGAAACCACTGGATTATGCCAAAGCCGCATGTGATACCATGATGCGAAGGTTTGAAGCTGCGAAGTTACCGCCGGAAGGACATTTTCACTATCATCAGGGAGTGTTTTTATCCGGCATGTATCAGACATATCAGCTGTGTAAGGAAGAAAAATATTTTCAGTATATCAAGGACTGGATTGATTCCATTATTGATGAGAATGCAAAGATTAATACATATGACCCGGGGCAGCTTGACGATATCCAGCCGGGAATCTTGCTGTATCCGCTGTTTGACCGTACCGGAGAGGAGAAATATAAAAAAGCCCTGGACGAATTGTTGAATGTGATTTTGCATTTTAAACGTAATGCAATTGGCGGTTTTTTTCATAAGGACTGGCATCCTCATCAGATGTGGCTGGACGGTTTGTACATGGGCGGGCCAATTGCAGCAGAATACGGACATCGTTTTAATCGTCCGGAATTTATAGAAATCTGCATAGAGCAGGCGCTTTTAATGAGAAAAATGACGGAGGACGCAGAGACGGGACTTTGGTATCATGCATGGGACTGCTCCAAGGAGGCGAAATGGGCCGATAGGGAAACCGGACTTTCATCGGAATTCTGGGGACGCTCTATGGGCTGGGTTCCGGTGGCAGTGTTAAATGAACTGGATTATATCCCGGAAAATCATCCGAAACGTGAGGAAATGTGCCGGCTGGTACAGGACTTACTGATTGCCCTGTGTAAGTTCCAGTCTGAGGATGGCCGTTGGTATCAGGTAGTGAATAAGGGTGGATGCAATGGCAACTGGCTGGAAAACTCCTGTAGCTGTTTATATACTGCAGCTCTTTGTAAAGCGGTGCGTAAAGGTATTTTAGGTGAAGAGTATCTGGAAAACGCCGAGCGGGGCTATGAAGGAGTGGTTCGCAGCCTGAAATGGGACGGCAAGGACATTGAAATAGGTAATGTGTGCATCGGTACCGGAGTGGGAGACTATGAGTACTATATTAATCGTCCGGTGTCGGTTAACGATTTGCACGGTGTGGGTGCATTTCTTATTATGTGTACGGAAAAGGCGATGTAGCATTTTAAAAGGAATCATGAAAAGTATACAAGATAAAAAGTTGTACTGGTCATTTCAATAAGTATGTGCTATAATGTTGGTATAGGGCAAAACAGTTCACATGATAAACCTTTTTTTAAGAAAGCGGGGAAATACAATGAGAGAATTTTTTATTACAACAGATTCTAATTCTGACTTACCGCAGGAATACATCGACAAATTGGGAACAGTAATTATTCCACAATATTATTCTTTTGAAGATGTTGTTTATGGCGATGAATTAAATATGTCGCCGGTAGAATTTTATGAACGCATGAAGAGCGGTGAGCTTCCACAGTCGCAGGCAAACAATCCGGCAGTGATAGAAGAAAAATTCCGCAGTGTTCTGGATAAAGGAGCAGATATTATTCATATTGCGTTTTCTTCTGCTCTTAGCAGTAGCTATAATAATGTTTGCATGGTGGCAAATGAATTAAGAGAGCAGTATCCGGATGCAAAGATTACTGTTATCGACAGTCTGATGGTATCTTTGGGTGAGTCTATTCTGGTGATTTATGCCAACGAATTAAAGGCAAAAGGTGTTTCCTACGAAGAAATTGTAGAAAAACTGGAGGTTATGAAGCATCATATCAATGCACAGTTCACTGTGGATGATTTGTTTCATCTGCAGAGAGGAGGACGTGTCAGCAAGGCAAGCGCAGTGGTAGGCACGGTATTAACCTTAAAACCATCCATGTTTGTAAATGCAGCCGGTGCACTTACGTCTTCCGGTTCCGTACGCGGAAGAAAACGTTCTCTTCAGGGCATGCTTGACCGCATGAAGGCATCGTTGGGAGATGCGCCGGATTATACATTGCCGGTTGGTGTCGTTCATGCTAACTGTCTGGAAGATGCAGAGAAACTGGCAGAAAAGATAAAAGAGGAAACAGGTTACAAAACAGTTATTATTAATGATATCAGTCCAAGTATCGGTACCCATACCGGTCCGGGTGCAATGGGGCTGATGTATTATGGTGCAAAACGTCAGGAAGGCGAACAGATGTAATTATGATTTATAAGGAGTATTTTCCGAAAGGGGAATACTCCTTTTTAAGTTGGTGAAAATATTTTTACTAAAATCTGCGAAAAAGTTTGCAAATTTAAAGAAAATGCTACAATTTATCAAGAAAATAGTTGCAAGAATATGACGAAATCTGATATAATAAGACATAACGGAAATTTTTGAGGAGAAAACGGATGGATAATCAGTTATTTCGGTTTTCAATAGATAATGCCGGAGAAATGGTAGTGATTTTTAATAATACCGGTAACATAGTATATGCAAATCAGTCGGCAGTTCAGAAACTGGAATATGACTCTGACTTAACAGAATATAGTATGTCGGATATTTTTCCGGTAGAGTTTTCCTCAGGGGAAATGTCGGAAGGAGCAACGGCATTTCAGAAAGGTGCAATGCAGAACAGAATGCTTTACCGTGGAAACAGAACCTGTTTTCCTGCCAAGGTTAAATTGGTTCCGTATGAAGCAGGAGAAGAAGCTTTGTATGTTTGTATGGCAAGTGATATTTCCACGGAGAGTTTTTTAGAGAAAAAGGCCAGTCAGGCAGATCAGGAAGCAGAGGCTGCACAAAAGGTAAAAACAGAATTTGTAGCGAATGTAACTCACGAACTGCGTACTCCGGTTAATGGGATTCTTGGAAACACACAGGAATTGATGAGTCTGGAAACGGATAAAGAGAAACTTCAGTTGTTACGTCTGGTAGAGCGCGGCTGCCGTGATATGAATGCAATCATTAATAATATCCTGGACTTCTCCAAACTGGAAGCGGGAAAATTTGTACTGGAAAACAGAAAATTCCAGTTTCACAATATGATGGATTACATACAGGCAAATCATCGTCACAGGATTACGGAAAAGGGATTGGAGTTTTCCATGACTGTTTCTTCGGAAATTCCGGAGTATGTGATTGGTGATGAGCTTCGAATTGTACAGGTGTTAAATAATCTGATTTCCAATGCCTATAAATTTACTTCGATAGGGGAAATACATGTGGAGGCGGTAAAAACCGCCCAATCCGGAAACAAGGTAGAGCTGTTCTTTATGGTAGTGGACAGCGGTATCGGTATTACAAAGGCAAATCAGGAAAAACTGTTCAAAAGTTTTTCCCAGGTGGATGCCTCTATTTCCAGAAAATACGGCGGAACCGGTCTTGGTCTTAATATCTGTAAGCAGCTGGTTGAGATGATGAATGGAAATATATATGTGCAAAGTGAGTACGGAAAGGGCACTATATTTTCTTTTGATATCTGGGTGGAGCTTCCGGAAGAGGCGTGCAACGAAGCAGCGGATACAAGAGAGGATGCCTATAACGGAAGTGCCCTGGAGCAGACATTAATGAACAAGCTGATGAGCTTATCGGAGCATGCGGTCAGTGATAACATCTGGAAGTACGGGGAAGCGGAAAATAAAGAAGAGGTTACAAAGAAGCTGACAAAGCTGGCACTATGTATCGATATGGAGAACTGGGAAAAGTCAGAGAGTCTGGCAGAAACAGTAAAAAAATTATTAGAAGATGCACCGAGAGAAATCAAGAGTACTGTATTACGTTTGAAAATGGCAGTGCAAAAGGCGGATTATGAGAAATCGGTGGCAGCAGTGGAAACGCTAAAGAAGCTAATGGAGGAATCCTATGATAGAGGATAGGAATATAAGCAATAACAGTACGGCTCGGGTTTTGATTGTGGATGATGTGGAAGCAAACCGCTTTCTCCTGCGCAATATCATTCAGGAGATGGGACATCAGCCCATTTTAACAGAGAGTGGTGCACAGGCCTTAAAAATCATACAACGTATCCGGCCACAGTTGATTATTCTGGATATTGCAATGCCGGAAATGGATGGCTACGAAGTGTGTGCCGTTTTAAAGGCAAACTCTGAAACAAAGGATATCCCGATTATTTTCGTTTCCGGATTTGATGATCCGGAGGATATAGTAAAGGGTTTTGAACTGGGTGGTGAAGATTATATAACAAAGCCGTTTGTGGAGGCAGTCGTAAAGGCAAGAGTCGGAATGCATTTGAAACTGTATGATTCCAGCCGAAGGATGACGGAATTGAATCGCCAGTTGCAGGTGTCTTTCTCGGAGAAGCTGAAGCAGACGGAAATGGAGCGCAGAAGCATTTTATATGCGTTAATTCGCATTGCCAGAGAAAATGCCTGCTATGATGATGCGTATATGGAGCGTCTCAGCTATAATTGCCGCATTTTAACAGAGGCAATGCAGCTTTCAGACTTATACAGCCACCTGATTTCGGATAATTATGTTGATACCATGGAACTGGCTGTGCCGTTGTGTGACCTTGGAAATCTGGCAATTCCGACAAACATTCTGCAAAAACAGGGCACCCTGAATGAAGAAGAAAGCAGGGTGATGCGGACGCATACAACGATTGGAGCCAGAATATTGCAGGATATCGGAAATGTTATTCAGGACAACCGGATGATTCAGGTTGCGGTAGAAATTGCACATAATCATCATGAGAACTGGGACGGAAGCGGATACCCGAATGGCAAGAAGGGTGAGGAAATACCGCTTTCTGCGCAAATTGTGGCGGTAGTAGACAACTTTTGTGCGTTGACAGAACGTCGTACCTACCGAGACTCTTATACAAGAGAAGAAGCGTTTGAAATTATGGAAAAGGATGCAGCTATGAAGTTTAATCCGAACATTTTTAAGATTATGAAAAAAATAGTCCGGCAGCTTCACTAGCACAGGTACATATCGTATGGGGAAGACGATGACAGAGGAGGAGTTCAGTCGAATTTACAGGTTTTTAAAGAGCCGGTATGGAATCGACATGTTCCGGAAAAAAGAAATTGTACAGGGACGACTGGAAAATTATATCCATGCAAATGGATACGCTGATTATCATGAATACATGAACGAAGTAGAGATGGATTTTACCGGAAAGCTGGAAGCAGAAATGGTAAATATCCTGACAACAAATCATACTTTTTTTATGAGAGAGTTTGAGCACTTTGACTTTTTACAGAGAGTAGTATTACCGGAGCTTCGTATGAAGGAGGACCGGACCAGGGATTTGTGCATCTGGTGCGGAGCTTCCTCTACAGGCCAGGAACCATATATGCTGGCAATGCTGTTGAAGGATTTCTTCGGACTGGAGCATGGCCAGTGGGATACCAAGGTGCTGGCCACAGATATATCCACCCAGGTGCTGGAGCATGCTATCCGGGGAGTTTATGAGGCTGATCAGATAGAGGTGCTTCCGGAACATTGGAAGCGCAGGTACTTACGGCCATTGCAGGATGGATCCCTGTATCAGGTGTGCGATGAAATCAAGCAGGAAGTATTGTTCCGGCAATTTAATCTGATGGATGTATTTCCGTTTAAACGGAAAATGCACATAGTATTTTTACGAAATGTGATGATTTATTTTGACAAGGATACAAAACGGCAGCTGATTCAAAAGGTATATGACAGCATGGAACCGGGTGGTTATCTGTTTGTAGGACAAACGGAAACTATCGATCGGGAAAATGTTCCTTTTGAATTAATCCGGCCGTCAATTTTCAGGAAAGCAGGGGGATGATGGTGATGCGACCGATCCGTGTACTGGTAGTAGAAGATTCCCTCGTGTTCCGGGAGCTTTTAGTACAGGCATTAAATGCAGATCCGGCAATTACCGTAGTAGCAACGGCCAGAGATGCATATGAGGCGCGGGATGCTATTATAGAGTACCGGCCGGATGTAATGACACTGGATATAGAACTCCCAAAGATGAGCGGAATAGAATTTTTGCGAAAGCTGATGCCACAGTATCCGTTACCGGTGGTAGTAATCAGTTCGTTAAGCGATAAAGTATTTGATGCATTAAATGCCGGAGCTGTAGATTTTGCGGCAAAACCGGCAAATGCTTCCCGGGCACAGTTAGAGACTTTTGTAAGAAATGAGCTTCCGATAAAAATAAAAATTGCTTCGGTTGCTAAAGTAGGCGACTGGAAGAAAAAAACGGTGCAGGGCAGCGAAGGGCATTTGACAAAGGAAGCAAATGACCGTATTGTTGCAATAGGTGCCTCTACCGGAGGTACGGAAGCAATTGCGGCAGTATTGAACGAGTTTGGAGCAGATATTCCGGGAGTGGTGATTGTGCAGCACATGCCGCCGGGCTTTACGGCGATGTATGCCAACCGGTTAAATAACCAGTGCCGGGTACAGGTAAAGGAAGCAAAAACCGGAGATATGGTGCTTCCCGGACAGGTATTGATTGCACCCGGAGGAGATGCACATATGCAGGTGGTACGGATGAATGGCGGCTATCAGGTAGTCATCCGGACGGGTGATAAGGTAAATGGCCACTGTCCTTCCGTTGATGTTTTGTTTCAATCGGTTGCCAAGGTGGCAGGAAATAAGGCTATCGGCATTTTACTTACCGGAATGGGAAGTGATGGTGCCAAAGGTTTACTTGCTATGCGGCAGGCCGGAGCCAGAACTATCGGGCAGGAAGAATCTACCTGTATTGTGTATGGTATGCCCAAGGTGGCTTATGAACTGGGGGCAGTAGAATATCAGGAAAAATTACAGGACATTGCAAGAAGAACCTATTCGATTTTAAACACAAAATAAAATGGCAGAAGGGAGATAGAAGACATGAAGATTTTATTAGCAGAGGATGATTTCGTCACCAGAAAATTCATGACAGGTTTTTTGTCCAAATACGGAGAATGTGATGTAACCGTGGATGGCAGTGAGGCAGTGGATGCTTTTATGATGGCATTGGAAGATGACGAACCGTATGATTTGGTTTGTCTGGACATTATGATGCCGGTAATGGATGGATATCAGGCATTAATGGGAATCCGTAATCTGGAAAAGGAGCGGAACATTCCGAAGGAAAAAGCAGCAAAAGTCATTATGACTACTGCCCTGAATGATGAAAAAAATGTAAAAATGGCATTTGAACTTGGATGTACGGTATATTCAGGTAAGCCAATTGACCAGGATAAATTTGAACAGGTATTAAAAAAATTTGGGCTGGTCTAGATAGAAAGGAGAGCTAAATGGCAGAAGAGTTTAATACGCAGGGTATGTTAGACATATACCTGTTTGAAAACGGACAGCTGCTGGAACAGCTTCAGGATACCGTTCTGCAACAGAAGGATGAAGAGAGCTTTGATGACGACAGCATCAACGAAATTTTCCGTACGATGCATACCATCAAAGGTTCCTCGGCAGTTATGATGTTTGACGATATCACGAAATTAGCCCATAAGCTGGAAGATGTTTTCTATTATCTGCGTGAGTCCAAACCGGATGGGGTACCTCATCTGGAACTGGTGGATCTGGTACTTCAGGTGGCGGATTTTATCACCGCAGAAATGGGAAAAATTCAGGACGGAGAAAGTGCAGATGGAGATTCCAGTACATTGGTTTCTACACTGGATGAATTCCTGAACAGAATTAAAAATGGAGAGGGCGAAAAGGATAAGGTAATTAAGGAAAATGTGCATGAAGAGCCAATGCAGTTTTACATCCCGCCAATGGCAACCAGTGCAAGTCATTTTTATAAGATTTATCTGACCTTTGCACCGGACGTTCCGATGGCGAATATCCACGCCTATAAGACAGTATATTCCTTAAAGGAAATTGCTGAAGATTTACTGCACTATCCGGAGGATTTGGTATCTGATGCATCCAGTGCAGATGAAATTCTGGACAATGGCTTTAAAATCCTTTTACAGGCACAGACAACGGAGGCAGAGCTTCGGGAAATCATAAAAGAAGGCTATGACATCCAGAAAGTAGAGATTTTAGAGTGTACCGGTAAGGAGTTCCAGCAGGGATTTGACAGCTTCGGTTCCGAAATCCGTATCGATTTGGAATCCAGTGTGGAAGAAATTCAGGCGAAGGCAGAGGCCGGTGAAATGATTATCATGGCACCGAAGGAGCCTGCCAAGAAGGAGCCGGAAAAGAAGATGGCACCCGGTGACTTCGTCATCGAAACCAAGGAACTGGGACGTGGTAAGAAGCTGGCAAAGGATAAGCCGAAGAAGCAGGAAAAGGCAGCCTTTATCAGCGTAGATGTCCAGAAAATGGACATGCTGATGGACTTGATTGGCGAACTTGTTATTGCAGAGTCCGTTGTACTTCAGAACCAGGATTTAAAGGTGCCGGGGCTTAAGCTTGACAACTTCAATAAGGCTGCCGGACAAATGACCAAAATTGCCACTGACCTTCAGAATGTCATTATGAGCATGCGTATGATGCCGCTCACCAATACATTCCAGAAGATGAACCGTATTGTATTCGATGTTTCCAGAAAACTCGGCAAGGACATTGAGTTTGAGATGACCGGAGAACACACCGAGGTGGATAAAAATATTATTGAACATATCTCGGACCCGCTGATGCATCTGGTTCGTAATGCAGTGGATCATGGTATTGAAACTACAGAAGAACGGCAGGCGGCAGGAAAGACAGAAAAGGGAAAAGTTACTCTTTGGGCAAAGACCGAATCCGGCAAGGTATGGATTGGTGTGCAGGATAACGGTAAGGGCTTAAATCGAGAAAAAATCTTAAGTAAAGCAAGACGACAGGGTTTATTGGACCCAATGAAGGCAGACAGTGATTATACCGATAAAGAAGTATTCCAGTTTATCACATTGCCGGGCTTTTCCACCAATGAAAATGTAACGGAATATTCCGGCCGTGGCGTTGGTATGGACGTTGTAGTTTCCAACCTGCAGTCCGTAGGCGGAAGTCTGGAAATTGAGAGTACACCGGGTGAGGGCAGCCTGATGCTGTTAAAGATTCCGTTAACACTGGCAATTATTGATGGTATTGTCATGGAAGTCGGAAAGTCCTCCTTTGTTATCGAAACCGGTGCAGTAAAGGAATTTGTCGGTGTGCGGGAGGATATGCTAATTCAGCAGCC
Source organism: Lachnospiraceae bacterium (assembly GCA_045531895.1). Taxonomy (GTDB): domain Bacteria; phylum Bacillota; class Clostridia; order Lachnospirales; family Lachnospiraceae; genus SIG299. The sequence continues at coordinate 13,990 of JAZSEW010000097.1, forward strand.
GAATGGCCGGGAATTTGTCATGATTCGTGGCGAGGGCTATCCGGTGCTTCGTCTTGGCGAGTGGTATAAACTGAATGACTATAAGGCAAACCTGAATGAAGGTATGCTGGTACTGATTGAGGCAGAGTCAAAGACTATATGTCTGTTTGTAGACCGTCTGGTAGGTAACCAGGAAATCGTAGTAAAGCCAATTCCGGATTATATCAAGAAAGTAAAGGGATTATCCGGCTGTACCCAGTTGGGAGACGGCAGTATTGCCCTGATTCTGGATGCGGTAGGACTGATTGAATAAATGATTGCTTCGAAAGAGTGAAAATAAAAACAGAAGAAAGGAAAATGGTTATGAGTGGATTTAGTTCACAGGAGAATAAGTATGTGACCTTTAAGTCGGGAAATGAATACTTTGGCCTGCGTATCCAGTGTGTAAACGAAATTATCGTTTATCAGGAAATTACACAGGTACCGGAGAGCGAAGATTATATTAAAGGTCTGATTAATCTCCGCGGAAAAATTATTCCGGTCATTGATGTACGGGTGAGATTTAAGCAGGAACCAATGCCATATACCGACAGAACCTGTATTATTGTAATTACAGTAAAGGATACGGTAGTTGGTCTGATTGTAGAAAAGATTGCAGAGGTTGTGGAAATCACAGAGGATAATATTATTGATTCTCCGACGCTGGGCAATGAAGATAAGTGTCAGAATAAATACGTATATGGTATCGGTAAAGTCGGAGACAACGTGAAGCTTCTGCTGGATCCGGAACGCCTGATTAAAGATGATGACTGGTCTATTTTAGAGCAGATTGCAGGAAATAACGTGGAAGAAGGAGAGTAATTGAAAATGAAAAATGATAAAATAAGTAATATGAAAGTTGCTACAAAGTTATATATTGGATTTGGTATTATTACTGTGCTGTTAATAGTGTCTTTATACATTGGCTATACGACAGCAAAACAGATTATTACTGTAGAGGATCAGGTACATTATCTGTCTTCTTACGGTACCTTTACAGCAATTGAATTTCTTATCATGATGGTTATTACAAGTGGAATTTGTGTTACAATCCCACGCCTGATTCAGAAAAATTTGAAGAAGGTTGTGGAAGCTGCAGAACAGATTGCAACAGGTAAGGCAGACATAACCCTTGAAAAGACAGCAAATGATGAATTTGGCGAATTGATTGATGCGTTTAACAAGGTTATTGAAGGTACCAGAATGCAGGCAGAAGCTGCACAGCAGGCATCTCAGGGTGATATGACAGTAGAAATTCCGTTAAAGTCTGATGCCGATGTACTTGGTAAGTCTTTGCAGAAATTTATCACAGAAAGCCGCAGTTCCATCAGCAACATTAAGGAAGCAGCTTATCAGGTAAGTACAAGCTCTGCACAGGTAGCAAGCGCAAGTGAAGCTTTAGCACAGGGCTCTACAGAGCAGGCAAGTGCCATTGAGCAGATTACAGCATCTATTGTAGAAGTAACTGCTAAGACAAAGGACAATGCGGCTCAGGCAAATACAGCAGCAGAGCATATGAAGGAAGCAATTGAAGATGTAAATAAGGGTAATGAAGAAATGCAGGAAATGGTAGTTGCCATGGAAGAAATCAACAAGGCATCCGAAAACATTTCCAAGATTATTAAGGTAATTGACGACATTGCATTCCAGACCAATATTCTGGCTCTGAACGCGGCAGTAGAAGCTGCAAGAGCAGGTGAAGCAGGCAAGGGCTTTGCAGTAGTTGCAGAAGAGGTTAGAAATCTTGCGGCAAAGAGTTCTGCCGCAGCTGCTGAAACAGCAGAAATGATTGTAGGCTCCATCCAGAAGGTGGCAGTTGGTGCCAAGATTGCCAACGGTACAGCAGAAGCATTAGAAAAGATTTCTACTATGGTACATCAGTGTGAGCTTATGGTTGCGGATATTGCAGAATCTTCTAATTACCAGGCAACAGCAATTGCACAGATTGACCAGGCAATTGAGCAGGTATCTCAGGTGGTGCAGACTAACTCTGCTACCAGCGAAGAGTGTGCAGCTGCAGCTCAGGAAATGGCAGAACAGTCCGGTATTGTGCGTGAACTTCTTTCCGTATATACACTGGATGACGGAACAGACGCTTATGCAATGCAGCAGGGCGGCTATAAGAGCTATTCCAATACAAACAAGAACGAACAGATTATTGCATTACGCGGTAATTTTGGAAAATACTAATTAAGCAGGAATGATAAAAGGCATACTGATGTCCCTTTAGGCATCAGTATGCTTTTTGTGTTCAAAATGTTATGTGTAAAACAATAACAAGAATTAAAAAAAGAGGGTGGAAGCTTGAATAAATATACATATGAAGGCGATAATCAGGTGTTGATAGAGCGATTTCTTTTACTGATACACACGATTAACAGCTGCATCATGACAGTGTTTTGTGCTAAACAGGAAAATGGTCAGTACAGTAGTCTGTTTATTTTGGCAGGTATCGCACTTTGCTGGATTTTTCATGTTGCAAAAATCAAAAATTACGAGTTCCGTGCTTTTTTTTGTGCAATTATTGTACAATTGAGTATTTTAATTTATTCCGGACATTTAGGAAACATCATGCGGATTTTACCGATGTTCATGGTATCTATTGTGTTACTGGGTCTATATGGAATTGACAAATTGATTTATATTGCCACTATAGCTACAGTTTTATTATACAGCTATCATGGACTGGTTTTACAGACGTTGTCTTTTTCTACAAAGCAGGAACAATTAGATGTATTGCTGACGGCAGCCAATGTGTTCTTCCTGCAATACCTTGTTTTTATGTGGACGAAAAGAAATGCGGGGGGAAGTAAAAAGCTTCTTAATGTAATTGATGAGCTGAAAGCTGTACAGAGCAGTAAGGATGACTTTCTTGCCAATGTAAGCCATGAAATCAGAACGCCGATTAACACAATTTGCGGTATGAGCGAACTGGTGCTAAAAGAAGAGCTTCCGATAAATATTAAAAACAATGTCCGGGATATTGATCTGGCAGGGCGTAATTTGATGACGGTAGTCCGGGACATTCTGGACTTTTCTGAGTTGCAGTCCGGTAATATGAAGCTGGAGGAGGAAGCCTACAATATTACATCAACTATCAATGACATTATTAATATGGCGTTGGCAAGAAGACACGGAAAAAGGATTGAATTTATAATAGACTGTGATCCGGAGATTCCATGTATGCTGCTTGGTGATGAAAAAAAGCTTCGCAGAGCTATCATGAATGTGGTGGATAATGCAGTGAAATTTACAAATGCCGGATGTGTTTTTATTGGTATCCATTTTCGCAAGGAAAGCTATGGTATTAATTTGATAATAACTATCCGGGATACCGGTATAGGGATGTCGGAAGAAAATCTGGAGCGTATTTTTACCAGCTTTAATCAGGTAGACAGCAGCAGGAAACGCCAGGAAGGAGGACTTGGACTGGGACTTGCCATCACGAATGCCCTGATTACAAAAATGAACGGCGCCATTACGATTAAAAGTAAACCGGACAAGGGGACTACGGTGCGCTTTACGGTGCCGCAGAAAGTATTAAAGGAAGAGCCGATTGTATCTGTCAAGGACAAAGGTAATTTAAACCTTGCAACTTATATTGATATGGAGCAGTTTCCAATGGTGGAAATCCGTGATGAATATGCTGCTGTTATTTCCAGTCTTGCGGAAAAGCTGAAAGAAAAGACCACTGTTTGCAGGAGCATGGCAGAACTGCAGCGAAGAGAAGAAAAAGAGAAGTTTACTCACGTATTCACCAGTATTATGGAGTACATTACATATACGGCATACTTTGATAAACTGGCAGAGCGGACAAATGTTATTATCATCCTGGATAACCGGGATGAAAAGTATGTTACAAATCCGAAGCTGTTAAAAGTATACAAACCGTTTTACATTCTTTCTATCGTGTCAATAATAAATGGTTTATATGATATCCGGGATGAACGGCATGCCATTTCCAGCGGAAAGTTTAAGCTGGAGGGTGCTCACATTCTGGCTGTAGATGATAACCTGACCAATCTTCGTGTGATTGAAGGCTTGCTTGGGGATTACCGGATTAAGGTAACAACGGCAGCCAGTGGTGAGGAGGCGTTAAAAAAGGTAATCAGTGCTGATTATGACTTTATTTTTATGGACCACATGATGCCGGAAATGGATGGAGTGGAGACGATGAAACGAATCCGCCAGCTTGGTGGTACATATTTTCAGAAAGTGCCAATCGTGGCCCTCACTGCGGATGCAGTGGCAGGCACAAGAGAAATGCTGATGGACGAAGGCTTTTCTGATTTTCTGGAAAAGCCGGTGGAACGTTCTGTGCTGGAGCGTGTTTTGAAACGAAATATTGCGGAAGAGAAATTTATATTCTTAAAGGATGAGATGAGGTCTGAAGTGAAAGAAAAGCCGGTAGAAGAGAAAAATCCGGAGGCTGAGCTGAGCGAGAAGCTGCAGCAGGCAGGTATAGATGTGGAAAAAGGCTGTATGTATTGTAATGGTATGGATAAGCTGATAATGGTAATGGAAGGATTTTTCGGAGACTATGCGGAGTCTGTGGCAAATGTGGAAAAACTGTATAATGAAAGAAACTGGAAGGAGTATATCATAGCGGTACATGGAATCAAGGGTGCTATGGCAAGTATCGGAGCAACCAAGGTGTCAGAACTTGCAAAGCAGTTGGAAATGGCCGGAAAAGAAGCGAATATTAAATATATTCTGGGACATCATGAAGAACTGCTGAAAGAGTATGAAGCGTTGTATTATGCTTTGGCAGATTGTTTACAGATTGAGGTACAACTCACACCGGGACTTGAAATGGAAGAAAGTGAAAAGCAGGAGGAACAGCTTCCGGCATTGGAACTGGAACGGGTAGAATGTCTTCTGGAAGAACTGGAAGGGGCTGCGTATGGTCTGGAGCAGGAGACTATGGTTCGAATTTTAGAGGAATTACAGGCGCACAGCTGTAATGGATTTTCTCTTAAAGAGGTGTTTGCTCCGGTAAAGAGAAAGGTAGACCAATCCGATTGTATTTCTGCGGCAGAACTGGCGATGCGCTTGAAAGAGAAACTGACAGGAAAGGAGGCATAGGCGATGCTTGAAAAAATAATCCATTTGTTTACGGGAAAAAATCACGAGCTGAGAGAACGGGTATTTCGTACCATTGTTGTTTATGGCGGTCTGGCGGCTGTGATTGGAACAATAGAAAGCATTTTTGTAAAAAAAATCAATAATATGCTTCCGGCATTTCTGTTATTACTGGTAGCCATGGGAATTGCCCTGATAGTAGTGTTCCGTTACAGAAAATATAATATGGCAGCCGGTATTTTATTTTTTCTGATTATTGCGGTGATGTTCCCCTGTCTGTTTTTCTTTGGTGGCGGAGCTAAGGGGGCTGCACCTGTCTGGCTTGCATTGGGGCTTTTATATGCGTTTTTGATGTTTAATGGAAAAAAAGTCCTGCTTTATGTTTCCTTGTGTGTAATCATTGACGGGGCCTGTTATCTGCTTGCTTACTTGTATCCGGAAATGGTAACGGATATGTTTTCGGATAAAATGCTGTTCATTGACTCTTATTTTGGCGTTATTGTAGTGGGGCTGGTAAGTGGTCTCATTGTGAAATCCCAGATGTATGTATATGAGGAGGAGCACCGGCTGAACATCGAGCAGAAAGAAGAGCTGGAGCGCAGCAGGGATTCCAGAAATGCATTCTTTGCCAATATGAGTCATGAAATCAGAACGCCGATTAATACAATTATCGGTTTGAATGAAATGATTTTGAGAGAAAGTGATAATGAAGGAATTAAGGCATACGCAAGGGATATTCAGTTGGCAAGCAATCTGCTTCTTGGGCAGGTAAATGATATTCTGGATTTATCCCAGATGGAAATGAAAAAGATGAAGCTGGTACCGGTTGTCTACCGTACGGAAGAACTGTTTGGGGAATTGTTTGAGTTAACCCGTGTCCGAATGGAGAGAAAAGGTCTGGAGTTTTCGATGGATATTGATTCGGGACTTCCGGCCGCACTTTGCGGAGATGCCAGAAGAATCAAACAGGTGTTATTAAACCTGCTTGACAATGCATGGAAGTACACGGAAGAGGGCTCTGTGCTTTTATCTGCTTCCGGAGAATTATACGGTAATGGTGAAATTCTGTTAAAAATCAGTGTAGAAGACAGTGGAATCGGTATCAGAAAAGAAGATATGGATTCCATTTATGATGCGTATAACCGACTTGATGAAGGAAAAAATGTCCGGATTCTTGGAAGTGGTCTCGGTCTTGCCATCACAAAGCAGTTGGTAGATTTGATGGGCGGTGAAATTACAGTAGACAGTATTTACACAAAGGGAAGTACATTTACCGTAACTATGTGTCAGAAAATAGAAGACAGCACCCCGATTGGAGAGTTTGATTTACAGAAAAAAGTGGTGGAAGAAAGCGAATCCTACCGCCCATGCTTTGAGGCTCCGGAAGCCCGGATTCTTGTGGTGGACGATAACATAATGAATGCCAGAGTTGCCGGCAGCCTGCTTTCTGCAACAAAGGTGAAGATGGATGTGGCACATTCCGGCAGAGAATGTCTGGAGCTTGCAAGAGCTCACTATTATCATGTGATTTTGCTGGATTATATGATGCCCGGCATGAACGGCATGGAAACACTGGCAGCAATTCGAAAACAGGAAAATGGTCTGTGTCAGTCTTCGGCGGTAATTGCACTGACGGCGAATACTGTGGCAGGAGCGCAGTTCATGTATCAGACTCAGGGGTTTGATGGTTTCGTGGAGAAACCGATTATTGGAAGAACATTGGAACTGGAAATTTTAAAACAGCTTCCGAAGGATATTATCGAGTACGAAGAAAGTGAAACTGCTGAAAAAGAAATGGGACGGCAGATACAGAAGGTTGCGATAAAACGTCGTAAAAAGGTATATATTACTGCGGATTGTCTTTGCGATGTGCCGGAGGAATTGCTGGAGAAATATGATATTCGGTTATTATATGCTTACATTCAGACACCGGTGGGACGTTTTCAGGATGTGCAGGAAATTGATTCTGCCAGTCTCAGACGTTATATGTCCATGCATAATACCACTGCGATGGCAGCCAGTGTAACGGTAGAGGAATGTGAAGAATTTTTCGCAGAGGCATTGACACAGGCAGAAAAGGTAATTCACATTGCGGCAGCTTCCCAGACGGCGAAAATGTACCGGATGTCAAAGACAGCGGCAAAAAGCTTTGACCATGTAGAAGTAATTGATTCCGGACAGATTTCCTGCGGACAGGGATTAATTGTGCTGCATGCTGCCAAGCTGGCAGCGGAAGGTATGGCAGCGGAGGATATCTGTGCGGAAATAGAAAAACTGAAGGGAAATATCCACACAAGATTCGTATTGCCGGGAGCTACGGTGTTTCATCAATCCGGTCATATGAGAAGCTTTTTTGTGACCCTGTGTAATGTGTTTGGATTACATCCGATGGCAGTGATGAAACAGAAACGGGTTACTCCGGTGGCACTGCTTGGCGGAAATCTTGAAAATGCGTGGCGAAGCATGATTCGCTGGCATTTATGGAATAAAAAGAAGGTCCACCCGGGGGTTGTGTTGATTTCTCATGCGGATTGTAGTGTAAAACAATTGGAAATGGTTATTAATGAAGTAAAGAAGCGGGTGCCGTTTCAAAGGATTATAGTGCAGAAAACTTCTTTTACTATTGCCTGCAGTTCGGGGCTGGAGTCTATAGGTATTGCTTATTACGGCATGGACACAAAAAAACAGGATCTTTATATGTTTTAAAAAGACATTATCAAACTACCACTTTAACAATTTAAAGAATTTTCGTGAAAAAGCATTGACAAATGAAAGGAAATGGTATTTAATATTTTACGGAAAAGAAAACTGAGATTCAGAGTCTTTCCAAAGCGATTTTTACGGGACCACTCCTATAGGAGTTGAGGCCATACGGACAGCCGGGTCCACTGCCGATTGGCGGCTTGCCGCCTTATTGATTGAGTTAGAAGCTCAAATTTTATAAGTTGGTTACTTTATAACCGAAATGCGTGTGTAGCGCAGACTTGTGAAACGGTCAATAAGAGTAGTAAAAGTATTGTTGCTATATAGACTCTGTGAATCCTGTATATCCGCTCCATTTTATTGTAGGCAAATTCTTGGTATTTGTCATGTGAAGTAAGAGATGTTTGCTATGTTATTAGCATATGTGGAGAAAGTTTGATATTGTTTTGGATTAATGATTAATTAACGCAAGCTGTGTAAAACGCGGCTTGCGTTTTTTGTTTTTATCAGAACAAGCATAAAACTGTAGAATTTTCAGGCTTGTTCTGTGCAAAATTGTTCAGTGAGGTGCCCTATGGAAAAAGAATTTGTAATCGACCAGAACAGAGCCCCGATTTACGAGGCATTACAGAATTTCAGGCAGATGAGAGTGGTTCCTTTTGATGTGCCGGGACATAAACATGGTAAAGGAAACCCGGAACTGGCAGAGTTTTTGGGAGAACAGTGTGTCAGTATCGATGTAAACAGTATGAAACCGCTTGATAATCTGTGTCATCCGGTGTCAGTTATTCATGAGGCAGAGATGCTGGCGGCAGATGCCTTTGGTGCAGCGCATGCTTTTTTAATGGTAGGTGGTACGACCAGTTCGGTGCAGAGCATGGTGCTTTCTACCTGTAAGCGGGGGGATAAAATTATTCTGCCGAGAAATGTACATAGAAGTGTAATTAACGCGTTGGTGCTTTGTGGTGCCATTCCGGTGTATGTGAATCCGGAGGTGGATAGAAAGCTTGGTATTTCTCTTGGTATGCAGCGGGAACAGGTGGCAAAGGCGATTGAAGAGCATCCGGATGCAGTAGCGGTATTTGTCAATAATCCAACGTACTATGGCGTGTGCAGTGACCTTCGCGCTATTGTAAAAATGGCTCATGATGCAGGAATGTACTGTCTGGCAGATGAAGCGCATGGTACCCACTTTTATTTTGGGGACGGTATGCCTGTGTCTGCCATGGCAGCAGGTGCGGATATGGCGGCAGTGTCCATGCACAAGAGTGGAGGAAGCCTGACTCAGTCCAGCCTGTTACTGATTGGTCCGCGTATGAATGTAGGACATGTACGCCAGATTATTAACCTAACTCAGACCACCTCCGGCAGTTATTTGTTGATGTCCAGTCTGGATATCAGTCGTAGAAATTTGGCACAGCGTGGTAAGCAGGTGTTTTCCAAGGTTATTCAGATGGCAGATTACGCCAGAGAAGAAATTAACGCCATTGGTGGTTATTATGCCTTTGGCAGAGAACTGATTAATGGTAATTCCATTTATGATTTTGATCCGACTAAGCTCAGTATTCATACCAGAGATATCGGTCTGGCAGGTATTGAAGTATATGATTTGTTAAGAGACGAATATGATATTCAGATTGAGTTTGGCGATATCGGAAATATTTTGGCATATCTTTCCATTGGTGACCGTCCGCAGGAGCTGGAGCGTCTGGTAAGCGCATTGGCGGAAATTCGTCGTCGTTTTCAGAAGGATTCCAATGGTCTGCTCAGCCAGGAATATATTGACCCTGAGGTGGTAACCAGCCCACAGGAAGCCTTCTATGCGGCAAAGAAGAGTGTTCCGTTGAAGGACAGTGCGGGACTTGTCTGCAGTGAATTTGTCATGTGTTATCCGCCGGGAATTCCGATTCTGGCACCGGGCGAGCGTATTACGCAGGATATTCTGGATTACATTGAATATGCCAGAGCAAAGGGATGTTCTCTTACCGGTCCGGAGGACCCGGAGATTCGGAATATAAACATTTTGGAGGAGAAGTAGTATGGACTTATGGTTTAGTGAGTTTCACGCTCCTGATGTAAAGCACAGTATCCGGGTGAACCGGCATCTGTATTCCCAGAAAAGTGAGTATCAGCAGATTGATATTTTTGAGACGCCGGAGTTCGGTAAGGTGCTGACACTGGACGGTAATGTAATGCTGACAGAGCGTGATGAATTTATATATGATGAAATGATTACCCATGTGCCGATGTCGGTGCATCCGAATGTGAAGGATGTGCTGGTGATTGGTGCCGGAGATGGTGGTGTGGTAAAGGAACTGGCACGATATGAAACGGTGGAACGCATTGACCTTGTGGAAATGGATCCACAGGTAGTAGAAGCCTGCCGCACCTATCTGCCGGAAAACGCCAGCCGTCTGGATGACAGTCGTGTACATATTTATTATGACAATGCTCTCCGTTATATCAGACGTTGTACCGGACAGTATGATTTGATTATTGTGGATTCTACTGACCCCTTTGGACCATCGGAAGGCTATTTTACCAAGGAATTTTATGGAATCTGTTTCAATGCTTTGAGAGAGGATGGCATTATGGTAAACCAGCAGGGAAGTCCGTTCTACAAGCATGATGCAGAGGCAATGCAGAGAAGCCATAAGCGTATCGTATCTACTTTCCCTATCAGCCGGGTATATCAGGCTCACATTCCGACCTATGCAGCCGGCTACTGGCTCTTTGGCTTTGCAAGTAAAAAGTATCATCCGGTAGACGACTTTGATGCAAAAAAATGGTTGGATTTGCATTTGAGAACCAGATATTATACAACGAAGCTGCATATCGGAGCATTTTATCTTCCGGCTTATCTGGAAGAAATGCTCATGGAAGTGGAGGGATAGGATGCTTAGCAGAAATATTGAAACATTTATTGGTTGTGATTGTGATTATGAGGATGCGCAGATTGTCCTGTTTGGTGCACCTTTTGACTCTACCACAAGCTTTCGTCCGGGGGCACGGTTTGGCTCCGCATCCATGCGGCATGAAAGCTTTGGTCTGGAAACCTACAGCCCGTATCAGGACAAAGAACTGACGGACTACAAGGTATTTGACAGCGGAGATTTGGAATTGTGTTTTGGCAGTGCGGAACATGCACTGGCTGATATTGAAGAGTGGGCAGAAACGATTCTTTCAGATAATAAACTGCCACTTTTGATTGGCGGAGAGCATCTGGTGACACTGGGAGCTGTCAGGGCGGTGGCGAAAAAATATCCGGAGTTACATATCATTCACTTTGATGCCCATGCGGATTTGAGAGATGATTATTTAGGGGCGAAGTTAAGCCATGCCTGTGTAATTCGCCGCTGTCACGAATTATTGGGCGACGGAAGAATTCATCAGTTCTGTATCCGCAGCGGGGAAAAGACAGAGTTTGAGTTTGCCAGGGAACATACGGAGATGCACAAGTTTGGTTTTCATGGGTTATCGGAGCTTGTAAAGGAACTCAGGGAAGCGGGAACACCGGTGTATTTTACCATAGATTTGGATTGTCTCGATCCATCCGTATTTCCTGGAACCGGAACTCCCGAAGCGGGCGGTGTGACTTTTGTGCAGTTGTTAGATGCCATTCGTTTAGTGGCATCCGCAAATGTGGTTGGTGCGGACGTAAATGAACTGGCACCAATGTTGGACCCGAGTGGTGTATCTACCGCAACGGCATGTAAGGTATTAAGAGAGCTATTATTGGCTCTGTGTAAGTAAAAAATATGATGCACAATGCAGTGAAATTTTTTTGAAAAAATATCGAGATAGGAGATAGACAAGAATGAGCAGAGTATTAGTTATCGGCTGCGGCGGTGTTGCTTCCGTTGCCATCAGAAAATGTTGCCAGGTAAGTGAGGTGTTTACCGAGCTTTGTATTGCCAGCCGTACGAAGGAAAAGTGTGATGCACTTAAAAAGGATTTAGAGGGAAAGACTGCAACGAAAATTACTACCGCCCAGGTAGATGCAGACGATGTACAGCAGGTAATTGATTTAATCAAGTCCTATCAGCCGGATTTGGTAATGAATATCGCACTTCCATATCAGGATTTAACCATTATGGATGCCTGCCTTGCCTGTGGTGTGAATTATATGGATACTGCAAACTATGAGCCGGAGGATACGGATGATCCGGAGTGGCGTGCAATCTATGAAAAACGCTGCAAAGAAGCCGGATTTTCTGCATACTTTGATTACAGCTGGCAGTGGGCATACCGCGAAAAATTTGAAAAGGCAGGACTTACCGCACTACTTGGCTGCGGTTTTGACCCGGGTGTGACTCAGGCTTACTGTGCTTATGCAAAGAAGCATGAGTTTGATACCATTGATACCATTGATATTTTAGACTGCAATGGTGGTGACCATGGTTATCCGTTTGCAACAAACTTTAATCCGGAGGTAAATCTTCGTGAGGTTTCCGCGCCGGGAAGTTATTGGGAGGATGGCCATTGGGTAGAAATTCCAGCCATGAGCATTAAGAGAGAATATAACTTTGATTGTGTGGGTGACAAGGATATGTATCTGCTCCACCACGAGGAAATCGAGTCTCTGGCACTGAACATTCCGGAGGTAAAGAGAATCCGCTTCTTCATGACCTTTGGACAGAGCTACTTAACCCATATGAAATGTCTGGAAAACGTGGGTATGCTGTCTACTACTCCAATTGAATTTGAAGGACAGGAAATTGTACCGATTAAGTTCTTAAAGGCACTGCTTCCGGACCCGGCAAGCCTTGGGCCTCGTACTCATGGAAAGACCAATATCGGCTGCATTTTCACCGGAAAGAAGGACGGCAAGGACAAGACATACTACATCTACAATGTGTGCGACCATCAGGAATGCTATAAGGAAGTACAGAGTCAGGCAATCAGTTATACTACCGGTGTTCCGGCGATGTGCGGTGCACTGATGCTGCTTACCGGTAAGTGGAATAAGGCCGGGGTTTATACGGTAGAAGAGTTTGATCCGGACCCATTCCTGGATGCTCTTGATAAGTACGGTTTGCCACGTAGAGAAAACCATAATCCGGAGCTGGTGGACTAATGGGGCAGAAAGAAAGCCATCCGGCATTTCAGATTCTGGATGGTAAGAGGCCAAAAGAGTTTTTCAGAATGCAGAGAACGGCAACTGATGGGGAAGGAGAACAGTTGCCGACTCCCTGCTATGTGATAGAGGAGCAGAAACTTAAGGAAAACGGAAGGATTTTAGCAGAGGTTAGTAAATACACCGGATGCAAAATCCTTCTGGCCCAAAAGGCATTTTCCAACTATGACTGTTATCCGCTGCTGTCAGAATATCTGGCGGGAACCGAAGCCAGTGGTTTGTACGAGGCACGCCTTGGGGCAGAGGAAATGCCGGACAAGGAAGTTCATGTATTTTGCGGTGCTTACCGGGATGCTGAGTTTGAGGAACTGCTTAAGTACGCAGACCATATTGTGTTTAATTCTGTTCATCAGCTTAAGAAGTTTGGCACAAGGGCAAAAACAGCCGGAAAGAGTGTTGGACTTCGCATCAACCCGGAGTGTTCCACGCAAGAGGGGCATGCCATTTATGATCCGTGTGCACCGGGCAGCCGCCTTGGAGTTACGCGAGCTGTGTGGAATCAGGAAATGACAGAGGAGCTGCTGCTTCTGTTAGATGGACTGCATTTTCATACGCTTTGTGAGCAGGATTCCGATGCACTGGAGACTACCTTATGCACAGTGGAAGAAAAGTTCGGTGATGTGCTTCCAAGTATGAAGTGGTTGAATATGGGCGGTGGACATCATATTACGAGACCGGGCTATGATATTGCAAAATTAGAGCAATGTATCCGATATGCGCAGGAGAAATGGAATGTAGAGGTTTATCTGGAGCCGGGAGAAGCGGTGGCATTAAATGCCGGGTATCTGGTAACACAGATATTGGATGTAATAACAAATGGTGATATCAGAATTGCCATTTTAGATGCCAGTGCAGCCTGTCATATGCCGGATGTGATTGAAATGCCATATATGCCGCCATTGTATGAGGCTGTTGCAGTTTCAGAGGAAGAGACGGAAACTGCAGATAATGAGGTAAATAAGCAGGCTCGGGGAAAATATTGTTACCGTCTTGCGGGACCAACCTGCCTGGCAGGAGATGTGATTGGTGATTATGAATTTGAAAAAGAATTGCAGGAAGGGGAGTTACTTGTCTTTGGCGACATGGCGATTTACACCACCTGCAAGAATAATACCTTTAACGGCATGCCTTTGCCGAATATCTGGAAACGGACAGTGGAAGGAGAATTTGTACGACTGACAGAGTTTGGATATGAGGAGTTTAAAAGCAGACTTGGTAAAAGCAATATAATAAATTTATAAAAAATCAGTATCTAAGTGTACGATATCTTGGCTTAGATACTGATTTTTTTATTTTATTTCTTTTCAAAAACTGCTTTCAGCGTAATTGGTGCGGTTACATCAAACTCTAACGTTTCCGCTGTTGTATCTGTAATTAAATCACTCTTGGTTTCCCAACCGACAAACTTGTATCCTTCGGCAGGAACAGCAGTTACGGTAACGGTAGTTTCTGCAAAATACATACCGCCAAAGTCGAAGGCTAAGCTGACCGGACGGTTATTAATTTCAACAAAGCCCATAGAAGTATCGTTGGTGGAGATGGTCAGCTTGGATGGAGAACTTAAATCAAATACCTTGCGCAGCATATTTGGTACGGCAACATAGCGGCCGGACATGTATTTATTTAAATCTTTAATTTTTCCTTGGTAATAAGAAGCGCAGTCTCCATTGACAATCCAGTCCGGACCGAAACGCTTAAAGGTATCCGGCATCAGCTGAAGATATGGTTCGGACATTTCATCCAGTACTTGTTTTGCACGCTTTGGCTCGAAGTAAATATTTCGCATATCGCACAAAGCGAGAATCAGTTCTTCCCGGAAGGTGTCATTTTCCAGTAAGGAACGGAACAATTCTATTGGAACATAATTTTCGATATTGCTTTGCCGTTCACTGTCAGAAGACTGCTTGATAATGGCGGAAATATTGTCCGCAGAAGCAGCCCCTGCACCATCATAGATTCCGGTGGAAAAATCATTGTCATAAGCGGCAAAGCGCCATTTTCCGTCAGAGTACGGAGTTGTCATGTCTGTTTCACGGACACGCCACATGCGCCAGTTGTTATTTTCAAAAATACTGTCCTTATTGTGAATATATAGTTCGAAAGCAAAATAGTCAACGAAGGACCCCATATCTACAAGCTCACAGGCTGCTTCGTAAAATTCCGGATTTGACATGTCATTTTGTGTGATAAACAGGTACATATCCCGGAACAGGGAAAGATCTTCTTCTTCACCTTCTTCTACTTCACCACGTTTAATCAGAATAACGTTTTTATTATCAACACCGTAATTATTTTCAACATGGTTATCGGTATAATCCTCAGTAATAGTATACATACCCCAGTATTCACCGTTTAAGAAAACAACACATGGAGTAGACTGCTGGGTCATGAAACGTGCACCGGAGGCCAGAGTTTGTAAATATGGGTCACGGAGACGGGCAAAATCGGCATCGTTACCACCGACACGCAGTACAAAGGACTTGTACTTGGTAATTAACTCGCCATCCGCATTGTAGTTCCCCGGAATCAGTTCGTATTTCAGGTTTTTCTTACCGTATTCTTCTCTGGCTATGAGCTTTAAACTTTTTTGTGTCTGATTGCGGGAAGCACCACCCATGATGCGGAGTCCCATGTTCTGCTTGAACCCGGCAGAGCCATCAGCAGTAAGGAGTTCCACGGAAATTGGGCGTTCCCACTCATCGCCACGGTTGGAATAGTTGCCCTGCTTTTGCCAGCCTTCTAATTTATTTCGGGAGGAGTCTTCGGCAAGCCATTCGTCATAAGTTTTTCCAAGAACGTAAATACCTGTTTCATAATCGTACAGGTTTTCAAAATCTGTAATCAGAGAAATAACAGGTACATTACCGTATTGTTTCCTGTCTAATTCAATAAAATAAGAGGCATGTGCGACCGGAGTTGTAGTACCATCCGGAAGGTAGGCAACAGCGCGGATAACAGTGCCTTTATCCACGGAAAAATCAGGGAGATAAAAATTACTGGCGCTGGTGCCGGTCTGGGCACTGAGTACGTTTTCCGTATAAAGCTTTCTTGTGACTTTGATAGGGCTTTGATAAAGGGTTGAAGTTTTATCCGGTGTGCTGCCATCTAAAGTGTAGTAAATTAAAGCACCTTCTGCATTGCAGGAGAGAGCAACGTCTTGAGCGTTCTCATAAAAACCGCTGTCTACGCTGAAACCGATGAAATTTCCTTCCGGGGTTGGGGTTGGCTGAACGGTTGGTGTTGCAAGAGGTTCTGCAGTGTTACCGGCGGTGCTGTTACCGGAAGTCCCATTTGTAACTGCACCGGTAGTTGGCACTATATTTGTATCAGTAGTGGAATTATTGCCGCAACCGGACAAAGTAGCCACAAGCAGACCAAGAAGTATGGAAGTAGTTATTTTTTTCATGGCAGGATCCTTTCTTTTTTTAGTGAAATTAATAAGTATTATACTACAGTCTGCCTTTTTACACAAGGAACCGGAAGTGAAGACAGCAAAAAAAGTGGGAAATGATTGAAAATGTTCATAAAATTGAGTATGATAGAAACGACATCAGGGATGATGAAGTCTGCAACGGGAGAAAGGAGATAAGGTTTTGAAAAAAACAGGAAAAAGAGTTTTAGTGGCAATGGGGGTGTTGACAATGGGATTGTTTGGCTTGTTCGGACAGAAGGCACAGGTGGCTTCGGCAGAAAACGTAGAAGGCTATGTAGCACTGGATACGGAAAATCCGGTGGAGTTTGGCGGCGACCATATCGTTTATGCCGGAGAAAATATTACTTTGAGTGAAAAAGCAATTTATATTGATGGTTCCTTAAGTGATGAGGTGGCAGACCGCTATGAATATGTTTACAATGATTTTGTGGAAGCTTCCGCTGCTTTTATTGACGGTACGGAAGAAGAACCGATGAAGGTGTACATTGCACCGTATGTTTATTGGATTGACGACCCGGACGATGAAAAAATCCGTACAGCTGCCGGCGGTGATACACCATATGGTCTGGTTATCAATTGCGACAATTTGCATCTGATTGGTCTTACAAAGAATCCATACAATGTGGTGCTTGCGGTAAACCGTGGACAGACCCAGGGTGCGAAGGGTAACTATACGATGTTTTATATTGACGGTAGAGGAACACAGACCGAAAACCTCACCATGGGCAATTATTGTAACGTGGATTTGGAGTATCCGCTGTTGCCGGAATTATCCAGACCAAAGCGTACGGAAACCATTACCCAGTCCCAGCTGGTAATTACCAATGGCGATAAGGTGGTTGCAAAGAATTGTAACTTTTTAAGCCGGTTGAATGCCTGCCCGTTTGTGGGAAGTGCCAGAGCTCTGTTTGTGGATTGTCATATTGAATGTGGCGATGACGCTTTGCCGGGTACGGCAGTGTTTTATGATTGTACTCTGCGGTTTACCAGTTCTAAACCGTTTTATAACACATCCGGCACCGGTGCGGTGTTCTTAAATTGTGAAATCACCTCCGATGTAGAGGGTACCCAGTATTTAACCAAGGCGGGCGGTACGGTGACTTTGGTGGATTGTAATTTTATCAGCGACCATCCGGGCTTTGACATTGAATGGACACCGGAGCCGGCGGCAGACCTAAAGTGTGTGCAGAGCAATATTACCTTAAATGGGGAGCCTTATGTGATTGCAGAAGACTCTGCCAACACCATTGACGTTACCGGAACCGAGGCAGCGAAGGCCTTTGTGCTTGTTGATGGGGACAGAATAATTTATAACACATACAACCTGTTACAGGGTTCAGACGGTTGGGACCCATTGCATAACAAGAAAGAAATTGAAGCGGTAGATGCAAAATATACGCTGTTTCCGTTTTTAATGAACACGGCTCCATCCGTGAAAAGTGTAAAAAAAGGAGATAGCGGCATAATTAAGACCATGCTCCGGAATTTCAGAAATGTAGCAGGAGGCATTACTTCTGATACAATTACCTGGTCTGTGGATGAAGCGCTGAAGGATTATGTTTCTATTACAGACAATGGGGACGGTTCCTGTAATTTTACTGTATTAGCGAGTGAGGATGTGAGCGTCACCGGCAGAGTTTATGCGAAAAGCTCCATGGGATATGCTGCCAGCACCTATTTTAATATTACTCCGGATGTGGTGGGCGCACCGGGCTTTACAGAAGCACCAACCGTAAGCATCGGGCAGGAAATCAGAGAAAATGCAGATGGCACAGGAGAACAAGTTGGCTGTGTGATGGTGAATTATAAGCTGGATAAAGAGACACAGGATATTTCTGTGGTTGACTGGTATCGTGTGAATGCCGATGGCACGGAAAAAACCAGAGTAGCAACCTCGCGTCTGGACATGCCGGAATATACCTACATTCTTACACCGGGTGATGTGGGTTATTATATTATGGCAGAAGTAACACCAAAGACGTTAAATTCCCAGCCGGGAGAAACAGTATCTGCCACAACAGACCGTGTGATTACCCCGGAGGATATGCCGCAGGTAGTCATCTGTACGAATTTTCAGAATTTCCCGACAGATGTGCAGAATGCCGTAAAGCCGGGTTTTTGGACGGTGGAAGGATTTAAACCATTGGATACTGCAGAGTATGACTGGAAAGCAAAGACCGGAGAAGCATGGGCTTATACTGTAGGAGAAGGCGGTGCCAAGGATGTGTATGGTCTCACTCAGACCGTGCGCGGTTCCCGAATTCTTTATACGCCGGTGGAAGGTAATTACGGTGATATGTCTGTTACCTTACAGGTGGCTCCTTGCAAGTCTGCCGGACAGGGCTTCGGCAGTGCAACAGCGCAGTATATGGATGTTTTAATCAAAATGGATACTAAGAACTTAAATGGTTATGCCCTGCGAATTGAGCGTACCGGCAAGTATTCCAACGCTGTTGATTTTAAACTGATGAAGTATATCAATGGTATGGCAGAAGCAATTTCAGAACCGATTTCCGCTT
The DNA here is from genome assembly GCA_045531895.1 of Lachnospiraceae bacterium. Taxonomy (GTDB): domain Bacteria; phylum Bacillota; class Clostridia; order Lachnospirales; family Lachnospiraceae; genus SIG299. The sequence continues at coordinate 32,882 of JAZSEW010000097.1, forward strand.
CCTGCTACAATACCCTTTGTACTATTATTTTGAAGCTGGAAGGAACCACACTTTCTGCCCATGTGGAAACCACAAAGAAACAGAATGATGAGCAAGCGGCGGCAGGTCTGGCACATAGGGTAGATTTATCCGCAGAGGTAGAGCCAAATATGTTTGGCGGTGTGGGGGTTACCCATACCGGTACGGCGGGTGCCAATGCAACCCTGCTGACACGGCTTAAAGTGGTTTGGGAAGAAGGTGCAGCAGTAGAACCGACAGTGGCGCCAACGGCAGTTCCAACCGAAGCTCCGGCTTCTACAACAGCTCCGACAGAAATGCCTGCACCAACAGCAGAACCGGATTGCGGTATGGAGGATGAAGAACCGACGGCGACAGTAAAAAGTACGGTTTGGAATACCAAGGTATTGATAGGAATTGCCATTACAATAGTGGCAGCGGTTGCTCTGGTGGTTGTGGCTGTGGTACAGAAGAAAAAGAAATAGACGAAATCCCGGTGGGAAACTGCCGGGATTTTTTGCTAAAAAAACAAGTAAAAAACTAAAAATTCTTGTGCATTTTTACTCTTGAATAAAAATTGAAACTGGCGTATCATGAACGCCGGGATAAATATAAAATAATTATAAAAAAGAAGGGCACAAATCATGAACGTTTTATTATCAGTATCTTTTGCATTATTGGCAGGTCTTTTGATGACCCGTGCATTCAAACCATTCAAATTACCGGCTGTAACCGCATATTTAATTGCCGGTGTTCTTATCGGACCGTATTGCTTAGGCGGTCTTCATATTGCAAATGGTGTAGGTTTTGCCAACATGGACGAAGTTGGTTCTCTGGCTGTGATTGGTCAGGTGGCGTTAGGATTTATCGCTTTCTCTATTGGTAGTGAATTCCGCCTGGAAGACTTAAAGAAAATTGGTAAGCAGGCATTTACCATTGGTATTTTTCAGGCACTTGTTGCTACTTTGTTTGTAGATATTGCATTGGTTGTTGTACATTTGGTGATGCCTGACAAGTTATCAGTACCACAGGCAATTACTCTGGGAGCTATTGCAACTGCAACTGCTCCGGCAGCTACACTTATGGTAGTAAGACAGTATAAGGCAAACGGACCTTTAACTAAGCTGTTACTTCCGATTGTAGCATTAGATGATGCGGTAGGTTTAATTGTGTTTGCTGTATCCTTTGGTATTGCAAAGACTTTGGTCAGTGGTTCTGCAGATATTGTATCCATTATCGTAAATCCTTTAGTGGAAATTGTTTGTTCCCTGTTACTTGGTGCAATCATGGGCTGGTTATTAACCCAGTTGGAAAAACTGTTTAATTCCAACACGAATCGCTTGAATATGACCATTGCTTTTGTCGTATTAACCGTAGCATTATCTTCCTTGAAGTTTGAAATCGGACCGGTACATATTGGCTTCTCTTCCCTGTTAGTGTGTATGATGTTAGGTACTATTTTCTGCAACATCTGTCCGCTGTCTGAGGAAATGATGACCCGTTCCGATAAGTGGACTTCTCCACTGTTAGCCCTGTTTTTCGTTATCAGTGGTGCAGAACTGGAACTCAGCGTATTTACAGATGTTGCCATTGTAGGAATTGGTGTAGTTTATATTGTATTCCGTTGTCTTGGTAAGTATTTTGGTACACTTTTCAGTGCCAAGGCAACCAAGTGCTCTCCAAAGATTTGCAAGTACCTTGGTATTACCCTGTTCCCGCAGGCCGGTGTTGCCCTTGGTATGTGTACCACAGCAATGCAGCTTGGTGCAGATGGTGGATTAATCCGCAATATCACGTTATTTGCGGTACTGATTTATGAGTTATTCGGACCAATGATGACCAAGATGGCTCTGACAGCAGCCGGAGATATTCAGCCAATGCCGGAGCATGTCAAGCATCGTCGTAAGCATCTGCTTGCAGAAGCAAAGAAGACAAAAGAACAGTAAAAAATATCAGAGCTGCCGTAGTTTTGCTATGGCAGCTCATTCTTTTTATAGGCAGAGGGGGAACAACCTGTAATCTGTTTGAATACCCGGCCAAAGTGGGTGTTGCTGTTAAAACCGACGGCAGATGCAATCTCATTTACAGAAAGGGAGGAATTTAACAGAAGCTTTTTTGCCTCCTTAATCCGCACGTTATTTAAGTAGTCTACAAAATGAAATCCGGTCACTTCTTTAAATGTACGGGAAAAATAATAGGTGCTTAAATAGTAGCGGGCAGAAATAGTTTCTAAGGATATTTCCTCAAAATAACTATTGTTGATATAGCCCAGAATTTCAAACATGGTTTTCTGGGTGTTGTTGATTTCGGTAAGGGCGCTGTCCTGCTCGCTTGGTTTACAGTTATTTAAAAATAATAAAAGCTGCAGAAGCGTCAGCTTGATGTAGGCAGTTTCACGGAACCGGTTTTGATTATATTCCAGTTCCATGATTTGAAGCAAAGTTTCCACAAAGTTCTGCTCCTGTGGATTCAGAGAAATTAAGTGGATGTCTTCTTCCAGGTTCTTGTATGGATTGATAGAAGGTTCTATGGCCAGATAATCTTCTAACAGTTCACGGCTGAAGTGTATCAGCATACGGTCGTAACCAAAATTTCCAAGATTTCCGGTGCGGTGGATTTCGTTTGGAGGAATCAGTACAAAAGAACCTCCTGTGACATGATAGGTTTTATCCTGAATAAAATAGTAGCGCTCCCCGGAATACAGGTAGTACAGTTCATAACAGTCATGATAGTGATGAAGAAATTCCTGCGTGGGATTTTGATTATTGACCCGCTTGATAAAAAAGTGGGAATCCGGTACCTGCTCAAAATTGGCAGGGGAATTTTTATGATAACTTTCCGGGAAAAGATTTTTCATACGTACACCTCCGACTACAGTATAGTACAAGTGACAATAAAACGCAAGATATGTAGAAAATAAAAATAGAATGGCAAGTTTTGTTGTGGAAATTTGTGAAAAATTGTGCTAGCATAAAGCCTGTGAAAAGGAGAGATGAAACATGGATGCAGCAAAATTAGAGCAAAAACAGTTAAAACGAAGAGAGTATTTACTGGAAGGAAACATGTGGAAGGTAGTGTTAAGCATTGCCCTTCCGATGGTGTTTTATAACCTGTGTAACTATTTTTACGGTATTTATGATATGATGCTGGTGCAGTCTGCAGGCATTGGCGATGCGGCAGATATTGTAGTACTGGACCAGATTAAAAATATGATTTCTACCATTGGCGGAGCACTGGCTACCGGCGGTGGTATTATGGTGGCAAGACGTTATGGCGCAAAACAACTGGAAGAAGCCAGAAAATATGCCAATACCCTGTTTACTCTGGCTATGGTGGTGGCTCTGGTAACGCTGGTACTGATTCCGATTGGTGTGCCGTTTTTAAAGCTGTTTAATACGGACCAGTCCATTATTGACAATTCCCTGGGTTATTATAACGTGCAGATTATGACACTGGTAATTACAACCATGAACAGTGCCATGATTTCCATGGAAAAGGCGAAGGGAAATACAAAACAGTTATTATGCCTGAACCTTGGCGTGATTGTAATTAAAGTCGGTCTGACGACTTTGTTTGTGTATGGCCCATTTGAAAATGTAACAAATACCTGGCTGGCAGTGTCTACATTAATTGCCCAGTTATTCCTGTTTAGCTGCGGATTGTTTTTGTGCTTCCGAAAGAGCAATATTTTACGAATTCGCATCCGGGACTGGAACTTTGGAAAGTCAGAGGTTATCAGTATTGTCCGACTGGCAATTCCGGTGTTTATCGGAAACTTCCTGTTCAGCTTCGGCAAGGTATATGTAAATTCTGCCGCAACAGAAAAATATGGTAAGATGTGTGTAGGCGCTCTTGGAATTTCCAATACCATGGCAGGATTATTTACAAACATTACAAATACAACGGCAGACTGCGGCGCAACCATTGTAAGCCAGAACTACGGTAATAAAAACGGTTCCCGAATCCGAAAGTTTTTCAAGGTGAACCTGTTTTATGTGACTTTAGTCAGTGTGGTTGGTACAGTAATCATGTTTACCATGAAGGAACAGGTGGCGGCGTTCTTTGCACCGAATAGCCTTAAGTATCAGGAGATGATTGTAAACATTTTTGCCTGGGAATGTTTTGATATCGCATTCCTTGGATTTTCTCATACTGCTAATGCATTGTTTAACGGCTTTGGTAAAACCAAGGCAACCATGGTCTTTTCCATGGTGCGCCTCTTTGGCCTGCGTGTGCCGGTTCTGCTGTTTTTGATGCACATTGTACAAATGGATTATTCTGCCTGCGGTGTGGCAATGTTTGCGTCCAACACAATTATCGGTATCATTCAGTTAGCAGCTTCCGCAATATATTGCGTGAAGTTGAACAAACATCATCCGGAATTATTTGAGAGAGCTTAGGCTCTCTCTTTTATTGACTTTTTGCAGAGAATGTTCTATACTGCAAACTGTTTGAGTCAAAGGAGGAAAAGAAGATGTTGTTTCAGGAAAAGTACAAAAACAAACAATTAATATTTACTTATATCGTTTTTATCTGCAATGGTATGCTGGCACTTTCTATCGGATCATTAATGCCTTTGATTTCCGATACCAGAGGTTTATCCTACGAGGTGTGTGGTATGCTGGTCAGTCTGCATTCCGTTGGTAATTTTCTTTCCAGCTTCTTTGTTGGAGCACTGGCGGAGAAGATTGGCAGAAAGCGCAGTATCTTAATTTTTAACTCCTTTTTTGCCCTGTCCTATTTGATTATTTTGCTCAGTGGAAATATACCGTTGCTCGTTGGGGCATTTTTACTGACAGGCCTTGCCAGGGGAGCTACCAGCAACTTCTGCAATACGGTCATTAACAATCTGGCACCGGGCAAAGCGGGAATAATTAATGGTCTTCACGCCATGTTTTCTGTGGGTGCGTTCCTGTTCCCGATTCTGCTGATGCTGTTTACCGCATCCGGAGACGAAAACTGGATTTATGCTTCTGTATTTATGCTTATCATCGGTATTATCAGCTGGGTATTGTATTTTATGATTCCGATGGATGGTCTGACCATTCCAAAGAAGGAAAAGAAGACCGGCAACTACGGTTTCTTTAAGGAACCATTATTTTACCTTTGCATTGTGACATTGTTCTTTTATCTTTGCGCGGAGCAGGGGGTTATCGGATGGCTTGTAACTTACTTTAAGGATACCGGTTTACTTAACGCTTCCGTGTCCCAGCTGATGGCAAGTATGCAGTGGATTATGATGCTGGCAGGACGGCTTCTGGTAGCATGGCTGTCTACCAGAGTCGATAAAAATAAATTGCTGCCGGTTATGGGCGCAGGCTTGGTATTGTTTTTCCTGATTCTTATCAATAGCGAGAGTATGGGCATGATTGTGTTCGGTATTATGGGCTTTGGTTTTTCTATGGCGGGCATTTATCCGACGACGGTTTCCTTCTCAGGAAAGTTAATTCAGAAGTATTCTCTGGCATGGAGTTTTATTCTGACCTTTGCAAGTCTTGGGTCGATTCTGATGCCGACCATTATTGGTGCTATCGCAGGAACTTATGGTATTTTCGTGGGCATGTGCTCTGTGGGTGTAGTAATTGCCATTGATTTGGTATGTATTGTGGCGCTAGTAAGATATGTGGGGAAGAGAGGAATGTAACGATTTTCTTTAGAATTACACTTGCCAAAACAGAGAGAATAAAAGATATGAAGCTCACTGTAAGTCAACCCTCCCTTCCGTGCCGGTCTAGGAGTGGCAACACATATATTATAACACAACATGATAAAAAAACAATAAAAGCAACAAAAAAAGAAAAAAAATCAAACATGCTTTGACAAAGGAGGACAATATGGCAACATCATATCACGTATATTATTCTCAAGGCTACCACTATCATGGAGGTAAGGACAAGCCTGGTGTAGAGATTCCAATCAATCGGCAGTTTACATGGTATGACAAGGTCTGGCATGTACCTGCGGTGTATTCCTGCGGCAAGGGGCTGGTGATAGACTTCTGTGTTGAGATTGAGCCGGAAGAAATCAAAAGGTTTTTAGAAAAAGCAGAAAAATATGGTTATAGAGAAGATAAATGGAGCGATGAAGTCCGAGAAGAAATGCGCCGCAGTAATCCAACGGAAATTGATTTTAGTGCAGAAGTAATCGCTAATGGCAAAAAGCTGGAACAGCGGAACGGCAGTGGTTTTGGCTGGTGGCCGGAAAGTCTCCGTATGGAAGAAGGTGGTTGGGCAGAGGAACCGGAAATCGAGCAGATGCTTAAGCATTATCACTTAGACCGCAATAAAGGCTGGATGTTTTATCGCAGAAGTTATGCCTGGGCAACGTTGAAAAAGCCGGCAATAAAGACATTGCAGCTTACTATGGAAGCACGCAAGATAGCTACAGTAGTAAAACGTTTTCAGACACCGTCGCCGGGAGAAAGTATCCGGTTTACCGGACCGGCTACCGGAGCGGAATATACCTTAACGGTATTGGAAACAGAAGACCTGCAAATGGATGGAAAGCAGATGGAACGGCTTCGTCAAGGAGAACTGGAGTTTCCGACGTACTATAAAGCAATGAAGTATGCATTGCTTCCGGAAGTGGAGAAAGGCGAGTTTACCCTGCAGGATTGCGCACAAAGCGACCAACCAAGAAAAAAGCCGGGAAATTCTGAGGAGAAAAACGGAACTGCGGCAGCTTCTGTTGCCATTATTAGTGGTACTGATGGCCCGACTTCCATATTTCTGTTAGCCGGTGGGCAGAAAAGTATACAGCCTCGTAGTGTTTGTTCTGCTTTGCATTTTGAACCGGTAAAGGAAGTTGAATGGAAGGCAATGTTCTGGGAAAAGCCTTGCGAAGGTTATGTCATTAATTTAATATAACGATGACAAGAGACGGTACGGACACTTGTGTTTTAATGGTGGACAATAGTCTCTTTTATTATGATTTTTTTAAAGTTTACCGCTTGCGCTTTATTGACAAACTTGTGTACAAGTTATATAATTATTTATGAAAATTTACGAAAAAATTATGTAAGATTAACAAAAGACTAGGAGGATACAACGTGAGAAAGAAATTTTTATCCGTTTTATTCGGAGTGTTATTGCTCGGCACGCTGGCTGGTTGCCAGAATAACGCGTCTGATGATGTGACTGCAGGAAATGACACAACTGTAACTGATGAAGTGACACCGGATGGTCCGATTCAGTTAACTCTTTCAGCAGAAGAAGATAATTTTGCTATGTTGGAAGGGATGATTGAGAACTTTAAAAAGAAATATCCGGAAGAAGAGTTTGAAATTACTTTGACGGTACAGAGTGATGCCACTTTGCGAGACGTTGCACTCAGTGATGTTCATACTACAGCAGATGTATTCCACTTTCCGGATGACCAGTTAAACAGTCTGGTTGCTGGTGGTATTTTAGAGGCTGTTCCAAACGCGGATGCAGTTAAAAAAGCAAATACGGGAGCATCTGTAGAAGCAGCGTCCATTAATGGAACCTTGTATGCATATCCAATGACCGCAGATAACGGATATTTCCTGTACTATAATAAAGACTACTTTACAGACGAAGACCTGAAAACTCTGGATGGTGTACTGGCTGCTTGTGAAAAGGCAGGAAAGAAGCTTACCATGGAATTGAATTCCGGCTGGTATATGTATGCTTTCTTTGGTAATACCGGCATGGAATTTGGTATTAATGCAGATGGCGTTACAAATCATTGTAACTGGAATACAACAGAAGGCAGCATTACCGGTGTTGATGTAGCAGAAGCTATTGCAAAAGTGGCAGTCCACCCGGGCTTCATGGCATCCGGGGATGGTACCTTTATTACCAATGCGCAGGAAGGTACTGTTATTGCTGCCATCAGTGGTGTATGGAATGCTATGGCGGTACGTGAAACCTGGGGTGATGATTACGGCGCTGTAAAGCTTCCTACGTTTACATGCAAGGGTCAGCAGATTCAGATGTCTTCCTTTACAGGTTTCAAGATGGTGGGTGTTAATTCCTATTCTGACCATGTGGAATGGGCACATAAGCTGGCTGACTTTATTACAAATGAGGAAAATCAGACCGTGCGCTTTGTAGAAAGAAATCAGGGTCCATCCAATATCAATGCCGCAGCTTCTCCGGAAGTTATGAAGGTACCGGCAATTCTGGCAGTCATCGACCAGTCCCAGTACGGTGTGTTACAGAGAGTTGGTAACAACTATTGGGGCGCATGTACTACGTTTGCAGATACTCTGATTGCAGGAAATCCGGATGGAACACCTTTACAGGAACTTCTGGACACGCTGGTAGCAGAAATTACTGCATCAACAGTAAAGTAGGAGGGCACGGCAGATGAAAACAAAGAAAAAAGTTCGGGCAAGTCTGACAGGCAGACTTTTAGTTCCGGTTGTTATTTTATGGATTGTGGCATTGGTGTCTAATATTCAGGGATTGACGAATATTCACAAGGTAAATGCAACAGCAACAGAAATCACAGATAATTACATGCAGCGTATTTCAGAACTGAGTGAAATTCAGAATGATACGCAGGTGTTACATAAAATGGCATTGTCCCATATTATCGCAACAGATTTGGATTCCTTAATTTCTCTGGTGGATTCCGTTAAGGCACAACAGAAGGAATTGGACGGCTTGTTTACAGATTATAAACAGTATGTATCCGAAGAAGAACTGGTTTCCTATGAAGCAATGCTGACAAGCTATGAAGGAATTAAATACGAAATTGCCAGAATTATGGGTAACAGTGCTTTGGGTAATAAGGAAGTTGCCTATGAAATTGCCAATGGAATTCTGGCTGAGCATGTAGAAGCAATGGAAGGTTATATTGCTGCCATGGTGGAAAATATGAATCAGGAAGCAGCAGATGCCCGTGTGTCTCTGGAGAGTGTATTTAATGGTTCGCTCACTTCCACATTCATTATGATGGCAGTCAGTGTAGCTGCACTGTTATTATCTTTATATGTAGTAATTTGGGTAGTGCTTCGTCCTCTTGGAAGTATCAGCCGTAAAATTAAGGGCATTGTTAAGAGTATTGAAGATGGTGAAGGCGACCTCACCCAGAGAATTGAAATTAAGTCCAACGATGAAATTTCGGATATTGCCGGTGCTATGAATATCTTTATGGAGCGTCTGCAGGAAATCATGAAGCTTATTGTAGGTAATACCCAGCGTATGGAAGTGGTTGTCAGCGAGGTTCGTAACAGTATCAGAACTTCCGATGACAGCGTATCCGACCTGTCCGCAGTAACTGAGGAACTGGCAGCAACCATGCAGGAGGTTGGCGGTTCCGCAGGTATTATCAATGGTAATGCAGAATCCGTTCGTGATGAGGTTGAAATCATTGCAAACAAGACCAGTCAGATTAATGATTACTCCATTGAGATGAAGGCAAATGCAGATAAGATGGAAAGCGATGCAAGAGCAAATATGGAACATACCGGTGAAAAGGTAAATGAAATTCTGGAAGTTCTGAATCAAGCCATTGCAGACAGTAAGAGCGTTGACCAGGTAAATTCCCTGACCGGCGATATTTTAAATATTTCCAGTCAGACCAACCTGTTAGCACTGAATGCTTCCATTGAAGCTGCAAGAGCCGGTGAAGCAGGCCGCGGCTTTGCGGTTGTTGCAGATGAAATCCGTCAACTGGCAGATTCCAGCCGTGAAACAGCAAACCGCATCCAGGAAATCAACGGTATTGTTATGAAGGCAGTACATAACCTGGCAGACAATGCAAACAACCTGGTAGAATACATGCAGGATTCCATTCTTCCGGAGTTCAGTAACTTTGTGGATAACAGCGTCCAGTATCAGGAAAATGCTTCCTATATTCAGCAGTCCATGAACGAATTCACTGCGATGACAGAAGAATTAAGAAGAGAAATCAACGAAATCACTGGTTCTATTGCGACTATTACCAGCGCTATCGATGATGGTGCTAACGGTGTTAACGGTGCAGCAGAAAGAACCCAGAGTCTGGTGATGGATATGGAAAAAATCAATGGACAGATGGAGGAAAACGAAGGTATTGCAGTTCTGTTAAACGAAGGTACCAGCGTATTCAAGAAATTCTAGGGATTTCTACAAAAATACTTTACAACAATATGGCGAGGTTGTATAATGTAGTAATGAAAACTACATCGTGCAATCTCGCTGTTTTGATAAGTAGAATTGATACAAAAATTTGACATAGCGCGAATTATTTGCAATAAAGATAGTATGAGACAGTTATGGGAAAGGAAGAGACATATAATGGGAGATTACGTTTTAAGTTGCTGTTCTACAGCGGATTTAACAAAAGAACATTTTTTAAACAGAGACATTCACTATATCTGCTTCAGCTATGAGCTGGACGGTGTACGATATCCGGACGATTTAGGACAGTCCATGTCCTTTGAGGAATTTTACAAGGCAATGGAGAACGGTGCAAGCACCAAAACCTCCCAGGTAAATGTGGCAGAATTTGAAGAATACTTTGAAGGATTCTTAAAAGAAGGCAAGGATGTGCTTCACCTGTGTCTGTCTTCCGGTATTTCCGGCGTACACAATTCTGCCTGCGTAGCAAGGGACATTGTGGCAGAGCGTTACCCTGACCGCAAGATTTACGTGGTGGATTCTCTGGCAGCAGCCTCCGGATACGGCCTGATGATGGACGATTTGGCAGATATGCGTGATGCAGGAAAGTCTATTGATGAAGTATATCATTGGATTGAAGCAAACAAATTAAAGATGCATCACTGGGTAGCTACCACGGAACTGAAATATCTGGTACGCGGTGGCAGACTCTCCAAGACGGCCGGTGCAGTAGGCGGCATATTAAATATCTGCCCGATTATCGAAGTAGATGTAAACGGTAAATTGCAGGCCCGCCAGAAGGTACGTGGCAAGAAAAAGGCCTTGGAAGAACTGGTGAAGATGATGGAGCAGCATGCAGAGGACGGTGTTAATTATGCCGGAAAATGCTATATCAGCCAGTCGGCCTGCATGGAAGAGGCAGAGACACTTAAGAATCTGATTGAAAGCAGATTTGCAAAGCTTCAGGGCAAGGTGGAAATTGACACCATCGGAACTGTTATCGGAAGTCACACCGGACCGGGCACCTTTGTAGTGTTCTTCTGGGG
>JAZSEW010000020.1:0-9855 GCA_045531895.1 Lachnospiraceae bacterium
TTCCGTTTCATACATAATCCAGGCCAGCACCGTAAAACCTGCTGTCTCGGTGCGAAGAATTCTTCTGCCCAAAGAAACCGGCTCCACTCCCGCATCTTCTGCCGCCTTGATTTCTGCCTCCTCAAAACCGCCTTCCGGACCGATAAAAACAGCTACGGAATTTCCCGGCGTAAAAGATTCAAAAATGTCTTTGGTTTTACTCATACCCTCTGCAAGCTCGTAGGGGATGATTCTGTGTTCCATTTGTGACGCAGCCTTAAGAGCTTCGTTCATAGTCATTACCGGGCGAATTTGAGGCACTACGGCTCTTTTACTTTGTTTTGCTGCCGCTTCGGCAATTGCCTGCCAGCGGGCAATTTTGGATGCTTCCTTCTTGGCATCCAGTTTCACCACGCAACGTTTGGTTGCTACCGGCACTATTTCATAGACACCAAGCTCCACGGCTTTCTGAATGATGAGCTCCATTTTATCCGCCTTGGGAAGTCCTTGAAAAAGTGTAACTTTTACAGGGAGTTCCACACCGTCTTCTTTGATAAAAAGAAGCTTGCAAACCACACAATCCTCCTCAAAAGCATCAATGGCACAGCGATACTCTTTGCCGTCTACGCCGTTGCCCACGGAGATTTCTTCTCCGATGCGCATACGAAGCACATTCTTAATGTGATTTACATCTTTTCCTGTTATATGAATTTGTGTTCCCTGAATCTGTCCGGGGTCGACAAAGAAGTGGTACATATTATTATTGCTCCTTTACTCAGGCTTCTTCGCAGTCACACTCACCCACTCGCCCTGGCGGGTTACTTCCACAAGCTCAAGGCCGGCTTTTTTTACTACATCCACTACAAAATCTTCCTTCTCTGCAATAATGCCGGAAGTAATGAAAACAGCACCGGGCTTCATCTGAGCGGTTACCACGGGGGTAAGTACCTCAAGTACATTGTGCAAAATATTAGCTACTACAATATCGTAACACTCATAACCGGCCCAATCCTGTACTTCCTTTTCCGTAATGATGTTTCCGATAATCACTTCGAAATCTTCGGGGTTGATACCGTTTGCTTCCATATTTTCTAACGTTGCGTCCAACGCGCAAGGGTCAAGGTCTGTACCCTTCGCATGTTTTGCACCGTACATCAAAGCTAAAATTGCAAGAATACCGCTACCGCAACCAACATCTAAAATATTAGTCTCCGGTGTTACATACTTCTTAATTTGGCGAATGCAAAGCTGGGTTGTTTCATGCATACCGGTTCCGAACGCCGTACCCGGATCGATGTGCAGAATCTTTTTATCTGCATCCTCAGGCTTTACTTCTTCCCAGGAAGGAATAACCAACAACTCATCAATATAAAACTGGTGGAAGTATTTCTTCCAGTTATTAATCCAGTCTAAATCTTCGGTTTCAGACAAAGTGATGGTTCCCTCACCAATATCCATAAACATACGGAGGCCTTCTAGTTCCTCTTCAACAGAAGCCACCAATGCATCCATATCCAAGTCTTCACTCTCTTCTACGAAGAAATTAAGATATGCCACGCCGTCGTCTTCCTCTGTCTGAGGTAAAATATCCACAAACATCTGCTCTTTCTCCAAAGGTGTCAAAGGAATTTTATCCTCAATCTGTGCACCCTCAAGGCCCACATCTGCCAAGGTACAGATGATAATATCTTCCGCTTCCGTTGTTGTTTTTACCGTAATTTTATGCCACTTCATATTGTGCCTCCTTGATATTATAATGTTCTAAAAAGTATTAATCTTTTTGTTCCTTCCCTGATTCTCCGGTTTGCGTTTTCTTTTTCGTGTAAAAAGCACTTCGCCGTCTTACACTTCCAGCTCCATTGCCACATGTACAATGCCTTCCTCCAGAAACTCGCCGGAAGTTGTTACAAATCCAAATTTCTCATAAAATCCTACTGCATGCTTCTGTGCTTCTATGTAAATCAGATCACACTGCATTTTCTCTTTGATTGCTTTAATGCTCTCTTCCAAAAGCATTCTTCCTACGCCCTTACCGTGTTCTAACGTCAATACCCTGCCGATTTTGACCACAGACTTATCTTCACCCTTATAAAAGGCCCGCAGATAAGCAATTACCTTATCGTCCTCCTGAATGAAGCAATGCAGGCTCTTATAATCCACATTATCCATATCCTGATAGTTAATATTTTGTTCCATGATAAAAATCTCCGCCCGGGCTTTTAAAATTTCATAAAGCTCGGTGGTGGTTAATTCTTCAAAATTTTTAACAATTACATTCATCTGTGATACCTCACTAAAACGGAGAATACTTGTAAATGTGCATACAACTCCTTTTTATACTATATCACATTTAAAATCAAAAAAACATACCATTTACTCAAAGAATAAATGATATGTTTCATTCTACTCCCGGTCCTCCAAATCCTGCTTCAGTGCCTCTAAGTAAGGTACCAACACACCACTGTGCTTCGGCAACACATAGGCCGGATTCAACTCCTCATGACGGAAGCTTTTACGCCCGCCGTTCTGCGCCCTGTCCCAAAACAGTTTCAGATACTCGAAAGGAAGATAATATAACTCATCAATGGATGTATAATAAATCAAAAAAAAAGCAATTCCGCCCTGTTTTTCAAACTCTTCCATAAACTGCACCTGATGAGCATGAATATTTTGCAGGGAAAATGTAAGATTTGCACTTTCCTTAGCATCAAAACACACCGGAATCCCCTGCACCGCACCAATGTAATCGACGGTACTTTTTTGGTCAAAATAAGCAAGGGTAATGTGTCTGCTTTTCTGGTCAATCTGCACCGGCGTAATCGGTGTGGGAACCTTTTGAATCAGGGCCAATCCATTTTCGCGATATTTTTCATTTGTTCGGTTAATCATGTCCTCAAGGGTAGAACCTCTGAGTCCTCTTGATGACCAGGTAGCCATGGCTTCTCTCCTGTTTTATATCATTCGGTTATAAGAATCAGTTTCTAACCAAAAAATCCTTTTTTCTTCTTACCCTTTTTATCTTTATCCTTAGGGTCCTTGTCTTTATCCTCTGTAGCATGCAAAGTATTTCCTGTCACTGCATCAAACTGACGCAACAAGTCTTTGGCTTCGCTTGACAGACGATCCGGCACGGAAACCACCAATGTAACATAATGATCACCGCGAACCTCTTTGTTTCGAAGTGTCGGGACACCCTTACCGCGCAAACGCACACGTAAGCCGGTTTGCGTTCCGGGTTTTACCTCGTATACCACTTTACCATCCACGGTTTCCACAAAGATTTCACCGCCCAAAGCAGCTACCGCAAAAGAAACCGGAGTTGTGGAGTAAATATCATACTCCTGACGCTGAAAAATAGGATGTCTTGAAACAATAGGCTCTACCAAAATATCACCACGGGGACCGCCGTTAATACCGGGTTCACCTTTGCCTTGCAATCTTCTGACAATACCGTTATCAATACCCGCAGGGAAACTTACAGCATAACGTTTACGGATGGTAGTATAACCGGTTCCGCGACAATCGCTACACTTATCTTTTACAACCTTACCGCTACCGCTACATTCACGACAAGTCTGAACACTACGCATGGTTCCGAAGAATGAGTTGGTGGTTACTACCACCTGCCCCTTACCCTTACAGTTGGGACATGTCTCCGGACTGGTTCCGGGCTTCGCTCCGCTACCGTGACAGGTCTGACATTCTTCTTTAGAATCCACTTCGATTTCTTTTTCGGTACCGAATACAGCTTCTTCAAAAGTCAGGCGCACAGACTTACGGATATCCGCACCTTTTCTGGGACCGTTTCCTCTTCCGCTGCTTCTTCTGCCACCGCCGAAGAAATCTCCGAAGATATCACCGAAAATGTCAGAAAAATCCATACTGGAATAATCAAAACCGCCATAACCGCCTCCGGCACCCTGGTCAAAGGCTGCATGACCGAACTGATCGTATTGTTTTCTTTTATCTGCATCACTCAAAACAGCATAAGCTTCTGATGCTTCCTTAAATTTTGCTTCCGCATTAGGATCATCCGGATTCATGTCCGGGTGATACTTTTTGGCAAGAGCACGATATGCTTTTTTAATAGCGGCATCATCTGCCCCTTTTTCCACACCAAGGACCTCATAATAGTCCCTTTTCTGTTCTGCCATAACATTCTCCATTCCGTTGTTTTTCTAAACAACACAAGTAAAATACGCCACTCCTCATGGCGTCATAAATTCCACGAAAAAATACTTTCCCGTGGAGTTTATTGTATGTAGAGGGGAATTCTTTCGAATTCCCCAACTACCTTATCTTTGTTTTATACGACGTATCAAAACGATTATACTTCTCTGAAGTCTCCGTCGATGATATCGTCAGCAGCTTCTGATGCAGCACCACCCATATCAGCGTCTGCACCTGTAAACTGGCTCATATCAGGACCTGCACCACCTGCTCCCTGCATGCTTTCATACATCTTGCTGAAGAGTGACTGTGCCTTTTCCATCATCTTTTCCTGAGCAGCCTTTAATTCAGAAACTTCGTCTTCTGACATTTCTTTATCTTTGGTTCTCTCTAAGATGTCTTTTACATTATTTAATTCAACTTCCAAATCAGCCTTGTCGGATTCAGAAATCTTATCGCCGACTTCGTTCAATGCCTTCTCTGTCTGGAATACCATTGAGTCTGCATCGTTTCTTGCATCGATAGCTTCTTTTCTCTTCTTATCCTGAGCTTCGTATTCAGCAGCTTCTTTTACAGCCTTTTCGATGTCAGCGTCTGACATGTTAGAACCTGCAGTAATAGTGATATGCTGTTCTTTACCGGTTCCCAAATCCTTAGCAGATACGTTTACAATACCGTTTGCATCGATGTCAAAAGTAACTTCGATCTGAGGCACGCCACGTCTTGCAGGAGGGATACCGTCGAGACGGAACTGGCCGAGGGACTTGTTGTCTCTTGCGAACTGTCTCTCACCCTGAACTACGTTGATATCTACTGCTGTCTGGTTATCAGCTGCGGTAGAGAATACCTGACTCTTCTTAACAGGGATTGTTGTATTTCTTTCGATTAATCTTGTAGCAACGCCACCCATGGTCTCGATTGCAAGAGAAAGGGGAGTTACGTCGAGGAGAAGGATTTCACCTGCACCTGCATCACCTGCAAGCTTACCACCCTGGATAGAAGCACCAAGTGCTACACATTCATCAGGATTTAATGACTTGCTGGGTTCATGTCCTGTTAACTGTTTTACCTTATCCTGAACTGCAGGGATACGTGTAGAACCACCTACAAGGAGTACCTTACCTAATTCAGAAGGTGTTACACCTGCATCTTCCAATGCGCGCTTAACAGGAATTGCTGTTCTTTCTACTAAGTCATGAGTTAATTCATCAAATTTTGCTCTTGTAAGAGTCATTTCGAAGTGCTTAGCACCTTCGGGAGTAGCTGTAAGGTAAGGAAGGTTGATATCTGTTGTTGTAGCAGATGAAAGTTCCTTCTTAGCCTTTTCAGCAGCTTCCTTAATTCTCTGTAAAGCCATGTTATCCTTAGAAAGGTCAATGCCTTCCTGCTTCTTGAACTCAGCAAGGATATAATCTGTAATCTTCTGATCGAAGTCATCACCACCAAGTCTGTTATCACCGGCTGTTGCACGTACTTCAATGATGCCTTCACCGATTTCGATGATGGAAACGTCAAATGTACCGCCACCTAAGTCGTATACCATGATAACCTGTTCTTTTTCGTTATCAAGACCGTAAGCTAATGCTGCTGCTGTAGGCTCGTTGATAATACGCTTAACATCAAGACCTGCAATCTTACCTGCATCCTTGGTAGCCTGACGCTGAGCATCGTTGAAATATGCAGGAACAGTGATAACTGCTTCTGTAACCTTTTCACCTAAATATCCTTCTGCATCTGCTTTTAACTTCTGAAGAATCATCGCAGAAATCTGCTGAGGAGAATATTTCTTGCCGTCGATGGTTCTGCCGTTGTCAGTACCCATATCACGCTTAATTGATGAAATTGTCTTGTCTGCATTGGTTACAGCCTGACGCTTAGCGGGTTCACCCACAAGTCTGTCTCCGTTCTTTGTAAAAGCAACAACAGAGGGAGTTGTTCTCATACCTTCTGTATTTGCAATAACGGTGGGCTGACCACCTTCCATTACAGCTACACAGCTGTTTGTTGTACCTAAGTCAATACCAATAATTTTACCCATTTTACATTTCCTCCTGTTTTATCAGCGCCTTGCGCCTTTATTCTAAAAATTGTTTGCTGTATTAACTGACTACCGCTACCATGCTATGTCTGATGACCGTGTCGCGATAGGTATAACCTTTTAAAAGTTCCTGAGCGATTATTCCGCTTTCATATTCATCGCTTTCCACCTGCATGATGGCATTGTGGAAATCAGGATTGAATTCCTGACCGACTGCTTCGATGGGTTTTACTTCCAACTTATCAAGTTCAGTCATGAGCTGCTTGTAAATCATGTTCATGCCTTCCACATGAGGATTGGTTTTATCCTCTTCTTTGGTGGTTGCAAGACCACGTTCAAAATTATCGATTACCGGTAAGATTTTCTCGATTACGCTCTTAGCTCCGGCCTCGAACATTGTCGTTTTCTCTTTTTCGGTACGCTTACGGAAGTTTTCAAATTCTGCCAGCTGACGCTTTACTTTGTCTTCCAACTCATCAATTTTTTCCTGTTTTTTATCTTTCACGGTTTCTTCTGCATTTTCGGTTGCTTCACTATCTCCGGGAGCGTCTCCTTCCGTTGTCTCTGCCGCAGTTTCTGCAGTTTCTTCCGCTATTTCCTTTTCATTCTGTACTTCTTCTGCTTTGGTCTTTGTTTTCTTCTTTGCTGCCAAATCACTCATCCTTTCTTAAGCCTCTTAAGGCAGTTTCTTTTTATCATCCTGCTGATAAAGTGCATCCAGCTGGACTTTAATGGTCTTGAGCGTTCCTACTACTTTTTCGTAGTCCATTCGCTTAGGACCTATAATACCGATAGTACCCTTCATGCCTTCGCCGAATTCATAATTTGCCGTAACAATGCTACAATCCTTCATGGTCTGAATCGGTGCCTCTTCTCCGATGTAAACCTTGATTTCATGTCCGGGCTCCGTTACTTCCGAATCATCAATCAACTGCGAAAGCAACTGCTTCTCTTCAAAGGTATTAATCAACTCGCTGGCTCTCTGGTTATCTGCCAGTTCCGGATATTTGAAAATATTGTTGGTACCGCTGGTGTAGATTTCAAGGTCCTCATCTTCCTTGATAGTTTCTGCTACTGCATCAATGACATCTCCAATAATGGTGCCGTAATGTCCTGCTTGCTGTTTCAGCGCGGTAATCATACCCAAACTGATATCTTCTATTGATAAACCGTTTAAATGAGTATTCAGCAACATGTTAAGCTTTAACATGGTTTCATCATCTAAATGCTCCGAAACGGAAATCATACTGTTTTTAATAACATTGCCTTCGATTACGATTACTGCCAGCAACTGATTTTCATCTACTCTGGAAAGTTGGATGAATTTCAATTTGTTCTTCTGACATCTGGGTGCCGTAATCATGGTGGCATAATTGGTATTTACTGCAAGAACTTTAGCAACTTGTTTTAAAAGATGATCCATTTTCTCTTCTTTCTCGACAAGCATCTCTTTCAGTTCTTCCACCTGACGTGCATTCTCTTCCATCATGCTGTCTACATATAAACGATAGCCCTTATCGGAAGGAATTCGCCCTGCTGAGGTATGAGGCTGAATGATGTAGCCTAACTCCTCAAGATCTGCCATTTCGTTACGGATTGTTGCGGAGCTTAAATTTAAATCCGTATACTTGGAAATGGTTCTGCTGCCTACCGGCTCGCCGGTTTCCAGATAGTTACGTATAATTGCCTGCAGTATTTTCTTTTTTCTTTCGTCAAGCAACATCTATCGCTCCTTTCTGTGGCTTCTCTCTGTGCTGTTAGCACTCAACTCGATAGAGTGCTAATATCTACATTTCATAATTTACCACTATGAATTATTATTGTCAACTGTTATTTTTAAATAACATCTTTTTTTAACATTTTATTAAGAAGTAATATTTGCATCTGCTTGTTCGAAGGGTGTTTGTACCCGTCGGTGTTTGGGTTGCGTACTTTGCAACCTTATGCACCGTTACGTGGGACAACCAAGTGAGAACGTCCCTGAGAACATCAGATGACAAATATACCTTCTAAAACGTAAAAATACCGCAGCGTTTACACTGCGGTATTCCTATTTTGATATATTTTATTTTTTTGCAAACATATAGCGGTTTTTACCCTTGCGCTTTGCTTCGTATAAAGCACCATCCGCCTGAGCATATAATTCATCTAAAGTCTTGCCGTCCTCAGGATACAAACTGATACCGATACTGGTAGATAAATTCAAATCCTTATAATCTTCACACACTTCCTGCATGGTATTCAGCAATTCCTGTGCCTTACGCAGCGTGATGGAATCACCGGGCACATTACGCATCAGTGCAAAGAATTCATCACCACCGATTCGTCCTACGATATCACTCTCTCGGAAACTGCCCTTAATTTCTGCTGCCAGGTCAATTAAGAATTCGTCACCGGCCTGATGTCCTTTGGAATCGTTCAAATTCTTGAAATTATCCACATCAATCATAAACAATACATGATTATGGTCCGGCTCTTCACAGAGAATCTTACGAATGGAATCCATTGTGGTTTCACGGTTATATACCATGGTCATTTTATCCATCTTAGCAGCCGTCACAAGCTTCTGTTCTTCGCGTTTCTCTTCATCTATGTCTTTGGCAGAAAGCATAGCGCATAAATGGCCGCTGTCAACATCAATGATAAAACGAATGTCATTGTGCACCCAACGCACCATATTTTCACCAACGCGGCGCTGATAGCGGAACGACATTTGCATTCTTCCGGTTTCGTAAATTTCACGCAACAATCCGGCTGTAAAATTATTATAAAATACAGCAGCACCACTGTTCTCATCTACAATGGATGCTTTTGCTGCATCAACCAATTCTTCTACGGTATGACATTCCTGCAATGTGCCGTTCTCAATCAATTGTCTGCGCTGGCTGATAATACGCCAATCATCAATATCAATAAACGATACTGCATATGTATCCTTGGGCAATCCAAAAAGATATCTCAGTTCCTGCTGATAATGCTGTCTTGCAATATAGTCCCTGGTGATATCTCTGGTTACACCCAAAATACCCGTTACAGCTCCGTTGTCATCCTTTAAAATGAACTTAGAGGTAGAACCATATCTGGCCTGCCCGTCTTCCGCTTCTGTAATCGGTTCTATGTAATCTACTAAATGTTTACCGCTTTTAATTAGTTTCTTGTCATCTGCAGCATATCTTTTAGCTAAGCTTTTATCCGCAAAAAGCTCTGCATCCGTATGACCGATTACCTCATCTGCCGTTTCTTTTCCCACCATTTTCACAAACGGCATGGATACAGCACGATAAATCAAATCCTTGTCTTTTACAAACATCATGTCTTTACTATGTTCCATTAATGTTTGAAAAGCTGCATCAATAAGTAAATTTACCCCTTCACTCTCCATATGATTCCCCTTCATATTTTGACTATTGTAAAATAAATGCAACTCGGTTTTTGTCACCTGATTTCAGGCTATACATAAGTATTATATCACTCTCATTTTAACTATACAAGTATACTTCGAAGCTTTTTCTTCATATATATTATGTAAAAACACAAAAAAGGTTCGGATTTCTCCGAACCTTTCATTTCATATATTTCACTACAAAGCTATTAGATCATGAAGCTTCCGTTTTCTGTTCCGTTAACAACGAAGTAAGCCATGCTTTCTTCGGGCTTAACGTAGATTT
>JAZSEW010000065.1:0-31341 GCA_045531895.1 Lachnospiraceae bacterium
TGACAGAATGTACCTGGCTAATGCAACAGGATGTTCCTCCATCTGGGGCGGTTCCTGTCCATCCAACCCATACACCAGAAACAAAGCTGGTCAGGGTCCTGCATGGGGCAACTCCTTATTCGAAGACAACGCTGAATTCGGTTTAGGTATGTTCATGGCTCAGAGAGCTCTCAGAAAGCGCATCGTA
Organism: Lachnospiraceae bacterium; assembly: GCA_045531895.1. Taxonomy (GTDB): domain Bacteria; phylum Bacillota; class Clostridia; order Lachnospirales; family Lachnospiraceae; genus SIG299. The sequence goes on from JAZSEW010000065.1 coordinate 188, forward strand.
GACGCTGCTGAAAGACTTCAGGCTGTTGCTGAAAAGGATGATGTTAAGGCAGCTTTAGCTGAGTACCTTGCAACCTCCGAATCCTCCACAGAAAACGCACCTGCTACTAAGAAGCTCATCGCTGCATTAGAAGCTTGCGGATGTGACAACGAAGACAGAAAGTACATCCTTGCTAACAAGGATTTCGCTGCTAAGAAGAGCCAGTGGATCTTTGGTGGTGACGGTTGGGCATACGATATCGGTTACGGCGGCTTAGACCACGTTCTCGCTTCCAACCAGGATGTTAACATTTTAGTATTTGATACAGAAGTTTACTCCAACACAGGCGGTCAGTCCTCCAAGGCTACACCTACCGGTGCTATCGCTCAGTTCGCAGCAGCTGGTAAGGAAGTTAAGAAGAAAGACCTCGCAGCAATCGCAATGAGCTACGGTTACGTATACGTTGCACAGATTGCACAGGGTGCTGACTATGCACAGTGCGTAAAGGCAATCGCAGAGGCTGAAAGCTATCCGGGTCCATCCCTCATCATCGCTTACGCTCCATGTATCAACCATGGTATCAAGGGCGGTATGAAGAATGCTCAGACCGAAGAAAAGAACGCAGTTGCTTCCGGTTACTGGCACCTGTTCCGTTTCGATCCTCGTCTTGCAGCAGAAGGTAAGAACCCATTCCAGTTAGACTCCAAGGAGCCAACTGCAAGCTACAAGGAATTCATTGAATCCGAGGTTCGTTACAACAGACTTTCCCGTTCCAACCCAGAGCGTGCACAGTACCTGTTCGAAAAGGCAGAGGCTGACGCTAAGGCGAAGTACGAGAAGTTAGCTAAGATGGCTGAAAAATAATCAATAAATGAGTTTTTGCAGAGCGCGCATCAAAAGATGCGCGCTCTGTTTTGTTGAACAGCATTTTTTGCAAAGTGAAAGGCATGTTCTGCATTTTCATGCAAGCTATAACGTGTTATAATTTTGGTAAGATTCTCAGATTAGCAAGAAACTTGTAACTATACAACAGGAGAGAACTACTATGGAGAATAACAACATTTGGGGCGCACAGGTCATTACAAAAGCATTGGAATATGCCAATTATGAATGGACTGCATCGGATGCAAATGTATTACACGGAATTGATTCTGATGGTCGTTTTGTAGATACTCCTGACATAACGTGGCGTGGAGAAGTCCTTGACTGTGGCTGGTGGAAAGTAAATGAAGTAAATGTCGGCATCCCTTATGGTTGGGGCAATGTTCCGGAGGATACGAAACGATACGGAAGCCGTAACACTGTTGGTGTTGATTGCTCCGGCTTACTTACAGTGTGCTGGGAGTTACCGAAAAAGATAGCCACCCGGGACATCTCGAAGTATGCAACAGTAATAGACAACCTTGAGGATATCGAACAAGGCGATGTTTTTGCCAAGCCCGGCAGCCACGTCATGTTTTTCAAAGAATTTGCAAATACCGGGAAATCGGAAGTAATTATAATCGATGCAACCAGAAGTACCGGAAAGGTATCACAACGAACAGAAAATGTGGCTCAACTTTTTGAAAAAGGCTATAAAATCTACCGAAAAAAATAATTTCTCAAAAAAACACTTGACTGTAAACCTTGTTCATACCTTATAAAGTAAGCAAAACCAAGGAAAACAGGGAGGATTATCATGACAATTAAAGAGTTAGAACAAGAATTAGAGGTTCCCAGAGCTACCATCAGGTTTTATGAAAAAGAAAATTTGCTTTCACCAAAACGAGGTGCCAATTCCTACCGGGAATACAGCAATGAAGATGTTGTAACATTGAAAAAAATTATCATTCTACGAAAAATCGGTTTATCAGTTTCTGAAATTAAAAACTTGCTGGATGGAACTTTTTCTTTACAGCCAATGCTTGAAAAAAATATTTCAGAGCTGCAAAACCAAATCAAGGAGTTGGAAGGCGCCATCAGTGTCTGTAAACTCATGCAGACCAGACAGGAAGAAATTTCCGGGTTCGATACCGCGATGTATTGGAATGAAATTGAGGAGCAGGAAAAGGCAGGATTTAAGTTCAAGGAAATATTAAATGACGTGATTGAATTTGAGAAAGGTGTTTTTCTCAAGGAGTTCCAGTTTGCCAACGAACATGGCGATTTACTGTTTGACTACGACCTAAAAGGATATCTTATCAGAATCGTTGGCACCTGCATTCTTTGTGGTTTTGTGTGGTATCTGTTAGAAGGACAGAGCCGGACATTTCACAATTTTCTGGAAGGGTTCTTCTGGCCCTTTGTATGCATTATTATTTCTTCCATCTTCGGATTACCAGTGCATTTCATAGGCAAAAAGAATCCGGCACTTGCAAAAAAAATCAAGAAAATCGGAACCGGTATCGCTATAGCGATTACCATTGTATTACTTATCCTGGCAGTCTTTGTGATCAGATAACGCTCACAAAATAGCCTATCCTTTCGCACCGTTTTTCCCACACCGACATTCCGTGAGAGAAAAACGGTGCGAATTTTGTATTAGTATAATGGCAAAGATTTGGTAAAGGATTGGAAATAAATTGAAAGCACGTACTGAAATATGATACAATATCCATGCATAGCATAGTCTGAACACCACTACTATGCTTATTACATAATTTCGGAGATTCCTATGAAACAAAAATTAAGCATTAAAGATGCCTTATTCACCATAATTACTTTAATACTTCTCCTGTTCTTAAACATCTGGATGCAGGACATGTTTGATACAAAAACCCTGATACCAATGATATTTGTCCTTGGTGTCTTTTTGATTTCCATGAAAACTCAGGGGTATTTTTGGGGAATTACTGCTTCCCTGCTCAGCGTTCTTGCAGTTAATTATGCTTTTACCTATCCTTATTATGCCTTTGATTTAATTTCACCGGAATGTCTGTCTTCTGCTTTTGTTATGTTGGTAGTTGCCATCTTAACAGGAACACTTACTACTCAGATTAAGCAGCAGGAAAAAATGAAAGCTGAGACAGAAAAAGAGCACATGAGAGCCAATCTTCTCCGTGCCGTTTCCCACGATTTACGTACACCGCTCACTACCATTTATGGATCCAGCTCCGCTATTATGGAAAATTACGATTTCTTAAGTAAGGAACAGCAATTAAAGCTTTTAGTCGAAATACGCCAGGATTCCGAATGGCTTATCCGCATGGTGGAAAACCTTCTTTCCGTCACCCGAATTGGCGGTGGAAGAGTGCAATTAATCAAACGCTCTACCGTTTTGGAAGAACTTATTGATGCCGTACTTGTAAAATTCCGCAAGCGCTGTCCAAATCAACCAGTGGAGGTAGAAATTCCGGAAGACTTCATCAGCATACCCATGGATGCCATGCTCATTGAGCAGGTTCTCATTAATATTTTAGAAAATGCAGTTGACCATGCCACCGGCATGACCGAATTAAAACTCACCGTTACAAAAGAAAACGATTTTGCTGTCTTTTGTATCAGCGATAACGGTTGCGGAATCCCTGTCGACCGTTTAGACAAAATTTTCACCGGCTACTTAGACCGCGACCATGTTCCTGCTGACGGCAGCCGTAATAACATGGGTATCGGTTTGTCCGTTTGTTCCGCCATCATCAAGGCCCACGGCGGTGAAATCCAAGTGAAAAATAACAAATCCGGCGGTGCATCCTTTTCCTTTGCACTCAGACTGGAAAATTAAACTCTCCCATGGAAGGAAGTACACAGTCATGAAGAATAACCGCTACAAAATTCTTGTTATTGAAGACGAAAGTAACATCCGCAGCTTCGCCAAAACTATTCTGGAAGCTAACGACTATCAGGTTATCACAGCAGACACCTGCGGGAATGGCATTATGATGTATTCTTCCCACCGTCCTGATTTGGTTCTTCTGGATTTAGGTCTGCCGGATAAAGATGGGCTGGAATTTATCCGCACCATTCGTGCACAGCAGGAAGCCACACCAGTATTAGTCCTTTCTGCCCGTACCGGAGAAACGGACAAGGTGGATGCTTTGGACCTTGGGGCCAATGATTATATTACAAAGCCCTTCGGCACAGCCGAGCTTTTAGCACGGGTCCGTGCCGCCTTACGTATCAGCCAATATAGCGGCAATCCGGCTCTGATTCCCGGTGGAAAGTTCATGCTGCATGATTTAACCATCGACTACGACCGACGGCTGATTACCATCGGCGGGGAAGAAATCAAACTGACCCAGACAGAATATAATATTCTTGTCCTGTTAGCAAAACACACCGGAAAAGTCCTTACTTATGCTACTATCATACGTGAAGTCTGGGGACCGTCCGATGACGGAGGGGTTAAAAAATTACAGGTCAATATGGCAAACCTGCGAAAAAAGTTAGGTGTCAAACCCGGCGATAACCGTTATATCATTAACGAACTTGGTGTAGGGTATCGTATGTGTGAAGAAACACCATAAACTTCTGATTTATGAAGCTTTGAGGCAACAAGGCTTATAAATAAAATACAAGGAGAAATAGTTTTCTCCCAAAAAAAATGAGGAGGGCTCTATGGAAGTCTTATACGATCATCTGTTGGGAATCCCACCAGAAAGCTTTATCAAAATGGTAATCATGTGGATTATCGGCGGCGTTCTAATTTACCTTGCTATCAAAAAGGAAATGGAACCAACTCTTTTATTACCAATGGGTTTTGGTGCAATTTTAGTTAACCTGCCATTGTCCGGTGCAGTAACCCAGATTTATGACGGTGTTGCAGAAATCGGACCTATTGATGTTTTATTTAACGCAGGTATTGCCAACGAATTGTTCCCACTGCTCCTGTTCATCGGTATCGGTGCCATGATTGACTTTGGCCCGCTGCTCTCTAACCCAAAATTGATGTTATTTGGTGCAGCTGCCCAGTTCGGTATTTTCTTCACTCTGGGTATGGCAACCTTGCTTGGCTTCGACTTAAAGGACGCTGCGTCCATCGCTATTATCGGTGCAGCAGACGGTCCTACTTCCATCTTCGTTGCCAACTACTTTGAATCCAATTACATCGGGGCCATTATCGTCGCGGCCTACTCCTACATGGCATTAGTTCCAATCGTGCAGCCACCTATCATCAAGCTGTGCACCACCAAAAAGGAACGTTTAATCCGCATGGAGTACAAGCCTGCTAATGTTAGCAAGGCAACCAAGATTTTATTCCCAATCATTGTTACCATCATTACCGGTATCGTAGCTCCACGTGCCGTTGCCCTGATTGGTTTCCTAATGTTTGGTAACCTGATTCGTGAATGTGGTGTATTAAATTCTCTTTCCGAAACAGCACAGAATGCACTGGCTAACTTAGTTACCATCTTCCTCGGCATCACCGTTGCTACCAAGATGCAGGCAGATATGTTCTTAAATAAAGAAACTCTCCTTATCCTGTTACTCGGTCTTGTGGCATTTGTTTTCGATACCGTAGGCGGCGTATTCTTTGCCAAGTTCTTAAACCTCTTCTCCAAGAAGAAGGTAAACCCAATGATTGGTGCAGCCGGAATCTCCGCATTCCCAATGTCTGCCCGTGTGGTACATAAAATGGGTCTGGAGGAAGACAACCAGAACTTCCTGCTGATGCACTCCATTGGTGCTAACGTATCCGGTCAGATTGCATCCGTTATTGCCGGCGGCTTAATCTTAAAGATTGTACCTGAAATCATTGCAATGCTTCCATAAGAAAGGAGAACAGTATGAACGTAGATTTATTTTTAATGACAGTTCCTTATGCACTGAAGGGTTGGCTTGCAATTTTTGTGGTGACACTGATTATCGTAGGCTGTATTTCTCTGCTGAATAAGGCAGGTGCTCCTAAGAAGGAGAAAAAAGAAGAAAACGCGGAATAAAAATGTTAAAAGAAAATAAATAAACTTCACGAAAGAGTCAGAGGATGTATTACCCTTCTGACTCTTTACTCGTTCTTAACCGTCGATTCGTAGACAAGCCTCTCAAAATCAGCTACTATAAATATATATGTTTTACATTTTATAAGCCCTACATATCGAAAGGAGAACTTATGACTATTTCGTTAGCTGAATTTCTTTCGCAATTGCTTTCCAGTCCCATATTGGCTCTTACTGTAGCCCTGACTCTCGGAGTAGTTCTGGTAAACGGATGGACCGATGCACCAAACGCGATTGCCACTTGTGTTTCTACAAAATCCATCTCCCCAAAAGCAGCCATTTTAATGGCGGCAGTATTTAATTTTTTGGGAGTTCTTGTCATGACTATGGTCAATGCCAGCGTAGCCGCAACCATCTACAAAATGGTGGATTTCGGTGGCAATTCCGGCGATGCACTGGTAGCTTTATGTGCTGCTTTGTTTGCCATCGTAACCTGGGCGACCGCTGCCTGGTGGTTTGGTATTCCAACCAGCGAAAGCCACGCTTTAATTGCCGGTATTTCCGGTGCAGCCATTGCTCTGCACGGCGGTCTTGGTGGCATCAATGGCAGTGAATGGGTAAAAGTTGTGTATGGATTAGGATTATCTACTGTACTTGGTTTTGTCTTCGGATGGATTACAGTAAAAGCAGTAGAATTCATTTGCAGGAATATGGACCGTCGGAAAACACAAACCTTCTTCAAGGGTGGCCAGATTGCCGGTGGTGCTGCCATGGCTTTTATGCATGGTGCACAGGATGGTCAGAAATTTATGGGCGTATTTATGTTAGGTATCTTCCTGGTAAATGGTCAGGCAAATGTGAATAATTTCCAGATTCCTATCTGGCTGATGATTCTTTGCAGTGCCGTTATGGCACTTGGCACCTCCATTGGCGGCTACCGTATCATCAAGGCGGTGGGAATGGACATGGTAAAGCTGGAAAAATACCAGGGCTTTTCTGCTGACTTAGCCGGTGCCGGCTGCCTGTTGCTTTCTTCCGTAACAGGAATTCCGGTTTCCACCACACACACAAAAACAGTCGCTATTATGGGGGTAGGTGCAGCACGCCGTGTTTCCAGTGTTAACTGGGGCGTAGTAAAAGAAATGGTACTCACCTGGGTACTCACTTTCCCCGGTTGCGGACTGATTGGATTTCTCATGGCAAAATTATTCATGTGGCTATTTTAAGAGATGGAAGGAGAACAAATCATGGCGAAAAAAGATAGCAATTATTATTTTGATGCATTTGCAAAAGGAATTTCCTATGCTAATAATGCTGCTGCCCTTTTACAAAATATTTTTGAAAGTTTCAATGCTGCAGGCATCAAAGCCCAGCTTGACAAAATGCATGAAATCGAGCACACCGCAGATGGTATAAAACACGAAATGATGGAACGTCTGGTGAAAGAATTCCTTCCACCTATCGAAAGAGAAGATATCGTAGAACTGGCTCACACCATCGATGAAGTTTGCGATTTAATCGAAGATGTCGTTTTAAGAATTTATATGTACAACATCAAAGAATTACGCCCGGATGTCAAGGAATTTGCCAAGTTGATTGTCCGCTGCTGTGCAGACCTTAAGGAAATGTCTCTGGAGTTGCCAAATTACCGCAAATCCACCTCTTTAGCAGAAAAAATCAAAGAAATCAACTCTTTAGAAGAAGAAGGAGACCGTTTGTATGTAGAAGCAACTCGCCGCCTGTACTCCGAAGAAAAAGATCCAACGGCCATTTTTGCATGGACCAATATTTATGACCGTCTGGAAAAATGTTGTGACGGCTGCGAAAAAGTTGCAGATACCGTAGAATTGATTATTTTAAAAAACAGCTAAAACATATTTCATAGCCAAAAGTCAGTATTCTTGTTAGCACAACCTGAATACTGACTTTTTAATAGAATCCCTGATTTCTTGCGAAATTCTTTCTATATTCCTTTGGAGACAACCCGGTTTGTTTTTTAAAGCACTGAATGAAATGGCTCTGGGAAGCAAATCCAAAATACTCAGCAATATCACTATAAGAATACTCCGAGTATTTCAGCATATTTGCAGCAGCCTTAATTTTTTCATTGCGAATAAAGTCGCTGATTCCGGTGCCTGTTTCCTTCTTAAAAAGAGAAGAAAGATAACTACGGTTCATCTGCAGGCTATCTGCGATTTCCTGTACCGTCAGGCGCTCGTTTCTGTGCTTATAAACATACTCCATGGCTTTTACAATCTGCATGGAATACACCCTCTGTTTTGGCACCTCCGCCATTTTTTGCGTAAAATCCAATAACAATTCATTATACAAGGACAAGATTTTTTCCGCCTTTGTTTCTCTGTCCATTTTATTAATATATAAGTCGCTAAGTGTGTATGCCAGTTCCCTCTCCAGACCTTTTTCTACACAAAGTCTCGTAATCAATGCTGTTGCCACCACAAAATGATAACGGATATTTCGCAAAAAATCCTTGGATAACCGTCCAAATTCCGGACGTTCATACATTGTTACGTCTTCCGGATTTACAAGTTTCTTTTTAACTTCTTCTATATTACCGGTTGCAATGACATCATAAAAACCATACTCCTGACTATAGTCCTCATGACTTTGCTGCTCCTCCCTGCGTAAAAATAACTGGGAGGTCAGCTCTTTATTCATACTCATCGTGATGTTTCCTCCTGTTTTTTGTTTTTAAGAACCACTTTTTATCCTCACTTTAATTATGCAACAATTTTTATATATTTACAACCGATTTTATATTCTTTTCTGTTAAGAAACTTTATAATGCAATCAAAGCTTTTAAGAGAACCGTTTGAAACCGTTCTCAGAATGGAGGATTTTATGAGAGAATTTCCCGGATTTACAAAAGGAATCAACCTTGGCGGCTGGTTGTCTCAGGCCACACTTACCAAAGAACATTTAGACACTTTTATTACAGAACAGGATTTAGAAAATATCGCATCCCTGGGTGCTGACCATGTACGTCTTCCTGTGGACTATCCACTGGTGGAAACCGAGGACGGAACCACTATTCCGGAGGGGTACACCTACATTGATAACTGTGTGGCATGGTGCGAAAAATATGGACTGCACATGATTCTTGACCTGCACAAAACTGCCGGTTACGTTTTCGATGATGCAGAAAACTGCAGTTCCTTCTTTGAAAACGAAGCCTTGCAGGAACGTTTTCTTTCCCTCTGGGATAAGTTTGCAGCCCGCTATGGTAAATATAATTTTATTGCCTTCGATTTACTGAATGAAATTGTTGACCCAAATGTTAATGATATCTGGAACCGTCTTGCCGCAAAAGCAGTTGCCCGTATCCGCAAATACACACCTGACACCTGGATTTTAATCGGCGGCACCTGTAACAACAGCATCAATACAGTAAAAGATATTCTTCCACCACCGGATGAAAAAATTGTTTACTCCTTCCACTTTTATGAGCCGTTGCTGTTTACCCACCAAGGTGCATATTGGATACCTTTTATGCCGCAAAACTTCCGCGTCAAGTATCCACTGACTGCCGGAGAATACCTCCGGATTGCAGAGCAGAAGTTGGACAATCACTGCTCCGAGCTTTTCCGCAACATGCCACCGGAAAGCTCCGGTATCACCATGCTGGAAAGCCTGTTCCACGAAGCGCTTACTGTTGCCGAGTCCAGAAACGTTCCTTTGCATTGCGGCGAATACGGTGTTATCAATCTGACTGACCCTCAATCCGCCTTGGCCTGGCACAAGGACATGCACACGCTGCTCGAGAAGTATTCCATCGGCAGAGCCATGTGGAGTTATAAGGAAATGGATTTCGGTCTTATCGATGAACACTATAAAGAAGTATTTGAAGAATTGAAAAAACTGTTATAAACGAAGTAAAGGGTCTGTCACATTCTTCTGGCAGACCCCTTCAAACATTTATCAACTTATCCCGGTGTTCTTATTTCAGCAACCGGAAGCTGCCAATAATTTAACCCAGCTCTCCCGGAATATCATGCAACAATATTTCTACCTCTGCATCCGTCAGCCTCTTCTTTGCAATATCTTCGTTCACTTCCTCCATGCTTGCAAATTCCGCAAGCACTTTATAACCCAGCATAGTAATCTTTTCTCTGGAAAAATCGTCCTCAAAATCAGACACCAGCGGCACGATGGAACTGCTGTAATGACTGAGTACCGGATTACCGCAACAGGTCACCTGTTCAAAACCGCCCTCAGCATAATTATTCTCCTTACAAATACCTGTCGCCACAAAGGAACCCAGCTTCAAAAACTTGTCCTCACAAATCGCCCAGCGAATTTTTGCCACAAGGGAAGCCACATAATATTTGCCTTCATGCCCCACTGTGTTATGAAGCATCAGCCAACTCCGTTCCATGGAAAAATCCTGCTTGGCACCCACCTTTAACTCCACTTCTGTTACTAATGGTGCCTCCTCATAAGTCAGACCAGGGTCCGCTGCCTTTTCGCCTCTAAGGGCATAACGCATTTTCTCAATGCGCTCTTCATTTTCTTCATTTTCCTTCCAGAGTTCATACAGTTTCGATGCATCCTCCATATAATAGGTTGCAATCCTGTTTTCTTTTGTTCTATCTGTTAATTGAATTTTGTGCATACTCAGACCTCCTTGTTTTACTTTTCTTTTCAAATATTTCTCTTCATTCTCAGGAAAAAATCAAGTTTCTTTTTGTTGTTGCTGCTTGCAGAATGCATCTGCCTTTACCTTATACGCAAGAAGTCTCAGTACATACGGCGGCATTTTTCTTTTTCCATGTTCCCAATCTTCTATTGTGCGCAGAGGTATTCCATATTCCATGGCAAACTCCCTGCGATTTAAGCCAAGTTCTTCCCGCAACATACGAAGCTCTCTTTGCTGTAATTCCAGTTCCGGACGTAATTGTTCCACTGATGCACCTCCTGTCAGAATACGCATTGCGTTGTCTTTGTAAATAATAGCATATTCGCCACACGGTTGTCAATTAGCTGTAAAATAGGATGTTACAACAAATTCTTTTCCACCTTACACCTCTCGTCCCACGCAAGATGTTGGACTATTGTTATTTTAGTGCCCTACGGCTATTTTTCGAGCTTACAATATCTAACCTTTTTCAACCAAAACGAACCTTTTCGTATCGTTTTTACACCAATCTCTATGTTATACTTAACTCAACATTACAATTCAGAAAACCTTTTTGCACCTGCAAAATAAGAATTTTCAACAAATGTATTTTGGAGGTTTACACACATGAAGCAGAAAAAATCACACGCTGTTTTTTCCTTCGCCATGGCGGCAATTACAGCGGTACAACTGCTGATTTCACCACTTTCCGGTGTATTTGCCGCAGAAGAAACAAATAATACAACCACAGGAGAATCAACCATGAAAAACTTTACAACCTATGAAGCTTATGAACTGAATCAGGTAGATGTTACCGATGCCTACCTCACCAACGCAGAGGACAAGGATATCGAATATCTTTTATCTCTGGATGCCGACCGCCTGCTGGCAGGTTTCCGCGAAACCGCAGGTGTTGACATGAAAGGGGTAAAGCGTTATGCAGGATGGGAAAACATGCTGATTGGTGGTCACACAATGGGTCACTATCTGACCGCAGTAGCCCAGGCCGTAGCAACTCTTCCTTCCGACGATACCAGAGGGAAAAAGCTTTCTGAGCGCTTAGATTACATCATTGATGCCTTAAAAGAATGTCAGGATGCTACCGGCACCGGCTTTATCTTTGGCGCAACCATCGCAAATAAAAGTAATATTGAGCTCCAGTTTGATAATGTAGAAAAGAACAAGACCAACATTACCAGTGAAGCTTGGGTGCCATGGTACACCATGCACAAAATCCTTGCAGGTGTGATTGATGTTTATAAATACACCGGAAACAAAACTGCGCTTGAGGTTGCAAAGAATCTCGGCACCTGGGTATATAACCGTACTCAGAGCTGGTCCGATTCCACCCGCCGCGTTGTGCTCGGCATCGAATACGGCGGCATGAACGACTGCTTGTATGAACTGTACGCAGTAACCGGAGAGGATACCTATGCTATTGCTGCCCATGCTTTTGATGAAGATACTCTCTTCCAGGCAGTAGAAAAAGGCTCTAAGGACGTTTTAACCAACCGCCATGCCAACACCACCATTCCAAAGTTTATCGGTGCTTTAAACCGCTATGTGACCACTCATGGAAAAACCATTAACGGTGAAGTGGTAGATGCTTCTGCATACCTTACCTATGCCCAAATTTTCTTTGACATGGTTCTGGATCGTCACTCCTATATTACCGGTGACAACAGCGAATGGGAACACTTCGGCAGTGACTACATTCTTGACGCAGAGCGCACCAACTGTAACTGTGAAACCTGTAACGCCTACAATATGTTAAAGTTCTCCAAGGCTCTTTACATGACCACCGGTGATACCGCTTACTTAAATTACTACGAGAATACCTTTTATAATACTATCCTCTCCTCCCAGAATCCGGAAAGCGGTATGACAACCTATTTCCAGCCAATGGCTACCGGTTACTTCAAGGTATACACCACTGCCACCGGAAGCTTCTGGTGTTGTACCGGCAGCGGTATGGAAAACTTTACAAAGCTGGGTAATGCCATTTATTACTCCGGCGAAAACTCCATCGTTATCAGCCAGTACTTAAGCTCCATGCTTACCGATGAAAAAAAGAATGTAAAGCTTACTATGACCGCAGATATTCCTTCCAGTGATAAAGTAACGGTCGTAGTAAATACTTTAGATAGCAGCACAGAAATTGCTGACAGCATTTCCTTCCGTCTGCCTGACTGGTTAGCCGGAGAAGCAACTGTAACTGTAACCGGCGACGATGCTCTTCCTGTTGCAGTCGTAGAGCTTACGGAAGAATATGCTACCGTGAGCGGTCTGAAGGACGGCGATACGATTGAACTTATCCTTCCAATGGACATTACCGTTCACGGTCTTCCTGATAACGATTCCGTATTTGCATTCAAGTATGGTCCAATCGTGCTTTCCGCAAAGCTTGGTACTACTGATATGGCAATCACTTACACCGGTGTCAGCGTATTGATTCCTGCTGCCAAGCTGATTGAAGAACAATATATCAGTGACGGTAACGACACCATTTCCGTCATCAGTGGTTCTGTATCGGATTTTATGGCAAATATCAACGATAATCTTGTTAAAACCGAAGGTGCATTAGAGTGGACCCTCGAAAACACCGATGCAAACTTGACCTTCGTGCCACACTACAGTCAGCACACGGAGCGTTACGGCATCTACTTTAACTATGAAAGCAACTCCGGTGCCTTTAATGTCAGTCGCTACTTAAGAGAAAAAGAAGATGCCCGCTTTGCAGCAGCTCTGCTGGATACCGTACAGCCGGGCTACGGCCAGTACGAAAATGACGAGCTCCATAACATGACCGAACTTGGTAACGGTTCTACCGGTGCTACAGGTAACGGAACCAGCCGACTTGCCAATGCCGGCGGTGGTTTTACTTACACCATGTATGCAGACCCTGAGTTTGACAATGCCTTAGAGCTTACCTTAAAAAAGGAAGACAACGGCAAGTCCCTGCAGATTTTAGTTGGAGAAGAAATTATTTATAACAAAATTCTGAATTACACCGGAACCGAAGAAGAATATACTATCCGCATTCCGGTAACAAAAGACGTGCTTGCCAAGACTGCAGTTGCCCGTGGTGAAAAGCACCCAACCATAGGAAACGATGCCTACACTGTAACCGTAACCTTTCAGAGCGGTAACGAAGAGGCTTCCGCAAGAATCTGCAACTACTTATATATGACAAAAGCGTATGCCACAAACACCGGTCTTACTCTTTCTGCCAGCACAGGCGAACTGACAGAAGAAACAACAGAAAACGGTACTGCCTACAAACTGTTTCTTCCGAAGGATGTTACTACTCTCACTTTAACCGGTACTCCGGAGGATACCTTCGGTTATGTTCGTGTCAACGGCTCCGTGGTTCGCGATACATACACCGTAGATATGACCGCAAATAACTTCCTGACACTGGAATACACCGTTTACGCTGAGGACCACCACACAACCGCAACGTATACCGTAAGCATTGAGCAGCCGGTTACTAACCGTCCCAATGTTGACCCGACTCTGGCTTACTTCGTCAACTGTGGTGACTATGATGTAACCACACTCTCTGAGGATGACCTCTTTGGTATTTACAACGGCGTGACCGAGCAGGCTTACGGCATCGACCCTGTTACAGGTAAGAAATGGGGTATCGTGGACACCATCTCCTCCCCGCTCAAGAATGGTACAGCAAATAATGCAGCCATGATAAACACCGTCTTCACCGACAACACCTGGACCTTCGAGACAAACGCTTCTTTGTCCGATACCAGCCCAAAGACAGCAACCAACCGTTATACCAAGAACCAGTACGAAAACGGCATTGCAAGAAACTTAAATTATAACTTTGAGCTTCCAAACGGCAAGTATACGATAGAACTTTACTTCACTGACCCATGGAACTGCTCCAAGAACCCGATTGTTTCCTTAGAGGGACATCAGGTATTAAAGAACGTTGCCATGAACAAGGCAGTCACTGCCGAGGTTCTGGTGGAAGACGGCGAATTAAACCTTGCCATTACCGCACCAACGGCAACCCTGTGCTTAAATCTTTGCTACATCAAGATTTACCTGCCGGGAGACGCAATCGTAACTCCTACACCGGAACCAACAGTTGCTCCTACAGAAAATAACGCTTCTGACAATGCAGATACTCCGGCAAATACTGATTCTGCAAAAACCGGCACCGCCCTCCCTTGGGTAGCCGGCGGTGCAATTGTAATCGGTGCCATTGCAGGCGTGTTAGCTTACTTCTTTAAGAAGAAAAAGAAATAATAAATCTTTAAAAAGGCTTTCCCACAGTTCTAAATGGAACTATAGGAAAGCCTTTTATTTACATCACTATCATCATTTCTAATAGAAGCCTATTTGATACAACGGCACATTTACCATCCATTCCTGTTCTCTGTAATCAGACATGGAGGTTCGCACACCCATACACGCCGGATATTTTTCGCAAAATACCTTTAAACTTTTTGCCTGCAAATTTTCCTTTCCCTTAACTTCCAAAGGAATAATTTGGTCCTCTCTCTGTACCAAAAAATCCAGTTCTCCACTTGCTGTATCTGAGGACCAGTAAAAAATATCGTTTTCAGCATTCACTTTTAACTGCTGGAACACATACTGCTCAGTTAAAGCACCTTTGAATTCTTCAAACATTCGATTTTCTTCCAAAATCACCTTAGCGTTTAACCGTGACATAGCACCAAGAAGTCCCACATCTAAAAGAAATAGCTTAAATATAGACATATCCTGATAAGCTCTGAGAGGAAAATCCGGTTTTCTGACACGCGTCACCTTATGAACCAGTCCACAATCTATCAACCAGGTAATTGCCACTTCGTATTCTCTTGCTCTGGCACCCTCTCTGATAATTCCGTAAATAAATTTTTTGTTCTCCTTTGCCAGCTGTGCCGGAATGGAATTCCAGAGCATCTTTATTCTTGTTACAATTTCTGATGGCGCATGCTTGGAGAAATCATTTTCATAAGCTGCCAACAACTTTTCCTGTATTTTTCGTACTCGCTTAAAATCCTTTTCCTCTACAAAGCATTTTACCGATTCCGGCATACCTCCCACATAATAATAATATTTCAGATAATCCATATAACGATTCTTAAAACTGGTAATCAGACTCTGTTCCTTTTTTTCAAGCAAATCAGCCAAAGCTTCCTGTCCACATGCTTGCAAAAACTCCGTAAAATCCAGCGGATATAAGTCGCAAAAATCCACCTTACCAACAGGAAAAGAAGTTCCTTCATGCAAGGCAACACCCAACAATGAGCCCGCACAAATAATGTGATACTGAGGTGCATTTTCATAAAAGTATTTCAATGACTTTAATGCACGTGGAATTTCCTGTATTTCATCGAAAATAATCAATGTTTTTTCCTCATCAATTTTGAACCCTGCCTCCACTTCCAACGCAAGCATAATTCTGTCTATATCAAAAGCGTCACGAAACACGCCCTCCATGATTTCATTTTCATCCATAGAAATATATAAATATTTTTCATAACAGGTTCTTCCAAACTCTTTCATAATCCAGGTTTTTCCAACCTGTCTGGCTCCCCGGATAATCATAGGCTTTCTATTTTTAGATTCCTTCCAGACTTTTAATTCTTCGATTAATTTTCTATACATTTCTATTCACTTCCCTTCTTTTCCTAGTATATCTTATTTTATCACGTATTTCAATGTTTTATACACATTTTTCTTACAACTTTTCATTTTATCAATCACATTTTCATCATGACTTTTCATTGTACTAATCACATTTTTCTTACGACTTTTTTTATCGTTCCATCACATTTTCTTTACATTGTAAAAGAGCGCTTCCCTCCAAAGAAGCGCTCTCATCTTATATCGTCTCCAAATATTTAATTTTCCCCACCGTCTTCTTTCCGGTGATAATATAGCATCCTGTGTTATCCGGAGACACCACATAACTCTCACACCCGGTTGGCACATTTACCTTCCCATCCACCGGGCGCTGCCTTGTAATATAATAACCGTTTGCTTCATAACACACACCCTCTTCCAGAGAGAATATGTACTCTTCCAAGGTCAGACGATTGTTATATATGATTTCCGAATGTGGGAAACCTACATATCGGATATGCCATGGTTCAAAACGGATACCTGTTTCTTTTTCTCCATAGGACGGATAGCGGATAATAAACCCATACTCGTCACAATGGAAATTTACAAACTGACCTGCCTCTGATTTTAAAAATCCATCTCCGGCATAATATGCCACATACACATCCAGACAAAGTCCGGTCTCATGCTCACTGGCACCGGGAACCGTCGCTGTTTCCGGGTCTTCCTCGTAAAGCTCCTGCTGATGCTTTTTATCCCGGATGCTGCTGGAAACATAAAGCTTGTCCCCGGTAGAAGCCTTTACCGCATCGGACAAAGCACCATAGGCCACCGTCATGCAGGCATTCATGTCCACTCCGCTATCTTTATATTCTGCGGTTTCCGCCACGAAATCATCCGACAGCATATATTGTGTATTAACCAGAATCAGGCTCTGGTCAAACTGAAACGTCTCATTCTCCCACATAGATTCCAGGGTATATGTTTCCATAGTTCCTTTGTTTTTTTTTACTGAAACCTCCTGCCGAGCGGAACCGGCAGTAAGCATATACCAACGATCCGGATTTACGGCAAAATAGGCAACCAGTAACACCAGAGGAACCGCCACTGCCCAAAGCTTAAGCTTTTTCTTGCGTCGTTTTCCGTTCATTTTGTATTTATTCTCCTTGTTATTCTCCTTGGAGCCCGGAGAAAATCCCACAGGCTCCATCCCAAAAATTTAAGTTTATTCTGCTTTTGCACTCATTTCTTCAAACATGCGGTCAATGACAAACTGCGGTACTTTATCTGCTGTAAAACGATACTGCTCTGTCCAGCCAAGCAAACCTTCGGTATAGGCAGGACCTGCACTGGCTTCAAAGTAAACCTCCGCTGTGAAATAACCGATTCGCTCCGGAAATGGTCCAAATTCCGATGTATAGCTGGAATAAACCAGACTCTGTTTCAACTCCTCAATTTCTGCCGGGTCTGTAAATACCAGTTCCACCTCATGATACGTTTCCACAGCTGCGGGAACCACTAAATCCCCATATTTTTCGTAAAATTCGTAACTGTTTTCGTACATCTCTACATTGTACTCTTCGACACCTTCCAAACTTTCCACTTCCATACCAAGAAGCTCTTTTAACATATTGATGGTGCCACTGTATCGTACCGTAACATTGGTTACCGTAGTTCCAACCGAACCACTGATTACCGTATCCTGAATACCCTGCATGTTATAACCCTGTTCCTTCAAAAGGGCAATCGTACGGGTCATGGACGGATATACCAGAAGTGTTGTTGAATCTGTATAGTCATACTTTGCATCTACTGTAAAGTGAACTATCAGTTCTCCAATTGCTGCTGTTTCCTTTAAGTCTTTGAAAGACATAGCCTGAATCTCTTCTGCATAACTGTATATTATGTTTTCACAGTTTTTCTCCAGTTTTACGGTAACTCCGCTGGCCGGTGCAAAGCATTCAATATATGCCGGCTTAAAATCAGCCTCCAGCAAACTGAATACCGGATGTACTGCTGTCTTATATGCATTGTCATTATAAATGCGCTCTAACAAATCCAACACTGCGTAATAATTATACTCATAACTGCGAATAACTTCCGAACCGTTCTTTAATGTATAACGAACAACAAAATCTGTCGTATAAATCTTTTCATATCCCTGTCCATAATATATATCATAATAATTGAAGAACCAATCTGTCCGATTTTCTTCTACCGCTTTGGTAAGAAGTTCTGCCAGCTCATACATGGCATCAATGTTTGTAACTTCCATATTTTCCAGAGCATAATCGGTAGCATTTACCCAGCCGTCTTCATCATAATAAGAGCCGCCGAAACGAAGGTCTCTGCTGACAACTGCCATGCTTTTAATATCTTCCTTTTTCGGCAGATAAGAATCAAAGCCAAAAATATCAAACAGGAACACTAATGGAATCACCGCAGCCAATACCATCGTTACAAGCATCTGTACCTTATGGGACAGACACTTTTTGATATCCCCATTATACAGAGCTTCAATGATACCATGGGCAAGGAAACCGCCCAGCAGTCCGCCAAAAATCAGCCAGAACAGTGCGGTACTGTAACCATAGTCATACTGAATGGAAAAGAACAGAATTCCGGTTAAAATACCTACCGGAATTGCCAGCATCACGCGAACAACCGGCTCCGTCACCTTAAAACTCATGGCTGTATCTGCCTTTTCGCTGGCACGCTTCTTATACAGCCATACTGCCAGAACCACTAATACCACTGCAAATAACAGGAAGAATAAAAATTCCAGTCCAAACTCATTTCCCTCTTCCAACGCAGTAATCAGACTAAAATAGTAACTGAACGGAGAAAGCCACCGGGTAATCCAAAGAGCATTATCCATGTCGTTATAGTTGCCATAGCTGGTAACAAAGAACATTTCCCGCAGACCAATCACTAACGCATAAACGGCAGGTGCGTACAGATTAAGTACACAATTACCAAAAAAGGCAATAACCATTTTACCGGTTAACAGCATGGCAATAATGGTACCCAGATATACAATCAGATAACCCATCAAATGCACTACAAAGAAATACAGGCTGGCAAAAAAGATGTCGGACGTCATAACACCATACACAGCACAGAGTATGTATGTGAACAACAGGCCAACCAGGTACGGAATGGCATAAATCATAATACCATTCACAAAACGTACCGCAAAAATGGTTTCCCTCTTTATCGGAAGACTATGGTAAAAGTCCATCTGCTTTCTGGAATGCAAATAAGCAAAACCGCTCATACCACAAATGACAGCGCCAACCACTGCCACCACCATGAACCAGGGATACAAACCATAAAAATCCTGACACAACCGGCTGGATACACGTTCCACCATTATTTCGTTGGTGTAATTTAAGCTGGCTCTGCTGTAATTACTCACCAGATTTTGAAGCACCATGGTAAACGCCACCACAAAGGTTGCAAAAAACACTAAGGAGGACAGGATAACCGTCCACAGTCTTCTGCGGAAATCTTCTTTTAACAAATTAAAAAATGAGTTTCTTGATGTCATAGCCTGCCACCTCCGTTTCACTAATAAAGATTTCTTCCAGACTAAGCGGCAGCATCTCTAAGAAAATCGGATTTGCCGTCTGAATCTGATTACGGATATCGTCCGCATTGCCCCTTGCAGTGATAGTATACAGGGAACCGCGGATTTCTTTTTTGATGACATCCACGTTTTTCAGTACTTCCTCAATGTTGCTGTCAGCCTTAAATGCACACTGCACCTTGTGAATATTTACCTTCATATCTTCTAAGTCTCTGGATAACAGCACTCCGCCGCGGTGCAACAATCCTACGTGGTCACAAATGTCCTCCAGTTCTCGAAGGTTGTGGGAGGCAATCACCGGAGTCATGCCACGCTCTTCAATTTCCTGCGCAAAAATACTTTTAACCGCCTGACGCATTACCGGGTCCAGACCGTCAAAGGTTTCGTCACAGAATAAGTACTTGGTATTTGCACAGATGCCACAGATAACGGACAACTGCTTTTTCATACCCTTGGAGAAGGTTGCTACCTTTCTCTTTTCCTCTAAATTAAACTGCACAAGCATCTTCTTCATGCGCTCCGCATCAAACTTTGGATACACCACGGAATAATAACGCATCAGTTCCTTTGGTGTTGTGTTGGCAAAGAAATACTGATCATCCGAAATATAAAAGAATTCCTGCTTTGCCGCCGGATTTTCATACACCGGCATATCATCTAAGGTAATTGTTCCGCTGTCCGGACGAAGCACGCCTGCTGCCATACGCAGGAAAGTACTCTTACCAGCACCGTTGGTACCAATCATACCAAATACGGAGCCTTCGCGGATAGTTACGGAAACATTATCCACAGCCAGAATATCCGAAAAGGATTTACTGACGTTTTTTGCTTCTATCATACTGTTTGTTCCTTTCTGAATTATTGTTGTTTATTGTTCCGAGTAATATAATTTTACAAGTTCTACGAAGTCACTCTCTGCAATATCTGCTTTCTTTGCCATTTTCACAAGCTCCGAAAGCTGGGATTTCATTTCTTCCTTGTGCTGTTCTTTTAATGTATTGATTCCTGCCACGAAATTTCCCCGTCCTTTCACACAATAAATAACTCCCTGCCGCTCCAGCTCCGCATAGGCACGCTGTACCGTATTCGGGTTAATCGACAGGTCCATGGCAAGTTCCCTTACACTTGGCAGCTGGCTGTCAGTTTCCAGAACGCCAAGCAAAATCAGGTCTTTCATTTTCTCCATGACCTGTTCATAAATCGGACGCCGGTCCGCATAATCCAATGTTATCACGGTATTCCTCCTTTCCGGTAAAGATATATGTACGGTTTGTTTATGTTTGTCTGCCCTGTATTATAAGTGTATTAACACTCTTAATACAGTTAGTATACTACCATAGTAAAGTGCTGGTGTCAAGAGCCTTAAGAAATATTTAAGAAACGAAATCCTGTCAATAACAAAACAGGAACATTTCCGTTTTGAAAAATGTTCCCGTTCTGTTATAGTCCTTATATCAAATTTTTGGTATCATTAAAATTTAACCTGCCATACTTAAGTTAAGAAATAAATTCCAGGAAGAATCCTCCACTCCGTTTGGCAAATAGATAACAGAATTTCCCTGTTTATCCGTGCCATGATAAATCCACGCCGTGTTCTCCAGATTTTCTCCGTAAAACAATTCCACCCAGCCTGCGGTCCAACCGTTGTCCGGATAATACGCATAGAAAGAAACTCTGGTGCCTTTTGGAATTCCCACTAACTGCAAATCCTTGTGAAATTCTTCTGACATATCCACCGGCTCTGCATAAGCCGTAAAATCCTTTTTCACTTTTACATTCAGTTCCTCCCGGTCATACTGCCAATTGGTAAACTCGTAGCGATTACGAACCGTTTCCTGTAAGATTGCAGCCTGAGCCATGCTGTAATTCCACAACTTATATTCCCGCACCACTGCCGTTGTTTCATAAAATACCGTCCGTTCTTCACAGAAAATTGTACCGTCTCCCGGAACCGAGATTACAAATTCTTCCCGGTCCACATTCTGCACCATTTCTTCATAAGTAACATCCGCATAGTCACTGCTGTTCCAGGAATAGTCTGACTCCAGGGTTGCACTTTCAAACACTCCAACACAATATAATTTACCGTTAATATAACGATACAATGCCGTGCTTGGGTCTCCGCTCGGTCCATCAAAATATAAACCGATTTCTTTGTACTTGTCCTCTGTATTTACATCAAAAATGTAGTAGGTAGTAAAACCCGGACCGTCATTCCAGTACTCTTCCCGGATTTCATCACCCCGGAACGTTCTTCCGTTAATATTCAACCGGAAGAACGCCTCGTGAAGCCGCCAGGAACCGCCGGTAAGCTTCTCAAATATCTCTCCCTCTCCAAAACCTTCATATCCACAGGTAATAACATCCTTTGTGCCGTCACCATCCAAATCTGCCTCCACTGTCTGTCCCATCGGTACCGCCAGCACCGTCTCCCGAGTTACGTTCCCAAGCAGTTCCGAATCGCTTGGCGGAAGGGGTGTCGGAGTAAGCTTTAAGACCGTTCCCATCGGTGTCGGAGTTTGAATACTCGGACCATTTCCTCTTTCTTCCGAAGAAGGTGCCACCGTCGGCGATGCTGTTGGAGTGACTACAGGAATCTCTGTTGGTGAAAATACCTCTGTCTCACCCGGTTCCTTATTTACAAAGAAACACCCAGCAATTGCTGTCAGGCAAAGCACCACGGCAAGAACAGCCAGCCAACGGCCTGGTTTTTTGTAGCCTAAAATTCCGATAATTCTGTGTTTTACATCGATTTCGCCAAAGGAAAGTGGATTTGTAATCACTACTTTACTGTCTGTACTGCACTTTAATAAAGCCTCTGCATAACCCTTCCGGTCCTCCACAGAAAGCCCGCTGATTACTTTTTCATCACAGGCCCGTTCCACATCCTTACAAAAGGCAATATAGGCCAGCCAGATGAGTGGATTAAACCAATAAATGCAAAGTAACACATATCCCAGCAATTTTGTATACTGGTCACCTCTGGCAATGTGGGATTTTTCATGCTCTACCACATATCCGATTTGTGCTTCTTCCAGATTGGTTGGAAGATAAATTTGGGGATGTCTCCAGCCAAATAAAAACGGGGTCTGCAAGCCCTCCAGCAGCCAGATATTCTCTTCATACCATATGGCATTCTTGGCATAACGCTTTACCTTTATGCAGCTGTAAACGCCATAACCCAGCAGCAGGCACATGCCCACCAGCCAGAGACCGGACAAAAATGGTGCCACAGAACGGTTTCTCAGTTTATAGTTCAACTCAGATACAATTCCGGCAATCCCTTCCGGAACCGGAGTCGGTGAAACACTGACAATATAATAATCTGTTTCCTCATTGGAATCTGTTCCCGGTACGATAGTTTCTACATGCTCCTCCACAAGTTCGGCATAAATCTCCACTTCCTTCGGATAATATGTACCCTCGTCTGCACCCGGAACCTGTTCATAGGAATCCACTTCTTCACCATCCACATACAACTTTCCATCCGTGATATAATAATCTACCTCCACGTTGGAATCCGTTCCCGGATACAACTGTTTTACTGTGCCATCCTCATAGGTTTCCGTCACACTTACAAGTTCCGTCCAGATTTCTCCGGAACTTTGCTGGTTCTCCACAAGCCTTGTCAGACTCCACATGGGAGCCACGCTGCTTTCAAAGGAAAACGGAAGCACCAGACGTATCGCCACAATTGCCCAAAGCGTACAAAGATACTTCGCCGGAAACTTACGAAAGATAAGCCGCAGTAAAAGAATTGCAATGGTAAGTATACCCGCCTGTAAACTCAATTCCAGTAATTTCAACAAAAATATACTCATAGGCTATTTTCCTTTCTTCTTGTATAACTATTCAGTCACTCTATTCTTCATATTCCCGAATCATTTTCTGTAAAGCTTCCACATCCTCCTTTTTCAGCTTTGCCTTTCTTGTAAAGGCAGCCAGAAACTGCGGAATAGAGCCTTCAAAGGTTTTTTCCACCAGTTCTCCAAGCTCGGTATCCTGCACCTCTTCCTTTGTCACCAGAGAACGCACTATGGTGTTTTCGTTGATTACCACACCACGCTCGGAAAGCCGCCGGATAACCGTATAGGTGGTTGCCTTGCTCCAGTCCAGTTTTTCCTTGCACAATGCTACCAGCTGAGTACTGTTCACCGGTTCAGACTCCCATAAAATCTGCATAAAACGATATTCACTTTCAAATATTTTTGGGGTAGACATGTAAATCCTCTCCTTTTTTTATTCGTGATTATTTGCTTTTTGGTTTAATCAGTTCAACCTCTTCTTGTTTTTAAGTTTAATGCATTAAACCTGTTTTGTCAAGCTTTTTTATTAAAGTGCGGTTGCTTGCGAGAAACTTCCACTCATAACAAAACTTTACTTCTTCGCGCAAATAAACAGGGTGTATGATAAAATAACTTCAATGGCTATTTTATCATACACCCTTATCTGTTTTGTTTTAAATACAAAAGGCGGCATACAGCGGAACAATTTTCTTATTATCCTCAAATCCAAAGTTTTTTGAAGAAAGCTTAATGGCATATGCCGGTTTATGGGTATCCATATAAACCTTCAAACTTTTTGCCTTGGTGTTATCTGCCGATTTAACTTCAATCGGAATTATCTGTCCTTCCCTCTGAATAACAAAATCAATCTCTGCACCACGGTCGGATTCCCAATAATATGTTTTGTAACCACTAATCGTCAGCTGCGCATTTACATAGTTTTCTGCCATTCCACCCTTAAAATCATTTAATTCTTCCACCATATAGAGAATATCATTAGCTACTATCTCTTTTTTCGCACATAAAAGCCCCAAATCAGAAACATAAACTTTAAAAGCATCAATATTTCTGTAATTCTCCAAAGGTTTTTTTACCTGCTCTAAACAGTGCACCTGTGATACAATACCGTAAAGGCACAACCACTCTATAGCATTTTCAAATTCCGAAGCCCGTCCACCCGTTTTTATCAGCTTATACTGAAAACGGGTATTTTTTTTAGATAGCTGCACCGTAATATTATCATACACCAGACGGGTTTTCTTTATTTCATTCAGGTTATTATATTTACTCATATCGTTCAGATAACTGGTTAAAATGGTATCCTGCGTATGACGTACCAGAATGTAATCTCTTGTCTGCACAAACTGCATAACACACTCCGGCATGCCACCAACTACAAGATACTGACGGTATAATTGCATCGCTGCATCATGCAGGGCCGATGGCAAAGGAGCATTTGTCTGAAAACAGTGCTTTATTTTGTTTACAAGCTCCTGCTCCCCAAGTGCCAGCATAAACTCTTCCATATCCATCGGGAACAAGGTTTTTATGTCTACCTTTCCCACTGGAAAAGAAAATCTTGCCCGGTTCACTGCCACCCCAAGTAAACTCCCCGCCACAATAATATGATATTCCGGAGCATCCTCACAAAAATATTTTAAAGACGTTAATGCTCTCTCGCATAACTGAACCTCATCAAATACCACCAGGGTCTTTTCCTTAATAATTGTCTGACCGGCAATATGAGATAAAATTGGAATCAAATATTCCGGACTGATATTCTCTTCAAAAGTTTCTATTAGTCTCGGATTCGTTTCAAAATTAAAATATGCTACATTTTCGTATTGCGTACGACCAAACTCTAAAATGGAATAGGTTTTGCCAACCTGTCTGGCTCCTTGCAGAATTAGAGGCTTGCGATGCTCACTTTTTTTCCATTCTTTTAAGTAAACCATTATTTTTCTATACATAGGCACACGCCCCTTTCTACTAACTTGTACCCACAGTATAGCATTTATTCATGTAAAAATCAACGTATTTTCTTTCCGTTTTTACACTAATCTGCATGAATATTTTTAATTTTGCGACATTATTCTACACGTAACAATTGATACACAAGTCTACGCATTGGGTGGCTTGTACTTTTTATATATTTTTCATTGTACTGACCGGTACTGCTCCATCATTTCCTCTGTCACTTCCGACACTCTTTGAATATTCACTAGTTTTCCATGATATGGATTATCCATATCCGTTTCATAAGAAAACCAATACCCATATGATGGTCCCCACAGCAAATTCATCAGCATCGGAGGCACCTCCAATGTGACAAAAATATCACCATTATAAATGCCAATATGCGTTTCGTCAAAAAATGCAGCCACTTGTGTCGCGCATGTTACATGTACAATTCTGGACTGGTCATACACAAGTTTCCCCTGCCAGCCATTCAGCACCAGTAATAACAGCAAAAATGCGATATGTTTTTTCCAGCTTTTCGTTCGTATTGCAGTGACAACTATTGATATCATCCATACTACGGTTACTATCGGAATTACAATCGTTCCAATCCCATACACTTCACAAAATGAAAACGAAAAATAGCGGTAATCTCCCCTGTCTGCCAGATACTCCTGACAAAAATAGACAAGCCAGTAAATCACAATCAATGTAATTCCAAATGCCCGAAATACTGCCTTTTTATTGATATTCCAAGAGGTTTTTTTCAATATCTCCACCTCCGACTGCTGCATCTTTCCTTCCTGTATCGGCAGTTCTGCCTGTAATTCTTTTCTCATACTTCGACATCCCTCACACACCTGTAAATGCTCCTCCACCAGATTTCGGCTTTCCTCTCCACAGACTCCATCCAGATACAACGGAAGTAAATCCTGAACAATTCCACATTGCTTCTTCATCTTAATCTCCTCCTAACATTTCTCTCAGTTTCTGTCTTGCCCGGTAATACGTTACCCTTGCCCAGCTTTCACTCTTTCCAAACTGCTTCGCCAACACCTCATAAGAATAATCTCCGAAGGTCTTTTTCATAAACACCGACCGATAAGGCTCCTCCAGACGCTCTACCAAATCCAGCCACTCGCACAAATGCTCATCCGGAAGCCCTTGTTCTTCCACCTCGTATGGCGCACTTCTGTTCTGTTTCTTTCTGTAGGTCAGCCAGGTGTTTTTGGCAATCTGACACAGCCACACCGAAAGCTTACATTCTCCCCGGTAACTGTCAATATGCAAAAGAGCTTTCACAAAAGTATCCTGAGCAATATCCTCCGCATCCTGAGCCGGGCACCCAAGACTCAGCAGGTAGCGATAAATCAATGCCGCATACTCACGATATACCAATTCAAATTCCTGATGCTCCATGGTGCCTCCTTTCTTTTGTTTCTGCCCTTAAGACTACGCAGATGGATGTTTTGTTACAAAAATAAGAAGCAGGAAACGTTTTTTCTGTCGTTTTCTGCTTCCTTTTATTCTTTTAAATATTCATCAAATTCGTATTTATCGCATCAGATATAATTGGAAATGCTGCATCATTTCAAAGGTTTCTCCATAATCTCATACACCAGCACTACACCGTTTTCCACATTGCAACGCTCATGCTTTACTGTCTTATATCCCCGTTTTTCGTATAAACAACACGCTGGTAAAGACGCATCCAAATTTACGGTATCATATTGTAACGCGATTTCATCTTCCAGGCACTGCATAATATAACTTCCGCAGCCTTTTCTTTGAACAGACGGCTTTACATAAACTCTGGTAATATGGTTCTCTTTGTAACAACCTGTACCGACTATTTCATTATCTATTTTTAGTACACCAACCCTGCCATCCTCCACATCTTTTCTGATATTCTCCAAACAGTGTAACCGGCAGAAAAAATCAACCACTTCTTTTGGGTAATATTTCGGATAAATTGTCTTTATGGTTTCCTGTACCAATGCTGTGATTTGTTCTAAATCATGTTCTGTTGCATTTGTGTATTCCATTGTATGTTGCACTACTCCTTCCTGTCTTTCAAAAATAAGTTCAAAGTAAAGTTCTGCATGCTCATTATCATTGTATTTATCCGTTTCCCGAAACCCTGCACTTCGATATAAATGCTGTGCCGCCGAAAACTGTCTTCTGGTATCCAGACACATTTTTTGATATCCCTGTTCTTTAGAATAGGCTATCGCATATTCTAGCAATAATCTTCCGTGCCCCTTACCCTGATGCTCCGGCAGGACAAACATCCTTTTCAATTCCACTATCCGATTGTCAGCATCCAGAACTCGAATGGCAACCGTTCCAATAATAGTATCATTATCAACCAAACACCAAAAGCATCCATTTTTCATATAACATTGCTCTATATCCGCAATATCAGCATGCCTGTTTTCCGGTGCATATGGTATACCAACCGCTGCAAAACACTTTTCAAAAAAATATTCAATCTGCGGTTGCATATCAGTTTTGAATTTTATAATGTTTCTATATTTCAGCCCACACAATTCATACAATTCTTCAATACATGGAGATTTATATTCCATATACTTCTCTATGTCATCCGGAAATAACTGCGCTGCAGTTTCTTTCACGGAACCATACTTTTTTACTGCCTCCGGAGTACTTCTAAGATAATCTCTAAATGCAATATGACGATATAACTCTTCCGACTGTTGTGGGCACACATACAAATGATGCTTTTGCAAATGTGGCTTATCCGAGTATTTGAATGCCTCTCTGTCTTTGATTCCTTGGTTACCTGTGTGCGTGTAGCCTATCGTTTCTAATTTACTAACAACCGCATCAAATACCCCGTAATCCTTGATTATTACATCAATGTCGATGCAAGGTTTGGCAGACAGTCCTTCCACAGATGTACTTCCTACATGCTCTATACCGATAATCAAATCACCGAGGGCACCCACGATTTCCTCTTTGATTTTTTCAAAAGCAGACTTCCACGATTCATCATAAGGAACTACTATAACTTTTTTGTCCATGCCTGCTGCCTCCTTGTATTCATGTTCTCAAAACTCCACAAATTGGAAGTTTTTGCTGCTGAAATATAATCATACTGTACTTTTTGAAAATTTTATAAACTCATATGGCAATCCTATGTCTTCAGAATATTTACGAATTTCTGTCTTTTCGTCCTCATTCATTTCATCATAGAAAGGGCGGTCTGATACTTTCCAGTATGTTTTAACTTCGTCTATTTTCAATGCCTCACCCCATGGGGCAGTATATAATTCCCCAACTTTATATTTCCCGATTTCTTTATATACTCTCGTGGTATAACAATACCCCAGTTTATGTAAATAGTTTTGAATTGACTCATATTCATGTTCAGGGAATGATATTTCTTCCAACATACAATAGACCTCCGTCACAATATTAGTCCATCTACATTCTACTCTGATTTTATATTGGCATTTATTTCTTTTACTATCTCAACAACTGTAATTTGACCATCTACTAATATTTCACAGATTGCCTGCTGATTTTCTGCATCCGCATTACTTTTCCAATAAATCTCCGCGAGCCTAAGATTATCTTCCCTGTTCAACTGACCGTTAAAACATTTGGTAGCATCTCCAACAAAACAATTTCCGTTAATATCCAATTTTACGATATGATATGTCGGTCTTCCTATCTCAGCAAAAAACTTTCCCCACTTTTCTGCCTCTTCCAAAGATTTCGATACATATAAGCATCCCATTCTTGAAGGATACTGCGGATATTCTTTCTGTCTGACCTCCTCTAATGCTAATTCTCTTAATGCAACTGATGTGTGATGTTCTAATGTTTCCGCGTCATATTTATCAGGGTTAGCATAAATATCATTTACTATATCTATTTTATCATATACTCTTTGATATACTCCGCTATGGTGTTCTTCATCAAATAAAATCTGTTGTCCGACATGCATCGGCCGCTCAGTTACTACATGGTATGCAAACATTTTCATTTTCCCCCACAATATCAATATTATCTAACCATATTCTATCTTTCACTTCCTTGAGTGTCAATAAGCCGTTCTTCACAATAAAAAAGAAAACGCCCCTCCATCTCTTGCGCGAATAAGCACCTCCGTAAGCTTACGCTTACTCAGTCGCGTTGCGCAGTCAATAGGAAAAAGCGGCTTGTCTGAAACATAAAGTTTCGCCAAACCGCTTTTTCCTATTGACCTTTGCTTATTCGCGCATATTCATAAATCATATCACTTGGGAGATCAATATAATCATTCCAAAATACACAGGTTCTGCTTTCATCCAGTTGAACCAAATCAAACAACCCCGGAATTTCCTTCAAAGCAGAATATCCTTCCAATGTGTGTATGTCTTCATTCATATCGTACATGCAATCTTTCCCATCATCAAAAATCACATGCAAGTGATAATTTTCTGATGCAGTTACACTCTTTATTCTTGGAATCATACTAAAGTCTCCTTTCTGCCACACTTACAAGGGTGGTAATTTTCTCAGCTTCTGACTATCCCACATCTGCAACAAAGACGTTTGATTCCGACTAATCCATTCTTTTATCAGTCCCTGTGCTTTTGGTTTAAAAAACATCTTAATGATAATTCCATAAAATCTACTTATTTCGGGCACGTACTCTCCTTTCCGTTGCACCTCCCGAAAGAAAACTCGTCACCCTTTTATTATATATTATATCCTTCCTTTTGACAACAATTTTTCGCCATACCCCTCCGAAAATCCTTTTCGCCAGCCACATTTTATGAATTTTGCGCCCCATGTTTCCGAGCGTTTTCTTTTATAAACACGCAGAAAGACGCAGACTTTTCTCGCAGCGGCTTGCGTAGAATATATAGCTTTTCTCATATTCTGCTCATTAACCAGCAATTCGCAGACAGGACGTCTGCGAAAGGCATGGCTGAGCCACGGATGGCGAATCCATGCCGGTTGCGTGGCATTCAAAAACCCTCCTGCAGAATATGCAAGAAAAGCATATATTCGAAGCTTGAAGCAAAGAGAAAAATCTGCGCCTTTCTGCGCTATAAAAGAAGACGCCCCGGAACACGTCCGGGGCGCAAAAATCATTTCTATTACGCGAAAGGATTCTCAGATGGGTATGGCAGGCTCTTTGGCTGGTTGTAGCCGATTTCATTGTAAGCCACGCCGATGTACTTAAGAACTTCGAAAATGGACTTTCCGAAGTGACCGAATGCAACCGCACCGTGGTGAGGATAATTCTTCTCCACCAGTACGTGACGATAGAAGCGGCCCATTTCCTTGATTGCAAATACACCAATAGCACCGAAGGACTTGGTTCTTACATCAAGAACTTCACCCTCTGCAACATATGCACGAAGAATGTTATCAGAGGTGGACTGCAGACGGAAGAATGTAATATCACCCGGCAGAATGTCGCCTTCCAGAGTACCGTTGGTAACTTCGATAGGAAGGTTTCTTGCCATAATCTTCTGATACTTCATTTCGCAGAATGCAAGCTTAGAGGAGCATGTATTACCGCAGTGGAAGCCCATGAAGGTATCCTTATGTGTATATGGGAACTTGCCTTCGATGGATTCCTTGTACATATCTGCAGGAACAGAGTTGTTAATATCAAGTAAAGTAACAGCATCTTCACTTACGCAGGTACCGATGAACTCACTGAGTACACCGTAAATATCTACTTCACAGGATACCGGAATGCCGCGGCCTGTGAGACGGCTGTTTACGTAACATGG
>JAZSEW010000101.1:0-39936 GCA_045531895.1 Lachnospiraceae bacterium
CTCGCGATTCTCGCACCATGGAGCGAGACAGTACAACAACTTTGCAAGAATAAAATGGAGTAAAACGCTCGCAAACCGGAAGCCTTGTAAAGGAGTCCGGTTTTGCTATCGGGTACACCCCGAAATTAGGCGCTTACGAAAGTAGGGACAAGGAGAACGGTTGGGAGTGAGGAATGAGGGAGGTGACGACACTTCTGGGACACCTGCGAGGACACTCGTGTGATACTCTGACATTTATTTACGTAGTTGTTTGGCAAAAATCTTTGTAGAAGGTTAAAACCGGAGATAAGTAGGTTTTTCATTGTAATTTACTTGAAAGTGTGTTAGTATAGGCGAAAAAAATGGATTTGTGGAGGCGATTATCATGAAAGCAATGTTGACAAGTGCTCTTGGAGGTTCAATCAAGGTGAATGGAACCAGAGTACCGGATGTTCTGATTCAACATAATGGGTTATTGGACAGACTGAAATCCATTTGGATACCGAATGCAAGGGTGCTGATTATTTGCGCTAACCCGGATAACCATGAAAAGAATGATGGGGTATATGCCTGTTTAAAAGAAGCCCTTCCTATGAGTGGACTGAGTATTTCATCAATTGACCAGTGTGATGACAGAAATCCAAACAGTATTGATAATTTGGAAAATATCGATGCACTTATTTTGGCTGGCGGACATGTGCCTACGCAAAACAGGTTTATGAAACAACTTCGTTTGAAAGAACGATTGTTAAATTATAATGGAATCGTAGTTGCGTGGAGTGCAGGTTCTATGAATTGCGCAGATGTAGTTTATGCCGGTCCCGAACTTGAGGGAGAGGCAGTTGACCCACTCTATGAACGTTGGATTACGGGGTTAGGAATAACAAATATAAATATTTTTCCTCATTTTCAGAGCCTTAGAGATGACTATTTGGATGGGTTGCGTTTAATTGAGGACATTACCTTTGATGACAGTGTCGGTCATGAGATAATTGCATTGAACGATGGAAGCTATATAATGATTGATGACGGAAAAATCACATTGTACGGAGAAGCATATAGGATTAAGGACAGACAATTAACGCAGATTTGTAAGGATGGAGAGTACATTAATTTGTAAAGAAATTTAAAAACCTATCAAAAAGAAAGCGGGAGATGCGCATGATGAAAATTGCAGTTGTTGGTTGTACAGGAAAATTGGGCAGTTCCATTGTAAAAGGAATTTTAAGCAGAACGGATGTGGAGCTTGGAGCAGTTGTCGGAAGAAAAGGAAATACATTTGTAGGAAAAGAAATATCGGAACTTGTTGGTGGAACGTGCAATTTAAAAATTGTGGATGATATAGAAGCAGCAAAAGAGTGTGATGTTTTCATTGATTGTACGAATGCGGATACTTTTATGACTATCAGCTATGAGAAATATAATACAATGAGAAAACCGTTGGTGATTGCAACAACGGCATTTACCGCGGATGATATTGCGAAAATAAATGAATTGTCAATGCAGGTACCGGTATTTATGACAGGAAATTTCAGCATTGCTTTGCATGATTTTATTGAAACGCTGAAGTTCGCGGCAAAGAGAGTCAGCAAGGATACGGATGTACAAATTGTGGAGTATCATCATAACCAGAAGAAGGATGCTCCGAGCGGAACCGCATTGATGATAAGAGATGCTCTGGTAACTGCAAATACAAGGTTAAATGCAGAAGCTATAAATATTTGCAGTATTCGCGGAGGCAATATTTTCGGTGAGCATGAGGTGATTTTTGCAAATTGCAAGGACGAGGTAATTACCTTCAAGCATCAAGTGTCATCCAGAGAAACTTTTGCGGACGGTGCTATCGAGGTTTCATGCTGGTTGGTGAACCGGGAAAACGGAATGTATAATATGGATGATTTTTGTAGTGACTAAGAGAAATTATCTTGGTTGCCCACGAGTTCGAATCCATGTGTGTGACCGCATAAAAAAAGAACTGTAGAACGTATAATTTTAGTCTGACAATACGTTCCACAGTTCTTTTTTGAATCTTATACGGTAATGTCAATATTCTGACCAAGATGCGGGTTGACCGACTGCTCCATCAGTTTAATCATCATGGCGCCGGATTCTTCCACAGTATCCAGAGTCTTGGCAAGCATGGCGATATTATACTGGTTCACAGTATTCGCCTGTGACATTGCAACAGATAATGTTGGGATATCCATTAAATATCAGCCCCTTTCTGCTTTTTTTGTTCATGGATTAAGTTTCCATATGTACAGAACCGTATTTTTGTGATATACTATATCGTGGAGTATATCTGATTATATTATAACAGCATTTTGCTTCGTATACAACAGAAATTCAAAGATTTTCTGTTTGTCAGGAAACAAGGAGAATTACCATGCTTGATTTGATTATTATCGGCGCAGGTCCGGCAGGACTTGCTGCAGCTGTTTATGCTGCCCGTGCAGAGTTAAAGTTTATTGTTTTGGAAAAAGAAATTATGAGCGGCGGGCAAATTATTAACACCTATGAAGTGGATAATTATCCGGGCCTGTTTCATATGGGCGGCTTTGACCTTGCTATGAAGTTCCGCGAACATGCAGATGCGCTTGGTGCTTCTTTTGTGACAGGCGAAGTGGAAAAGATTGAATCGGTTTCCGGTGGAAAAAAAGTAATTTGCAAAGACGGTACGGAGTATGAAACAAAGACGGTAATTCTTTCCGGCGGTGCAAAACACAGAAAACTTTTAGTGCCGGGAGAAGAAAAACTGGCCGGTTCCGGAGTATCTTATTGTGCTACCTGTGACGGGGCTTTTTTCCGTAATAAAGAAGTTGCTGTTGTAGGCGGCGGAGATGTTGCGGTGGAGGATGCACTGTTTTTGGCCAGACTTTGCAAAAAGGTATACGTGATTCACAGAAGAGACAGCTTCAGGGCAGCAAAGACATTGGTTTCCCGCCTGGCAGGAACAGAAAATGTGGAAATCATTTATGACAGCATAGTAAAAGAAATTTGTGGTGGATTTAAAGTAGAATCTATTCGTTTGGAAAACAAAAAAACTCAGGAAGAGAGAAGTGTGGCACTGGACGGTGTGTTTATTGCGGTAGGCATGCTGCCGGAAACAAAGGCATATGAAGGTCTGGTGACACTGGATGCAACAGGTTATATTGTGGCAGATGAAACAGGAGTAACGTCCGATCCGGCTGTTTTTGCAGCGGGTGATATTCGGACAAAAGCACTTCGGCAGGTAGTAACAGCGGCATCGGATGGTGCCAATGCAGTGCAGAGTGTTGAGCGTTATCTTGCAGAAGCAAATTAAGAGAAAAGAGGTTTTCAATGAATTATACAAAAGCGATGACATTGGTGCTTGCCGGAATTATGGCAATATCTCCGATGCAGTTTACCAAGGGAGAAGAATTAAAAATAACAGAGGAAACTACGGCAGAAGCTTCGGTGGAAGCTCCTGTAGAAATTGTGTCAGAAACCGGGAAAATAGTTTCTGCAGATTCTGCAGTGGGTGGAATTTCTCTTATGTTAAATGATTATTACAACAGTCTTGGAGAGGATGAATCCGGAGACATTTATGTGGACGGTGTAAAAATGAAAGCTGTACACCGGGTGCCGTCTCCATATGAGAATCTGGCAATTGCCAATGTAAAGTCCTATGTAAATATCCGTTCTGGTCCGTCTACCGATTATGAAGCAATTGGTAAACTGTACAAGGGATGTGTTGCCAATGTGCTTGGCTACGAAGGCGACTGGGTAAAAATTCAGTCCGGTAATCTGAAAGAAGGTTATATCCGTGGTGATTACCTGTTAATCGGTTGGGATGCAGAAGAAAAAATTGAAGAGCATTGTGATAAAATAGCAACAGTAAATTGCTCCGTATTAAATGTTCGTACCGGAATGAGTACTTCTGACTCTATTTATGACCAGATTCCAAGAGGTGAATCTTATTATGTTGTGGAAGAGTATGAAGAATGGGTAAAAATTGTACTCAGCCAGGATGATAATACCGGTGCGGAGCATACGGGCTATGTATTTAAGCAGTATGTAGATTTAAGCTATGAATTCCAGTATGCCGTGACAAAGGAAGAAGAGGAAGCGCAAAGAGCTGCGGAAGAGGCAGCCAGAAAGGCAGAGCAGGAGCGTCTTCGTAAGCTCGCCGAAGAAGAGGCGGCCAGAAAGGCAGCCGCAGAAGAAAAGAAGAGAAAAGAAGAGGAAGCTAAGAAGGCAGCGGCTCAGGCTGAGGCAGAAGAGGCACAGAAACTGTTAGAGCAACAGGCAGCTTTATCTACTGATGCGGCAAAACTCCGTCAGGAAGTGGCGTCCTACGCCCTGAACTTTGTTGGAAATCCTTATTTATGGGGTGGAACCAGTCTTACCAAGGGTGCAGACTGCTCCGGTTTTGTACAATCCATTTATAAACAGTTTGGCTATACACTTCCGCGTACTTCCAAGGAACAGTCAAAATCTGCAGGCTATTCCAATGTGACACCGGATTTAGACCACCTGCTTCCGGGTGACCTGATTTTCTACACCAACAGTAAAGGTGTGGTAGACCATGTTGGTCTGTACATCGGTGACGGAAAGATTGTGCATGCGGCAAGTAAGAAGAGCGGCATAAAGATTTCCAGCTATAAGACACGTACACCTTATAAGGCGCGGCGTGTTATCAAGTAATTATATTAAATTGCCTAATAACACGTCGTAGACATGTGTGTAAGCCATGGAGAGTGCATGGCTTTAAGCTGGCGGGAGTAGAAGAATTAGTGGTGCGTTAGTCTGTCAGAGCTTCCAGCGCCAGTTTCAAACAACCAAGTACACCCTGATTGTCATTTAAAGACGGTGGTACAATATAGGTATCCAGGTTGTTCAGCTGTAATGTTTTGATATAGCCGTTCAATAATTCTGCTGTTCTTTTCCGAACCAGTGGAAACAATTGTTCCTGATGCATAACGCCTCCGCCAAGGACGATGCGTTCCGGAGAGAGAATCAGGATATAGTTCATCAGAGCCTGGGCGATGTAGTCGGCTTCCAGTTCCCAGACTTCAGAGATATCTTTTAATTCAATAGCTTTCTTTCCGTAACGGCCTTCAATGGCAGGGCCTGCGGCAAGACCTTCCAGGCAGTTGTCATGATATGGGCAACTGCCTTTGTATGTATCGGAGGAATGACGGGATAAAAGAATGTGTCCTCCTTCCGGATGCAGCATGCCGTGAAGAAGATTACGATTAATCATAATGCCGACACCGACACCGGTACCGATGGTAATATAGATGCCGGTATTAATATCCTGCATACAGCCAAAGGTTGCTTCTCCCAGGGCGGCAGCGTTTACATCGGTGTCAAAACCTACAGGAATGCGCAGAGCATCTGCAAAGGCGCTGCGAATATTGTAATTTGCCCAGGAGAGCTTTGGCGTAGTTGTGATTGCTCCATAAGTTCTTGAAGCAGAGTTTAAGTCTGCCGGCCCGAAGGTGCCGATTCCAAGGGCGTCAAGCTTGAAGTTTTTAAAATATGAAATCATGCGTGGTATGGTTCTTTCGGGTGATTCTGTAGGAAAGGTAGTGCGGTCCAGAATGGTTCCTTTTTCATCACCGATGGCGCAGACCATTTTTGTGCCTCCGGCTTCCAATGCTCCTAATACCATAGTATCCTCCTTAATTCTTTTCTATGCTTTTATCATATGAAATTCTCTAACTGAAATCAAGCATGAAAAAATAAAAATGTACTGAAAGTTGTATATTTTATTTTTGGGTCTTGACTTTACAAAATTTGTGCAACTTCCACAAAAAAGGACGGCTTTTTTCGTTATATCGATGTAGAATAGAAAATGCTTTAGAATAGCTGAAAATTGTGGATAACCAGTTATCCACAGAACGAAAGTGGAAAAAAAGAGTGATAAAAAAGGTTATTCACAAAGTTATCCACATTATCCACAAGAATATACTATGTTTGTGGTATAAAATGAAACTATGTCAAGTTCGAAAGTTTGTTTTGTAATTTCTGATAAATTTGAGCAAATATGACAAAAAATGAAATGTCTTTCTTGACATGACGTTTTGAGAAAATTGAAACAAAAATAAGTAAGATAACTGAAAAGTTGAAAAAATAGTTGCAAAGTGTATCGACAAATGGTATACTATAAACGAACACAAGATTAGGAAAAATGAAATAAACGATTACTTTAATCGAAGTGTTCGAATTATATGTAGCAAAGGAGCTGGTAACTATGCGTTATATTATGTACGGAAAAAATATTGAGGTTACGGAGGGCTTAAGAACTGCAGTCGAAGACAAATTCGGCAAACTGTCTCGTTATTTTACAGAAGATACTGAAATTCATGTAACATTCAGCGTAGAAAAAGAGTTACAGAAAATAGAGGTAACAATTCCAATGAAGGGTAACATCGTTCGTGCAGAGGAAGAAAGTGAGGATATGTATGCATCTATCGATATGGTAGAAGATACTATCGAACGTCAGCTTAGAAAGTTTAAAAATAAGCTGGTAGATAAAAAGCAAAATGCAGTGAGTTTGTCTCAGGCATTTCTGACAGAAGATGCAGAGGACGAGGATGAAGTAAAAATTGTTCGTACCAAACGTTTTGCTGTAAAACCGATGGATGTGGAAGAAGCCTGTATCCAGATGGAACTTTTGGGCCACAATTTCTTTGTATTCCGCAATGCGGAGACCGATGAGGTAAATGTAGTATATAAGAGAAAAGGAAATACCTACGGTTTGATTGAACCTGAATATTAGAAGGACTATTCGGAAATCCTTTCTTTGCGGGGGTGCTGCAGCAGCGGCACCCCTTGTCCCTTGTTAAAGAAAAAAGTATTTTCTCTGTTCATATCTTGTTCATAAAAAATTCAGTTGATAACCTCCTGTGAAAATGGTACAATACTATAAAACGTAGAATGAGGAAGTATGTTGATTTCCGAGTTTGTTCTACCGTATATTGAAAGGGAATAAACAAAAATGAGTATTGTGACAAAATTATTTGGTACACACAGTGACAGAGAATTAAAACGTATTTTACCGCTTGCAGATAAAGTAATGGCGTTGGAGCCTGACATGGCTGCTTTAACAGATGAACAGCTCCGTGGTAAGACTCAGGAGTTCAAAGAACGTTTAAAGAAGGGTGAAACTTTAGATGATATTCTTGTAGAGGCATACGCTGTTGTCCGGGAAGCAGCATGGCGTGCTATCGGCATGAAACACTATAAGGTGCAGGTAATCGGTGGTATTATCCTTCATCAAGGACGTATTACAGAAATGAGAACCGGTGAAGGTAAGACCTTAGTGGCGACGTTACCGTCTTATTTAAACGCCCTTGCAGGCAAAGGTGTGCATGTGGTTACCGTAAATGACTATCTTGCAAAGCGAGATGCTGACTGGATGGGTGAAGTGCACCGTTTCTTAGGTTTAACTGTTGGCTGTATTTTAAACAGCATGAATAACGATGAACGTAGAGAGGCATATGCCTGTGACATTACCTATGCAACTAACAATGAACTTGGTTTCGATTATCTCCGTGATAACATGGTAATTTATAAAGAGCAGCTGGTTATGCGTGGCTTGCCTTACGCTATCATTGATGAAGTGGACTCTATTTTAATCGACGAAGCACGTACCCCGTTAATTATTTCCGGTCAGAGTGGCAAGTCTACCAAGCTTTACGAGGCTTGTGACATTTTAGCAAGACAGCTTCAGCGCGGTACAGAAAAAGAACTTTCCAAGATGGATCTCATCATGGGTGAGGCAAATCAGGAAACAGGCGATTTTATCGTTAATGAGAAGGACAAGAACGTAAACCTTACCGAGCAGGGTGTTGAAAAGGTAGAACGTTTCTTCCAGATTGAAAATCTGGCAGATCCTGAAAATCTGGAAATCCAGCACAATATTATTCTGGCACTCCGTGCCCATAATTTAATGTTCCGCGATAAAGACTACGTAGTAAAGGATGATGAGGTTCTTATCGTCGATGACTTTACCGGACGTATTATGCCGGGACGCCGTTACTCTGATGGTCTTCATCAGGCGATTGAGGCAAAGGAAAGGGTTAAGGTTAAGAGAGAAAGCAAGACTCTGGCAACCATTACCTTCCAGAACTTCTTTAACAAGTATGGCAAGAAGTGTGGTATGACAGGTACCGCTCTTACCGAGGAAAGAGAATTCCGTGAAATTTACGGCATGGACGTTATCGTGGTTCCAACCAATCTCCCGGTACAGAGACAGGATCTGGATGATGCCATTTACAAAACAAGAAGAGAAAAGTTAAACGCTATTGTAAATGCGGTAGAAGCAGCGCATGCAAAGAACCAGCCGGTTCTTGTTGGTACGATTACCATCGAAGCTTCTGAGGAATTAAGCGATATGCTTCGAAGACGTGGTGTTCCTCATAAGGTATTAAATGCAAAGTTTCACGAAATGGAAGCAGAAATTGTTGCAGATGCAGGTCAGCCGGGGGCAGTTACCATTGCAACCAACATGGCAGGCCGTGGTACCGATATTAAGCTTGGCGAAGGCGTTAAAGAAATCGGTGGTTTAAAGATTATCGGTACAGAACGTCATGAATCCAGACGTATCGACAATCAGCTCCGTGGTCGTGCCGGACGTCAGGGTGACCCGGGTGAATCCCGTTTCTACATCTCTCTGGAAGATGATTTAATGCGTCTGTTCGGTTCCGAGCGTCTTATGGCAACCTTTAATGCCCTTGGTATGCCGGAGGGTGAGGAATTACAGCACAAGATGCTCAGCAATGCTATCGAAACTGCCCAGAAGAAGATTGAGAATAACAACTTTGGTATCAGAAAGAATTTATTAGAGTACGACCAGGTAAACAACGAGCAGCGTGAGATTATTTATGGTGAGCGCCGTAAGGTGTTAGATGGTGAAAATATGAGAAATTCCATTCTGAAGATGATTATGGAAGTGGTTGAAGGCTGTGTAGATACCTCCATCAGTGAAGACCAGCTTCCGGAGGAATGGGATGTAAATGAATTAAACCAGTTATTACTTCCGATTGTGCCAATGGCTCCGGTAGAATTAAGTGAAGACGATATTAAGCATCTTACAAAAAAGGAGCTGGTACAGCGCCTAAAAGAAGAAGCTGTGCGTATGTACGAGGCAAAGGAAGCGGAATTCCCGGAGAAGGAGCAGCTGCGTGAGGTAGAACGTGTTATTCTGCTTCGTGTTATCGACCGTAAGTGGATGGACCATATCGACGATATGGATCAGCTTCGCCAGGGTATTGGCTTACAGGCGTATGGTCAGAAGAATCCATTAACTGAGTATAAGATGAGCGGTTATGACATGTTCAGTGATATGGAAGCTGCGATTGCGGAAGATACCGTAAAGGCTCTGATGCATGTACGCATTGAGCAGAAGGTAGAGCGTGAGGAGGTTGCCAAGGTGACCGGAACCAACCGTGATGATTCTGCAGTAAAGGCTCCTGTAAAGCGTCAGGTGAAGAAAATTATGCCAAATGATCCTTGTCCATGCGGAAGCGGTAAAAAATATAAATTCTGCTGCGGACGCTCGTAATCAATGTAAGGATTTATTGACAAACAGTATTAAAGAAGGACTTTAAGCGGTGACACCTTAGAGTCCTTTTTTGCATCCTGTTCACAATAAAGTTAAATAGTATTTGAATAT
Source organism: Lachnospiraceae bacterium (assembly GCA_045531895.1). Classification (GTDB taxonomy): domain Bacteria; phylum Bacillota; class Clostridia; order Lachnospirales; family Lachnospiraceae; genus SIG299. Next base: position 9,626 of record JAZSEW010000101.1, read on the forward strand.
TAATCTTATGTCAAGTGAAAACTGTAACACATAAAAAATAACTAAAAATAAAGTTCAAATTGTCTTTACAATGGGGGAAGATAAAGATATAATTATAGTATTAGAGAGGAATAAAATATAGAAAGAAGGTGACAGAGGTGGTTGAGTTAGACCAGTTTAAATATACACTAAATACTTACCGTGAGCCTTTAGTCGAAGTGGGGGATTCACTTTGACCTCGTAAATAAGAGGGAAAAGGTAGAAGAAATCGAAGCTATTATGCAGGCTCCTGACTTCTGGGACAATATGGAAAAGGCTCAGAACTATGTAAAGGAGCTAAATATCTTAAAGAATGTACTGGATGATTTCAAAGAACTGCAAACACAGTTTGATGATGTGGAAGTACTTCTGGAAATGGGTTACGAATCAGAGGACCCTGAGATTGTGGCAGAGGTAAAGGACGCACTTGATATTTTTGTGGAGCATTATGAAAACTTACGACTGTCCACACTTTTGTCCGGTGAATATGATAAAAATAATGCTATTTTAACACTGCATGCCGGAGCCGGAGGCACAGAAAGCTGTGACTGGGCTTCTATGCTGTGCCGAATGTATCAGCGATATGCAGAAAAAAATGGTTTTACTACAGAAATGATTGATTTCCTGGATGGTGATGAGGCAGGCTTTAAATCTGTTACTCTGGAAATTAAGGGCGAAAACGCCTACGGTTATTTGAAGTCTGAAAAGGGTGTCCACCGTCTGGTGCGTATTTCACCATTTAACGCTGCCGGCAAGAGGCAGACCTCTTTTGTATCCTGTGATGTTATGCCGGATATTGAAGATGATGTGGATATTGAAATTAATGATGAAGATTTGCGAATTGATACCTATCGTTCCAGCGGCGCGGGTGGACAGCATGTTAATAAAACGTCTTCCGCTATCCGTATCACCCATATTCCTACGGGAATTGTGGTGCAATGTCAGAATGAAAGGTCGCAGTTTCAGAATAAGGATAAGGCGATGCAAATGTTAAAAGCAAAACTTTATCTTTTAAAACAGGAAGAGAATGCGGCTTTGGCGGCAGGGATTCGCGGTGAAGTCCGTGATATCAACTTCGGCAACCAAATTCGTTCCTATGTATTACAACCGTATACAATGGTTAAAGACCACAGAACTGATTGTGAAGTCGGCAATGCCGGTGCAGTACTGGATGGTGGACTTCAACCATTTATAAATGCTTACCTGAAATGGCAGGCAACTACACAAAAGTAAACCGGAGAAAAAGCGGAGGAGGAAAATCATATGGCAACACAGCAGATTATTTTTAGAGTAAATGAGGGTGAATACGGTCTGGATGTATCCCAGGTAAATGCAATTGAAACATTAAGTGATGTTGTACCGGTGCCAAATGCTGCAAACCACATTCTTGGAATTATGAATCTTCGAGGTGATGTATTGCCGGTTTACAGTCTGCGTACCAAGTTTGGTCTGCAAGAGGTTCCTGTGGATGAACAGACAAAGATTATTGTAACAAAAAGTAACGGTGTTACTATTGCATTTAAAGTAGATGAGGTGAGGGAAATTATTGAATGCGATGATGCTAAGCTTGCAGATTTCCCGTCTATTGCAAGAACTCCGGAAACAGCTTATGTTGACAAAGTAGCAAATCACAATGGACGTCTGATTTTATTACTAAATCAGGACAGGTTACTGGCTGAGAGTGAAGCGCAGGCAATTTCCCAGTTAGTAAGCGATAACGCATAATAGTAACTATGTAAAGAACGAATAGTTGCATATGATATAGAACAAATATGTGGAGGAAAAATAACCTATGGAAAAATTAGCAGCAAAAGAGGCTATCCGTGGAGGAAAGACTTATCTTGGAATCGAACTTGGTTCCACCAGAATTAAGGCAGTTCTGATTGGTGATGACTATATCCCAATGGCATCCGGAAGCCATGAGTGGGAGAATAAGTTAGTAGATAATATCTGGACCTATTCCTTAGAGGATATCTGGGGTGGTATTCAGGATTGCTATCAGGATCTGGCAAAGGATGTTAAGGCAAAGTATGACGAAGAATTAACTACTTTCGGTGGAATTGGTTTTTCTGCCATGATGCACGGTTACATGGTATTTGATAAGGCAGGCAAGCTTTTAGTTCCATTCCGTACCTGGAGAAATACAATTACTGGTGAAGCGGCTGATGCCCTGACTGATTTATTCCAGTACAATATTCCGCAGCGTTGGAGTATTGCCCATCTGTATCAGGCAATTTTAAACGGCGAAGAGCATGTGCCGAGCATTGATTATATGACAACTCTGGAAGGTTATGTTCATTGGATGTTAACCGGCGAAAGAATTCTCGGTATTGGTGACTGCGCGGGCATGTTCCCAATTGATGGCGAAACAAAGAAGTATAATAAAAAGATGGTGGACCAGTTCGATGCTTTAATTGCAGATAAGAAGTTCCCATGGAAGTTGCTTGACATTATGCCAAAGGAAGGCTATGCAGGTGAAAATGCAGGTACTCTTACAGCAGACGGTGCAAAGCTTCTTGATCCAAGCGGTAAGTTACAGCCGGGCATTCCAATGTGTCCTCCGGAAGGTGACGCCGGCACCGGTATGGTAGCTACTAACAGCGTAGGCAAGAGAACCTGTAACGTCTCCGCAGGTACCAGCGTATTTGCTATGGCTGTATTAGAAAAGGATTTATCCAAATTACATAGAGAACTGGATATGGTTACTACTCCGGATGGTGCTCCGGTTGCCATGGTTCACTGTAACAACTGTACCTCCGATTTAAATGCATGGGTTGGTCTGTTTGAGCAGTTCCTCGGTGTAATGAACATAACCGTTGATAAGAATAAGTTATATGAGACTCTATATAAGGAAGCACTTAAGGCTGATACTGACTGCGGTAATCTTGTCGCTTACAACTATTTCTCCGGTGAGCATATCACTCACTTTGAGGAAGGTCGTCCGTTATTCGTGCGTATGCCTGATTCTAAGTTCAGTCTTGCAAACTTTATGAGAACCCATTTGTTCACTGCTATGGGTGCGTTAAAGATTGGTATGGACATCTTAAACGAGGAAAAGGTTTCCTTGGATAAGGTTGTCGGTCATGGTGGTCTGTTTAAGACAGAAGAAGTCGGTCAGCGTTTCATGGCAGCAGCTATGGGTGCTCCTGTTACCGTTATGGAAACAGCGGGCGAAGGTGGTGCCTGGGGTTGTGCACTTCTTGCAGCTTTCATGCAGAATAAGGCAGAAAATGAGTCTCTGGCAGAGTTCCTTGACAACAAGGTGTTTGCAGGTGCAAAGGGTGTAACGCTTGCTCCAAAGGCAGAGGACGTAGAAAGCTTTGAAAGCTTTATGAAGGGCTACAGAGCAGGTCTTGCAGTGGAAGCAAAGGCAGTAGAAGTTCTTCGTTAAGTCAGGATAAAAAAGTTTAATATATTGTAGTACAGAGAGGAAAAATACATATGTTAGAGCAGTTAAAGAAAGAAGTTTATGAAGCAAACATGGAGCTTCCAAAGAGAGGCTTAGTAACTTATACCTGGGGTAATGTAAGCGGTATCGACCGTGAATCCGGATTATTTGTTATTAAGCCAAGTGGTGTTGATTACGAAAAATTATCTCCGGAAGATATGGTAGTGGTAGATTTAGAAGGTAATGTGGTAGAAGGTAAGTATCGTCCGTCTTCTGATACAGCAACCCACATCGAGCTTTACAAGAAGTATCCGGAAATCGGTGGCATAGTTCACACTCATTCTCCATGGGCTACTTCCTGGGCACAGGCGGCAAGAGAGATTCCTTGCTACGGTACTACCCATGCGGATTATTTCTACGGCACCATTCCTTGTGCAAGAAACTTAACTAAGGAAGAGATTGATGCAGGCTACGAAAAGAATACAGGAACTGTAATTATTGAGACCTTCGAGAACTTAGGTATCAATCCAATGTACACTCCTGGCGTTCTCTGTGCAAACCACGGTCCTTTCACCTGGGGCAAGGATTGCCACGAGGCAGTTCATAATTCCGTAGTATTAGAAGAGGTGGCAAAGATGGCATCCCAGGCAGAGGTAATCAATCCAAAGCTTAAGGTTGCCCCACAGGAAATGCAGGATAAGCACTTCTTCCGTAAGCACGGTGCAAACGCTTATTACGGCCAAAACTAAATAAAAATTATCAAATGGGCTATCAAAAATATTTATTTTGCGATAGTCCATTTTTTTTAACATCTCAGAAACATTTGTGTGATAGAATACGGGGGGATTATGATAAAAGTAGTCTTGAAAATGGTCGTTTTTAAGGAGGAGACATGTTCAAAGTACTTGTAGTAGAAGATGAAAAAGAGTTAAACCGTACCATGTGCAGTTTTCTGAATCGTTGTGGTTATGAAACAGTAGGGGCTTTTAATGCCAACGAAGCTTATGATGAAATGTATGGCCAGATATTTGATTTGATTATTTCTGATATTATGATGCCGGGAATTGACGGTTATGAATTTGCAAAAACAATTCGGGAGCTGAATCAGGAAATTCCGATTTTATTTGTAACAGCCAGAGATGATTTTGAGTCCAAACGAAAGGGCTTCCGCGCCGGCATCGATGATTATATGGTAAAACCGATAGATTTAGAGGAACTGGTGTTGCGTATTGAGGCACTGCTCCGCCGCTCGAAGATTGCTAGCAGCAAGAAGCTGGAAATCGGTTCTCTTGTGATGGATGCAGATGAGCATACTGCTTATGTGAACAATGAGGAAATCAATCTGACGGTCCGGGAATTCAATCTGCTGTATAAATTGTTGTCTTACCCGAAAAAAACGTTCACCCGTTCCCAATTGATGGATGAATTCTGGGATATGGATTCTGCTTCCGGTCCAAGAGTGGTGGATGTATATATGACAAAAATTCGGGATAAATTTTCGGAATGTGACAGTTTTGAGATTGTAACAGTGCATGGTCTCGGATATAAGGCCGTGATTAAATAAAGACGAGTTTGATGAAAAAATACACGGAGGTTAACATGAAACGGATAGCGTATTCTATATGGAAGTTTTTGGTGTTATTTGCACTCATGTCCTTTGTAATTACGAGCAATTTTCTGCTGTTTATGCAGTTTGTACCGCTGGAGGATGCTGAACTGAAAAGTGCGTCTTCCCTGACTATGTTTAATGTGCTTTTTCTGACGTTGATGCTTTGCGTGATTTATGAAGTGTATCATCGCTGGAAAGTGCAGCGCCCGGTGAAGCGAATTTTAGGCGGCATGGAAAAAGTGATGCAGGGAGATTTTACTACTCAGATTCCCTATATCCGAGGAGAAGACAGTGGCAATGAATTCGATGCAATTATAAAAGGTTTGAATCACATGGCAGAGGAATTATCCGGTGTGGAAACCTTGCGGACAGACTTTATTTCCAACGTATCCCATGAGTTAAAGACACCGCTGGCGGTTATTCAGAATTACGGAACCATACTGCAAAATCCGGAGATTTCTGAGAAAGAGCAACAGGAGTATGCCAGAGCAATAACAGAGCAGACCAGAAAACTGTCCGCCCTGATTACGAATATACTCAAGCTGAACAGGTTGGAAAATCAGCAGATTTTCCCGGAAAAGAAGGAGTATAACCTGACAGAGCAGATTTGCGAATGTCTTCTGGGTTTTGAACAGGCATGGGAGAAAAAGGAATTGGAGATTGAAACAGACATGGAAGAAGAGCTGGTTATCTGTCAGGATGCAGAGCTGCTGTCGCTGGTATGGAACAATCTGTTTTCCAATGCGGTGAAGTTCTGTAAAGAGCAGGGGAAAGTTGCAGTTTCTGTAAAAAAGGAAGAGGATAGCGTACTGGTGTCTGTCAGTGATGAAGGCTGTGGTATCAGTCCGGAAGTAGGAGTGCATATTTTTGAAAAATTTTATCAGGGAGACACCTCCCATGCTACTCAGGGAAATGGTCTGGGATTGGCATTAGTAAAAAGGGTTATTGATATTGTGGGCGGAGATATTCATGTGCAAAGTGTTCCGGGAGAAGGAACTACGTTCCGTGTCCGTCTGGAGTTGGAGAAATAGTTATGGAGAAATTCATTGAGTTCTGGAGAAACGTCTGGCAGGGAATTTGTGCCGGATGCCTTGTCTGGTGGAATGCAAATAAAACAGGGTGTCTTTGGATAGGAAGAGCATCCGTTCGCTTTGGAAAAGCCTGTGCCAATGTATGGAAGAAGTATCTAAAGAAACCGGTGCAAAAGGCTTTACAGCTACACTGGATTCCTATATTGCTGTTGGTAATTGCATCGGTAATACTTCTGGTTTATGCCTTTGCCATACCGGATGCAAAGCCGGCAATTGTCTATGCAGGATATTTTATTTCAGCATATATGCTGGCAGTGGTTTGTGTCAGTCTGCCGAAGGTAATTCGAGGAGCGAAAAAAAGGTTGTATGCCAATGCTTATAGTGAGAAATTTCTTACCGATAAAAAGCTGCGGACGGAAATTTTTCTGTATCTAAGCTGCGGGTTCAGTATTTTTTACGCTATCTTTAAATTCAGTGCTGGGGTTTATTACCGTTCCACATGGATTGGTGCTGTAGCAATATATTATATTATTATCAGCCTGATGCGGTTTGGTCTGATAAAACGATACCGTTATAATCTGCAGCATGAGGATGAACGGGAACAGAGGTTGTTCGGGCTGAAAAGCTACCGTTTCTGTGGAATACTGATGTTTTTATTAAATAGTGCAGTGACAGGATTGGTCATCCAGTTAATCTGGAAGGGAGAAACCTATCAGTATCCGGGCTTTCTGATTTATGCCTTTGCGGCCTATTCCTTTTATTGTATCGGGATGGCGGTGCGAAATATGGCGAAGCACCGAAAGCTGGAAACTCCGGTGTTAGCAGCGGCAAAAATGTTATCCTTTGCCTGTGCCCTGATGTCTATTCTGGCAACACAGACAGCCATGCTGACTCAGTTTGGAGATGGAAATACAAAGTTTGCACGTTTTATGAATGCGGCAACCGGTTCGGTGGTCTGCTTTCTGATTTTTGGTCTGGCAGTGTGGATGGTGCGCCGGGCAAACAAAGAAATGAAGAGGATGGAAGAATAAGGATGGAAGAAAAAAACGTATTTGAATATAGTTATTCGGCAAAGCAGCAGGAAGAAATAGATGCCATTAAACGTAAATATTTTCCCAAGGAGGAGAAAGCAAAGGAATATGATAAGCTGGAAGAATTAAAGTGTCTGGATAGACAGGTAGAGCTGACAGCTACTATCTGGGCTATTGTCGTGGGATTTATAGGAACCTTGATTTTTGGTACCGGAATGAGCCTGATTTTGGCGTTTGAGCCCAGGATGTTTGCATTTGGAATCCCGATAGGGATACTTGGAATTGCAGGGATGGCATTGGCACTTCCGGCATACCGCATGGTATTAAAAAAACAAAGAGAAAAGGCGGCACCAAAGATTCTGACACTTACGGAAGAACTATCGAAAAATTAGTGATTTGTGTGGGTAAGAGGGAAGAATATTTGCACTAATGCTGTACATTATGATAATAAATTTACACTAATATTTTAACTAAAACAAAACTGTACCTCTCTCAGGTGTTAGATTCTTAGGTCTATCTATTGAGAGTTGGTACAGTTTTTTATATCAATGTGTTTTATAACGGAATATTAGAACCTAAAACAGTTCGGTGGAAAGATATCTGTCACCGGAATCCGGCAGAATCACCACAATAGTCTTTCCTTTGTTTTCTTCCCGCTTTGCTACTTCGATTGCCGCGTAAAGAGCAGCTCCGGAGGAAATACCAACAAGAATTCCTTCCTTTTTTCCAATCCAGCGGCCACCTTCAAAAGCATCATCATTTTCCACCTGAATAATTTCATCGTAAACATCAGTATTTAAAATTTCCGGAATAAATCCGGCGCCAATCCCCTGAATAGCATGAGGACCTGCCTGACCACCGGAAAGCACAGGAGAGGAAGCAGGTTCTACAGCAACTACCTTGATTTCTGGGTTTCTGGATTTTAAATATTCGCCGGTGCCGGTGATGGTGCCGCCGGTGCCGACAGTAGCTACCAGAATATCTACTTTGCCATCGGTGTCTTCATAAATTTCAGGACCGGTGGATTCAAAGTGAGCCTTTGGATTGATGGGATTCACAAACTGACCTGCCACAAAGCCGCCCGGCAGTTCCTTTGCAAGTTCTTCAGCCTTTTCGATGGCACCTGACATGCCGAGTTTACCATCGGAAAGCACCAGCTCTGCACCGTAAGCAGCAATCAGCTTGCGTCGTTCTTCGGACATGGTGTCAGGCATAACGATAATGGCGCGGTAACCCTTTGCAGTGGCAACGGCAGCCAGACCGATGCCGGTGTTGCCGGAGGTCGGCTCGATGATAACCGTATCTTTTGTAAGTTTTCCATTCTTTTCTGCATCTTCAATCATTGCTTTTGCTACACGGTCTTTAATGGAACCGGCAGGATTTAAATACTCCAATTTTGCCAGAAGCTTTGCATGAAGTTCGAATTCCTTTTCTATATGTGTGAGTTCCAGAAGCGGTGTTTTACCGATTAACTGGTCTGCAGAGGTATAAATTTTTGCCATGGTGGCCTCCGTTCTGACGCAATTACACACGTCGTTATTTCTTATTTTCATTATATATTATTCTACCGCAGAAAATCCCGGTTGTAAATCAGTAATAATACATTCATGTGCAATATGCTTTTGCTTTTTTGTTAACCGAAGTGGGTAGTTGACTCTACGAAAAAAATGTTTTATAATATTGGCTGAATAAAAATTCAATGAATACAAATTCAATAAAATGAAATGGAAATAAAACATATTAATGCACATGGGGAGGGACGTATGGACACACGAAAGGAACAAAAGGAAAAACGCCGTCAGGATATTATTTACGCTGCTCTTGAACTGTTTGTCAGTCAGGGCTATGCCGCAACCAAGGTGACGGATATTGCAAAAAAAGTACATATGAGTACCGGGTTAATGTTTCACTATTTTGATTCCAAAGAAACGTTGTATGAAGAACTGGTACGCATCGGTTTGCAGGGAACACAGTATCCGATAAATCAGCAATACGCCCATGCAATTGATTTTTTTATACAGTTTACCACACAATTATTTGCATATATGAAGCAGGAGCCGATGACGGCAAAGCTGTTTGTCCTCATGGCAGAAGCTCAGCGAAATATGGCAACACCCCCTCATATCCGGGAGATTGCCATGCAGGTCAGCACCATTGAGCAGTTTGTGCAAATCATTGAGTGGGGACAAAAGGAAGGAACCATCAGGGAGGGAAATCCAAGAGCCCTTTCCAATGCATTTTGGTGTAGCATTCAGGGAGTTGCAGAGCATTATGCCACCAATCCGGAAATTGAGCTGCCGGAGGCTGACTGGATTGTGGATATTGTGAGAAAGAAATAAATTACTAAGGGAAGAAGCTGAGAGGAGAATGGCTATGAAAAAAGTAATAATTATTGGTGGCGGAATTGCCGGAATGACAGCAGGGATTTTACTGCAAAAGGCAGGCTTTCAAACAGAAATCTTTGAGAAAAATGCAGTGCCGGGAGGACAATGTACCGGTTGGAAAAGAGAAGGATACTTTATCGATAATTGTATTCACTGGCTGACAGGAACGAGGGAAGGAAGCGCTCTGCACGAACTCTGGAAGGAAATTGGAGCACTCGGTGACAATGTGGAAGTGCATGAAAAGGAGATGTTCTTTTCCTCACGGTTAAATGGAGAAACGCTCACTTTTTGGCGGGATAAAGAAAGAACCAGACAGGAGATGTTGGAACTGTCCCCGGAGGACGAAAAAGAAATCAATAAACTTATGGACTATGTGGAACTGGCTGAAACTATGACAGTCCCAGTGGAAAAACCATTCGATGCCATGAATTTATTTGACTGGATGAAGCTGGGGATGTCCATGAAGTCAATGGGAAAAGTAATGAAAGAATACGGTAAAATGGATATCAGGGAACTTGCCATGCGATTCCGGCATCCATTGATTCAGCGGGCTATTACAGATTATATGCCGGAGGGCTATCAGGCCTATGCTTTTTTAGTTTCTTATGGAACCGTGACCGGCGGAAACGGTGATATTCCCAAAGGCGGTTCTTTGGCGATGGCATTGCGTATTGCTGCTAAATATAAAGAAAACGGCGGCATAGTACATACAAACACGCCTGTAGCAAAAATTGTTTTAAAAGGAAAAAGGGCAGAAGGGATTTTACTACAGGATGGAACGAAAGTGTCTGCAGACTATGTAGTGTGTGCCTGTGATACGGATTTTACATTCGGTGCTCTTTTACCAAAGCAATATATGCCAAAGAATCTGAAAAAAATGTATGAGGAAAGAAAAGCATATCCGGTGGGCAGTGGATTTCAGATTGCCTTTGCAGTAGATGGTGTATTTCCGGAGATTACCGGAACCAGAGTATTTTCCTGTGAGGAGATTGGAGTAGGCAGTAAAACCGTACAGGCAATGAGCATTCAATCCTATGATTATGAGCCGGCGTTTGCACCGGAAGGAAAAATGATTCTGCAATCCAACTTCTCCCAGAACGAAGAGGATTATAGATATTGGGAGAGGCTTTATTCTGATAAAACGGAATATCAGAAAATTAAAAGTGAAATTGCTCAGCAGGCAATGGAAAGAGTAATAGAAGAATATCCTTTTTTGGATGGGAAAATTCGAGTTATTGATGTCTGGTCACCAATGACATATACCCGTTATTGCAATTCTTATAAGGGTGCCTACATGAGTTTTGTAACGACAAAGCAGGCAAAGAGCATTACCGTACCGGGAACGATAAAGGGTGTAGACAATGTGTTACTGGCGAGTCAGTGGCAAATGGGACCGGGAGGGCTCCCGACGGCGGCTGCTATGGGAAAATTTGCGGCATGGCGGATTATTAATAATTCGTAAACATTTCCCCAACAATTCAAAAATAATCCATTGTTAGAATAAGGCCATAAGATGAAACAAAAAAACAAATCAAAGAAAAGAAAGGCCAGGTAAAAAACAATGGAAAAGAAAAATTTTATTAAGTTAGTATTAGGTGTCGTTGGCGGTTTATTATTCTCTCTCGGTATGTGCATGTGCTTACTTCCGGAGTGGAACATGTTTACAGAAGGTGTTGTTTTTACAGCAGTAGGCGCAGTAGTATTATTGGTAACTTTACTGGTACATTGCAAGCAGTCCGGCGTAAAAATCAAATTACCAAGTGCAAAAATTGTGTTAAAGACTTTATATGGTCTGGTGGCAACCTTAGTATTTGGCCTTGGCATGTGCATGGTGATGGTATTTGAAGGTATGATGCTCTGGGGCATTTTAGTTGGTATCATCGGCATTGTTTTATTGCTGTTCCTGATTCCGATGTGCTTTGGATTTAAGAAGGCAGAATAAGAGAATTTCATATGAAATTAAAAATAAACTTCGGCAAAAAAATGCCGGAGTTTATTTTTTGTTCTTTCGGGCATACTTTTAGTTAGGATAGGTAATTTCTATCAAATTTGTAAAAAAAGTGTAGTATAAAGGAGAATGGAAAGAATGAACTATTTAGAAATCGAAAAAGTAATCGGTCGTGAAATTTTAGATTCCCGCGGCAATCCGACGGTAGAAGCAGAGGTGACTCTTGTGGATGGAACTGTGGCAAGAGGTACTGCTCCAAGCGGGGCTTCCACCGGTGAATTTGAAGCATTAGAGCTTCGTGACGGTGACAAGAAGAGATACCTTGGCAAGGGTGTGACAAAGGCAGTGGAAAATATTAATACTAAGATTGCAAAAGCAATTGCAGGTATGGATGCTTCTGATATTTACGCAGTAGACAAAGCAATGATTGAATTAGATGGAACCAAGGATAAGTCGAAGCTTGGTGCTAATGCAATTCTGGCAGTATCTATTGCAACAGCAAGAGCGGCAGCAACTGCGATGAACCTTCCACTGTACCGTTTTCTTGGCGGTATTTCCGGCAACCGTCTTCCAGTTCCGATGATGAATATTTTAAATGGTGGCGCCCATGCGACGAACACTTTAGACGTACAGGAATTTATGATTATGCCTGTTGGCGCAGAAAGCTTCAAGGAAGCGCTTCGCCAGTGTGCCGAGGTATTCCATGCATTAGCGGCGCTCTTAAAGTCCAAGGGATTGACCACCTCTGTTGGTGACGAAGGTGGTTTTGCACCAGACCTTGCCGGCGATGAGGAAGCAATCCAGTATATTTTAGAGGCAGTAAAGAATGCAGGCTATGAACCGGGCAAGGATTTCATGATTGCCATGGATGCAGCATCCAGTGAATGGAAGGGTGAAAGACAAGGCGAATATGTACTTCCAAAGGCAGGCACAAAGTTTACCTCCGATGGTCTGATTGAACACTGGAAGCAGTTAGTAGAAAAGTATCCGATAATTTCCATTGAGGATGCGTTGGATGAAGAGGACTGGGAAGGCTGGCAGAAGCTTACCGCAGAGCTTGGTGACAAGGTGCAGCTGGTAGGTGATGACCTGTTTGTTACAAATACTGAGAGACTTAAGAAGGGTATTGATAACCATTGCGGTAACTGTATTTTAATCAAGCTGAACCAGATTGGTTCTGTGTCCGAAACACTGGAGGCAATCAAGATGGCTCACAAGGCAGGCTATACCGCAGTTTCCTCCCACCGTTCCGGTGAGACAGAGGATACCACGATTGCAGACCTTGCAGTGGCTTTAAACACTTGCCAGATTAAGACCGGTGCACCAAGCCGTTCGGAGCGTGTGGCAAAGTATAATCAGCTGCTCCGCATTGAGGAGGAGCTTGGTGAGAGCGCGGCTTATCCGGGTATGGGAGCATTCAATGTAAGAAAATAGAGTGAATATACAGAAAAAAGTTTATCAAACGCGAAAGATGTGATATACTGATTCCAAAAGAAGTCAATAGGTGCCGATTGGTTTGTAAACAAAGGAGAATAAAATGGGTGCGATAATTAATGGCAGTCTCATTATGTTAGGAACGCTTCTTAACATTTGTGGAATCAGTTTTTATATACGTGAAAAGGAAATGGGAAGAATAAGAATCTATATTATGCTTCTCGGTGTGTGTTCCGGTTTCTGGTGTTTGGGATTTGGCTTCATGGGAATGTATTCTTCCTTGCCGGAAATTGTTTTTTGTAAAGCCGTAGGAATGCTTGCTACTGTGGTTTACATGATAGTGATGGTTATGATGCTGTTAGACCTGATAGGTCTTCGTTGGCGGAATGTGGTAATTTTTACGATAGTGTATGGAATTTATGACCTGTCTGATTTCGTGATGATTGCGGGCCCGGATGGCCATGAGTTTGTTCAGGTAGGCGGAAGAACTGCATATTATTATTTAATAGATTCCTTCTCGGTACGCTATCATGAAATATGTGTGGCAATATGTATTTCCATCATTGGCGTGGTAGGTTTTCTATGGCTTTTTGGTAAGAAGACAAAGCAGAACAGAAAACTGATTTTTGTAGTGCTGCTGGCACATTGCGGTTTGCTGGTAACCCTTCTGCCGGATACCATACTTCCGATGTTTGACCGGCCATCTTTTCCAAGTTCCGGTTATGGGATTGCTTTTTCTTATCTGATTTTATGGTACAATTGTGTGCATAACAATGCGCTTAGTATTTCTGTGCAAAATGTAAGCGCATATGTTTATCAGGCTATGAATGCCAATATTCTGGTGTTTGATATGGATAAAAGGCTTTATATGGCAAATGACTCTTCCGTAGCTTTTTTTGAAATATCTAAGGTTTCCGGGCAGACACTTTCGGAACTTTTTACGGTAGAAACAGCAGAGGCAGATGATTTTTTTATGGAAGCTGTCAAAGGAAATGTTGATGAATGGAAGATGCATACAAGGAACGGAGGAAAAAGTTGCAGTCTCCGGGTGACAGTGGCTAGAAATAAGAAGGGAAAACCATACTGTGTCATTTTATTTGTATATGATTTGACGAAGGAAGAAGCTGTTCAGGAAGAATTGAGGGCTGCAAATGAAGCAAAGAGTGATTTCCTGTCGAATATGTCCCATGAAATTCGTACGCCGATTAATGCTATTATCGGTATGAATGAAATGATACTGCGTGAGGCAAAGAATGAGCAGATTCTGGAATATGCATCTTCGGTGCAGAACTCTTCCTCTGCCCTGTTGTCAATTATTAATGATATTTTAGATATATCGAAAATTGAATCCGGAAAAATTGAAATTGTACCGGTGGATTACGAATTGTCTTCCCTGTTACATGACTGTTACAACATGATTATTGACAGGGCAAATAAAAAAGGACTGGAGTTTTATCTTCATTGCGAGGAAACGATTCCTCATGTCCTGCATGGTGACATTATACGAATCCGGCAGATTGTGGTGAACTTTCTTACCAATGCGGTGAAATATACTGCGAAGGGAAGAGTTGATTTATATGTGACAGGAGAAGTGTCACCACAAGGCGTTCTCATGAAGTTTGCGGTAAAGGATACCGGTATGGGAATTGCCCCGGAGGAAAAAGACAGGCTGTTTAATAAATTTGAGCGTCTGGACATAAAGAAAAATCGTACTACAGAGGGAACGGGGCTTGGACTGCATATTACGAAGAGGTTAACTGAGCTTATGGGTGGCACCGTAACTGTGGAAAGTGAATACGGTAAGGGTTCTGTATTTGCTGCTGTGATACCGCAAAAATGTGTAGACAGTACTCCAATCGGAAAGCTGGATATGCACTCACATAATGCCGGTCAGCGAGAGTATACACATGAGATACGCTTTACAGCACCGGATGCCAGAATTCTGGTTGTGGATGATGTGGAAATCAATCTGAAGGTATTCACTAATCTTCTTAAACAGCTGAATATGCGGATTGATACGGCTACCGGCGGAGAAGCGAGCATTGAACTGGCATGTAAAAATAAATATGATATTATTTTCATGGATCATATGATGCCGGGCTTAAATGGTATTGAGACCTTGGAAAAGCTGAAAGGAACCGAAGCGAATAAAAATGCAGATACACCGATTGTTATGCTGACAGCAAATGCACTGTCCGGTATGAAGGAGATGTATCTGGAAAAAGGCTTTACTGATTATTTATCCAAACCAATCGATGGAAATAAGCTGGAGAAAAAGATAGAAAAATTCTTGCCGAAGGAAAAGGTTATATTCGTGAAAGAAGAAAACATACAACAGGATACAGAGCAGAAACTACATAGTGTTGAAACGGTTGACGGTTTGCCGGAAACAACGTCGGAGCGGCTGAAAAAATTTATTCCGGAGGTAAATCTGAAAAAGGCTTTGGAATACTGTGCAGGCAGTGAGGAGTTTTATGTAGAATGCTTGAAGGAATTTTGCGGAAACGGGAGAAAGGAACTGATTCGGCAGTTGTATGATGCAGAGGACTGGAACAGCTATACCGTGCAGGTGCATGGATTAAAGAGTGCTGCCAGAACCTTAGGCTTTGAAGAATTAGGCGGTCTTGCTGAAAAGATGGAGTTTGCAGCGAAAGAACAGGATATTACTTATATTCAGGAGAAGTACGCGAAACTGCAGAAAGAATATGAGCGTGTCCTGAAAGCAATAACGCAATCATTATAACTAAATAAAAATAGTTAGCGCATGGCTTTATTAAACGGAAGCCATGCGCTTTTTACTTAAATTAATAATATTAAAAAGAGAATTATTTCTTGACAAAAAAGGAAAAAGGTAGTAAATATAGTTTAATACAATGAGGTTAGATAGAACTAACTAAAATTAGTCATTCAAAAGCAAGGGAGGAATATCATGGCAATTGTAGAATTCAACAATGTCACCCGTATTTACAAAAGTGGTGACCATGAACAAAAGGCATTAGACAATGTAAGTTTAACATTAGAGGAAGGAAAATTTATTGTTATTCTGGGACCAAGTGGTGCCGGAAAGAGTACACTGCTTAATATGTTAGGTGGCTTAGACAGCCCGACCGGCGGAACTATCAAGGTAAATGGAAAGGATATCTCCACATTGTCTCAGAATGAACTGGCAGATTACCGTGCGTCTACGGTAGGTTTTGTATTTCAGTTTTACAATCTGATTCCAACGTTAACTGTTTTAGAAAATGTGGCACTGGTAAAGGAAATCTCCAAGAATCCGTTGGATGCGAAGAAAATGCTTGCAGAGGTTGGACTTTCCGATCATGCCCAGAACTTCCCGGCAGAGCTTTCCGGTGGTGAGCAGCAGAGAGTTTCCATTGCAAGAGCGCTGGCGAAAAATCCGAAGGTTCTGCTTTGCGATGAACCTACCGGGGCCTTGGACTCTGAGACCGGTGTGCTTGTATTAAAGCTGCTCCTTTCCATGGCGAAAAATTACGGCAAGACCATTGTTGTGGTTACTCATAATCAGAACATTGCAAAGATGGCGGACGTGGTAATCCGGGTGAAGAACGGTAAAATCAAGTCATATGAGGAACAGGAAAATCCGATGAGTGCAGAGGAAGTGGAGTGGTAAGATGATGTTGATAAGAAAATTATTTCGAACAGCGTGGAATTATAAATCCCAGTTTATTTCCATGATTATTATGATAGCCATCGGTGTGGGTGTATTCCTTGGATTTAATATTGAGTGGAAGAGTCTGGAGGCGGACGGCTATGGTTTCCTTGAGGATACGAACTATGCGGACTTCCGTCTGTATTCAGAAACCGGATTTACAGAAGAGGACATTGAAGCGGTGCAGAAAATTTCCGGGGTGGAGAAAGCCACCAGATACCTGACTGTGAATGTGGGCGTCAAGGATACAAAGAAATCTCTGGCGTTAAATGTTTCTGAAAATTATACGGTTTCCACAATGCTGATTATGGAGGGTGTTGCCTATGATGAGTCTTCTGACGGTATCTGGCTATCTGACAAATTCGCGGCAGCCAATGATATTGACCTGGGAGACACACTGGTTACCACATATACCGGCATGGAAATCAGCGGCGAAGTGGTTGGTCTGGTAAAGAGCGGTGAACAGATGATTTGTGTGGCGGATGCAAATCAGCTCATGCCGGATTATGACACCTTTGGATTTATGTACATATCTCCGGAGAAGCTGGAGAATGCGTTAGGCTTTGCGTTTTATCCCCAGATTAACGTGATTTCAGAACTTTCGAAAGAGGAACTGGAGGAAGCAGTAAAGGATGCTCTTGGAAAAACCGTGCAGGTGCTTTCCAAGGACGTTCATGTGTCCTATGCAGGTATTAAGAGTGAGGCAGAGGAAGGAAAGACGATGGGCTCCATACTTCCGGTATTGTTCCTTGCTATTGCCGTTCTCACCATGATTACTACCATGCACCGAATTGCGGCCAATGAAAAGGTACAGATTGGTACGTTAAAGGCTCTGGGCTTCCGGGATGCAAGAATATTACGCCATTATACTTCTTATGGTTTTGTAATCGGCCTCTTTGGAACCTTGCTTGGTATTGTGCTGGGCTACGGTATTGCAGGTTTGATTGTCAGCCCGACAGGTATGATGAGTACTTATTTGGATATGCCGGACTGGTCACTGGTGATGCCGGGTTTCTGCTATCCGATTATTATATTTACAGTGATTGTTCTGACGTTTATTAGTTTCCTTTCCGTGAAAAAGATGCTGAAAGGAACAGCGGCAGATGCCCTTCGTCCGTATACACCAAAGGCAATGAAGAAGAGTATTTTTGAAAAACTGCCGTTTTGGGAGAAGCTTCCCTTCGGAACCAAGTGGAATGTCCGTGACATTGTGCGCCACAAGACCCGTTCTGCCATGACTTTGGTTGGTGTGATTGGCTGTATGCTGCTGTTAGTCGGCGGTCTTGGCATGAAGGATACCATGGCGATGTTTATGGACCTTTTAGATAACGGAATCAGCAATTACACTACAAGAATCAATCTTTCTGACACTGCCGACAATGAGGCAGCAAAGGAACTGGCAGCAGAGGTAAAGGGAGACTGGCAGGCAACAGTGGGCATCAGTTACGAGGGAAGAACCATTACTATGGAGGTTCATGACGAGGACAAAGACTTGTTGCGTTTCCTCAATGAAGATAACGAATTGGTGCGTCTTAGTGATGATGGTGTTTATCTTTGCCTGCGCTTAAAGGATACTGCAAAAATTGGTGATACCATTGAATTTTCTCCATATGGAAGTGAAGAGACTTACCGTGTGAAGGTGGCAGGGTATCTTCGTTCCGTGATGTCAGAGGCAATTATTATGACTGATACCTATGCTGACAGCATGGGAATTGAATATCATATCGGATCGATTTTTACTGACGTGGAATCGGAGAAAATTAAGGATTCAGCAATTATCTCCGGTAAGCAGGACAAGGACATGATTATGGATACCTATGATACGTTTATGGAAATCATGAATCTTATGGTGGGCCTGTTTGTGGTGGCAGCGATTGTGCTTGGTATCGTGGTGCTTTATAATCTCGGTATCATGAGCTATCTGGAGCGTTCCAGAGAACTGGCAACCTTAAAGGTTCTTGGCTTTAGAGATAAACATATCGGAAAGCTTCTTATCAGCCAGAATATCTGGCTGACGGTTCTTGGAGTGATGATTGGTCTGCCGGGCGGCGTAGCAGTGCTTTATGTACTGATTACTTCTCTTGTCAGTGAATATGAGTTAAGTCTGACCCTTGGTGTACTGACTTATTCCGTCAGCGTTCTTGTGACCTTTGGCGTATCTCTGGTTGTTGGCTTGTTGGTAGCACGAAAGAATAAGAAGATTGATATGGTGGAAGCGTTGAAAGGCGCGGAGTAAGAAATCAGAAGCTTTTTAAAATTAATTAAAAAGTTTCCAACCTATCCATTCCTTGCGGTACTTAATAGATGTACAACATGTTGTGAAGTAAATGAAAGGAGTAAAAGTACCAATCATGAAACCGGATTATGTAACACTACTGGAAAATGAATATGTGGCAAAAATTCTTGGCTTTGCTTACCAGAAGCTGAACGACCGTAGTGAGGCTGAGGATTTGGCTTCTGACATTACGCTGGAGGTATTAAAAAACATCCGAAGCGGCAAGAATATTGAGAATTTTAATGCACTGGTCTGGAGCATTTCTAATCACGTATTTTTCAAGCGTCTGCGTCAGAAGAAATACGGTGATACTGCGTATTTAACAGAACTGTTTGAGTCATCTGACAATGTGGAGGCAGAAACACTGAAAAAGGAGCAGGAAATGCTGCTTCGCCGGGAAATTTCCATGCTGGCAGAAAAATACCGCCGGGCAGTGGTGTTACATTATTTTGATGACAAAAGCTGCGAGGAGATAGGAGAACTCCTTGGGCAGAGTGCCGGAACGGTGAAATGGTGGCTTCACGAAGCAAGAACAGTGATTAAGGAAGGAATGGATATGATGAGAGAATATGGTGAAAAGAGTTTTAATCCGGGATATTTGTTTGTTTCCTGTCAGGGAAATCCGGGGGCTGATTATGAACCGGTGAGCTGTGCAAAGAGAAAGCTTGCCCAGAATATATTGCTGGCAGCATACGAGGAACCGGCAAGTATCAAGGAGCTTTGCGTGGAGCTTGGCGTTTCTGCGGCGTATATTGAGGATGAAGTGATAGCGCTTGTGGAAAACCAGCTGATGAAGGAAGTGTCCCGTGGAAAATATCAGACTGATTTTGTGATTTTATCCGGAAATAACGGAAAGGTGCTTCATAGTATTTATGAGAACTGTTTTCCGGAATATTATGAGAAGCTGATGGGATTTTTAAATCAGCACAAGGAACTGCTTTCTAACGGAAAATTTAATCTCCCGGATTTTTCCTGGGAGCGTCTGCTGTGGGTGTACATTCATATGTTTACGGAGTTTGCATTAGATAATTTCCGTCCGGGGAATTGTAAAACAGTTGTATATCAGGACATGCCGCAGCGCCCGAAGGGTGGCAGATGGATTGCACTTGGTTACAAGGGTGGTACACCGGATGAAAGAAAGGAAGGTCAAAACAACTGGATGGAATATGTATCTTTTGATGGTCCGGTGCACAAGCCACAAGATATGGCACAGGGATTCTTCCATTATTGGAGCGGCACGGACAGTACACCGTTCTTTGAACTTCCAAGCGGTATGTTGTCGATTTGCAGTCAGGCGGCAAAGGACGGAACCGGATTGTCAGTTCTGGAGCAGGAACTGAAGGCAGCTATTTCGGAAGGAATACGTCGGAATTTGGTCTATAAGGAAGACGATGTTGTGAAGGCTAACTATTATTATGTTGGAGAGACAGAGGCAGAGCAACTGGTGGAACTGGCAGAAGAATTCTACAAAAGCGTGGAATCGTTATTTTTAAAAGCATGGAAACTGGTTTTAACAGAATATGAGAAAAATGTGCCAAAGCACCTGCATTGGCAGATGGGCAATTTCCTGTCCAATGCATTGAACAGTTTTGTGACCTGTTCGTTGTACGAAGGAATGAAAAATAAAACACTCTCTGACCCAAATGTAGAGGGCAGAGAGTGGCTGAGTCTGTTTGCTGTTGTATGTTGATATTCAGCTGATATCTGCATTTAAAAGATTTTTGCGGATAAGGCGGTAGGCAGGCTGTTCTGCCAGACGGTATGCTTCGCTGTGATGCACAGGGAGCATGCCGTCATTTTTATATGCCACGTAAGTGGTTTTCCATTCTTCTAAAGAGAAAGGAAGCATTCCTTTGGCAATAATTTTTTCAACTGATTTTGCACAGTTGTTTAATTCGAAACGGGTACCGGCAGTTGTGTAGCTGCAGGAGGTGACAAACAGCTGAAACAGTTCGTCAGGTTCCAGGGCTCGTGCCTTCCAGGCTGCCATATTAACGCGGCAAAAGGATTCGGAAATAGGTTCGTACAGTGGAATGGAAAAAGAAGCAGGAATTGCTTCGTATTCCTGATGGAAATACTGCTTGGCTTTTTCTATATCAGACAGCATGTGCTCCGGACCAAAAACAGCCTGGTAACACATCTTTATGACATCCTGCATCTGTATGGACGGATGCAACTGTATTTGATGCTTTAAATAGTATCCGAAATCCATATAATCAATCCTTTACCTTAGTAATAGAGCCATCATAACATAGCTTGCGCAAAAAGTAAACTAAAAAACGATTATCTTAACTGAATTTTAAGTAAAAAATGAGAGGAACCAAGGCTTCGCTCCGGATAATAGGTGACAGAGCCGGAAAGGCCTAATTCGCTGCGGGTAAGCTGAATCAGTAAATCTTGATTCAGAATACCGTCGTTCGGATAAACAAGTACGACCTGAGCTTCTGAGGATTGAGCCGATATAACGGAAACAGCTTCATCTTCTGTGGTACAGAGATAAGCTTTATATGGATATAACCGATAACTTTCATCGCCACAATCATGGGAATCACTGCATTCACAGCTCCAGTTATTGTGACCTCCGATTGCAGCAATTTCTGCGTCAGTCAACATGAAATGATTATAGTTCACAATTCTACCCTGATCCGGAACAGGGTCATCCCAAGTGACATCAATGTGGTACCATTCTTCGCCAATTTGTACAAGATTCCAGGCATGACCGTCATTAGAGACGTATTCGCACTTGATACCTGCCAGTTTCATGAGCAGCTGGAATGTTGAGGCATAGCCGGAGCAGACCGCTTTGCCATTCAACAAAAGTCCTTCCGCATAATGGGAGACATCAGTGGAACCAGACGCGGCAGACGCTTCATCGTATACAGTATTTTGAATGAGATAGTCATGGACGGCAATGACTGCTTCAATATCACTAAGAGCCGTCAGATGTAATTCCGTAGCGAGCTCAAATAACTTCTGATATGCCAGTTTTTCATTTTCTGTCAGGAAAGAGGTATCACCGGTACGCAGGGCGTAATGATAGGCAATATCTGTCTGTGTGGTTTTTAAATCGGCAATGCGGAGATAATAGCCATTATTATATTTGGTAAGACTCTCTATTTCAAATTTAATAAATTCCGGAAAGAGTTCCTTGTATTCTTCCTCTGTGTGAAGCATGGTAATGTCTTCTGCAAGAAGACCGAACTTATAGTAACCTTTTAAAGCACACTGGAATAAATAGCGGTTGACATCTTCCTCGGAGGTCAAAAGGTCAGTTGCCATGTTTATACCATCTTTGTACTCGATTTCAGGAAAACCGGAGAGATTGATAGGTGTAGGAGTGGCAGTAGGCTCTGGTGTAGGAGTCGGAGTGCCGGTAGGAGTTGGCGTCGGAGTAGCAGTAGGCTCCGGCGTAGGAGTCGGAGTGTTGGTAGGAGTTGGTGTAGGAGTAACGGTAGGCTCCGGTGTAGGAGTCGGAGTGTTGGTAGGAGTTGGTGTAGGAGTAGCGGTAGGCTTCGGTGTAGGAGTCGGAGTGCCGGTAGGAGTCGGAGTAGTGGTAGGCTCCGGTGTAGGAGTCGGAGTGCCGGTAGGAGTTGGTGTAGGAGTAGCGGTAGGCTCCGGCGTAGGAGTCGGAGTGCCGGTAGGAGTCGGAGTAGTGGTAGGCTCCGGTGTAGGAGCCGGAGTGCTGGTAGGAGTTGGCATCGGAGTAGCGGTAGGCTCCGGTGTAGGAGTCGGAGTGCCGGTAGGAGTTGGTGTAGAAGTAGCAGTCAGTTCCGGCGTCGGAGCCAGAGTTATGGTGGCTGTTGGGGTTATACCATTTGCTGTGCTTGGTTGACTGCAGGCAGATGCTGCAAGTAATAATGTCAGAAGTGTTGTTGTGAAAAATGTTTTTCTTTTCATGCTTTCATATCTCCTCTTGCTAATAATTCTTTATATTCCTTCGGCGACAGGCCGTATTCTTTCTTAAATGCCCGATAGAAGCTGGAGTAATCGGAAAATCCGCAACGCAGGGATGCTTCCATGATGTCGGAGTTGCTTAATATGGCATCTTTGCATTGTTCCAACCGTTTTTTCATAATGTATTGATGTACCGACATACCCAGATTTTCTTTGAATACATGGGCGATGTGGTACTTGCTGACAAAGAATTCATTGGACAATCGTTCCAGAGATAAATCATCCTCCAGATGTCCTTCGATAAAGAAAATCAGATTCTGATACAGACTCAGTTCTTCCTTTGGAGTAGCCGGATGCTTCTGCTCATAGATGGTACGGTTGACGTGCAGTAATAAGTCATTGATGCAAAGGGAAATTTTTGCCTCTTTACCAAAACGATTAAAGTGAATTTCCTCCAAAATCTGAAACACCTTTGATTTAATGGTATTGAAGGCGATTATATCATAGTGATAGACATATTGCTTTGCAATAGTAACATGCTGCATCAGATAACCGTAATCCGGAGAAATCTGCATAAGCTGGTTACAGTAGTCCTGAGTAATCCAGAATATTATACGCTGGTAGGGCAGTTCCTCGTTTTTTAATTCGATGTGATGTTTTACCATGGGAGGAATCAAAATCATATCCCCCGGTTTTAAGGAGTAGGCAATGCTGTTGATTTCAATGTCTGCTTCTCCACCCAGAAAAAAGTAGAATTCATAATAATCGTGGGTATGATTTTTCTGTTTCGACATGTGGGTATCATCGTAATAATATATTTCGAAGTCCTTGGACAGCATATACTGGCGTGGACTGAAGGTGGTACGAAGGTATTTTTTCATGAAGGGGTCAACTCCTTTCGAATAAGAGCGCCTCGATTTAGCTTCGCTCTTATTTGAATATAGCATAAAATCGCAACTTTTGCAATCTCCACAACAAACCTGCCAATGGCAAATTTTCGAAATTTCAGTTAACATGTATACAAGTGGTCCGGATACGAGGAATATAAACTATTCAGCCCCACCAGCCCTGTATTCATAAAACCTGCTGAATAGTTATAAATAACGTATATTTCGGCCTTATGAAGCAAAAAATATGGCAAGTATGCAACTGCAAAATAAAAATGTTTTGGGTTGTCAAAAACGAAAGCGAGGGTATTTACTTATGGAAATGACATTGAGATGGTATGGTTCCAAGTTCGACACAGTAACATTAAAGCAAATCAGACAGATTCCCGGGGTGCATGGGGTTATAACCACACTGTATGATACCGCTCCGGGTGAGGTTTGGAGCAGAGAACGCATTCGTGCCATGAAGGACGAGGTAGAAGCAGCAGGTTTACATGTAGCAGGTATTGAGAGCGTAAATATTCACGACGCTATCAAGACAGGAGCTCCGGAAAGAGAGCAGTATATTGCAAACTATATTGAAACCTTAGAAAATTTGGGTAAAGAAGATATTCATCTGGTATGCTACAATTTCATGCCGGTATTTGACTGGACACGTACGGAACTGGCGCGTATGAGACCGGACGGCTCCACGGTTCTTGCTTACACACAGGAAGCAGTTGATGCTCTTGACCCTGAGAAGATGTTTGAATCTATTGCAGGTGACATGAACGGCACTGTTATGCCGGGTTGGGAGCCGGAGCGTATGGCAAAGGTGAAAGAATTATTCGAGATGTACAAGGACATTGATGATGATAAGTTGTTCGAAAACTTAAAATATTTCCTTGAGAAGATTATGCCGGTTTGTGACAAGTATGACATCAACATGGCAATTCATCCGGATGACCCGGCTTGGAGCGTATTTGGCCTTCCGCGAATCATCATCAATAAGAAGAACATTCTCCGCATGATGCAGATGGTGGACAACCCACACAACGGTGTTACCTTCTGTTCCGGTTCCTATGGTACTAACCTTGAGAATGACCTTCCTGACATGATTCGTTCTTTAAAGGGCAGAATTCATTTTGCGCATGTTCGTAACTTAAAGTTTAACAGCCCAAGCGATTTCGAAGAAGCTGCACATCTTTCCGCAGATGGTACCTTCGATATGTATGAAATTATGAAGGCACTTTATGACATCGGTTTCACCGGACCAATCCGTCCAGACCATGGACGTATGATTTGGGATGAGGTTGCTATGCCGGGTTACGGTCTGTATGACAGGGCTCTTGGTGCAACTTACCTCAATGGTCTGTGGGAGGCAATTGAGAAGAGCTCTACGAGAAAGTAATTTTAGGACTGTGATAATCAGTTTTTAGGTGTTTTGATATCCGTGTTCGCCTGCCTCCCCCTACTGCTATTCGCCCCTGCCGGAGCAGACAAAATGGAATTTTTCTTGTCCGCCATGTTCGAACAGCAGTAGTTTGAGAGGTCGGACACTTGGATATCAAAAATCTAAAAACTGAGTTTTCAATAGTCTATAAAATTATGTTATTGTGTTATAGGAGGATTAGTGCGATGATTTTAAGTAAAAAAGGTTTAGAAAATAAAGCGCAGTGGGAAGCAGCGGGTTACGCACTTCCTAAGTTTGATAGAGAAGTAGTAACCAAGGCTACGAAGGAAAATCCATTCTGGATTCATTTTGGTGCGGGTAACATTTTTCGTGCCTTTCAGGCAAATGTGATGCAGAATCTGTTAAATGACGGTTCCTTTGACAGAGGTCTGATTGTTGCAGAAGGTTTCGATTACGAAATCGTGCAGAAGATGAATCGTCCGCATGACGATTATACCATTCTTGTTACCTTAAAGGCAGATGGCAACATTGAAAAAACTGTAGTGGGCAGCGTAGTAGAATCCTGTATTTTGGATTCTGAAGATGCGGCAGAGTACAACCGCTTAAAGGAGATTTTCATAAAGAAGTCCTTGCAGATGGCATCCTTTACCATTACGGAAAAAGGCTACAGCCTGGTAAACGGTAAGGGCGAACTGCTTCCGGCAGTACAGGCAGACTTTGTGGCCGGTCCAAATAAGCCGGCCAGCTATATCGGTAAGGTGGCATCCCTTTTGTACACCCGTTATTTAAACGGTGCAACACCAATTGCGATGGTGAGCATGGATAACTATTCACATAACGGTGACAAGCTGTATGCAGCAATTAAGGCTTTTGCAGAAAAGTGGACAGAGAATGGCACTGCGGAAGCAGGTTTCCTTGGTTACATCAATGATAGAAACAAGGTTTCCTTCCCTTGGTCCATGATTGATAAAATTACTCCAAGACCGGATGCTTCCGTGGAAGCTATTTTGCAGAAGGACGGCATTGAAGGATTAGATCCTGTTATTACTTCCAAGAACACCTATGTTGCTCCGTTCGTAAACGCAGAAGAGTGTGAATATCTGGTTATCGAGGACTGGTTCCCGAACGGCAGACCGGCGCTGGAGAAGGGCGGTTTAATGTTTACAGACCGCGAAACCGTAGATAAGGTAGAGAAGATGAAGGTTTGTACCTGCTTAAATCCTCTTCACACAGCCCTTGCTGTTTATGGCTGTCTTCTTGGTTATACTAAGATTTCTGAGGAAATGAAGGACGAGCAGTTAGTAAAGCTGGTAGAGACCATTGGTTATGTGGAAGGTCTTCCGGTAGTAGTAAATCCGGGTGTACTTGACCCTAAGGAATTCGTTGACACCGTATTAAAGGTTCGTATTCCGAACCCATTTATGCCGGATACTCCACAGAGAATTGCCACCGATACTTCCCAGAAGTTAGCCATCCGCTTTGGTGAGACCATCAAGAACTATATGGCTTCTCCGGATAAGAATGTAGCAGACTTAAAGCTGATTCCGTTAGTGTTCGCCGGCTGGTTAAGATACCTGATGGCAGTGGATGATAATGGCAATAAGTTTGAGTTAAGCCCGGATCCGTTGCTTGAGACTGTTTGCCCATTTGTGGCAGATATCAAACTGGGTGAAAGCATCGATGTAGAGGAAAAGATAAAACCGGTTTTGGGAAATGCCAAGATTTTTGGTGTAAATCTTTACGAAGCAGGTCTGGCAGATTTGGTTTGCCGGTACTTTGGCGAACTGATTGCAGGTACAGGAGCTGTACGTGCAACCTTAAAGAAGTATACCGCGTAAGAATCAGATTATGAAATAGTTATAATGGCAAGCACCACGTTTGGAGTGTTAATCAAACGTGGTGTTTTTTGCAGTAAAATGGTATGTAGGAACGTACTATAAAATTTGATAGAAACTAAGGAAAAACGGCGAAATGGCTTGTATGATTTTTGGAAATAAGGTACAATGATAATGAGTAAGAAAAAGAAGAGGATGTCGGATTTGTAAAATTGCTTATTATATAATTTGGGGTGAATTTATGGCAAATGTAATATACTTTATTATGTTTATACTGTCGGTGTTTAATATTATTTTATTATCCGTCGTAGTAAAGCAGCAACGCAGCTTTTATTATGTGACATTTTTTATGTTAATCAGTATTTCCTGTTTTGGGTACGTGACCATTGCAAATGCAGGTACGCTTGGGGTGGCTTTGCTGGGAAATGTGCTGACCTATATGGGAGCATGCTTTTTGCCGTACTGTTTTTTACTATGTATTTCAGAATTATGTCAGGCTTCAATGAAAAAATGGGTGAGTCTGTTAATGTTTACTTATAATGTATTTGTTTTTGCTCTTGTATGGCTGACTCTGGATAATGTAATGCTTTATTATTCTGATATGCAGATTACTCAACAGGGAGGAATTACGGTTCTGGTGACAGAATCCGGTCCGCTGCGGATTATGTATGAGGTTTCTGTAGTGTTTTATGCAGTTGCGGTAGTCCTGGTTTTGTTTTTTGCGTTTCGGAAAAAACGAAATATTTCTTATAAAAATTTGTGGATGCTGACTGGTGTGGAATTGGCTACCATAGTAATATATCTGCTGGAAAAAACATCGGATCATACAGTAGACTGGGTGTGTATCAGTTACATATTAGATGAATTTATCCTGTTGTTGTTGATTTATCGCATTGGTAAATATGATGTTTCAGAGAGTATTGCCGGTTCTATTAATGGGCAGGAAGATTATGCATATATGATTTTTGACAATAAGCTGAATTATCTTGGCTGCAGTCCGATGCTTAAGAAATTTTTTCCGGATGTAACTCATGTAAAGGTGGATAAGCCAATCGACCCGAAGGGAAATAAAGTGATTGAAAAAGCAGTGGCTTGGCTGACTTCCAGTACTATTACCGGTATTCGGGAACCTCTTTATGTGACTCATAACAAGAGAGACTTAAAATGTACCTGGCGACCGATTAACAATGGATTGTTTGGGAGACAGTCCGGCTATTTGGTAGAGTTGTTTGATGATACGAACCAACGAAAGTATATGAGTCTTATTTCTAACTACAATGCTCAGCTGGAAGGCGAAGTAGAAGCAAAGTTGGAACATATTCAGGAAATGCAGGACCAGATTATCATCGGGATTTCTGACATTGTAGAAAGCCGTGACAACAGCACCGGTGGTCACGTAAAACGTACCAGTGAGGCAGTTCGTATTTTTATGGATGAATTGGAAAGAGAAAGTGCGGAGTTTCACATGACAAAGCGTTACTGCGAGAATGTCATTAAGGCAGCACCGATGCATGATCTTGGAAAAATTGCTGTAGAAGACTATATTTTAAAGAAACCGGGACGATTTACCGAAGATGAATTCCAGCTGATGAAAGTACATGCCAAGGTAGGTGCACAAATTGTAGAAAAAGCACTCAACGGTGTGGAGGATGAGGCCTTTATGGAAGTGGCTAAAAATATGGCGCATTATCACCATGAAAAGTGGAACGGTAAAGGATATCCGGAAGGACTTTCAGGAGAAAAAATACCGTTGGAAGCAAGAATTATGGCACTTGCTGATGTGTTTGACGCTCTGGTCAGCAAACGTTGTTATAAAGAAAGATACAGCTACGACGAAGCTTTTAACATCATTGAGGATTCTTTAGGAAGCCACTTTGACCCGGAGCTTGGTAAGGCATTCCTAAACTGCCGGGAAGAACTGGAAGCCTATTATGATGCTGTAGATGCAGAGTAAACGTTGGAAAAGGGTTTATAATCCGCGCTAAACCAAGGAACAGATGCCTTGGCTTACACAGAACCTTTGGTAACAAGAAGTAACTTAATTCAATCTATGCTCGAAAAATATGAAAAAAAATACCATGCAAAGACCGTTAGCGCAGGCGGGTCTTACATGGTATTTTTTATCTTATTTTTCGGCTATAAATGAACCTAAATTACTTCTTAATCTTATTTAACTCTGCATTTAAACCAAGTAACTGCTCCTTGGTCATCTTAACACCTGCCGCACCCATGAGACTGGTCATACGGAGTACAGTGAAGCTTCCGAGCATCTGCATCATACCGTCTGCCTGAGCCATCATATCAGCAGGGGTTCTGTCACCACCCATCATGCCACCGGACATACTGCCCATCATCTGCATGAAGAATGCCTTGCCGGCAGGATTTGTCATAATGTCGGATAACTTATCATTTAAGGAGAAGTAGCCTTCCGGAGTTGTAATGTCAAACCAGTTAAGAACGGCCCCTTTTTCTACTAAACGATAAGCTTCGTTAAACTTGTCCACTTTGTTGATAATACCGGAATCTTTGCAGTTGCCTGCAACAGCAACTAATTCGGTTTTGCCAACGTTTGGTACGTCAAAGTAGAAGAAGTGAACGTCGCTGGTCTGCTTGCCAAGACTCTTACCGTTAGCAAAAAGCTCTACTTCCGGTAAGTTGGAGTAAACGGTTACTTTAGTAACATCTTCGACACGGTCAACATATCTTTTGCCGCAAAGGTGTACAAAAGGAGCTTCTGCAGGGTCACGGAGCCATGCCTTGTAAGCATAGAAGGAATCTTTTTTGTACTTACGGTCGAAGGTCATTAAGCCCTTGTGGTTCTGACCGTTTTCGCCGCCTTCGTTTCTTGCGTCGGCGCCGAAGTCGAACATATTCCAAACATGGGTAGCCCACATATATTTTCTGGTAAACAACTGTTTGATTAACTCTTCGTGATAGTATGCCTGATATTCCTCGGTGTAGTCGCCCTGTTCCGGATTGGAGGTGTGCCAGTTGAGCGCTTCACAACCATACTCGGAACAACCGATTGGCTGATTTGGATACTTTGCATGGAACTGGTCAAACCAAGGACCGTTCATGGAAGTGTCGCCGCCGTACCAGCCGAAGTAGTGGTTGTAGGAAACGGTATCCGGAATGTGAACGTATTCTTCGTCCATGTCACACATGGAAACACAGGCCATAGTAGTGAGTCTGGTCTTGTCCATTTCATGACATAAATCATTTAAGATACGGTGGTTTTCCAAAAGGTCAGGATCTGCTGCACCGCCCATGGTAATCTCGTTGGATAAGCCCCAGACAACGATGGATGGGTGGTTGTAGTTCTGGGAAGTCGGATCGTAGCCATGTCGTTCTGTGAGCCAAGGAGTTGAATTACTAAGTTGTCTTCCTAAGACCGCTTGGCCTCCGACTTCCATGGTAATTTCGTTGGATAAGCCCCAGACAACGATGGATGGGTGGTTGTAGTTCTGGGAAGTCGGATCGTAGCCATGTCGTTCTGTGAGCCAAGGAGTTGAAT
>JAZSEW010000073.1:0-9004 GCA_045531895.1 Lachnospiraceae bacterium
TGGATTCGGCTGTATGTACAGTAGAAAATATAGCAGGAAAATATGAAGTAATTCTTCATGAATTGGAAATTGATTATAAGAATCTGGATGTAAAGCTTCCGGAGGCAATCTCTTTAAATGCAGACGGTACGGTTACCGGCTATTATGAGGGTTCCTGGAGTCTGGAAGAAGGAACTTCCTATATCAATGTAACCTTAAACGGTGTTACCTATAGCGGTGTGGCACTGGAAATGAACGTGGAAAACCTGAGCAGAAAGACAATGGTATTTACTGCACTTGGCAAAGAAAATCAGCTGACTTTGTGGGGCAGTAAGTTAGCAGAATAAGGAGGAATTTATAATGCGTAATCCGGGGTTTATGTTAAATTTACATAGTAGAAAGGAAAATCCATGCTTTGAGTCGCACGATCCTGGTATGATGTATGATCCGGTCAGTGGCTGGTGTTATTCCTATTCTACAGACGGAGGAATTACCTCAGGATATCGTCAGGGAATTCATATCAGGAAAAGCAAGGATCTGGTTGATTTTGAATATGTAGGTCTGGCGTTATCAGAAGCTGCTATCGCAGAAGGAAGTGATAACGGAGAATATCCGCCAACGAAAGGCTTCTGGGCACCATATACCGAATATGTAAATGGCGAGTACCGTATGTATTATTCTGCCACAAAAACTTTTGGAAGTTCCGAGTCCCGTATCTGGCTGGCTGTGGCGGCTAATCCGGAAGGTCCGTTTGAAAACCGTGGTGTGGTTGCCGATACCTGGGGAACTACGGACGCAGAGCCAAATGCCATTGATGCCCATGTGGTAGACACAAAGGATGGCAGAAAGTATTTAATTTACGGTTCTTTCTTTGGTGGTATTTTTATTAAAGAATTGGACCCGGCAACCGGACTTTGCTTAAACTTAAGTGCAAAGGATTTGGGTACCAGAATTGCAGTAAAACCAAAAGATTCTTACATTGATGGGCCGGAAGGCGCGGCGGTTATCAGGGTAGAGGATAAGTTCTATCTGTTCCTGTCCTATGGTTGGTTAGGGGATGATTATGACATCCGTGTTGGTATCAGTGACAAGGTGGAAGGTCCATACCTTGACAGAGAAGGAAAGAGTATGGACGGTATTTCTCTTGGACAAAAGGTGGCCGGCAGCTATTGGTTTGACGCGGCAAATCCATACACAAATCCAAATAAGAAGGAAGATGATCCTTGGAGCTTTGCAGGCTTTCGCGGTCCGGGACATGGTGTTCCATTCTATCATGACCCAAGTGGTAACTACTTCTTCGTACACCATGTAAGAGACGGTTCTATGAATTTACATCATGGCACCGGAAAACCGGGCGACAGAATGAGTTTTTTCATGCATTACATGGCAGTACGTCGCATGTATTTCGTAGAAGACTGGCCGGTATTTGCACCGGAGGTTTATGCGGAAGAGCCATCCGCAGAACTTGTGACAAAGGAGCAGCTTCAGACCTGGCAGAAGGACGGCAGCACCTGGGAGCTTATAGAATTTTCTAATTTTGACAATAAAATGAAAAAGAGTGTGACCGGAAGCTTTCCGGCAGACTTTTTATATGGTGTCTGCGGTACTGCTTTTGACTATGAAAACAGCGGAGAATGTTATTTTGTATCCGGATATTTGGAAAATGGCAATACTATTTGGATGAAAAGAAAGTAGGTTAGATGAAAATGACGGGCAGAAATTCCAAATTAGACCCAAAGGATGTCATTAAAGATTTTATTTTCTTCTTTATTACAGTGGCGGTTACTTTCGGGTATATTATGCTTATTTTGCTGATTTTCAGTTTTATGTTTGTTAATATTGTATCGGTTATCCGGTTGGATATTGACCATATGCTGTTGTATGCAGGTGTTGGTGCAGGAATTTCCGCCATCTGGTACATAATTAAAATGATAAAAAAATATTCTGCTTGAATTATTAAAAAAGAATCAACAATAGAAAAAACTACCAGTGTATTTCCTTTGCTTCTGCAAATACTACTAGCGTAACATCAAAACAAAATTATTTTGGAGGTATGAAAGATGTCTAGTAGAAATCGTGTAGAAGTTCCGGAAGCAAAGGATGCAATGAACAGATTCAAGATGGAAGTTGCGGGTGAACTTGGTGTGCCTTTAACAAACGGTTACAATGGTAACCTTACCAGCGCTCAGAACGGCTCTGTAGGTGGCGAAATGGTTCGTAAGATGATCAAGCGTCAGGAAGAGTCCATGGCTGGTAAGCAGTAATTACTGCTGAAGCAACCGGACCTATTCAAGTAGGGAGAGAGAAGAGGGGGCATCGCTTTTTGCGGTGTCCTTTCTTTTTTATTTTGAATTTTTCTGAATCTTTTTTCAAGAAAAGGTTGAATTTAAGTTAAAGATACGATAAACTAGAATAGATGTAGAAGAATGTTTTTTCTCACGTATCAGAAAAGGGGAATGCTGCATGAGAGTAATCGCCGGTTCCAGACGTCATTTGTTATTAAAGACCGTGCCGGGTATGGCGGTTCGTCCTACACAGGATCGTACCAAGGAAACCTTATTCAATATTTTAAATCCGTATCTGGCAGATTGTCGATTTCTGGATTTATTCAGTGGCAGCGGTGCCATCGGCATTGAAGCTTTAAGCCGCGGTGCCAAAGATGTAGTTCTGGTAGAACAGAGTCCGGAATCTCTGGCTTGTATTAAAGACAATTTAAAAAGTACCAGACTTAGTGATGAGGCCAGACTTCTCAGTATGGACGTGTTTCGGGCAATTCCTTTGCTGGAAGCAGAGGGGAAGGCATTTGATATTATTTTTATGGACCCACCCTATGACAATGAACTGGAGCATCGGGTACTGGAGCGGCTGGCAGACTCCTGTCTGGTAAATGAAGATACCCTGCTCATAGTGGAAGCGTCCTTGCAGACGGATTTTTTATACCTTAACGAGTTAGGATTTGAAATGTTCCGTGAAAAAAAATATAAAAATAACCAGCATGTGTTTATTCAGACGCGGGAGAATGAACCTGCGTAAGCTGGCCGTTGTATGTAGAATGGAGATGTAACTATGAGAATCGGGATTTATCCGGGTAGTTTTGACCCGGTAACCCAGGGACATCTGGATATTATCCTCCGGGCGTCCAAATTGGTGGATAAGCTGATTATCGGGGTTCTGATAAATGGTGCAAAGAAGCCTATGTTTTCCATGGAAGAAAGAGTGGAAATGATTCGTCGTGTCACAAATCAACTACCGAATGTGGAGGTGGAAGGTTTTGACGGTCTGTTAGTGGATTTTGCCCAAAAAAAAGAAGCCAGTGTGTTAGTCAGAGGGCTGAGAGCAGTTACAGACTTTGAATATGAATTGCAGATTGCCCAGACAAATCATAAATTAAATCCTTTGGTGGATACTATATTTTTAACTACAAGTGTAGAATATTCCTACGTTAGTTCCAGCATTGTGCGGGAAATCGCATCCTATGGTGGCGACATCAGTCAGTTTGTACCGGAATGTATCGTAGAAGAT
Organism: Lachnospiraceae bacterium; assembly: GCA_045531895.1. GTDB lineage: Bacteria > Bacillota > Clostridia > Lachnospirales > Lachnospiraceae > SIG299. The sequence goes on from JAZSEW010000073.1 coordinate 3,502, forward strand.
ATATATAAGAAGGCAGGTGAGGAAAAATCCTCTGCTCGCATAAGTGGGCGGGCATTTTCCTGCGGAAAAAAGGAGGATTAAACCATGAGTCAGAACAGAATTGAACAGTTAATTGAAGAAATGTATGAATATATTGAGGGTTGTAAGCCAAAGGGATTTTCAACTACTCAGGTAGTTGTTATGAAGGAAGAGCTTTATGACATTCTGGATGAGATGAAGTTAAAAATTCCGGAAGAAATTAAGCGTTGTGCCAAGGTGGTTGCCAATAAGGATCAGATTATTGCCAATGCAGAAGACCGTGCAGAAAAAATTATTGCCGATGCAAAGCGTCAGGCAGAAATGCTAGTGCAGGAAAGTGAAATTATGCGTCAGGCATATTTGCAGGCGAATGAAATGGTATCTCGTGCAACCCAGCAGGCAGACAGCATTTTCCAACAGGCAAGCAATGATGCGGAAACTATCAGCATGGGGGCACTTCGTTATACCAATGACATGCTTACCCAGGTAGAACGTGTGATTGCCCATACCTATGAAGAGGCAAAGGCAAGAACAGAGGCAATGCTTGCTACCTTAGAGGATAACTTAAAAATTGTTCAGGAAAACCGCAGAGAACTGACCGAGGAAGTTGTACCTCAGGAACAGCCGGAGGCTGCCACACAGGAAGAACCTGCGGAATACCGCGGTGCGGCGGATGATGACGATTTATATGATATTGATTCGGATGCATTTTTAGATAATATCGACTAATTTTTTTATATAGAAAACCGGATAGAATATTTATACTTGATAACCTGCGTACGCTAACGGTTCTTCAGGCATAAATATTCTATCCGGTTTTTACATTATACAAGTAAAGCCATTATATAAGCTCGATGCTGCGCCGCATATCAGTTATGAATGGGCTGTTAAACTTGGAAGAAACAATTCTGTTATATAAATCAGCTGCAGATACATCTTCCAAAAACATTGCTAAAGCATCTTTCTGTAATACTTTTTTGGCATCTGCCGGTTTTGTAATAACAGGAATCTGAGAGTGCTCCTTAATCTCTTTCATGAGAGGGGAGGCACTTTTTTTCATGGCAAGCAGACGGGCGTATGGAATAGAAACGGTTTCTTTTTCTTTTAGTCCTAACAAAATATGCAACAGTGCCCGGGTGATTCTGGCATGGGTATATTGCTTATGTTTAATTGCGGCAATCAGTTCACCAAAAGGCAGGAATTCGTCCCGTAGGCGATAAATACGGTCTGCCAGGTCAGGGGAAACATCTGCAAAGGTTGCGAGAGATTCTTTGGTTTCTGCGGCAATCCGGGTGGATAGCAGCAAAGAAAAGTCATCAGGAATAATCGGGGCGGAGTTACCGTATTGTTCTGCAAAAATACGATAAGCATCTGTCGGAAGCAGCGGTCGTGCCAGAGCGATGGTACCGGTTTTGCTGGTGAGGGCAGAACGGATAGCGGAAGCACTGGCAATTAATGTACCGGATTCCTGAGAAAAGGATGTATGAGCATCGTGAAAGCCTGTACCGGTACGTGTGATGGTGTGAGGCTTGATAACAGAAGAAAGTTTTTTCAAAGCCTTTACGTATTCCAATCCAAGCAGGTTGTTTGGATGTTCTAAAAGTTCTGTAGATACGGAAAGCTCCCGGTTGCTTTCTCTGATTGCTGTTGCAAAAGCTCTCGGATAGGAAAAACCCTGCCGAAGCTTTTTCTGAATGGCGTCTTTAAATTCCTTTGGTTCATGCAGCAAAAGCTCTGAAGCACTGATAAAATCATTCAGGCTGCCGCATTCACTGCCAAAGGCCAGATAGTCCACACAGGAAAGGGAATGAAAAAGAGTTACAGCTCCGGTAGCAAAGCTTTCAGCGCAGGCAGTAGCAAAACGTACCGGTAATTCAAAAACTGCATCTATGCCGCAGGCTGCGGCCATTTTTGCACGGGTGTGCTTGTCTGCAATACCCGGAATGCCTCTCTGGGTAAAATCACCGCTCATAACGGCAATAACGTAGTCTGCACCGGTTTCTTCTTTTATTCTTTTTATCATATAGTCGTGTCCATTATGGAACGGATTATATTCAGCAATAATTGCAGCAATGGTCATGGCAGTTCTCCTGAGTGACAGTTTACAGTAGTATTTCCGGTGACACATTATTTCATGTATCACAATTATACTTAGTGTATCACGTTATTGGCAATATGTAAATTGCAAGGAAATATAAAAGAATGCATTATATTTGCAGAAAAATTGAATTTGGACTTGTGAAAAGGAAGACTTTGGACTATAATCTATATTAGATATTTTCTGCGATAAGCAGAGCAAAAACGAAAGGAGAACTATCATGGGTTTTATTGATGAAATCAAAGTAAGAGCCAGACAGAATATGAAGACAATCGTTCTGCCTGAGACCGAGGACAGAAGAGTACTTGAGGCAGCAGCTATCACATTGGCAGAGGGGAATGCTAATATTATTTTAGTTGGTACTGACGAGGAAATCGATAAGAACGCAGAAGGTTTAGATATTTCCAAAGCTTCCCGCATCAATCCTCACACAACAGACAAGCTTCAGAGCTACATTGACAAGCTGGTTGAGCTTCGACAGGCAAAGGGTATGACTCCTGAAAAGGCGAGAGAAGCTCTCACAACAGATTATACAACATTTGCGGTTATGATGGTTAAGATGGGTGATGCAGACGGCGTAGTTTCCGGTGCATGCCACTCCACAGCAAATACATTAAGACCTTGCTTACAGATTTTAAAAACTGCACCTGGCACTAAGTTAGTATCCGCATTCTTTGTAATCGTAGTTCCTAACTGTGAATACGGCGAGAACGGTACTTTCATTTTCGGTGATTCCGGTCTGGTTCAGAATCCGAATCCGGAAGAACTGGCAGCTATTGCAGAAAGCTCCGCAAAGAGCTTCGAGCTGTTAGTTGGTAAAGAAGCAAAGGTTGCTATGCTTTCCCACTCCACCATGGGCAGTGCAAAGCATGCGGATGTAGACAAGGTAGTTGAAGCGACCAAGATTGCAAAGGAATTATATCCAAACGTTAAGATTGAAGGCGAATTGCAGCTTGATGCAGCTATCGTACCTAGCGTAGGTGCTTCCAAGGCTCCTGGCAGTGATATCGCAGGACAGGCTAACGTTCTTATCTTCCCTGATCTGGATGCAGGTAATATTGGTTACAAGCTGGCACAGAGACTGGCTAAGGCAGAAGCCTACGGTCCTATCACACAGGGTATCGCAGCTCCTGTTAATGACTTGTCCAGAGGTTGTTTTGCAGAGGATATTGTTGGTGTAATCGCTATCACCTCTGTACAGGCACAGGCGCAGTAAGAAAGGAGATTTATCATGAAAGTATTAGTTGTAAACTGCGGAAGTTCTTCTTTAAAGTATCAGTTAATCGATTCCGAAACCGAACAGGCACTTGCTGTTGGTCTTTGCGAAAGAATCGGCATCGATGGTAAGTTAAATCATACACCTGCCGGCGGTGAAAAGGTTGTTATGAATGATCCGCTTCCAAATCACGAAGTAGCAATCAAGAACGTGCTTGCTGCTTTAACAGATGCCAATCACGGTGTTATCAAATCTCTTGACGAAATCGGTGCGGTAGGCCACAGAGTCGTACACGGAGGCGAAAAGTTCGCTACTTCCGTTGTAATCAACGATGAAGTTATGAAGGCAATCGAAGAGTGTAATGATCTTGCACCACTTCACAATCCGGCCAACTTAATTGGTATCAATGCATGTAAGAATATCATGCCTGGCGTACCGATGGTAGCAGTTTTTGATACTGCTTTCCATCAGACAATGCCAAAGGAAGCTTATCTGTACGGACTTCCATTTGAATATTATGACAAGTATAAGATTCGTCGTTACGGTTTCCACGGAACAAGCCACAGCTTTGTTTCCAAGAGAGCTATCGATGTTGCAGGTCTTGACGCAAAGAACTCCAAGGTTATTGTTTGTCACCTTGGTAACGGTGACAGCATCTCCGCTGTAAAGAATGGCGAGTCCGTAGATACCTCCATGGGCCTTACTCCACTGGAAGGTCTTATCATGGGTACCAGAAGTGGTGACATCGATCCTGCTATCATCGAGTTCATCGCTCATAAGGAAAACAAGTCCATTGACGACATCATGACTATCTTAAACAAAAAGTCCGGTGTTCACGGTATGTCCGGTGTATCCAGCGACTTCAGAGACGTAAGAGGTGCTGCTGATTCCGGTAATGAGCATGCGAAGGAAGCAATGGCAGTATTTGCTTACCGTGTTGCTAAGTACATCGGTTCCTATGTGGCTGCCATGAACGGTGTAGATGCTATCGCATTTACCGCAGGTCTTGGTGAAAACGACGGCAAGATGCGTACCAGCATTTGTGCTTACCTTGGTTACCTTGGCATTGAATTAGACCAGGAAGAAAACGGAAAGCGCGGATTTGAAAATATTATCACAACAAAGGATTCCAAGGTTAAGGTTCTTGTAATTCCTACCAATGAGGAATTAGCTATCGCAAGAGAAACCGTAGCACTTGTATAAGATTCACAAAGGGTGGAATGAATATAAGTTTGCCTAAGTGTGTCCTATAGGAGATAAAGTGCCCTGTGTGGAAAACTTGTGGATAAGTCTGTGGATAATTTTTGAAAAACAAGAAAAAAGTTATTGACAAATGTAACATCAGCAAGTATAATATGTTGGTGTGAGTTTTGAAGTGTGTCCTGTGAAATCAGGAGGAACACACGGAAGGGTGGAACATGCTGATATCTTTATCTGAAATTATGAATCTGCCAACCGGTGTACAAAAGAGAACTGCGGCTTACGAGCCGGACACTTTTGTCAGATTAGGTGTAACCTATCCGATTCTTGAAAAAGAAGAGGTGCAGTTATCTATCGAAAATCTGGGTGGAAGAAAAGTAAAAATCGGAACAGAGACAAAGGTGGTTCTTGCCGCACCGTGTGATAACTGTCTGGCAGAACAGCGGGTGGAAATTCCTATTTCCTCCGAGGTTGAAATAGACTTTAACATGAGTGAAGAGGACCGCGTCAACGATTTGAATGAAACAGTGTATATTGACGGATACGATTTAGACGTAGATCGCTTGGTTTACGAAGAAATCTTGCTTGGTTTCCCAATGAAGGTTCTGTGTCAGGAAGACTGTAAAGGAATCTGTAAGGTTTGCGGTGCAAACTTAAATCAGGGAGAGTGCGGTTGCATCCGTACAGAGCCAGACCCAAGAATGTCTGTTATCCGAGATATTTTTAACAACGTTAAGGAGGTGTAATCATGGGAGCTATTTGTCCGAAGAATAAAACTTCCAAGGCTAGAAGAGACAGTCGTAGAGCAAACTGGAAAATGACTGCTCCAAACCTTGTTAAGTGCAGCAAGTGCGGCGAGTTAATGATGCCACACAGAGTATGTAAGGCTTGCGGATCTTACAACAAGAAGGAAGTTATCGCAGCTGAGTAATTAAAGAAAAGTCAGTAAAAATGCAGGTTTGTAGATATAT
>JAZSEW010000116.1:0-5620 GCA_045531895.1 Lachnospiraceae bacterium
TTAAGACTCCTCAGGAGCGTTGGGGCGAAGCTGAAGACCTTGCAGGTCCGGCAGTATTCCTTGCTTCCGATGCTTCCAACTTCGTAAACGGACACATCCTTTACGTTGACGGCGGTATCTTAGCTTATATCGGCAAGCAGCCGTAATATAAAAAATACATCCCGTGCAGATTCTCCGACTAAGAACTGCACTGGGATGTATTTTTTTAGGCGCGATGTTACCCTGTATGTTGTTATAACATTCTGGTATCCCGCGTCCCTTCTCTCTTCATGCCCTAAAAGATCTTCATTCCACTTAAAATTGCCTTTTTCGGACCAATGTACCGGTCATGCACTGCGGTTTCCTTTGCCAGACGAATAGAGCTCAGCACTTCGCTTAATCTTCCGGTAATGGAAATTCCGGTAACCGGTATAGTTTTAGTACCATCATTATAGTATGCAAGACGAACTTCACCACCAATGTAATCATTATAGGCATCTACCTGTAAGCCGGACATGGACACTACTTCCAGATACGGTGCCTTGGATAAACACTTTGGACAGGCTGTTCCCGGTTCCACAGTAATACATCCAAGACTGCCGGTCGGATTTTCATCAAGATACTGTCCGAAACGGTTGGAACCAAAATAATTGATTACCTTTCCTTCTTCAACAATCCGGATATCGGTTAAATTCATACCATCACCATCAAATTTCGCACTGGCAATATTCCCCTCTGCCTCACCCTGCATGGTAATTGTAATTGCATCTCCGGTTAATCCCTTTTGAATCCGGTCTCCCTTGCTATGTACATTGGACTTTGCGTATACTCTGTAATAATTCAAATCATACGCCAATGTAGAAAACAGTTCCGACAATTCCAGTTTATTTAAAATTATACTGCCTTCTATTGTGTTTTCCGGCTTCTTCGCCTCATATCTTGCCTTTACTTCCCGAAGCTTCTCTTCGATTTCCGCGATAATTACTGCTTCATTCAAGGTATTAAAGTTGTACTGCTGGTACAGCTCCACGCTTTCTTCCTTGCCATTATAGGTTGGAATTGCTTCCACCATGGCACTGTACACCACCTGCGTCTTGTTCACGCCGCGGCTGTTTACTACGGTTATAGTGTTACGCTTTACAAATACCTCTACAGAATTCAGTGCAGTGCCCTCTTCTGCCTCTGCTTTAAATACTGCATTTGCAACAACTCCGGCAATATCATTTAAAGTGTAATCCGCAAAATTACTTTCCACCTGAAGCTGACCTTCTCCTGCCTCCGGCAGTTCATAAGTCTGATTATCAATGAGAAGTGCCTTTTCCACTGCCGTCTCAATCAATGTTTCCAACTCCTCTGTTGTGGTAGAAGGATACACAAAGAAAGAGGAATCTCCTTTATATTCCCCATGCTTTACATACACTGTCACTTCTTTATCACAGGTGTTGGTTCTTCTTGTAGTCTCTAATTTACCTTTTACAAAAAAAAGCTCATAGCTCTCCTTCTGCGTCAGATTAATTTTATACTCGTCTACCTGTTCATTCTTTTTCAAAAGTTCAACTATATTTCTCATCCTAACTTCACCCTAACCTTCAAAGCCGGTCCGCCATCGCTGACGCGAACCCACTCCTTATAGCCCTTTCCGCAATGTCCTAAACCACTGATTTCAAAATCATCGGAAACCATAGAGATAGACTTAAGTAGTTCAGGCACATAGCCGCTCATAACCACCGGAGATACCCAATTATCAGTAAGCTTGCCGTCCACAATTTCAATGCCGTACTCTGCCACGCACTGGATTGCCCAGTTCTTTGGATCTTCCATACCGTTATTGGTTTCAAACAGCATATAACCGTGGTCAATGCTCTTAATCATATCCTCAAGTTTATCCGCACCCTTTTCAAAAAAAGTATTGGTCATTCTGGCATATGCTTTTCTGCGGGTGGATTCTCTTCTGCCATTTCCGGTTGGAACAGTTCCAAGCTGGGTAGCAGATGCCAAATCAGAAAGTCCCGTTACCAGAATGCCATCCTTAATAATCTGGGTATCTCCCGCAAGAACACCATCATCATCGAAGAAATAAGACGCTACGCTTAAGGCAGATGCGGCACCATCTTTCATGTTACAGATTGGGGATGCCACATAGTCACCTACATATTTCTTAGCAAGCGCTCTGTCTTTTACAAACTGGTCCATTTCCACACCATGTCCAAAGGCTTCATGTGCAATGAGTCCGGTAATGGACGGTGCCGTAATGACATCATATACACCGGGCTCTATCGGCTTTGCAAGAGTCAGCATATGTGCCTTTTTCACCAGCTTATCCATCTTGGCCGGAAGTTTATCCAGCACTTCCTGTAAAGTAGGGTTTCCTTCGCTTTCCAAGGACTGGATGGTCTTTTCGTTTTCGTTATAAATTGCCACAATCATGCCGCTTGCCCAAGTATAATTCTGGTCAAGTTCCCGATTTTCGGAAATAAATAGCTTGGATACTTCCATTTTACTAAGACGCACCATGGCATTTAGAATATGTTCCGACTTGTCCGCCAGTTGTTTACAGGTATTCTTACAGAAGTCCAACAGTTCTTTATCTGTATACTTCTCAAAATCTCCCGGTCTTACAAAGGATTTTACCATAGGCTCATCCATAAGAACCACCTCATCAATGATGTTTGCCTTTAAAGAAGCATCCAACACCAGAGAATCTGCAATTGTCTTCGCCAATGCCTTAATGTCTCCGGATATATCATCCAAAGAATACTCATAAAATTCACGCCCATTACTCATTTTAATAACAAACCCACATTCCATATCAGAACCCGGATCAATATTAGAAGTATTCCTGTCTACGCTGATATCTGTTGACTTAATATCCACGCCCAGCACACTTACGTACTGATAATTTTTCTTCAATTCCGCCACAAGTTGCTTAATTTCGCTTCGCTTGGAATCGAGATACTTTGAAAAACTCATGTCTTTTCTCCCTTTCTACTATTTTATTCCATAATGTTTCTTCACCGCATCCGAGCAGAACACCTTGCCCTTCACATTGATTTTTTCCACGGTTGCAAACAATTTCTCTTCATCGCACGATTCATCAATAATTAAAATACCGTAACCGCTGTAAGTAATCTGCTTTTTTTCTTCATACCATCGGTTTACATCCGACGGAATAAGACCACACACACCGATAAACCAAGGATTACCCTCTTTCGCAGACGCTTCCTTTTTTTCAATGATACGGTCCAATGTACTTTGCTGTTGTTGCAGAGTATTACGCAGAGCCTGATTGATAAAATCACTGCGGTTAGAATAGTAACCGTTGTCTACCAGAAGGTCAATACTTGACAGGGTGGACGAATTAATATTGACTGATACTTTTTCACTGTAGGTTTCGTTTGCCATACATAACAAACCTCCTTAAAGTTTTTTGCTTTCGATGAATTATGCTCCAGTCGGAGCATAATTAGAATATCATGTTTTAAAATTGTTGTCAATACTATCTTTCTGCCACAAGACCCGTTTCTTTACATCATCAGTTACTGTTTTCTGGTATATTTCGCCCCTTCCCTCTTCATAATCCCTTCAGAAATCATGTCACGGCGAATGGTACAATAGTCTTCAAAGATTGCTTCAATTTTTTCATTAACCTCTGTTTCTTCATAGGTTTTACCCACTTCAAACACCTTGGCAATCTCCTCTAAGCAGATACGCTCTTTCTTACGCTGGGCCGGAATAGACTTCAACTTCCCATATTCAAAGAATGCGGAAATTACCTTTTTCCGGTAAGCTTCTTCTCTCTGCTTCTGCTCATCCGCCTCATCGGATTCCTCCTTGATAATGTCCAGAATATTGGTCATGAATACTTCCTTGCGAATGGAATACATAGTATAATACTGCTCCTTCCGAGAGGTCACCGCCTTAGCATCTTCTAACTTCTTTAAATGAAAGGAAATGGTGGCCGGGGTCAGATTAAGCCGCTCCGCCAGCCGCTCCACGTACATATCTTCTTTCACCAGAGATTTTAAAATCTGCAATCTGGATTTATCTGCCAGACATTTAAACAATTTAATTGCATCTGTTTCTAACATAAATTCACCTGCTTTCTTCACAATTCCTGTATTTTTTCTTTTACTTCATTCAATACCTGAAACTTTGTTTCTTCAATCAATATCTTCTCCACATCATTGTGCACCTTTGCCTTTTCATACGATTCTACCCAGCTTTTCGACAAATTGTCAAGTCTGCTCAAATAATCATTCCAAAGCGCTTTGCCACTCTTTGTCTTAGAAACAACGTTGAAAACAGTCTGGCAGATGCCATAAATATTAGCGCGGATTTTTTGCAGATTGGCCTCATCCTTACGTTCCGTGCTGATTAACTCCTGCTCCTTCTTCTGTGCTGTTTCTATTGCATTGTTTAAATAGTTTATAAAGTTTTCCATCATAATCCTCCTCTTTTGGTTTTGATTTGATATCCATCTAATTAGATTGATTTTACTATAACATTCTCCATTCTGTTTGTCAATATCCATTTTGATATTTGTCAAATTAAATTTTATGAACATTTGTTATAACTCATGATTTTTCACTTGCATCCATACTATTTTGTGTTATACTTTTTTACAGTACAAATCATCTTTATTTGGAGGTTACTATTTTGAAAACCGGACTTGTTTTAGAGGGCGGCGCCATGCGGGGCATGTTCACCGCAGGTGTTTTGGATGTTCTCATGGAAAATAATATTGAAGTGGATGGTGTTATCGGTGTTTCCGCTGGTGCCACCTTTGGTTGCAACTACAAATCCAAACAAATTGGTCGTACAATTCGTTATAACATGAAATATTGTAGCGACCCTCGCTATTGCAGTCTGCGTTCTTTAATCAAAACCGGTGACTTATTTGGAGCAGAATTCTGTTATCATGTACTTCCGGAACAGTTAGACCTGTTTGATAATGAAACATACGAATCTAATCCTACAGAATTTCATATGGTTGCTACGGATGTGAATACCGGCGAACCGGTCTATTATAAATGTGATAAATTCGACCATAAAGGTCTGGAATGGGTTCGTGCTTCTGCTTCCATGCCATTGGTATCCCGCATCGTGGAAATAGATGGAAGACAAATGTTAGATGGCGGCATTTCTGATTCTATCCCACTGTCTTATTTTCAAAGCATCGGTTATGAAAAAAACATTGTGGTACTGACTCAGCCAAGAAACTACATCAAAAAAGAGAACAAGCTGCTTCCGGTGATGAAGCTGGCACTCAAACAATATCCGAACTTACTGGAAACCATGAAAAACCGGCATACCAATTACAATGAAACTCTGGAGTACATCCGAAACGAGGAGAAAAAGGGCTCCATTCTTGTACTTTGTCCTGACGAAAAACTCCCTGTTGGACGTATTGAGCATAACCCGCAAAAACTGAAGGCGGTATATGACATCGGCAGAGAAACCGCACTAGCGCACTTAGACGAAATTAAAACTTTCCTGCAAAATAAATAATTACAAAAAAAATATGCACACTAATCATCATGGAGGTGATTTGTGTGCATTCTCTTTGGTCGGAAACGGTAACGCTTCCTTCTTTTGAAGCATTAAATAAAAATTGCAAAACAGATGTCCTGATTATCGGTGG
>JAZSEW010000124.1:0-2451 GCA_045531895.1 Lachnospiraceae bacterium
GAGGATTTTCTGTGTGTCGCTGTTAATTTGAACTTGTCGGAATTATAACAGCTGCATTTGCTTCTTCAAGTGTTTTATTCAGGTTATTCTGTTTCTTCAACCAATACCGTCAGTTTAAAGTCATCTGTCTTATTCTTCAAACCAAATGTGCAAGAAGCTCCGTCAGTAACCTCACCCCAGATAGCGAGATAAATACAACCGTCCTGATAATAGTTGCTGTTATTAAATACTGAACTATCCAAAGTAAGTGTCATAGCGTTATTCTTTCCGCCACCCGATGTTGTTGTACCAACAGTTGTCACCACGTTAGGTACACCTGCCTCAGGTTTTACAAGGCCGGAAGTAGTACCGGTTACATAAGCTGCCTGAGCTAAGGGAGCGCAGTAGCCTGTAGGAGTTCCCGCATTATGATAGAAGTTTACTTTAAAGGTCATATTCTCATCAAATACAAGATTTTCGCCTACTTCGATTTTTGCCAATACCCATCTTCCGTTATTGAACCCATAATTGTTTGACGAATTTGCAGCGTCAACAGACTGTGTGTCACCGCCTGACGGTGTAACGTGCAGGAATTCCATATCGTCAATAACAATGGTTTTTTCTTCAAGCCATTTGGGATAAATTGTTTTTTCGGCTGTAATGTTATAGGATTCTCCTGGAGTATAATCGGTTACGCCGTCTGTCCATTTGTAGAATACTCTTTCGTGCTTAATAAAGCGCGCACTGCCATCAACATTAATCGAGGGCATTGTAATACCAGGATTTGTATCGGAAGTGGTTCTGGTAAACTCAGCACCTTCTGCTCCATAGCCTCCGGTGAAGGTAATCTCATACTGCTGTCCTTCCCATTCCCATTCTGCGGTAAACACGGTAGATTCACTTGTAATTGTGCAGCTTTCTCCGGGCTGATATACGGTATTGCCAAGTCTCCATCCCTTGAAGCGCCATTCGTTTTTCCTCATGGTTCCGTTGTCAGGAATGCTAATTGTTTCATTCATGCTTACCCACTTGGACTTCGGAGGTTCGCCTTCTACTCCCTCTTCCTCGTTAACAAATTCCACTTTATACGTGCCGCTCTCAGCAGGTGTATCAAGTTCTACAATATAGGCAAATTTCATTTCCGTTCCATCGGTATGAACAAGAAGTCCGGAGTGTGCATAAGGTACGGTATCGTAATCCAAAATGTCATCAACAGTTGCCTTCTGAATATCTATATACTTACTGTCAGCGGTATACTTATAAATGGTGCCGTCACTTGTAACATCTATCCAGCGCAGGCCATCCCATGCTAAGTTTGTTGGATCTTTGGCAATCTTTACATATCCGCCTTTTTTGCTGATTACACTTCCGCCGTACAATCTATTAGAATCATTAATCTCATTATGAGAGAAGTATGTGTCGGGGTCTGAATTGTTTTCAATTGCACCTGTATCTGCATTTTTTGAGTATTTTATGTATTCTATTTTGTGTGTATCATAATCGTAAAACTCAGCTGCTTCATAGAGCTCCCCTTTATAATCCTCCGTCACTCTAATGATGTCGCCGCTTTCAAATCCGGTTGTCATAAAAATATTTTCGTCGGGAACCGGTACAGTTCTAACAGTTTCCGGGGAGGTATAGTAATGAAGGGTCCTTATGTAGTCACCATCTTCATTAAGCTGCATTGTTATCTTCTGCACAACTCCATAAAAGACCTCTCTAATCGGTGTCGGGTCTTTCGTCAGAACGACAAGCTCTGCCACGGGGTTGTCATAACCAAGGGTGTAAATATCTCCTATAAGTTCCTTGCCGCCATTTATACCGCCGGACATAGTCTTATAATCATCGAGTGAGGTAGCGGTATCGGGTGCTATTACCGCAGGTTTTTCCGCTATATCCCAGTAAAACCAGTCGGTAAGTTTTCCGGTGCTATAATTATAATAATGCTTATCGTCACTTCCGCCCGGCAAATGATAATTCTTCACCAGAGTTTCATCGGTGATTGAAGTAAGATCAGGAAGATTTTCTTTAACTGAGGCATCAACAGCTTTGCATATCTTATTGATTTTTCCTTCGCTGTTTGTGCTGAAGAGAATTGCCTGCTGTTCAATGCTGCCATTTGTATAAAACTGGTTCTTAATTAATTCATGATTGCCTTCCTTCGGGGCGCCATCTATCTTAACCTTGTCTGCAAGGTTGTAGAGAACATATTTTTCGTTTGTGCCTACCATGATTGCTGCCTGGAGCTTTTTGGAAAGTCCACCTCTTGAGGGGAAGTCCATGCCTATCAGGTAGCCTACAATGTTTTCCTGTTCTCCGCTTTCAAAATCGCAAATTTTTCCAAAGGCATCTATGTAGAAGGTGCCGCTCTTTCCTGCCTCTATCTTGTCTGTCCAATTCTGGTGGTGGTTTGCGGTTTTGTAGCTGAGACCTGCTATTTCAAGCACAGTATTGTTTCCGCTGTCTGTAACG
>JAZSEW010000012.1:0-3205 GCA_045531895.1 Lachnospiraceae bacterium
AGAAGCATTACACCCTCTGCAAGAGCAACATCAAAGTTCTCAACACCAAGGATACCATCTAAACCGTCACAACCGAAGATGATTGGCTTGTATCCGATCTCATCAGCCTGCTTTAAGATTAATGATGCCTCCTGATAGTAGATAGGTAAGAATAATAATTCTGCACCACTGTCTTTTGCCTTCTGTAACTGTACCTTAAAGTCGGTCTTGCTGTCAGCAGTAAATGCTTCACTTGCAACTACGGTAATACCCTGGTTGCCTGCTTCTGCCTTAAAGCTTTCGCAGATACCTGAAGAATAAGGATCTGAGCTATCATAAATAATAGCAACCTTAGATGCAATCTTGTTTACACCGATGTACTCAGCAGACTTGGTTCCCTGTGCAGGATCTGAGAAGCACAGACGGAATGCGTTAGAACCGCTGATACAATCTACTGCTGTTCCGGAAGGAGTGATAAGGAACATGTTATCAACAGAAGCTTCTGCCTCTACTGCGATACAGGGAGCACTGGTAACAGTACCCATAAATACCTGCATACCCCAGTCCTTCAAACTGTTATAAGCATTTACAGCCTTTTCAGCATCATGCTCATCATCTTCCATCTTAAACTCAATCATAACTCCGTTGATGCCGCCTGCTGCGTTGATTTCTTCAACTGCAATCTGGGCACCCTTGTTTACAGCATCACCATATGCTGCTGCGCCACCGGTCAAAGGACCACTTGCGCCGATTTTGAACACTGCTTCTGCATTGTCGTCAGATGCATTTCCGCCACATCCGGTTAAGCATCCCATTGCAAGTACCAGTGTAAGTGCAAAACTGATAATCTTTTTCATAATACTTTCCTCCTATTTTTTGTCACTTCCGCCTAATATTAACTAAAAACTCCTTACTTGTCAACATTTTCTGTTTTTTCATTCCACAAAGTGAATCCTAAAATCAAAATTCCGCCCAATATTTGCATAATTGTCATGTCTTCTCCCAAAACAAAGAAGGATATAGCCACTGCCACCAAGGGGTCTAAATAGCTCAAAATCGCAATCTCCTGACCTTTTAATTCTTTTAGCGCCGAGAAGTACATGCAATAGGTAATGCCCGTATGTATAAGACCTACCGCCAACAGACAAACCCAGCCCTTTCCGTCCAGCTTGCCGATTTGCAAATCTCCCGTAAGCAACACGTAGGGCGCTAAAATTACAATAGCTGCCAGAAACTGTAGAAAAGTCCTGTGGATTCCCTCCACATTTTTAATAAACTTATTTAAAAGGATAACTGTGGCATAAAATACTGCCGCTCCCAGTCCCAGCAAAATTCCCAGGACATGATTGCCACCGCCCATGCCTTCAAATCCAATAATTAATACTAAGCCCAGCGTAGACATGATAAAGCATAATAATTGCTTCTTTCCCAGCTTTTCCCGGAAAAGAATGGGGCAAACAACAGTTACAATCACCGGCGCAAAGTAATAGCTTAATGTAGCCGCCGAAATAGTGGTATGCTTATATGCCTCAAAAAGTAATATCCAGTTTACGCCCATGGCCATACCGGAAAATAGTAACAGGAGCAGTTCTTTTTTGATTGCTTTAAAATCAATTTTCTGTCGACTAATCAGAAAATATCCGCCAATCAACACAGAGGCTAACACCGCTCTGTATAAAGCTAATTCTCCTGAAGTCACCGCTATATTTCTGCTAAAAACTCCTATGGTACCAAAAATAATCATGGAAAGGCTCAATAGAAGCTTTGCCCGTCTTTGTTCTTTCATTGTTTGTCACTCCGTCACTTTTCCAATAAAATTTTTATCTCTTACGTCCAATAAGGCTTCTGATCCTTATGAGTAAAATTCTTCATACGAATCTTTAGGGAATCTATCACACTCTCATAGTTTTGCTTCTGTTTGTCATTTAGCTTTCCGGCATCCTTTAATTGCTGAAACAATTCCTCCAGCTCTGCCAAATTCATTTGAGCCGCGTCCTTATAATTATTCTCCATATTCATGTGAATACGCTGTACAATAACATCCAATCCGGCATGCTTACTGCTTTTCAAAAAGTCAAACATAACGCTCACCTCCGCTAATAGTGAATTATATCAGAGATTTTCATAAAAAGAAACTACTCACAAAAATCTGCAAATTCATTCAACAATTCTTCCGGGAAATCCACCCTCTTGTAAATTGTCGTTTTGGTATCAATTTTATATCCAAAATGACTTATATCATCGTATATGTGAATGGTAACATTCTCTTTTCCGGCCAGTTCAGCATTCCACATATCCATATCTGCCTGGAAAATCTGATTATCATAGGTGCTGTTAATAATCAGTGTTCTGACATTAGCGTCATTTATGTTAGCGATGGTATTCAGCTGATTATAAGAAACCCAATAATAATCATCCGCACCCAAATAATGAGTGCCTCGTATATCTTCTTCCTTTAAAGACTTGGCGCTTTCCGCTATTGCTCTATAAAGCTCTTCATTATACGGCGCTGCGGCCACATATTGATCACAGGCCACATCTGCCAAATGGCGTGGTGTACTGTTAAACAATATCATACCGTCTATTTCTAAGTCCTCCACAGCCAATTCCGTAGCAATCTGACCGCCCAGACTATGTCCCAGCAAATATAAATTGCTGATGTTCTGCTCCTTAAGGAAAGCAATAGCCTCTCTGCAATCAGCATAATACTCCTCTTCCAAGCCTATCCATTCCTCCCCGGAAGCTCGCAAGGTTCTCTTATCCAGGCGAAGAGAATTAACACCTCTTTGTGCTAATCCCAATGCCATATCCTGAAACGGTGCCAGCAAGCCAATAGTTTCGTTATAGTCACTGGGACCGGAACCTGCAATCATTAATACTGCAGGATGTACTTCCCCATCATCCAAATAGGTATATACCGCATTCAACTCATAACCATCATTCTGAAATACAAAACATTTCTCCACAACACCATTCTCATGCTTGACTTCAAAGGTATCCTTAAAGTGAATATCGTAATAAAAACCGGACATTTGGACGTCACGCACGGAAACCTGCCAATCTAAGGTTACGTTTTCAAATTCCACAACGGAGGTATATGTCGTCATACTCTTTTCCACGTCGGAAACACCCAACAATTCTCCTCCAACCATAGAAATATTCTCAAAAACCCAGGCGAAGTCCTCCTTGCTCATGATTACCTGAAATTCTTTTACCAAATACTCAT
>JAZSEW010000118.1:0-51280 GCA_045531895.1 Lachnospiraceae bacterium
ACCACCCGCATAGCAGGTGGTTTATTTGTTGCCCAAAGCTCCGTTTCTCTTCTTGAGAAACTCCACAATGGACAACAGGCTTAAAGCCTAACAACAAAAAACTCCTTTGACTTCTGCCAAAAGAGTTTTTCATAAAACAAAACGCCCTTGACAGAACTTTAGACTCTGTCAAGGACGAATAATTACACTATCCGCGGTGCCACCTTGATTTACAGCCATGACAGCTGTACGCTTAGCAGGATACCAACATATCCCCGGCAACTGACGTATGCCAACACGTCGCAGAATACTGGGTGTAATAAGGCTACACTTTTGACTGCGCCCTCCGCGGTCCATTTGATAATCTGTGTTTTACCCGACTCTCACCTACACGGGCTCTCTGTAAAAGCATAATTACCGTTATCTCCGCTTCAACGGTTTGCTATCAATAAATTTTATGCACTTGTTATAGCATTGTGACTTTCATTTGTCAATACTTTTTTTTCAGATTTTTCAACATTATTCCTGCACAACGCGGTTCAATTTCTCCGAAAGTCCCTTAATTTGTTCGACAATTCCAGCCAGACTTTCCGTTCCTGCACTATTTTCCTGCGTTGCTGCGGATACCTTTTCTACGGCATTGCAGTTTGCCTGAGTATTACTGCTAATTTGCTGCATGCGATCCGCCACTTCATTGCTCTTTTCTTTGATAACCTCTGCTGCCTTGTCAATTTCATGAATCTGACCCACCAGTTCTTCGTTGGAAGACGTAATCAAAGCTGCCGACTCATTTGCCTTACTAATACTCTCCATCCCTTCCTTGGCATATTGCGCATTCTCACCCATTGCCGCAACGGCATCTTCCGTGTTCTGCACTACTTCCGTTACAATAGCACCGATATTTTCTACCGCCTTCTTTGTCTGCTCCGCAAGCTTTTGAATTTCCTCTGCCACAACAGCAAATCCCTTTCCCTGTTCGCCTGCTCTGGCCGCCTCAATGGACGCATTCAATGCAAGAATATTGGTACGGCTGGAAATTCCGGTAATTGTCTGCACAATACCTATAATTTCCTTAGATTCCTCACCAAGAGTCCGGATAATCTGCTCACATTCCCCGGTACTCTTATGAATCTGATTCATGTTTGCAGTGGCATCATCCATACGCTTTTGATTTTCTATGATATTCTGACCAATGCGGTCTGTCAGCTGTGCCGTACGATGATTCATTTCACTAAGTTCCGTCAGCTGTACAGTAATATCCTGCATTCTCTGGTCTGCATATTCTACTGCACCGGTATTTTCCATAGAACCGGTCAGTAAATTCTCCGTTTCCTTTGCGATGCTCTGGTTTGCCTTCAAAGAACTCTCTGAAATTTCTGAAAGCCGGGATACTGTGCTGTATAATACATTGGATGTCTGGGATGCATTATCCTTCATTGCCTTCATGCGCTCAAACATCTCCTTTTGCTCCTCCGCACCCATCAGATTGGAAAGCATGGAAGCTGTTCTGCCACACAGCATGGTGAAAATCGCCGCAACAGCAACAATAACCAGTGCTCTTGGAATAATACCAAAAATCACCATTCCGCGAACTTCTGTAAAATTATCATCTAACGTAGTCTGCATAAAAAACGCCAGAACCTGTCCAATGGAAACACCAATAACAGTAAGTATAGTTGCAGAAATATTCAGCTTTTTTGAAAAATACAAACTCGCAATCGCAATCGGATACACATACATTGCCACCACATGCCAGGTCAGAGTAATGCTCAGTAATGTAATAAAGCAGGCAGCACAAACCACATTCACATACTTTACAAACCAGTGCTCCAGCTTTAAGAAATTGCTTAACACAGTCGGAACAAAAAGCAAAACACTGCCACCGATATAAGCAAACGTCATTACATCCGGTTTTACCTCAAAAATACCAATAACATTTAAAATAAAAATTAACGTAAAGATAATAAAAGAAACTCTCATCACCTTTGCCACAATTAAATTGGCTTCTTTTTCGTTTTTCTTAAGTAGACTCATATAAATCCTCCCTTGTTTTGTATTTTATTGATTAAATTCTTTATGAATTTCTTCAACCTTATCCCTGATATCCAAAAACACTTCTGCCAGTACCGGGTCAAAATCCTGTCCGCTGCCCTCCTGGATAATTTCAAAGCACTTTTCCAATGGCATTGCTTCCCTGTAACAACGCTTTTCCGACACTGCATCAAACACATCTGCAATCGCCATAATCCGGGCACACAACGGAATTTCCTTTCGTTTTAAACCTTCCGGATACCCCTTGCCGTTCCACTTCTCATGATGGTATCTCGCTACCTGGTATGCCATCTTGGCATACTGCTCATTACCCAGATGTCCAAAGGTCTCCTGAACAATTTTTCCTCCCTGCTCCGCATGCTGTTTCATTCTGGCAAACTCATCTTCCGTTAATCGTCCCGGCTTTTGCAGAATGACATCCGGCACAGAAATTTTTCCTATATCATGCATGGGTGCCGCCATACAAAGATTCCTTACATAATCCTTCGTCAGTATCTCTCTGTAATACCCCCTGCGCCTTAATTCCTCCGCTAACAAGCGGACATACATTGTAGTTCTTTTAATGTGGCCACCGGTACTACCATCCTTATTTTCCACCAGCGTTGCAAACCCCATGGTCATTTCTTCATGGTATCGTGCTAATTCCAGCACTGACGGATTTTCCTGATTCATATACACACCGATAATAATAAGTGTTACACATAAACTGGTCAGCAATGCCTCCGGATGAAACATCTGATATGCCGTAAGCACTGCCATCATTAACAGATAGGTTAATATACTGATTCTTTTATGCCTCTCAATATACCGCCATCTGCCAAAGAAAATTAAAATGCTGAGTAAAATATATATTGCCGCCATTGCAAAACAGGTATAGGCTGACATACCCATGGAATAGTTGCTTATCTCCCCTTTGATATACTCTAACTCCGGTATGTATACTATCACCAGAATAATATTAACCACCAGTGGACTGTACATCAGACATATTCCGCTTTTCTTCTTAGGAAGTCCTGCTGTAATCGACAGCATATATACAAACAATCGGAAAATAAAGCAATCCAACCCCACTAAAAAACATAAATGGAATAGCATATTTGCCGTCTCATTCACCTGTTCCAAATGGTTTACTGTATATGCCGTCACTCCATCAAAAAACACACTGAAAATTCCTACCATAAGCATTGCATCAAACGTAGAAAACCTGTGTTTCCGCCCATACCTTTTTATTTCTTTTATGTAAATAAACACAATATATAAAATAATTAGCATACAGCCAATTTGCAGTTTACAATGTTCCAAACCTTTCTCTCCTCCTTTGTCAACCAAAACGGAGTATTTTCTTTATCCTCTTTTTGTAAAGAAAAGCAGAGTCAATACACCTGTATTTTACACAAGTTTATTAGCTCTGCGTCTATACGTCACTGCGTCTTTGCGTCTGGCTCTATTTTTATTTAGTTAAAACTTACGTACATATCTGGCAATGTCCGCCGGATTTCCCTGGTACTCTCCGACACCTTCGTATTCCTTTATGAATCCGCATTTCTCCAACACTTTCCTGGATGCCAGATTCTCAGAAACACAAATGCCATATACCTTATCCAGCTTCTTTTCTGCTTTTGCAAAATTCAACAGTGCCTGTAAGGCTTCTGTTGCATACCCGGCTCCGGTAAATTCCTTAGCGATATGATAGCCGACTTCAAAACCTTCCTCCCACGGAACCAACTGCACATAGCCGATATTGGTACCATCTTTCAGCAATGCCGGGTACACCAAAGGTCCTTCCCCGGATTCATAGCAGCTCATCAGAAATTCTATGGTTTCTGCTGCCTCTTCTACTGTTTCAAACACTTCATCCGGCACAAAACGGCGGTTATCTTCATCTAATGAGTTTTTATGCACACTCTCCGCCATGGACAAATCAAACGTTGTAATAATTAAACGTTCTGTTTCCAATCGCATCTTTCTTCCTCCATTCTCCGGTCCATTGCTGTTTCTTTTAGTATACGCCATTTAGACCCTATTTGCAAGTAAACTTATATTTCCTTGTACATTAAAATAACATACTCATTATCTTGAAAACCGTTCTTCCGGTAAAATAGCGGTGCCGATGCATATTTGTTGGTAGACAGGGTAATCCCAGCTAACCTCTTTTCCTTACTGTACTCTTCCACCCTGTTTAACAGTATGGAACCATAGCCCTTTCGCTGCAGCTCCGGCTTCACAAACATTTCTTCAACAAAAACCTCGCTGTTATTCCACCATACCTTTTCGTGAGCAAAGATTCCACCAAGAATCTCACCATTTTCTTCCAGCACATAGCCGACAAACTTTTTTAGTTCAAAGAAATCTGTCAGATATTCCACAGCAGTTTCTTTGTCCCACTGGCACTGCCACATTTCATTGTTGTAAACACTGCACAGGATTTCTGCGCAGGCCGGGAGGTCTTCCCTGGTTAACTGTCTTATCATCATAATTTCCTAGTCCTCTTTCTCTTTTATTTTTTCTTCCAGACATCGTACTTTGTATGCCAGTCTTTCATTTAACTGTTTCATCCACTCCGGTGCATTCGGAACTTCCTCTGCAATACAACGGATTAATCTTGCATAGGAAAACAAATTGCAGAACCGGCGCATTAGCGGAAGCCTTTTCTCATAGTCCGGCTCCAATGCTTTTTCACTTTCATACCCCCGCAAAAAATGTTTCCTTGCCTGCACACAAAACTCCTCTTTCAGTTCCTCACAAAGAGCATCCAACACCTGTTCAATGTCCACCAGAAAGAAATGGTACATACCGTCTTCGAAATCAATTACATGACAGGTACCATCTTCCTCATTGTAAAACACATTGTCCGGCTCGAAGTCATAATGAACCAGACCGTAGGTTTCCTGATTTTTTTCCAGAAAGGATAATTCCTGCGCTACGTTCTCCGCCTCATGAACCATGTTATCCGGTGCGTGATATTCTGCTAGCACACACGTAATCCAATCAAGAACCTCTGTGTATGACCACTTTTTATTCTTCGGCTCATATTCCATGGATAAGCGATGTAAACGTCCCAGTGCCTTACCGTAAGCATACATAATCTCCTCACGGTAATCCGTATCCTCTATACAACAGCCCGGAACCCCTTCAAAAACACTGGCATAATATGCACCCCATCGGGTATCCAGTGTCACCAGAACACTGCCAGACTTTGACACCACCGGCTTCATTGCATTGTATCCTTTCTTGTTCAAATATTGCAAAAATTCCAGTTCTCCCTCCAGATTCTCCTTCTGCTTTTCTTCCGCCGGAGCCAACCGTAGAAAACACCGTTTTCCCTGCGTTTCAAAGGGATAGACCGCATTAGAGGAAATACGAAAATACTTCAAATATTCATCCAAAGTATCCTCGTCATAGTCCCAGTTTTCTAACGCATACTTTGCAAGTTCGAAATTTTCAAACATATAGTTTAATTTCAGCATTCTTTTCCTTTCCACAGGCAGATAGTAATTTTTCTATAACAGCAGCTTTCTGTAATAAATTCTGCTCACTTCGTTATAAATATCAAGACGACTTTCCATATATGTGAAACCGTATTTTTCATACAATCCGATGTGGTCAGTTGCAATATACACCGTATCAAATCCCTCTTCCTTTGCCTTATTGCAGGCATACTTAACAAGCTCTTCACTGTATCTGTGTCCACGGTATGCCGGTGACGTAAACACAAATCCAATCCACGGAAAAAGACTGTCATCATCAACGCAGTCCCTTCGCGTCAATGTGCAGAATGCCACAATTTTTTCTTCCTCTTCCAGGATTAGCAAACTGCCCCCACCGACCATTTCACAAAATTTATCCTGTTCCAGCAAATCGGCGAGAAACTTCGCTGCTCCCCAATCGCAGGCACGGATTTTGTCCATCCATTGTTTTTGTTCGTTACTGCTATGTAAATCTAATAATTGCATTATCGATATTTCTCCTCCATATTCAAATCAATTAAAAATATCACTCTAAAGTTTCTGCAAATATCTGTTTCAAAACTTCACATGGTATATCCTGATTTAAATAGACTTGCACCATTCCCTTTGGAGTAATTTTATAACCTGCTAATTCTTCCTTATGCTGAATTACCGCCTGTGCCTCAATATTAATATGGTCTTTAAATGGAATCAGTCTCACAAAAGCTTCGCCCACATTATAGGTTGGTAGCTTCGCCCACAAGGTTTCCTCCGGTTCGCGTGAAACACTCTCAAAGATCAACTGCCTTAAATTATTGTACATATCAATCAGCTCACTTGGATATTTACTTATGTAATCTTTTACCTGCTCATTCATTTGACACCCTCCACACTTTGTATTACAAGTTATCCCGCAACCATTGTTCCACTATAGTTCCATCACTCTCTCCCATAAAAGGATGTTCACTATTTTCCGACAAAGTTAAAGCACAATTAAATTTATCAGCAAAAGCCTTCACTATTTCTAATGACTGAAAAGTATCTCTCCCGGCAAAAAGAATATTGGTTGCAACATCCCATTTCTGTACAGGATGCTCCTTCACATACTGATAATAATCCCAAGTCATAATATCGATGGGTGTATTAATCTCCTTTTCCCGGGCGAGTCGCTCTTCTGATATTTCAAACCATACCATCATCTGCTTAATCAAATACTCCATATCCAAAATCGGTGATTGAAAAAGACATTTCTTTATATTTCGCCCATTATAGGCATTTAGGCAAAAGTATGCACCTAAACTGCATGCGTACAGCGATACTTCTTTCCAGTTTGCAAAAACATAATCCCCAATTACGGTAAGGTCATGTATTCCATTCCATATATCACATCGCTTATCCTCATTTTGACGTTCCCCATGCTGAGGCAAATCAAAACTTATTGTCTGATATCCCCTTCGATCTGCTATTTTTGCAATTCCTTCTGCTGATTCTTTGGAAGACATTTTTCCGTGTACACACAAATACACTTTATCTGAGTTCTCTCCCCACATAAGCGCAGGAATATGGTTAATTTCTATTCTTGTTTTTTTCATGATTTCACTCCACCGTAAACCCGGTCCATTCAATATGATTGTACTCCATCACATCCTCTGACTTTGTCATCCCTATTTTTTCATAGAACTGCACCGCATTTTCATTGGCACAGGTATACATCACAATGTTTTCTTCTCCACCGGCCAGCTCATGCAATTTCTTCATTAAAGCCTTTCCTATGCCCATTCCGGTGCACTCACGCACAACGCCCAGGTCGGTCACAAACAGCCAGTAAGCAAAGTCTGTGATACCAAAGCCCACGCCGAGAATGTCACCCGCTTCGCTTCTTGCCACCAGACTAAGGGAGACCTTCTGCACCAACGTACTGATGCGCTCCTCAAACCGTTCCTTGGGATATTGAGAACCTAAATCCGTCTTTTTCAGAAACTCAATGTATTCCTCTGTCGTGATTCTCTCCTCGTTTATCTTGTAGTTCATGATTTCACGCCCCTTATTCTTCAAGTTCCACATACACTACAACATATATTTTTTCAGCGCACCCTCATCAATCCTTCTCACCACACTGTAGGTATACGGCTCAAAATACTTCGGCCAGAAATGCTGTGCCGTTGGATTAAAGCTTTCGTAATCCACACCGAGATACTGATAGCCTTCCTCTTGAAGTACCTCCACCGCATAATTGATAAGGTTCTGGTAAATCTGCTTTCCACGATATTCCGGCAGGCAAAATGCTCCGCAAATATTTTTCACAGCAGGAAGCTCCGTTACAAAGGTTTCTGCCTCTTCACAGATTTCCAGAAAAGCTATCGGCAGTTCTTTATCCTTTGCCACAAAGATGCGGCTGCCGTTGTTTTCACGCTTTTGCACCCACTCTTCGAACTCTTCCTCAGAGGTATACATAAAGCAGCAGCTTTCGCCCATATGATTCTTCAGACTCCGCCTCAGCTCCCGAACCTGCTTTGCCTCACTTGAAGGCAATTCTTCAAACGCAATTCTGACAGTTGGCATCACTCCCGGAATTGGCTCCATTATCCGTATCGCATCGGAACAGCGATGCCCAAAACCATTATGAAAATATGCAGTGATGGCTTCTGTATCATGGGCATACAGCGCAATTCCATGATACAGCACACCTTTGCTTACCAACAGCTCCGCCATCTCCTGATACATCATCTCGTAGATTCTTGTCCGGTTTTCTTTCACACAGCCATGGGCATGAATTGGTGTAAAGGTTCCTCTTACATTGGAATCAAAAGCCCCATCCCATGGATTGTAACAGCCTATGAAACCGACTATAATATCTCCATCAAAGGCAGCTACACCAAAGTCGTTTTGCGTAAAACACACTAATTCCGGCAGTTTCATTACTCTTGGCAAAGCACTTACCCTGTTGCACTCTTCCTGATAATTTTCCAGAGCCAATCGCTCTGCTTCTATGAGGTGTTCTTTTTCCAGTTTTACAATTTTTAAAATATCCGTTTCCTCCATTCATACTACATATTGCTCTCAGTACTAATTTATCTCCTCTTATACAGCACCAGTTCCGGTTCTGCACCGTTTTCGCCATAGGTACATACCAACAAAAAATCCATTCCGGCAACAATACCATAACATCTGCCATCGCCCAGTTCGCACTCCAGTTGATTTCCGAGGTAAATGCTATTGTCGTCCAAAAACTTCACCATTTGACCATTCGGCAAAGTATACTCCAGATTCACAAAGCTGCCATTCAAAGCGTACAAGTCGTTCACCCTCGGCATTCCCGGAAGGTTCAGTTCATTAAACTCTGCAACCAGCTTCTGCTTGAATTCCAAATAATTTTCTTTTCCCCCAATAGCTATGTAATCTGCAATAAAGCACTGCTTTCCAAAAGGACAACCCTTTGTTTCCGCACAGCCTTTACATGTATTCTTCATCATGCACTCACTACAATTTGCTCCACAAATTGAATTAATCATATCAACGTTTCTCCCTATTTCATCATAGTTTTTCCTAAATATGCTTCATTCAAGCACCGTCTTTACTTCTGTTAAAGCGCCTTCCTCAACCTCCGCATTCCGGCATTTCTTCACAAAGAAATTGCCGTCTCGCAAATCAGAAAACTGCAAATATAAATCCTGAGAAACCATCGTTTCAAACAATCGGTTTTCCTCATATTTCAGTGTGAAAATGCGGGCTCCATATACATCTGCAAGATACGGATAGGTGGTATACATGCGCATATCTATTCTCTCATCCAGACTCATTAAAAGCATAGGAAAGGTTCCGGAACAGCCGGATTCCACCACAACAATACGCTGTTCTTTTATTTCTTCCAGTAAAGCTTTTAAACACTGCTTAAGTTCCGGATACTTACTAAGTGTCCGTCGAATATCCGGAAAAACGCCCTCACAAAACTCCTGAAAACTGCCACATCTTCCTTCCTCCAGTGCCTGAATAATTGCTACCCGGATTTCATCATCCACGCCACATTTTCCGGTTAACTGTTCCAAGGTCTTTCTTCCAATCAGCCAAGGATAAATTGCATTCCGCTTCTTATCACGATAATACACATACGGCAATAATGTATCGCGCAAAAGAAAAATGTACGCAGTATTTTCTTCATACCCTATCCACTCGCAATACTGACGCAGTTCCTGCAAAAAATACTCCTGTCCGGCATTTTTGAAATCTGCTACACTTATGCAGCTACCGGCTTTTCTCATTAACTCATCAATTGCTGATAGCAGTTCTACTTCCGAGTCTTCATAAGAAAGCTTTGATTCCGACAGTTCTTTTCGCCACATCATAAAAGGTTCCGCACCATTTTCCTTTAAAAACTTTCGCAAACGCGACACACCCTGACACGCCCCTTCCAGCTTTTCGCTCAGTTCCGTGTATCCTTCGTCCACCAAATCATCCAGCATTTTCAACAACTGTTTTGCTTTATAAATATTTGCTGCTGATACCGATGTTGTTTCCAGTAGTTTCAGTTCCTTTTCATAATAATTTAAACTATAAGAAATAAAGCTCATGTTACTCCCTCATTCCCGCTATTTCGGCAAATATCTCTTCTCCCATTCCTCTCTGGTTATGGCATACACTCTTGTATACCCATTGTCTGTATCTGCGTACTCTTCTATAAACTTCATTCCGTTTTTCATCGCAGTGCGGTAGGAAGCCTCGTTCGTATATTTCATATAAGAATATACCGCAGGAAAATCATGATTTGCAAAAGCGAATTGAATGCTCGCAGCCGCAGCTTCTGTGGCATATCCCTTTCGTTGTTGGTCTTTCCTGATGTGGTATCCTACCTCCGGCAGAAGTTCTCCATGAATATTCTGCATTGTAAGTCCACAGTCACCAATCATTTCTCCCGTATTCTTCAGGCAGACCGCCCACAAACCAAAGCCAAAGGCCTGATATCTTTCCATATTTCTGGTTATCCAGCCCCTGACTCTTTTTTCATCGAAGGTGTACGGATAATGCTGCATGATGTCAGAATCAGCAAGAACCGCATACAGCGCATCATAATCGTCCGGAACCATTTCTCTCAAAATCAGGCGTTCCGTTTCCATTACTTTAGTCTTTCTCTTTTCCATGCATATTTGCTCCATTTTATTACACTTTATTTACGCCATCTCTCCTATAGAATACTCCAACTGAATATCCCGTGGGTCCTCTTCGTAAAGCTTCTCGTTTCTCTCCGTTGCTGCTACGCAGCCAAGCTTCTTATAAAACGCAACCGTATTCTCTGCAGACCCTGCACACAAAAATAATTTCTCCACACCATACTCTGCTGCCTGCTTTGCGCACATTATAAAAAGTGCTTTCCCAATCCCTTTGCCTCGGTAGTTCTGTGACACAAAGAGCTGGTCTAACAGGACATACTTTTCCTGTTTCCCGATAATTTCTCTATCTACCGTTGCATAACCTATCAAGGTATTTTCATCAAAGCAGCCAAAAGCAGTACCGCCGTTTTTCAGAGTTTCCTTAAAACGTTTCAAATGCCAGCCAAACCCATTTGGCAGCTCCAGGTCAGTCCAGTTGATTTCCACCAGCCTATATTCCCCGGTCTCCTCATTAATGCGCCACACATTTTTAATATAGTGAGTGGCATCAATTTCCTCAATACGCTCTGCTTCCTCTATTTTCAGTTTTCTATATTCCGGCATTCTTCTCACTCTTTTCTCCTGACTCCAGTTCTGCTCCATACCGGAAAAATACAGAACACACAATAAACATTACACCATATCCCAGTTCTGACAATTCTTCTGTTACTACATCCGCAACGCCCGGAAGCATAATGCTTGCTACGATTTCCTGCAAAACCAGTGTCACACAAGGAATTACAATAATCAGAATACCCAAACGCAGAACCTCCTTGGCTCCTTCCATAGTAAACGGAGTTCCGGCAGATAACTCATTCGTAAAATATCTCCAAGAAAATTTGCACAAGATGGCCTGTGCTATACAAACAATAACACCGGAAACACAGGAATAATAGCTTTCCTCTATCGTGGCTCCGCTTTCCTTCATAAACCATTCAATCATGTCCGTACCACCCATGCGTAATTCCTGTACGCCGAGCAGCATAGTTAAGCCTACCAGACATGCAATTCCACATACCACAGACACAATAAATGTCACTTTACTTATAATCATTGCTATTTTTGCTAATACCTGAATTGCGTTTAAATTTTTAATCATCTTTCGTCTCTCCTCTTTTATATATATTTAGTCAGTTATCTTTTTTTAGTTTTATAACTCCCACAGCTATCATTAATATTCCTAGCACATAAGTCGGCCAATAGACATAGGAATACATTATCAGCCAGTCTCCTACCGTCCAAGATTCAATATTTGCATGATACACGCCTAAAATAAAGGGTAAAACCAAAGGAATAACACCAACTGCAATCAATAATTTCCAGATATTTTTTTTCATAGGCCACACACTTTCTTTGCAAACTCCTTTGCCCCCTCCACAGCCTCTGCTGTCCGGAAGGATGCCAGGTTATCACTATCCTGCACAGAATACATACCTACATATTCAAGTTTGGAATGCGCGCACAACCGCTGCACACCCATCTCAAACGGATCTGTAGCATATGCCCCATCATAACCGTGGGTGGCAATAATACCAACTTTTTTGCCCTCCCACAGGCAGCCATTCACACTGCCATAGTACTTATTGAAACCATAATGACGGTCCAATACTGCCTTCATTTTTGTGGTGCAGTACCAGGCAAAAATCGGCGTTGCAAAAATGATACAGTCTGACCATAACATCTCCTCTGCAAGCTCCGGCATATCATCCTTCTGTGCACAGCCATACTCTCCTGCTACCTCCTGACAGACATAGCATTCCTTACATGGATTTATTGTTTTCTTTTCTAACTCTATATATTTTATTTCTGCCTTTTGTTCCTCCAGCTCCTCCATAAAATATTTGCAAAGCTCTGCTGTATTTCCATGAAGCCGCGGACTTCCCATTAAAATTAACACTTTCATACTTCATTCCTCATTCATTTTCCCAACATATCCTTTTTAAACACACCGCAAATTGTGTTCTCCAAGCCTGTATAGATATTTCCCTGCACATCATCAAAAAAACTAACAGTTACAAAACCTGACTGTTGTGTTTCTTCCGCCAGACTCTCTCTGGAATATACCTGATTCCAAATATTATATTGCTTGCTTTCCTTTTCCGTCAAAACCAGATACTGCTCCAGTGTATTATTTGTTTCCTCATAAAAAAGATTTTTATGAATCACCACATAAGACTCCGGTGACCAAAAGCCACCCTGTTCATAATGAATCGTCTGAAATTCTCGAAATACTTCGCGGTAATTTTCCTGAAACACATCCAAAATCAGCACTCCACCCGGCTTCAGTGCCCGATAAATCTTAGAAAGCAACTTGTTTCTATCCTTCGGTGGCAACACTCCAAAATCACAGTAAATTAAAATCGCAACATCAAACTCCTCCTCATAGTCAATCTCCAGATAATTCTGATAATGATATGTAATATCCAGTCCCTTTTTTGCTGCGTTTTCTACTGCATACTCGATAGAACGTCTGGAAAAATCAATTCCGGTCACCTGAAAACCCTGTTGTGTCAACAACTCCGCATAGCAGCCGGGCCCGCAACCCAAATCCAGAAGTGTCTTTCCTTTTCCTCCACCACACAAACAGGTAATCCACTCTGTAGATGTTTCCATGACCTTCTGCGTTCTGGAAGCCGCCGTTCCCTCTGTATCCAAATGAGCCTTTAGCATTGCCTTGGAAATATGCTCATCATCCCAAAAAGCATCATCACTTTCTGCATACAGTTCAGTTTTTTTTCTCATAAATTGTAATACCTTGCTGTCCATTGAAAAAATCCTTCTACTCACCAGCTTTGCTGTCAACGCTTCTCCATTTTCTTCAAACCACCGCAGCAGCTTTGTAGAAAACTTCGCCTGCTGCATGTAAATATAACGGTTCTCTGCATCCGACTCATAATATTGCCCATAATAATCGCACACTGCAATCTGATAGTAAAACAAGGGAACCATGTTTAATAAATCATACTCCGTCAATGGTGCATATTCACAATACTTGTCTACATAACGGACAAATTCCTCCATGTCAATCTGCCCTTCCTTGCAAGACGGTGCTGCATACACATAGGAGCGCACAATCTCCCACACCACCGGATGTACACAGGCTGTGGTCCAGTCAATGACTGCATTGATTTTGTTTTCTCCGCAGAGCAACTGGCTGATAAAGTAATCCCCATGGGTACTCTGACAGGTCAGATGTTTTAAATCAAAGGTATACTTTGGAAACCGCTGCATCAAATCAATCCTGTACAACAAATCCGCCTCTGCCACTGTATCATTCTCCATTTGTGCACTTTTTAATGACTCCCGATAGGAAGAAAGCGCCCTCTCCGGGGTCATAAACTGAAAGAAGCCTTCTCCAATGCCGGTTGGCAGCCCTTCATAATTTTTTAGCACTGTGTGAAATTTTCCAAGCATAGCCGCAGACTCCATCAACAGCCAGTCAGGAGCTTCATGCCAGTCATACATGGTTCCTTCTATAAATTCCTGCACATGGAATACCCTGCCACGCTCATCATGAGATAAATATTCCTCCTGCACATTTTTCAGAAAACGACAGGCTGGAATCCCCTGCTGAAGCAAATACTCACAAAGCATCGGCTCCTGCTCCGGATTATTGATATCACTCTCACTCGGATATTTCACCACATAGTTACCGTCCGTACAGGTAACAAACCAGGTATCAGACCCGGCTCCGACTGCAGACTTTTTTACTAAATTTACGTTAAGATTATATTGTTCTGATAAAATTTTTGTTATATTTTCAAATGTACTCCCCATATACTTCTCTCTCTTCTTCGAATTGATCGGCTATCCTTGCAAGGGCAATCATTCTCCTTTAAACCGTATAAAAAGACGCAGAACAAACTATATTCTAAATATTAAGATAATTGGCTCTGCGTCTTTGCGTCCGGCTCTTCAATAACCTTCATTTTAAAATTTTCAATGTCAATCAACGTTTCCTTTTTGCATTTTGGGCAAAACAACGGAAACTGCCGAAGCACCGTGTCTTCCCGCATTTTATTCCGTGTTTTATTTCCACATACCGGACATTTTACCCATTCTGTTTTCAACTCCATAGTTACACCTCTTCCCTGTTTACCGGAACCGTTGCAAATTTACCTGATTTAATGAGCATTAAGGTTCCCTGAAAACCAACACTTAAAATCTCTGATATCTCCTCCATGGTAAAAAAGCACACCTTATTTGCTGCCAATGCACAGATACTGAACGTATGCAGCCAGTTCTGGCGGAATAAAAGCTCCGATTCCTTCCGGTTTAAACTATAATCCCGCTGCATAATCTGAATACAGACCTCCACCGTGTCACCAAGACTTTCTACCATTTTTTCATAATTCTGCCCTTCTGCCGGTTCCCTCATATACACCAACTGGAACAGTTTAGGTTCCCGCATGGCAAATTCAATCATTTTCATGCCCACATATTTGAAGGCAGGAGTATAGTTCAGAGCATCGCTGACGTAACTTTCAAACTCCTGAAGTGCCAGTTTGCGTACCTCCTGCTGTACTTCCTCCATACTCTTAAATGCGGTAAAAATCGGTGAAGAAGAAACTCCCAGTTTCTTCCCTAATTCTCTTGCAACAACAGACTCTATTCCGTTTTCTCTGGCCATTTCATAGGCTGCCTGAATAATCTCTTCTTTTGTAAATTTCTTTTTGGGTGGCATAATAAACTATCTTCTTTCAAAGCATTTGTTATATAACATATGCTATATTATAATTCCAGTTATGCATCATGTCAACAAGATTTTACACACCATATCGAAGAATCTATAGTACAAGTATCATTATAGTAAAATCCCCTCTGCTTTTCAGTTGTTTTCATTACTTTTCCCTTGCATAATTTGAGATTTTATGACATACTGCCATTAACACACCAAAGAAAGGAATACTGCCATGCCAACACCATTACCGGAAGGTCAGGAAATCGTCGTATCTCACATTCGCATCGAAAAACAATACCATATGGACTCCATGCAAATGGCTACCGACCATTATAACATTGGCATCACCTTGCAAGGTCATCGACGTACCATCACTCCCACCATGACCTATTCCTATCAGGCCGGAGATGTGGCACTTGCTCCGCCCTATATGTTTCACCGCACTCTGGCAGAGTTTGACGAGCCATACGAGCGCATTATGATTAAATTTTCCCCGAAATTTGTAGAACCTTTTATCCGGGCAGTTGGTCAGCATGTATTCGACCGGTTATATGAAACTCTGGTTTACCATTTCACGGAAGAGATTCAGGAAAAACTAAAACAAATGTTTTTTGATATCAATGAAGAGTATCAGAAGGATACCCCATACAAAGAGTTCATCTTACAGGGAATGGTATTCCGGCTCTTTACAACAGTGCTGGAAGAACACATTCCCGTTCCGGGCGCAAAAGAGCATCCAGCACCGCTTGCCCCTCAAATCATCAATGCTATTGTTTATATGGAAAACCACTATAAAGAACAGCCTTCCGTAGAAGAAGCAGCCCAGTTTTCCGGCTTCTCCACCGGATATTTTTCCCGACTGTTCCATGCCCAGCTTGGCATGACCTACAGCACCTACTTAAGCAATATCCAGATTCGTCATGTGCGGATTCTGCTTTCTACCACCAATTTGTCCATTCTGGAGATTGCACAGGAAACCGGTTACTGCCACGGCGAATACTTATCGGCACAATTTAAGAAAAAGATGGGTATGACGCCCAGTCAGTACCGTAAGCAATGTGTCATGAATAAGGATACCGTATTTGTACCCGAAACAGTTCAATAATTACCCAAGCAAAAAGGAGGATTCCCGGAAGCATACCATGTTCCGTGCAAATCCTCCTTTTATTTCCTTCGCAGTTACGAAACGACTTATTCCATTTTTAGCCCAGACTACCTTCGCCACCCATCATACGAGTCATTTCCTCTATCCTTTCAATTGGAAATGGCGGGTGCCCAATTGGCTTCATTGCAATAGACATAAGCTTCATCGGGTTATCGTCGGCAGCCACCCGATTAGAACTAAACGTTCCACACATTTTGCATCTGTGAATAATTGCCCATTCTCCCTTGTTTCGAACCCATACCGACACCGGTTCCATATGTCCGCCACAGTCAGATTCCCGGTCTCCCGGTTCGATATCAACATGCAGACTGTACAGACAGTTCGGACAATGATTCCTGTGGTCACTCCCTGCCCCTTCCGGCACTACCACTCGTCCACAATTCTTACAAGTAAATGTTTCGTTACATGCATGGGTCTTATAATACCCTTTTTCATACTGCTTCCGCTTGTTTTCTCTATTCATTTTTGAATCCTCCCTCTGATTTTTTCTGTGAGGATTCATATTCGCGTATAATTCCCTGAATTCTTTTTTCCGAGAGATAATACGCCTTGCTTAAACTTTCCATGTTTTCGCCGGAATAGTAACGGCTGACAATGGTCTGATTCCGTTCTGCCATTTTTTCTTTTGTGCCACTTTTTTCACCCCAGGAAAAAGAGTTTCCACCTTTCCTTGGAATGTATAAAAGCTTTCCATCCACATATTGTTGGATTTCTTCCACAAGATGCTTTGGCAAAACATCCTCCGCTTTTGCATAGCTCATATGCTTCCTCCTAAAAATTTCTTAGGACGCAATGGCTATCACATGTTCTTTTTATTTGCGATAGCCATCGCTATCGTGCAATTAATCCTGCTTTCTTCATATAGTCAAATTCCAACCTTTCTAATTTTTCTTTTATCATAGCATAGAATATATTGACTCTTCAATCTCGTTTTTAATTAGAATTGTTTTTGGGCAGTTTCTCAATCGGCAACCACAGTTCCACGTAGCTTTCACCACGGTCTTCCTCGCAAGGCGGAGCGTACATCTCGATATTATAATTACCGCCCAGCTTATACTCCTTACAGTTTGGCAGCCACTCCTTCCACATCTTTGTATTGGTATCCTGCAATGTTTTCATCTTACATGGAAACACTGCCCATGTCCCTGCCGGGATAGTTCGGGTTTCATAGCCCTCCGGCACTTCCTTCCATGGCTGATACAGGTCTGCAATCAAATAGTCAAAATATCTTCCATCGGAATCAATACAAAGCCCAAACATACCGCAAACAACTTCTCCTCCACCGTCTTTAAAATGCTCCATCCAATACTTCGGAATTTCCTGATAGGACGTTTCATTATCAAACTGACGCTTTCTGCCCATAACTGTAAATGCTGCTTTTTCCACAATTTTGTATTCCATCATCGTTCCACCCTCCAGTGATAAACTAAGTCGAACCGGGGCAAAGTCCCGAAGCTTCGCCCCCTTTTCCTTTGCTACAGAAGGAGTGACACCATGAAACTTCTGAAAGGCTCTGGCAAAGCTGTCCGGCGAATCATACCCATACTTCATTGCCATATCAATGACTTTTGTATCCCTTGCTGCCAATTCTTTTGCTGCTAAAGTCATTCTGCGGTTCCGGATATATTCACCCACACTGATACCACATAACGCCGAGAAAATACGCTGAAAGTGGAATTCAGAGACATAAGCTTTTTCTGCTACATCTCGCACCTTAATTTCCTCCGTCAGATTTTCCTCTATATATGCGATTGCATTTTGCAGATTTTCCATCCAGTTGTTCATGATTTTACATCCTCCCAAGTTCCTTACTACTGTTCTCGTTAACGATGGTATCACTATATCACACATTGATTCTATGTGCCCGACTTTTTCTGCTTTCCTTTGTTGGAGCCTGAAAGAAAAAACTGCGGAAGCTAAAAGGAAAGCCCCTGCCGTCAGGCAGGGGCCATAGAAGTTTTATTTAGTAGAGTGGGTGCTTGTCAGTTAATGTCTTAACTAAAGCCTTAACCTCGTCTGCTGCTGCTTCCTTCTTGGAAACTGCAAGGTAAATTGCTTCTGCCACTACATCCATATCTGCTACTTCGAAGCCACGGGTTGTAACTGCTGCTGTACCAAGACGGATACCACTGGTTACAAATGGAGAAGTAGGGTCATTTGGAATGGCATTCTTATTACAGGTGATGTTAACCGCATCCAGTAACTTTTCAGTTTCCTTACCGGTAACGCCCATGCTCTGCAGGTCAACTAACATTAAGTGATTGTCTGTACCGCCGGAAACAAGGTTAAATCCGCGCTTTGTCAAACCATCTGCTAATGCTGCTGCATTCTTTACGATATTCTGTGCGTAGGTCTTAAACTCCGGCTGAAGAGCTTCCTTAAAGCACACTGCCTTAGCAGCGATAACGTGCATTAAAGGACCACCCTGAATTCCCGGGAATACACACTTATTTAACTTATGTTCATCAGCGAACTCTGCTGTAGACAGGATAAGACCGCCTCTTGGTCCGCGTAATGTCTTGTGGGTTGTAGAAGTTACCACATGTGCATGTGGGAATGGAGATGGATGGGAACCACCGGCAACCAGACCGGCGATGTGAGCCATATCTACCATTAAGAAAGCGCCAACCTCATCAGCAATTTCACGGAAACGCTTAAAATCGATGGTTCTTGCATATGCACTGGCACCTGCAATAATCATCTTTGGCTTTGCTTCCTTTGCAATGCGGAGAACTTCATCATAATCGATGAAACCATCATCATTAACACCATAAGGTACAATATTAAAATAAGAACCGGAGAAGTTAACTGGGCTTCCGTGAGAAAGGTGACCGCCATGTGCCAGATTCATACCCAGAACTGTGTCACCCGGCTTAAGGAGTGCAAAGAACACTGCCATATTTGCCTGCGCACCGGAATGTGGCTGCACGTTTGCGTATGTACATCCATAGATTTCCTTTACACGCTCAATGGCAAGATTTTCTACCACATCAACAAATTCACAACCACCGTAATAACGCTTGCCCGGATATCCCTCTGCATACTTGTTGGTTAATGGGCTGCCCATAGCTGCCATAACAGCCTTACTTACAAAGTTTTCAGATGCAATCAGTTCGATATGATCCTTCTGACGGCCAAGTTCTAAGTCCATGGCTGCAGCAACTTCAGGATCAAAGTTTTTTACTTCATCAAATGAATACATTGCTACATTTCCTCTCTTCTTTTTTGTAATTTATCACTGCATCGCAGTAAATAATTACTGCGATTATAACACATTATCCCTAAAAATACAAGCCCGAACATACTATATTTTGTAATACTGCATCACTGCCTGCAAAGTAATTTTATCCCGAAATTCATTCTTTTCCGGATAGTAAATCATACTCATACGGACAGCGTTTTCCCTGCCTTGAAACAATTTATCCAGTTCTGTCTTTCCAAACCGCGCTTCTACCTCATTTTCAAAAGCATCAATATCGCCAAAGTACATAACATCAAACTGTTTGCCATACTCATTCTCCACCAAAAGTTTTAATACATTAGCGTTTTTCCCAAGAATTCTTGCCTGATGTAATTTCAAATTCCGTTCTGCAAACAGCGGCTTCTCATTGCCTACACCAAAAGGTTCTAACAGACTTAGTTCATCAATCACCTGT
Organism: Lachnospiraceae bacterium; assembly: GCA_045531895.1. Taxonomy (GTDB): domain Bacteria; phylum Bacillota; class Clostridia; order Lachnospirales; family Lachnospiraceae; genus SIG299. Next base: position 20,124 of record JAZSEW010000118.1, read on the forward strand.
TCTGACACAAGTCCAAAAGGCAGAACCACATCAATGGATACCTTTTCTGTTAAATCTTCCTCCGTCAGACGGCAATTATCCAGCAGACGTTTCCTAAACTGCTCCATATTTTCCTTTGGCAAAGAAAGTCCCGCCGCCTTGGGATGTCCTCCAAACTTAGACAACAAATCCTGTACTTCACATAATGCCTCGTACATATGATATCCATCAATGGAACGACCGGAACCCTTGATACCATCTTCTGCATCAGTAAGAATTATGGTTGGCCGGTAAAAACTTTCCCTGATTCTTCCGGCAATAATTCCTGCCAGACTTTCATGACACTCCGGAAGGTAAACGACTAAAACAGGCGGTATTTCTTTTTCGGAAAGTACCTGTTTTTTTGCTTCCTCCACACCCTTTGCCGTCATTTCCTTGCGAACGTGGTTTAACTCTGTAATTTCTTTTGCCATCACTGCCGCTTCTGCCGGATTGCCTGATAACAACAGACGAAGTCCTCTTACTGCAACATCCAGACGACCGGAGGCATTTAAGCATGGTCCCAACACAAAGCCCAGGTGATATGCACTTAGGTTTTCCTTATTTATCCGGTTTTCTTCTATCAAAGCATTGATCCCATAATCGTTGCTCTCTCGTAGCAGCTGCAATCCCAGAGCAACCATCGTCCTATTTTCACTCCTTAGCTCCATGACATCACACACCGTTGCCATAGCAGCATATGGAATCATTTGATGCATCAACGCTCCGGGAAGTCCTATTTGCTCTGCCAGACAATGCATGACCTTATATACCACTACCGCCCCGCAAATACCGGTCATCGGAGTAGTTTCCCCCTCCTGCTTCGGATTTACAATAATATCCGCCACCGGCATGGTTTTTACCAGCCCCTGTTCTGTTTCCAACATCGGAATTTCATGATGGTCCGTCAGTACCACCGTAATTCCTGCTTCCTTCGCCAGGCGAATCGGCTCCATGGCAGCAATACCATTATCACAGGTAACAATCACTTCTATTCCGGCATCAATGCACTCCTGTACCATATCCTCATTTAAACCGTAGCCATCCTTGATGCGGTCCGGAATACGGTAATCTACCTTTGCTCCTGCCTCCGTCATACAGCGATACAAAATATACACGGACATAATACCATCCACATCATAATCACCAATAATTCGAAATTTCTTTCCTGCCCGAATGTTTTCTGCAATCATCGTCGCCGCTGCTTCTGCATTTTTCAAGAGTTTCGGAGACGGCAGACACGAAAAAGAAGGATGCAGATATGCATCCCTCTCCTGTTTTGTTGTAAGTCCACGATTTACAAGGAGTCTGGCAGTCACTTCTGTAATGCCATGCTCCCTGCAAATCTTTGTAAAATCATCTTTTTTATTCTTTACTGTCCAGTACTGTTTCATTGTTCTCGCTCTGTTTTCCTTGTTTTTTTGCTATACGCTTTGCTTTTTTCTTTTTCAAAACAACCACAAGAACCACAAGAACCGCACCCCAGAATAACAGGTATGGCAGATTTACCACTGCCCAGACAAGGAAGTCCTGTGCTCCGCTGGAAATATCATACATGGTATTTGCCCAGCCATTGCTGATTCTTTCCCATACCGTTTCCGGTTCCTTTTCCTGCACCCGTGTTACCTCGTACACATAAATGCGTACAGTGCTGTATGTAATCTTGTCGTCGTAGGTCCGAAGTCTGGACTGGTGGCTTTCAATACTATAACGTACTTCGCTTAAGCGCTGTTCCAACATAATGATAGAATCTAAATCCTCTGCCTTTTCCAGTAACGCTAACAGCCGCTCCTGCTCAATCTCCAGTGTCTTGATGCGTGCTTCTGTATCCACATAATTAAGTGTTACATCTTCTTCACCAAGCGTTTTATTTGTTACCGTGGCAATGCCTTCGATACCTGCTAAAAACATATCCAGATTTGCTTCCGGAACACGGACGGTATAATTAGCGCTCTTTCTTCCGCCATAATAGTCGCTGCCGGAAACATCCGCATACTGAAGATAGGCACCGGTTTCCGCAATTTTCTGATCCAATGCCGCTGCAAATGCATCAAATTCCAATGTCTGTAAATTTAAGTTCGCTGTTTTGATTACTTTTCTCGTAGAAGTACTGACCAGTGTATCATCACTGCTGCCACCGGAAGCCGAAGTGTTGCTTACCACTTTAGAATCAGACATGCCGTATTCCGTCGCTGAATCGTAATATACTTCTTCCTTTATTGCTTCCTTGTCATAAGATACACCGGTATCCCATGCCATACCACTGTTTGTAGTCGGAAAATAGCTCTCTGTTGCCATATCATTTGCCTTGGCACCACAGGCAGTCAGACCTGCTATCATTATACCACATAAACTGAATGCTGCCACCTTTTTTGAAACATTTCTAAATTTTCTCATATACTCCTCCGCCTTTCCTTTTAGACTTATAAAAAATCGAGGATGACATCACATATTGTTATGCCATCCTCTTATCTGTTTCACTTATTAGACGCAATCCGCATTTAAAAAGTTTCACATTATTTTATTTTTCTAAAATTTTTCCGAATTACTCCTTTTTAAAACTTCCATCCGGATAATTTGCCGCTGCATTCCATAATAACCAACTGGTATATCCATTGTTATATGTGGCATCGATTTCTGCACGAATTTCATCCGCATCATAGTAAAATGCTGCCAGCCATGGACGGCATTCCGCATAAGTTTCCTGCTGATGTTCCAAAACGCTCAGCTTGTTAACCGATGCTCTCATTTCCACATCAACCAGCTTATACGGCTCTTTCGCCGGGTTAGCAATACCGGCCCATCCCTTTCCATAATGGTCAGGATAAACCATCGGACAAATGTAATCCAGGTATCTGGACATTTCCACATAATCCTGTCCGATTCTCGCAGCATCCACCTTACTTTGTATAATGCCTCCATAGACAGAAGCGCTCACATAGACTCCAAGCGGCTTTAAGCGGTTACATGCATATTTGGTAAATGCAGTGATAATCTGCTGTAAGCTCAATTCATCTGCCCTTTCACCAAAGTTCACTTTATATTTAAATGAACCATCTTCTAACGTTTCTGCAATAATACCGTTTGTTTCCACACGAATATAGTCAAAACAGATTTCATCAAAACCGTCCAATGCCGCCTGTTCTGCAATATCAATGATGTACTCCCAGGTATCCTCATTATATGGATTCATCCACGCTTCATTTTTTCTGCTCTTATACAATGTACCATCCTTGTTATAAAGCATATATTCCGGATGAACCGCTCCTGCTGTATCATCCTTGAAGCATACAACACGGGCAATGGTGTAGATACCATGTTCCTTTAATGTCTTTAGTAAGCCCTTCATATCCGCATACTGATTGATGCAAATACCCATAGCCTGAATCTTTTCATTATCCATCTGATAAGTTACCTTACCGGTATCTGCCTTGACATCAATAACAACTGCATTTAATTCCGTCGTATCTGCAAGCTTCAGCCATTTTTCCACATACTCCGGCTGGCTCATGTTTAATCCGACATACGCACCTTTTACATTCACCTTTTCTCTTGTATCTTCCCAACCAATCAGGTAATTTTCATTCCATGCCGGTGGCGGAGTTGGTGTTGGTGTACAAGGAAGTCCTGTTTCCGGTGATGTTGGTACCGGAGTCGGTGTACCGGTCGGGGTCGGCGTCGGTGTAACCGTTGGGGTTGGGGTCGGCGTTGGAATCGGTGTCGGGGTCGGACTTCCCGGTACCGGTGTCGCCGTCGGAACACCCGGCAGGTCATTCAGGTTTTTTCTGGACACCTTATATGCTAAAACGCCAAAGCCAACAGCAAGAATAATCACAATCAGAATTCCACAGATTGTACCGAGCCCCGGTCCTCTTCTTCTGCGTCTTCCTCTTGGAGCTCCGTAATCTACATACATTCCTCGATTTCTAGCCATTCTGTATTGCCTTTCTACTTACCGCAGCAGAACTTGTACTTCTTGCCGGAGCCGCATGGACATGGGTCGTTACGACCAACCTTCTTTTCCTTTACCACAGTACCGGACTTCTTCTGCTCCTTATAAAGCTCTTTTCTTCTTTCCTCGGTCAGCAAAGCATCCCACTGCGGAAGGCCGTAAAGCCAGTCTGCTCTTGCATCAACCATATTCTTATAAAGCAATTCCATATCAAATTCCAAGGAAACTTCCGTATCCTCTTCCATAGTTTCGATTGGATTCGGAGTTACAAGGCTGTCATTAATACCGTCTAAGAAACCTGTCATAATAAATGTATCTGTTTCATACTTTTCAGCCAGTTCCTTTACAGTACCTTTCACAACATCCTTCGGATTTTCCAGAAGCTTTTCATAGATGCCCTTTTCAATTGCAAAGTAGTTGCCCCAGAACATCTGACCCTCTCTTGAATTCATATCTTTTCCATACGCAGCATTGCGCCAGTTTTCTAACATAGACATAGTGTGTACTTCCTTTCTTTTCGTAAAAATTTCACTCACCTGTAATAAGATAACAGATTTTGTCCCCGCTGTAAATAGGATTTATTTTTTATCAGAATATTTTTCTTCAATTTCCTTTGCAATGTCCTCCGGATTTTCCCCTGCTTTAATGCGCTTATTGATTTTACGCATCTCACTGACAGAAATACCATCTTCCTTATGTGCCAGCTCGTACATTCTAAGGAACAGCCACATAAGAAGCGGCACCAGTATCGTCACCACGATGCTGGCCATAAAAAGTCCCATTGTTTCCTCTCTGGCTGTGACTGCCGCCACAATGGTCAAACCATACATTCCTACAATAAGCCCGATTCCTATCCAGGCTGCAATTCGTTTACCCATTTTTGTCCTCCATGTTTTCTGTTGTCTCTTCTTTTAATTTTTTTAACCACTGCTTCTGTACTGCCTCATATCCCTGTTCGGAACACTCATAAAAGACGGTTCCCTGCAGACTCTCCGGCAAATAAGGCTGTCCGGAATAATGATTCTTAAAAGAGTGGGAATATTGGTATCCCAATCCGTGACCCAATTTGTGTGCGCTCTTATAATGAGCATCCTGTAAATACGGTGGTATCGGGTCGGTACGTCTTTGCTGCACCAGTTCCATTGCTTTATCAATAGCACAGATAGCAGAATTACTCTTCGGTGCGCATGCCACATACGTTGCTGCCTGTGCAAGAACAATTCTTGCCTCCGGCATACCAAGCCGCTCTACAGCCAACGCCGCACTTGTCGCCACCACCAGAGCATTCGGGTCAGCATTTGATACATCCTCTGCCGCACAAATCATGATGCGCCTTGCAATAAAAGCCACTTCTTCTCCTGCTTCCAGCATTCGCGCCAAATAGTACACCGCTGCATCCGGATCGGAGCCTCGCATGCTTTTAATAAAGGCAGAAATTGTATCATAATGATTATCACCGTCTTTATCATATCTTAACACTCTTTTTTGAATACATTCCTGCGCAGTTTCCAGAGTAATATGTATTTTACCGTCTTCCGAACGCTCTGTTGTCAGTACGCCAAGTTCAATGGCATTTAAAGCAGAACGGGCATCTCCATTGGACATATCTGCCAGAAACTCCAATGCATCTTCCGTAATATCTGCATCAAAAGAACCAAGTCCCTTTTCCTTATCATTAACTGCCCTGAGAATCAATTGCTTAATATCCTCTTTCTGCAAGGATTTTAATTCAAAAATCACCGATCGCGAAATTAACGCTCCGTTCACCTCAAAATAAGGATTTTCTGTTGTAGCACCGATTAAAATTACCGTACCGTCCTCTACAAAAGGAAGCAAATAGTCCTGCTGCCCTTTATTAAAGCGATGAATTTCATCAACAAATAAAATCGTCCGCTTTCCATACATCCCCAGCCGCTCTTTTGCTCCGGTTATCACCTCTTCCATATCCTTTTTCCCGGCGGAAGTGGCATTTATCTGGGTAAACTCTGCGCTTGTAGTGTTGGCAATCACCTTTGCCAGCGTTGTTTTTCCGGTTCCCGGAGGTCCGTAAAAAATAACAGAACTGATTTTGTCCGCCTTAATGGCACGGTATAACAGCTTGTCCTTACCGATGATATGTTGCTGTCCTACCACTTCCTCCAGAGTAGTTGGCCGAAGTCTGGACGCCAGCGGCGATTCTTTTTCCTTTTTTATTTCATTCATGTATTGAAACAAGTCCATAATTTACTCCTCAAACAACAGCACTTCACCCTCGTTGTCCGCAAACCATAGTTCGCCTTCTTCCTCGATTTCTGCTTTACCGGAGGTTGCCTCTGTTACTTTCTTAATAAAACTCTCCTGCTCTGCAGGTGTTACCATCACCCGCGCTGTTACTACATCCGTATAGTCAGTAGATAACATGGTGTAGCCACTGGTTGCCACAATATACTGTAGCTTACCAATGCCGTTATAATCGGTTACTATCTTTATTTTTTTACCAAACTGCTTGGTAATGATGGTGCTGTTAGCCAGACCTTCCTTCGTTGCAGCCTGATACGCACGGACTAATCCTCCGGTGCCAAGCAAAATACCGCCAAAATAGCGTGTTACCACTACACAGACATTATGAATGCCCTCATTTAACAGAACATCTAACATTGGACGCCCTGCAGTTTTCTGTGGTTCTCCGTCATCGCTACAACGCTCCAGTTCATGATTTAATCCAATAGTATAAGCAGAGCAATTATGTCTGGCGTCCCAGTATTTCTTTTTGGTTGCCTCTATGAACTTAAGTGCCGTCTCTTCATCCTCACAGGGAATAACTGTGGCAATAAACCTGGATTTTTTTTCTGTTATTTCACCAACACCGCCTTCATAGACGGTTTTATATTGTTTATCCAATGTAGCCTCCAACATAATCATTATTCAAAGCGGTTATTTTCTTCATTATATACAAATCCTGCTGCATTCAGCTTTGTCACCAGCTCCGCCTTATCCACATCCATGTCCTCACAAAGATCATCCAGACCGGAATAAAAATCACGGAGTTTTAAGTTCACCGCACTATACAGCATAATTGGGTCATTTGGCAGATTCATTCTTTTCATCCTCTCTGTCTGTCATTTCATGTTTTATTATTGTATCATACCGCCTCTAAAAAGTCCATTTTAAGTTTACGGAAGAAATTCTGTGTTGTATAAAAATTCAGGTATCGTTCATACTTTTTATTAAAACAAGGCGTTACGAATACAATGAAACATTTTTGTAATAAAATCTACATAGTCTTTTCATTGAATAATGAAACAAAATCTGATATACTATAAATTGGATAATTACGAAAACATTACCTGACTATATATACAAAAAAGAGAGGGACATCTATGGATTACAGTAAAGCCGCCGTAAGTCGAAAAATACGGCAATTAAAGACAACTACTACAAGACTTTCCACCAAGGCAAGTGTTTCCGCCTACCGGCTCCTGCTCGTATTTGTTATTTTCCTTGGAATCACCGGTGTTATGGCTGCCTTTGGTACTCTGGAAGGACTCATCTCTTCCGCACCGGATATCAGTAACATCAACATGGTACCTACCGGCTACACCACAAAATTTTATTACAGTGACGGTACACTTTCCCAAACGCTGGTAGGTGCCGGTGGTAACAGAGAATACGTCACTATCGATGAAATTCCGCTCCATGTCCAGAACGCATTTATCGCCATCGAGGATGAACGTTTCTGGGAACACGATGGCATTGACGTTCGAAGCATTTTCCGTGCTTCCGTAGAAATGCTGACCGCGGGTGCCCTGCAAAGCGGTGCCAGTACAATTACACAGCAGTTATTAAAAAATCAGGTATTCAGCGGTGGTAGTGAGGATAACGATTTCGATAAGGTTATCCGAAAAGTTCAGGAACAGTATCTTGCCATTCAGTTAGAAAACACCTTGGATAAGAAAACCATTCTGGAATATTACTTAAATACCATCAACCTTGGTCAGGGTGCCTACGGCATCCAGAAGGCTGCCCAGACCTACTTTGGTAAAAACGTCAGCGAGCTTACCATTTCCGAAGCCGCGGTGCTTGCCTGTCTTCCAAAGTCTCCGACCAACCAGAACCCGGTTACCAATCCTGAGGTTAACATGGAGCGTCGTGAGACCGTCCTCTGGATGATGCACAAACTGGAATTCATCTCCGATGAAGAGTATCAGGAAGCTCTGGATGATACCGAATCTGTATACGTCCGCATCGCTTCTCATGTGGAAGACACTTCCGAGGTTTCTTACTACAGCTATTTTACCGATGAAGTCATCAATCAATTAATGGAAGACCTGCAGACAAAGCTTGGCTACAGCGCTTCTCAGGCATCTTCCCTGATTTACACCGGCGGTTTACGTGTTTATACAACCCAGGACCGCCAGATTCAGGAAATCTGTGATAAGGTTACTACAAACGAGGAAAATTACCCGGAAGTCGGAAAGGGCTCCTATTACGATATAGCTTATGCTCTCTCTGTCCTGAAAAAAGACGGCACAACCGTCCATTATCAGCTCTCTGACTTTATTAAATACAACGACTCATTTAAAAACAAAAGTTCTGTAGTTGTACGTATCACCAATGGTGTTTACAATCTGCTTAGTACTGATTTAGACTATGTAATGGAATGTATTGATGAATTCCGTGCTGCCCATGTGGCAGAGGGTGATAAAATTCTCGGAGAAAAAATCACCCCTACTTTGCAGCCGCAGGTTTCTCTTTCCATTATGAACCAGTATACCGGTGAGGTTGTCGCTCTCGTTGGCGGTCGTGGGGAAAAAACCGGTAACCGTACTTTAAATCGTGCCACCTCTACTATCCGTCAGGTAGGTTCTACCTTTAAGGTTCTGGCAGCATTCCTTCCAGCGCTGGATACCGGTGGAATGACACTTGCCACTCCAATTGACGATTCTCCGTTTTTCTATCCGGGTACGACAAAGGAAGTAAAAAACTGGTACAAAAAGACCCCTCCGTTTATGGGACTGAATACCATTCGCCGCGGTATTTCCTACTCCATGAACATTGTTGCAGTCAAAACCATGCAGCAGGTTACACCACCGGTTGGTTTTGATTATTTAAAGAAACTCGGTTTCACTACATTGGTGGATTATCAGGTCGGTGCCGATGGCTCTGTCTATTCCGACATCGGTCTTCCTTTAGCATTAGGTGGTTTAACTTACGGTGTTTCCAACATCGAAATGACTGCAGCTTTTGCTTCTATTGCCAATAGTGGTATTTACAATGAACCTTATTACTATACCAAAGTATTGGACCATAGCGGCAATGTACTGTTACAGCATGAAACCAATTCCCGTCAGGTTATGAAAACCTCTACTGCGTTTCTTCTGACCAGTGCTATGCAGGATACCATCGTAGCAGGTCTCGGTTCTACCACACAACCGGCTTTTCTGGATTATAAAATGCCTATTGCCGGAAAAACAGGTACTACAACCAATAGTATTGACCGTTGGTTCTGTGCCTACACTCCATATTATACATGTTCTATCTGGATGGGCTTTGATAACAACTTTGAACTGGAAAACGCTACCCAGAACTATATCTGGCGTGATGTTATGGAAGCGATTCACAAAGAAAAACAGCTGGCTTATAAGGAATTTGCCATGCCGGATTCCATTATGACCGCTACTGTATGTACAAAATCCGGACTTCTTGCCAAAGCCGGTGTCTGTGATGCTTACGAAGCCGGTTCTACCGTGCGGGAAGAATATTTTGCCAGAGGTACAGTTCCTACGGAATACTGCGATTGTCATGTCATTGCTACCATCTGTCTGGACACCGGCCATCTGGCTACCGAATATTGTACCAATGTAGAAGAGCAGGTACTGTTAGTTAAAGATGAGCCTGTTATTTACAAACCGACCGAAGATGACATGACTATGGCAACACCAACACCGGTACCGGAAGGTCAGACCATTCCAAAGGGTGAGGCCATCAAAAAGAAATATGAATATACAACCTCCGATACGAAATATATCCTTCCGTCTGAGTATTGTACAATTCATACTTTTGTAGAAACCATACCACAAGACCCATTTGCCCCTGTGGATCCATATAACCCATATTTACCGGCAGAGCCACAGGATCCGTTCGCTCCATTTCTGCCGACACCAACGCCAACTCCGGTACCGGTGGAAAATACAGACCCATTTGCTAATGGAGGTTTTCAGTCGCATTAAAAAATACCCGGAAGATAACCACGCATAATTTTTTTGAATAAAAAACATCATCACATTTCACTCTGCCCATAGTTTTCTCTACCACTGTGTTGCCGTGAAATATGGTGATGTTTTTGTTTGTCCATAATTGCTTCAGCTATTTTTCACCGGCGGTTTTGATTCGCGGCTTAAATACCAGAGAAGCAATATAACCAAAAATGAGAGCCGCAGAAATACCTACAGCACTTGATGTAAAGCCTCCTTTAAAGACCCCAAGGAAACCATCCTCCTGAATGCCCGTTTTTACACCTTCAAACAGGTTATGCCCAAAACCAAGCAACGGCACAGTAGCGCCTGCTCCGGCAAACTCCTTCCACGGTCCATATATTCCGAAAAAGCTCAGCACGGAACCGGTAACAACCAGTAATACCATAACATGCCCCGGCTGTAGTTTTGTCCGATCCATCAGAATCTGAACTAGTGCACAGGTTCCGCCTCCTGCCAGAAAAGCAATCAAATAATCCATACATTTTCTCCCCTCTTAATCTTTCCATTCCAGTGCAACTGCATGGGCAATTCCCGGCACGGTATCTCCCTCGTTGGAACTGACGGTGGAAAGCAATGCTCCTGTTGGTACAAACAGAATTTTCTTCCATCTTCCCTCTCTCATATTTTCCAGCAGATAACCTGCAAAGGTCACGGCAGCACATCCACAACCGCTTCCTCCGCTATGAACATCCTGAAAGTTCCTGTCATAAATTGTTAAGCCGCAATCGATATGCTGCTTTTCAATATCATAGCCTTCTGCCTTTAACAAATCAATCAGAATTTCACTGCCGACCTCACCTAAATCTCCGGTAATAATTTTGTCATAATACTCCGGTTTCAGCCCCAAGTCTTTTAAATGGGTAGAGATTGTAGAAACAGCCGCCGGTGCCATGCATGCCCCCATATTTGCCTTATCCGTAATTCCATAATCCACAATTTTTCCCGGAGTTGCTGCTACCACATGTATTCCGCTTTTTCCATCCCCACGTTCCAATACTACAGCACCACTTCCGGTGACAGTCCATGTTGCACACGGAGGTCTCTGGTTACCATAGCTGAGTGGGAAACGAAACTCCTTCTCCGCTGTGGCAAAATGACTGGAAGTTGCTGCTACCACACATTCCGCCAGCTTTGCTTCTAATATAACAGAAGCCAGCACCATAGATTCTCCCATGGTAGAACAGGCACCGTACACGCCAAATACCGGAATCTGAAGAGATTTAACACCGAAAGAACTGGCTGTCATCTGCCGCAATAAATCTCCGCAAAATAAATAATCTATTTCCTCCTTTTGTTTTCCTGCCTTCTGAATTGCGCATTCTATTGTCTGCTTTAACATCCGGCTTTCTGATTCCTCCCAGTTTTCCCCCTCAAATTTTCCGGTTTCATCATATGCATCCAAATAATTTCCCAACGGGCCTTCCTGTTCCATTGAACCGCCGGTGCAGGCACTGGCGCGAACACGGATGGGCTCTTTAAAGCGAAAGCTTTGCATACCTGTTATCCTTTCTTTTTTTATTTAGTATGCAAAAAAAGACCGGAAACTATACAGTCTCCGGCCTTACTCATTATTCTTCTGTTTCGATCAGATGCTGGTCTAAAAATGCTAAAAATTCTTCCACCGGCATTGGTCTGGCATAATAAAATCCTTGTGCAAAACGACAACCCGCATTTTTCAGCAATGCTACCTGTTCCTTTGTTTCTACACCTTCTGCCAGTACTTTAAAGCCCAGTTGCTTAATCATGTTAATCAGCAACTGCAAAAACTCAGAAGTAAAATTGTCTTTCTCCATTTCCACATCAAGCAGGAATTGACGGTCCAGTTTCACAATGTCTGCTTTGATTTTGGATAATACATTTAATGAGGAATAACCTGCACCGAAATCATCGATGGAAACAGAAAAGCCTCTCTGCTTCAACTGACTGATGCTATCTGTCAAAGGTGCCAAATCCTGCATAAATACAGACTCCGTAATTTCAATTTCCATTGCCGTTGACGGAACATCATACTGCCCCATCAACTCATCTAACCGCTGTAAATAGGTCTGGTCCTCCTGATGCTTTCTGGAAAAGTTTACCGAAATTTTAACCACCGGCTTACCCTCACGGATACGTTGCTGCTGCATTTCCAAAACCTGACGCATCATTTCAAAATCCAATTGGGTAACAAATCCATTCTCTTCAAAAATCGGAATAAACTCTCCCGGAGAAACCATGTTACCGTCCGGCTTAAACCAACGCACCAGTGCCTCCGCACCAATTACTTTATCCGTAAACATGTCCATTTTCGGCTGTAAATATACCCGAAACTCTTTATTTTCCAATGCTTCGGTCATACGTGACACAATCTCCATCTGCTTCTGCTGTTCTTTACGCATTTCCGCAGTGTACAATGCCACCTGAACATTTCCATCCTTTTTCAGGCTTTTGCGAGCCATATTAGCATTGTCAACTGCCAGGGAAATACTTTCCTGATTGATATCCACCAGTTCGATACCTCCGGTGATACCAAGTTTACAGCGGTCATAATGCTGATGTGCCACATTACAGAATTGTTCCGCACGTTTCAAGAAGTTTTGTTGCATTTGTGTCATATCCTCTACCGCATAAAGAGAAACAAAACTGTCTGCAGAAATTCTGGCGTGCAAAATTCCCGGCTCATCCTTTAAAAATGTTGCATATTCTTTTAATATCTTATTTCCTTCATTGTATCCATAGGTTTCATTCAGATACTTAAAGTTTGTAAAATCCGTATATAATATCGCAAACTGCTGTTCCTGATGTGCCTTTACATACTGCTCTGCTTCAGACATAAAGTAAGAATAATTCATCATTCCTGTGAGACGGTCATACTTCGACTTATATTCGGCCTCTTCTTCTGCACGAAGCTTTTGCAACAGTTTCATATATCGTTTTACTGCAAAATCTCCCAACTTAATAAGCATCGGAAGTTCTTTCTTCCAGTTCCGCTTTTCTTTCCTGTCAACCAGAATACAATATCCCGTACTATCTTCCTCCCGGACAGCAAAGGACAGCATGGATTTTGCCTGATTAATATTTTCACCAACAAAATCCTCCTCTAACATTACAAGAGAATCTTTTTCTTCGCTTGCCAAAAACAACGTTTTCCAATCCTGCTCTGCCTCTACATCCAACATGCGATGCACAAACTGATCCGTATTATTCTCACCCCAGTGAAACATCAATTCATATTCTGACGCACTTATCCTGTGTACATATAGAATATCCTGAAAATGATAAAATCTTGTAATCACATCACACAGCAGCCGCAATGCGCCTCGAATATCCTTAATATTATCAAACAATTCATGGGCAAACAGCATTAAATCACCTTCTGTATGAATTGCTGCTTCTTTTGCCTCATGACCATTTTCTGTCAAAAGTTCTTTCCTTTCCTTATGTATGTGCTTTGCGTCCATAAATGGCTCATATACCATTGCCATACCTTTCGAATTCTGCTTCAAAAAGCATAACGCAATATCCGCCTTATTTTCCAACTCCTCCAGCTGATTTTCCATTCCTTTTTCACACTTGACAAACCCAAAGGATGCTGAAATTTTTAATTCATCATTTTCTCCTGCACGAATTCTTGCCAGTCGGCGGTTTATGCGTGTAATCCGATTTTGAATATCCTCAGAAGTCAATCCCTCCAGGTAAATAATGAATTCATCGCCTCCACACCGGCCAATAACAGCCTCTGCAAATAGTTCCTGTAAATAATTTGCAAAGGTACAAAGTACACCATCTCCAAACAAATGTCCCATGGCATCATTTATCAGTTTAAAATCATCCACATCAGTCAGAACCAGACAAGTATTATTTCCAATTCCCTGTGCCATTTTTTTAACAATCAGTGATTCTGCCGTCTGCCTATTATACAAGCCGGTCAACTGATCTCTTTCTAACTGATACTTAATTTCCTGCTCCCGCTTCATCCGTTCATCAATATTACTGATTTTTCCAATGACATGAGTCGGATTCCCCTGTTTGTCCTGCATTGTCTTTGCTTCCACAGAAACCCAGGTGTACTTTCCCTGCTCGTACTGCTTCCTGACTTCTGCATAAATCTCCGGTTTACCGCTTCGAAATGCCGCACACATCTCCTGAAGTTTCAAACCATCCTCCGGATGAAACAATTCATTCAAAATAGAACCATCTAAAATGCGTTCCGTATAGTTTTCCACTATCGGCTTATTACGCATGGAATCCAGTAAAATCTCCTTCTGGTTATAATACCGCATACAATCTGTTGCAATATGATACTCAAACACGGAATCTGCCGATAAACCTGCAATGACTTCCAGACGCTCATGTTCCTTTTTCGCCTGTTCTTCTGCCTGCTTCTGGTCATCAATATCCAGCATAATATACTGCACAAGTATTTTATCCTCTGTCTGTTCCACCAGTGAGCCACGCACCTCAATCCAATGGGTTCTTCCGTTTCGTTCCCGAAGAGCATACTCCTTACGCAACGTCTTTCCCAAACGAAATGCTTCTTCCAGATATTTCTTATCCCAGATTAAATCTTCTTTCTTTACATGTTCTTCCGTGATAACATTAAAATTTGCCTTGTACTCTTCCTCTGTAAAGCCGATAATTCCAAAAATACCATCTGAAACATATTCCAGTTCCCTTGTTTCATCGGTATAAGCAACCCTTAAAATACATCCCGGAAAGTTTTCAATCATGGAGTCCGCTAACCATTTCATGTTTTCTGTAATTTCTTTCCCCATATGTTCACCTATTTTTCTCTCAAATCGTAATTTACATCCTCTTTAATTATTTCCAGCATAATATCTGCAAATACCGGATCAAACTGAGTTTCTTTTCCCTTTTTGATTTCTTCATACACTACCTGCTGTGGAAGTACATCTCTATAGCTTCGCTTGGATGCCATGGCATCATATGCATCTGCCACCGCAATCATTCTGGCCTCTTCCGGAATATCCAAGCCGGCCAGGCCATCCGGATATCCGGTTCCGTCAAAACGTTCATGATGCCATCTTGCGCCAATTCCCAAATCCGGAATTTCTGATATATTCGCCAGAATTTCTGCACCAATGGTCGGATGTAATCTTGTTACAGAATACTCTTTATCCGATAATCCCGAATTTTTTGTAATAATAGAATCCGGAATTCCAATCTTTCCAATATCATGAAGCATTCCCATATAATAGATACGTTCCTGTTCCTCTTTACTTTTTCCTGCTCTTTCTGCAATCTTTACAGAGTATTGAGCCACTCGTAAGGAATGACCATTCGTATAGCTGTCCTTAGCATCGATAGTCTCTGCCAGTGCATTGATAATCTGGTCGGATAAACGTTCCACCTGCATGCGACGTTCTTCTGCCTGTCTGGTTTGCTTTTCTACTTCCTTCTGTAAATCCTTCTGCAATCTGGATAACTCCAGAATGCGGCTGACACGCTGTATCATAATATCCGCCACAAAAGGCTTGGTAATGAAATCCTGCGCGCCTTCCTTAAAACCTCTGATTTCCACATCCCTGTCGTTATCTGCCGTCAGAAATACTACCGGAATTTCTGCAGTTTCCGGATTCTTTTTCAACACCTCCATTACTTCAAAGCCATCCACCTCCGGCATATGCAAATCCAGCAAAATCAGCTCCGGACGCTGTTTTTCTATAATCTCCAATGCTTCTTTGCCGGAAGATGCCAAACTGACTTCAAAACGGTTCTGCAACATTCTTTCTGCAATTTTTAAATTCATGGAGTCATCATCTACCACCAGCACACGACCTGTTTTTTCCTGAGAGGTCTCCCGTACCTGTTCTACAGACTTTTCTGTTAAAGCTTCTTCTATGCCCAACAAAATTTTACGGTATTCCTTCATCGCTTCCGTATGATGACTGTCAATATAATAATGATTTTCTTCCTTTGCCGCTAATTCCAATTGCTTTGCCTGCTCCGACAAATCCGTTGCGCCAATGGATAACGCCGTACTTTTTAATGCATGCACCAGAATACGGTAGTTTTCCCAATCCCGCACCTCATAAAATGCTTTGATATCCTCCCGCTTTTCATTCTTTACAAAGGTTCGCAGCATTTCCTTATAAAAATCTTCATTGTCACAGCAATAAGCCATACCGGTTTCCGTATCCAGAAAAGCCAGTTTTTCCAGTATGCTCTTCTGCTCTGTCACTTGCAATTCTGCTTCTGTCTCTTCAGCCTCAGCAGGAACTTCTCTCACCAGTAATTCCGCCGGAAGCTGTTGTTCTAGCAGTTCATATAATGCTTTGCTCATCACCGGCTTACTGAGATATGCATCAAATCCCGCTTCCAGGTACATATCTTTTGCTCCGGTAACTGCATTGGCCGTCAAAACTACAATAGAGGTATCTGGACACAGATTCTCCTTTTGGATTATGCTAAGTGCCTCCATGCCGTCCAATACCGGCATCATATGATCCATTAAAATCAAATCATAAGCACTTTTCCTGATTTTATCAATGGCCTCTTCTCCATTAGAGGCTAAATCAATGATTGCCTGTTTTCTCTTTAAAATTCCAACCATGATATCCTGATTCATGGCATTATCATCTACCACTAGAATATGGGCGTTAGGAATAATATAGTCCGTTTCGGATTCTTCCTCTGCAATATGCTCTTTCTGGAACGTTTCTATCTTTCCAATACCGGTCTGAACCGAAACCTCCTGCTCCAGTTCAAAAGAAAATACTGATCCGGAGCCGTACTCACTATATATTTGCAGACTGCTTCCCATCAGTTCTAAAAGCCGCATAACCAGTGGCAGACCAAGTCCCAGCCCTTGAATATTTTTTGTATTTCTTCCGTCAATTCTGGTAAAGCTTGTACCCAGCTTGGAGATATCTTCTTCTTTCATTCCTATACCGGTGTCCTTGACACTTACAAAGAGAGTTCCCTTATTTTCCGCTGTCTGTTTCCAGTTGATTGAAAAAAGAATATATCCGCTTTTCGTATATTTTATAGCATTGGATATGAGATTGGTACATACCTGCGACAAACGTACCGCGTCGCCAATCAGTTCCTGCGGAAGTTCCTCTGACATCTCTACCCTGAAATCCAGCTTTTTCTTTTCTGCATTAAAGTTTCCGTAAGTCACCAAATCCTGCAATACAGAAAGCACGGAATATCTTTCTTTTTCCAGATATAACGTGCCATCCTGGATACCTGAAAAATCCAACGTATCATTTACAATAGAAAGCAGAGTTCTTCCCGCCGCCTGGATATTTGCCGCATAGGTAAGGGTATTGCTTTCCTTGGATTCCTTCATAACCATCTCATTATATCCAAGAATTGCATTAATCGGAGTTCTTGCTTCATGGGACATATTACTTAAAAAAATTCCCTTTGCAGCATTTGCCTCTTTCATTTCCTGATAAGCTTCCCTCTGCTTTTCCCTAGACTTTGAAAGCTGATACATCATTGCAAAACATACAACAAAGCTTATCAGATACACGATTGGAAAACGTACAAAATAAATATTGGAATATCTATAACCTAATTCATGTAACGGAGTCCACATATAAATCACAGTTGCAATTCCTAACACCATACTAAATAGTGCACCATAATACAACCGGAAGAAATACATAGCTACCGGCGGTACCAGCATAAACCAGATGATACTGAAACCACTTTCTCCTCCGGTAACCAGAGTGTGCATCATTACAAAAAAAACAGCGGTGTCCACCACGACCAGAATTAAAATTTTCCTGTTAGTCCGGCGGCAGTACAGCATAGTTAATCCTAACACTATTGAAAATCCCGCAAGGACTGCTCCTACCTGATAATTACCGCCCAGCAAATTTGCACAGCACATGATACCTGCAACCAGACAAAAGACAAGACAAAATATCTGTAGGTCTTTCAAATCCATGCACTCTACGTCTTTTTTTATTTCACATATTAACTTTTTCCCCTTTTCCCTAATACTCATGCAATACAACTCCCGTCGTTTAATTTAGTACTTCTCCTACCTGCTCTAAAATGACCTGCGGAAGAAATGGTTTTTGAACACATCCCTTAACACCTAACCTTTCTCCCTGAGCCTGTTCGTCATCGCCATAAGTGCCGGTCATAAACAGCACAGGAAGACCGGCACCCTGCTCGGTTGCCCGTAGCTTTTCCAGAGTGGTAATTCCATTCATTCCCGGCATTTCAATATCCAGCAGAACAAGGTCTACTGTTTCCTCTGCCAATTTATTTAACGCTGCCTCGCCGGAATCCACCATAATTACCTCGTAATTTCCCTTAGAAAGAATCATCTTTGCTCTCATTAAATTCATCTGATCATCATCTACTACTAAAATTTTTGCTGCCATTTGAGCATCCTCCTTTTAATTTCAACTTATCAGTTCCGGTTTTACGCCTGTCTGTATTCTTCTGCCGCCCGTACGGTTTCTTTATATAAGCGCAATAGTTCTTCCTGATGTTCTCTTATAAACTGCAGATTTGTTTCTGTTTCCTCTTCTTTCTGAATTGCCTTACCTGCAAACTCCAACTGTTTCGCCAAAGCAGACAATGTTTCTCCACCCACACTGAGGGAAGAAGACTTTAGGGCATGGACATAAATGGTGTAGCTCTTCCAGTCTTCTGCCTGATAACTTTCCACAATCTGGCTCTGTTTCTCTTCCAAAGATTCCACGAACATCCCAAGAAATTCTTTGTACATGCTTTCATCCTCACAACTATAGGAGAGACCCACCACAGTGTTTAAAAGCCCGTCTTCCACCGGCTGTTCTACTGCCGGCTTTTCTACTGTTTTTACTATCTCCTTCGGTATTTCAGGCTGCTGTACAGCTTCCTGCTTTTGAACCAATTCCTTCGGAAGATATTTCAGTATCATTTCCTCCAGCGCCTTTCCGGTTACCGGTTTACTTAAGTAATTGTCAAAGCCTGCTGCCAGATACATTTCGCGAACACCGGAAATAGCATTTGCTGTCAGTGCAATAAACGGAGTTTCCTTACAGCAGGAATTTGACATTTCTTTTGCCTTTTGCAGTGTTTCAACACCATCCATCACCGGCATCATATGGTCTAATAAGACAATATCATAATGCGTAGCTGCAATCAATTCCAGGCATTCCGCACCGCTCTGGCAGGTAACCACCTGCATTCCGGTTTTCTTAAGAAGACTTCTGACAACCTTTAAATTCATGTCATTATCATCTACCACAAGAATTCTGGCATTCTCTGCCACAAAGCTTTCATGATATTTTGTATGCTGTTTTTTAAATTCATCAAAACGCTTTATGAAACTGCCCATTGGCTCTTCACTCTTAATTACCTGCGGAACTTGTACCGTAAAGGTAGAACCCTTGCCATAAACGCT
Source organism: Lachnospiraceae bacterium (assembly GCA_045531895.1). Taxonomy (GTDB): domain Bacteria; phylum Bacillota; class Clostridia; order Lachnospirales; family Lachnospiraceae; genus SIG299. The sequence goes on from JAZSEW010000118.1 coordinate 39,685, forward strand.
GGAAACATCCAACGTACCCTGCATCATTTCCACCAGGTTTCTGGTAATGGCAAGTCCGAGACCTGTTCCTTCTACATTTCTGTTTTTCTTTAAATCAAGACGTTCAAAATCCCGGAACAATTTGCTCATATCCTCTTCCTTAATTCCTATTCCGGTATCAACGACTTCTACCCTCAATGCGAAATCAGTTTCCTGACGAATACTTTGGATATTTAAAGTAACGCTGCCTTTTTTTGTATATTTCACCGCATTGTTCAGCAGGTTAACCATAACCTGACGGATACGGCCCTCATCACCAAACAGATGGTTTGGAATATTTTCATCCACATTGACATGGAATTCCAGACCTGCCTGATCTGCCTTGATTTGAATCATTGTCACCACATCATTGATTAAAGAGCTAACCTGGTAGTCTGCCTCCACAATTTCCATCTTTCCGGATTCGATTTTTGAGAAGTCCAGAATGTCATTGATAATACCCAGTAAATTCTGGCTGGCACTCTGGATATTCAGTGCATAATCCTGTACCGCTTCGCTCTGACATTCTCTAAGCACCATTTCATTCATACCCATAATCGCATTGATTGGTGTACGGATTTCATGAGACATATTAGCAAGGAAATCGCTCTTTGCGCGGCTTGCCTGCTCTGCTGCCTGCTTTGCTTCTCTGAGAGCATCACTTTCTTTTGCTTTCTTTTCAATATTCAGTAAATAAACAACACCAATAGCAAATAATAAAATTAACAAACCAAATACCCAGAACACCAACCAGATAACAGTAGCAATTTCAGAATAAATTGCCTCCGCATTCACTATTCCTACCAGATACATACCATATTGGCCAATCTCAGCAACGGTGAGAAACTCTCTCTCCTGACCGAACTTCTGCAACACCGATGCAGATTTTTCCGAATATAACGCCTTATCAAGCACAGCAAAACCTTCCTGATAAGTTTCACCAAATAAAGTCTCCAATTCTTCTGAACTCCACTCCTGTAATGGAATCACATCCGGAATATCATATTGTGCAAGCAAAAGCTTACCATTCTCGCCATAGCAGGACACCTTGTATCTTGCCCGAAAAGTTTCTGTGTCAAAAAAACTGTAAATTACATATTTTACATTACTTCCTTTATAAACCGGCACCGTAAACAGAAATCCTTCTTCTTCCTTATAGCAGACAGAGGAATTCCCATGAAATGCCTCCTTAATACCTGCAAAATCAGAAAACTTTAGTTTTCTTCCATACACTGCACTTCCATCTAAGGTCAGCAGACCGGTCTCTCCATCCGGCAATACCTTATCGATAGAAGCCAAAATACTGCAGATATCCTCTTCGTGTTCCAGCACCTTGGAAAGATAGTCCGACACATTTTCAAGACGGCTTAGTTCAATGCGCAACTTCTCCTCAAAGTGATTAGACACCGTTTCCATATGCATTGACACCTGTCGTTCCATGCTTTCCTGCAACAACAGATTCATTCTTCCCATCAGTAAAAACCAGATAAATCCAAGCAGTACAAGAAACACTGCCAAACCTGCTACAATTTTATAATTTATTCGGAGTTTATTCTTCATAAAGCTTCACACCCTCGACCAACCAGTCAAATTGCTCTAACAGCCGTTCATCACTGATTAGCTCATCTTTATCACACTGTAAGTTACCTTCCGTATCATAAATTACTCCGGAAAAAATTTCTTTTCCATTCATAATCTCCTTTGTTACAGCATCTAATTTCTTACGTATTTTCTCTGAAACTAACGGAGAGCATTCGGATAAGCCAACCGCACCGGTGTCCATACCAATCCAGAAATTTTCCACAGAATTTGCTTTTCCCTTTAAAAATTCCTGCACCAGTTCCTTATATACCAATTGCCAGTCGCATTTTACTGTAGTCAGATAGCGGTCAGAAAACTGTCTGGTGGACTCATGATATCCGATGGAATAGATTCCTGCTTCTTCAGCTGCTTCCACTACATAAGTCTGATTCTGATGATAGGTTATCAAATCTACTCCTACATTCTCAATCAGTTTCTTTGCCGCCGCCTTTTCTTTTACCTCATCATCCCAGGTTCCTGTGAAAATAACATTTACTGTCGCTTCCGGGTTTACACTTCTTACACCAAGAGTAAAAGCACTGATTCCACGGTTTACTTCATTATTGCTCATGGCAGCCACATAACCGATCTGATTGTTTTCTGTCATCATTCCTGCCACAATTCCTGCCTGATATCTTGCCTGATACATTTTTATAAAATAGGATGTCAGATTTGCTTCATGATACTCGGAAGAATTTGCATAAAATACTACCTCCGGATACTCCTTTACCAGGTCATGTACCTCTTCGGAATATCCATAACTGCTTAATACAATCATGTTGCAGCCTGCATCTTCCAGTTCTCTTACAGCCATTTCACACTGTCCGCTGAATTCCGAAACATATTCTGACACCAACAAATCCACACCTACCAGATTACAGGCCCCTTTCATACCACGGTAATGCATTCCGTTCCAGCCTTCTTCTGTTGCGCCTCCGTTTAAAATAAAACCTATTTTTTCACTGCGTTCCTCAGTTTTCCCTTCATATCCAATCAGCAGGAAAAAGATTAATATAATTACAACAATTCCTGCTATCATTAAAAGAGCTCTGTATTTTTTAGTCTTCCCCATGAATCTCTACTCCTTCAACGTACCAGTCAAATTCATTCAGCATCGCTGCATCTGACATACTCTCTCCTGCCGGAACACGAAGTATGCCGGTTCTATCATAAATTGGTCCATAGAACACATCAAAGGTACCATTACTGATTTCCTGCATTTTCTGCTCTACAATTTCCTGAATTCCATCTTTTACATGCTCTGTCATCGGTGCCAGTGAAATCATTCCGGACTCTGCACCTTCCCAGTAATTTCTGCCAACAAACTTGCCTTGCTGGCATTCCTTAATTCTAGGAATATAAAAGCTCTCCCAATTCCATACCGGTGCTGTTAAAAAGGTTTCCTCACACCGTTTACTGTTATCCATATTATAGCCAATGGACCAGATTCCCTCTTCTTCTGCAATCTGTAACGGACGCAGGGAATCTGTATGCATTGCCAGTACATCAATATCATAATTTTGCAATAAAGCCCGGGTAGCATCCCCTGCTGCCTTATCGTCTGTCCATGAATTACACCATTCCACATAAACCACAGCATCCGGATTCACTGCCTTTACTCCAAGGGTAAACGCATTGATACCACGATTTACCTCAGATATCGGAAATGCTGCCACATAGCCAATCTGATTTGTCTCTGTTTGCAGTCCGGCCACCATTCCGCTTAAATAACGCATCTGGTATATTCTTCCAAAGTAAGTAGACAAATTTTTAGTCTCCTCTACTCCGGAGGCATGAAAAAAATAAATCTCAGGGTATTTTTCTGCCATCTGAAGTGCATAGCTTCCAAAATTAAAGGAATTACAAATAATAATCTTGCAACCGTCAGAAACCATTTCTTCCATCAGCTGAAAGCACTCTTCTGTTTCCGGAACACTCTCATGATATATCATTTCCAGATTTAATTCCTTTGCAGTTTCCTCTAACCCTTCATAATGGGACTGGGTCCAGTTCTGGTCATCCTTTGTTCCGTTTAAAATGACACCTACCTTCCACTGCTCGTTCTTCTCCTGCCTGTTGGAAATATAAAAAATCCCACAAATCAATACAGCCAAAATTACAACTGCCGTAATAATTATCTTTTTCATTTGTATCCTCCCTAATCGTAACTACTTCTATCTGTGTTCCCTGATTTCTGCTATTAAATCGGCATGAAATTTTCCTTCTTTTAACATACGGATTTCCTGTAAATATGGAGGTAAGGTCTTTTGCGCCACATCATCTGCCATTGTAACATACGGAGACTCCAGAATCTTTGGAATTTCTGTAAAATCCTTATGATGAACAATATAATTTAAAGCATCAAATCCAATTTCTCCAAATCCGATATTTTCATGGCGGTCCTTGGCCGCACCCTGCACATTTTTACTATCATTGATGTGGAACACCGCAATCTGTTTCTTTCCGATAATACGATCAAATTTTTCAATAACACCATCAAAATCATGAATAATATCATACCCCGCATCATGAGTATGACAGGTATCAAAGCACACTCTCAGCTTTTCATTTAGCACAACTCCGTCATAGATTGCTGCCAGTTCCTCAAAAGTTTTACCAAGCTCGCTTCCTTTCCCTGCCATAGTTTCCAGTGCCACGGTAATTGGCATATCTCTGGTTAGGACTTCATTTAAACCTTTCACAATCTGGGCAAGTCCTGCCTGTTCCCCTGCACCCACATGGGAACCCGGATGTAAAACAATAGTAGTTGCCAGCATAGCAACAGAACGTTCAATTTCCTTTGCCAAAAATTCCACCGCCAGAGAAAAAGTCTCTGCCTTTTCTGTATTGCCAAGATTAATAATATATGGTGCATGAATAATAAATTCCGAAATTCCATGCTCCTTTGCCAGTGCAAGACCTGCTTCAATATTTAATTCGGAAATTTCTTTTCTTCTTGTGTTCTGTGGAGCCCCGGTATACACCATAAAGGTATTTGCTCCGTAAGATAACGCTTCCTTTACAGACCCCAAAAACATTTCTTTGCCGCTCATTCCAACATGGGAACCTAACTTTAACATATAAAACCCTCGCTGTTCTGTCTGATTTTACTGCTCTGCTCCTGCAGCCGCCTCCTGTTCTTCCGGTTTTTCATACGGCACCACAATCAGTTTCACCCCTTCAACAGAAGCCACTTTTACAAGACTTCCTGCTTCCATAATCACCGTATCCTCAGTGGAACGCGCAGTCCATTCCTTACCATCTACAAAAACAACACCTGTCTGGTTATAATTATCGATAGTTTCCGTAACCTTTGCCACTTCACCAATCACACTCTGATAATTGGTTTTTATCTTTTTAGTGTTAAGATATTTCTTTGCAATTGGTCTGGTAAGAACAAGCAGCACCGCAGACACTCCTAAAAATGCAATGTCCTGCCAGATAGCTCCTGCTCCTGCCATAGCAAAAATCATAGCCACCAGCGCACCTCCTGCAAACCAGATGGAAACAAGCCCTACTGTCAGACATTCCACCACCACAAAAATGATTAATAAAGCCAGCCAAAAATATTGTAACATAATTTCAACCTCCTACAATCTATTCTGTTTATAACCATGTCATACTGATATAGTCATAAACTCTCCCACTATTTATATTACATGATTCGACCGAAGTACACAATAGGAAAATAAAAAAAATAGCCCCAAACCGGGACTATTTTTCAAAAAACTCATATTAGAACTTACGGAAACGGTTATAGCGATCCTTTGCAACCTCTGTTCCACTCATGGTACTGTACTTTTTAAAGAAAGTAGTCATGGCTGTCTGCATCACGTCTGCAATTTCATCGGCAGTTTCACTGCTTGCACCACCAAATTCCGGAATAATGCGGTCAACCACATTTAAATTATATAAATCCTGAGCAGTCAGCTTCATAATTGCAGCCGCTTCTTCTGCTCTTTCCTCTGTTTTCCAGAGAATAGCGGAATACCCTTCCGGCGAAAGAATAGCATAGGTGGAGTTTTCCAGCATCCATACTTCGTTACCTACTGCTGTTGCAAGGGCACCACCACTGCCGCCCTCGCCAACCAGAATACAGAGTACTGGAACCTTTAAGCCGGACATTTCCATAATACTTCTGGCAATTGCTTCACCCTGACCACGTTCCTCTGCATCCACACCGCAGAAAGCACCGGAGGTATTAATAAAGGTCACTACCGGTCTGCCAAACTTTTCTGCCTGCTTTGCCAAACGAACTGCCTTACGATAACCATCCGGCATCGGCATACCAAAATTTCTCTTGATACGGTCTGCAAAATCCGCACCACGCAGGTCTGCAAGAATAGTTACCGGCATATCTTCAAACGTAGCAAGACCACCGATTAATGCACCGTCATCACGGAAGCAACGGTCACCATGCAATTCATAGAAGTCCTTAAAAATACGGTCAATATATTCCGTTGCAGAAGCTCTGCCTGCACTACGACACATTTTAACTTTTTCCCAAGGTGTCTTTTCTTCACCTACGGTTACCGGAACTGCAGGAAGATCCTTTCCTGTCTTAAACTTCTTCGCCATGGAACGATCTGTTCTATGGATCTTTAATAAATATGCCAAGGTCTTTCTGGCATCCTTGCGCTCTAAAATTCCATCAATCATGCCATGCTCTAATAAGAACTCTGAGGTCTGAAATCCCTCCGGCAGTTTCTGACCAATGGTCTGTTCAATAACTCTTGGTCCCGCGAAACCAACTCTTGCCCCCGGCTCTGCCAAAATCACATCGCCTAATGTTGCAAAGCTGGCTGTCACGCCACCCATTGTCGGATCTGTTAACACGGAACAATAAAACAATCCTGCATCAGAATGCAGCTTTACTGCCGCAGAGGTTTTTTCCATCTGCATCAGGGAAATAATTGCCTCCTGCATTCTGGCACCACCGGAACAGCAATATAAAATTACGGAAAGCTTTTCGTCAATCGCACGTTCAAATGCAGCAGTAATACGCTCACCCATTTCATGTCCCATACTGCCAATCATGAAATTCGGATCACAGACACCGATAACCACATCTTCACCTAAAATCTTTGCCTTACCGATGGTTACTGCTTCAGAAGCACCACTCTTCTTTCTTGCCGCCTCAAGCTTTTCCTCATACCCCTCAATGCCTAACGGATTTTCATCCTTTGGCTTTTTAAACCAAGGCTCAAAAGTACCTTCATCTACAAGCATTGTAATACGTGCCTTTGCACTGATATTCATATACTTACCACATTCCGGACAAATATATAAATTATCCAGAGCATTTTCTCCATCAAAGGTCTGTTTACAGGAAGGGCATGTAACATGCATCTTTTTTACGCGTTCTGTATAGTCCTTCGTTACTGCTTTCTTACTAAATAATGCCATATAATCCTCCTAGTGCCTTATTCCTCTGGCGGAATAAGCTCCTTCTTAACATTCTCTACCTCCGGCATCAACTCTGACGAAATAATGTTTAGTAAACGTTCAAACTGCATCAGTTCTTCCCTTGTAAAACGTTCTTTCATCCGGGTTGCTACCCGCTTTACATAATTTGTGCTCAGATTATAGTAATCTTTATATTTGTCCGTAACTTCCAGATGATACTCTCTCTTGTCATCTTCCGACTGCACCTTGGTAAGATATCCTTTTTTTATCAAAGAATTCACTTTATAAGCCGCATTTGGTGACGAAATCTGAATAAAGGAAGCAAATTCACCAATGGTCGGGGTACCCATAGCATGAATAATCTCAATACAATAGGTTTCTACCGTTGTTAATGATGTTTCCCGTTTCTGGATTTTTTCAAATAAAGATTTATAAAAATGTAGTTTAAATTTTGTATACACTTGAATAAACGCTTCCTCTACCATTGTATTACCACCATTTCTACTACTGAATTGCAAAGGTCAGTTCTGCGGTTACCGCAACCTTGCCATCTACAGTGGCTGTTGCCTTGCCAACACCGACAGGTCCTCTTCTGGAAATAATTTCGCAGGAAAGCTCCAATACATCTCCAGGCACAACCTGCTTACGGAATCTTGCATTCTTAATGCCACCAAAAAATGCAATTTTTCCTTTGTTTTCTTCTTCACAAAGTAAAGCTACAGCTCCGGTCTGTGCCAATGCTTCAATAATCAGCACACCCGGCATTACATGCATCTGTGGGAAATGCCCCATAAACTGCATCTCATTTGCAGACACACATTTAATACCCTTGGCAGACTTTCCCGGCTCCATATCAACAATTTTATCTACCAGCAGAAAAGGATACCGATGTGGTAAAATCTGCTGAATTTCATTGGAATTAAGTTCCATGAGGATTTACCCTCCCTTTTCTTATTTGTACTTCTTGATAATAATACTTGCGTTATGTCCTTCAAAGCCCAGAGAATTGGACATTGCATATTCAATTTCCGCATTGCGTCCGGCATTTGGGACAATATCTAAATCACACTCTTCATCCGGCATCTGATAGTTAATTGTTGCCGGAACATAGTTATTCTGTACAGCCAGAGCCGTAATTAAAGCTTCTACCGCACCGCTGGCGCCAAGTAAATGACCTGTCATGGACTTGGTAGAGCTCATCATCAGCTTCTTTGCATGTTCACCAAAAGCAGTCTTTACCGCTCTTGTCTCACCCTTATCATTTAATGGAGTAGAAGTTCCGTGAGCATTGATATACTGAATCTGTGCAGGTTCAATATTGCCGTCCTTCATAGCCATCTGCATACACTTTGCTGCACCGCTGCCGTCTTCTAACGGAGCAGTAATATGATGTGCATCACAGTTTGTGCCATAGCCTACCACTTCTGCATAAATCTTGGCACCACGGGCCAGAGCATGTTCTAATTCTTCCAGTACAAGAACCGCTGCACCTTCACCCATTACGAAACCGTTTCTTTCTTTATCAAACGGAATAGAAGCTCTCATTGGATCTTCTGCTCTGGAAAGAGCGTTTAAGGAAGTGAAGGAACCAATACCAAGCTCTGTAATACTTGCTTCTGCACCGCCACAAAGCATAACCTCTGCATAGCCGTCACGGATATGACGGAAGCCGTCACCCACTGCGTTTGTACCACTGGCACAGGCTGTTACCACATTGCTGCACATACCGCGGAGACCATGGTCAATCGCAATTCTTCCTGCTGCCATATTGCCGATACAGGAAGGAATAAAATATGGAGAAACACGGTCAAAGCCCTTTTCCCTACCGGTATCCTGTCCGTCTGCAATGGTCTGCAGTCCGCCAATACCACTGGAAATAATAGCTCCACAACGGTCGGAATCCGCTTCAAAGGAAATCCCTGCATCTGCTACTGCCTCATTAGCAGCAATGATTCCAAATGCACTGAACTTATCCATTTTACGAAGTTCCTTTTTATCAATATAATTTTCCAAAACAAGATTCTTTACTTCACCTGCCACCTTAACCTTACGGTCTGTGGTATCAAAATAGGTAATTGGTGCAATGCCGCACTTGCCTGCCTTTACACTTTCCCATGTTTCCTGTACAGTATTTCCGATTGGTGTCACTGCACCAAGTCCTGTAATCACTACTCGTCTCATACGCCCATTCCTCCATCTACGCTAACGACCTGACCGGTCATATAAGAAGCTTCCTCGGATGCGAGGAAAGCAACCACATTTGCAATGTCCTCCGGCTTACCCGCATGACCAGCCGGAATACTCTGAAGCATTGCTTCCTTTGCCTTTTCCGGAATTACTGCTGTCATATCGGTTTCAATCATACCCGGAGCCACAGCATTTACTGTAATGTTACGGGAAGCCAGTTCCTTGGCTGCGGACTTTGTCATACCGATAACACCAGCCTTGCTGGCTGCATAATTTACCTGACCCGCATTCCCGTGGAGACCTACCACACTACTCAAGTTAATAATTCTTCCGTATCTCTGCTTAATCATCAGCTTGGATACCAACTGCATACAGAGGAAGGAGCCTTTTAAATTGGTATTGATAACGTCCATAAAGTCAGCCTCACTCATGCCAATCATTAACTTATCCTTTGTGATTCCTGCGTTATTTACCAAAATATCAATCTTTCCAAACGCTTCCTTCACCTGGTCAATCATTGCCTTGCAGCTTTCCGCATCAGAAACATCTGCCTTAATAACCAGTGTCTTCACACCAAATTCTGCACAGAGAGCTTCTGTCTCTTTTGCTGCTGCTTCATTTCCTGCATAATTGATTGCTATATCTGCGCCTGCCTTGGCAAGGGCCACTGCAATAGCTCTGCCGATTCCACGGCCTGCTCCTGTAACAAGAGCACTTCTACCTGTTAAGTTCATATGATTTTCTCCTACTTTAATGCTGCCAATGTGGCATTCAGACTATCCATATCTTCAATAGAATAGGAAGTCATACCGGAAGCAGTTCTCTTTACAAAGCCTGCAAGCACCTTGCCCGGACCGATTTCCACGATAGTGTCTACACCCTTTGCTTCTAACAGCTTAATGGTATCTTCCATGTAAATGCTGCTCTGTACCTGCTGTACCAATAACTCCGGAATTGTTTTACCAGCAGGAAGTTCATTGGCTACTGTGTTAAACAGTACAGGCACCTGCATCTCACCAAAGGAAATTTCTTCAAACTTCTGCTTTAATGCTTCACCTGCCGGCTGCATGAACTTTGTATGGAACGGACCGCTGACCTTTAACGGCATGCAGCGCTTTGCACCGGCTTCCTTTGCCTGCGCTTCTACAGCAGCTACTGCTTCTTCCTCACCACAGACCACATACTGTCCGGTACAGTTGAAGTTGGATACTGTTACATACTTGCCTGTTTCTGTACAAACCTTATCACAGATTTCCTGTAACGCCTTACTTTCCATGCCCATAACTGCGCTCATCTTGCACTCAATGCCTTTTGCTGCATCTTCCATGGCCTTACCGCGGAACGCAACCAGTTCAACTAAAGTCTTTGCATCAAACACACCTGCGGAGTGCAGAGCACTATATTCTCCAAGGCTTAATCCTGCAACATACTCTGCCTGAATGCCTTCCTTCTTTAAAATCGCTGTCACGCCTGCTGCAAATGCTGCCATACAAGGCTGTGTATATCTGGTCTGGGATAACTGCTCCTCCGGACCGTTAAACATTAAATCCTTTACATCAAAATCCAGGCTTACAGAATCCAGAATTTCAGCAAATTCCGGACGATTTTCATACAAATCCTTACCCATGCCTGCCTTCTGGCTGCCCTGTCCTGCATATAAAAATGCTATTTTCATGGTAATCCTCCAATTTAAAACTGTTCGTTTCCAAGAAGCTCGTAGGTCTTCTTAGCACCTGCAAACATATCCTCGATAATTTCAGCCAGAGTACGGATTTCCTTTACCTGACCTGCTACCTGACCTGCCATTAAGGAACCGGTCTTTGTATCACCATCAAACACGGCTCTTCTAAGGGAACCCAGGGTAAAGTTTTCCAGTTCCATCTTATCAGCGCCTTCTTTTTCACGCTTTACATATTCTCTTGCCATCTGATTCTTTAAAATGCGGACCGGAGTACCACCGATACGGCCGGTAACGATAGTATCGTTGTCCTTTGCCTTAATCACTGCTTCCTTGTAATTCTCGTGAATTGGACATTCCTTACTTGCAAGAAGACATGTTCCTACCTGAACACCACTGGCACCCAGTGCAAATGCAGCCAGAACCTGTCTGCCATCTGCAATACCACCGGCTGCGATAACCGGGATATTAAGAGCATCCACCATCTGCGGAATCATTGCCATGGTTGTCATTTCACCAACGTGGCCTCCACTTTCCGTACCCTCTGCGATAATATAATCCGCACCGGCTGCTTCTAATCTCTTAGCGATTAAAGTACTTGTCATAACCGGCATAACCAGACTGCCGTTTTCTTTCCACGCCGCCATGAAAGGTGCCGGATTACCTGCACCGGTAGTGATTACTGCTATCTTTTCATGAGCCAGCAAATCTGCAATCTGCTCCGCA
>JAZSEW010000081.1:0-2373 GCA_045531895.1 Lachnospiraceae bacterium
TAGAGTAGTGATAGGTAAATTTCTTAGCTTCTGCTGCCTGTGCAGTCTGTGCTGCAGGAGCTGCTAAAGAAACTACCATGGCCAATGCTAAAACAGAGGCCAGTTTCTTAAAGAAACTCTTCATCATATTTTCCTCCTTAAATAATATATGGTTTTTTGACTTGTCACATCTTCTTCCGTTCATCAGTCCTCTGCCGTGCTGCTGTGCCGTCAAATTTCGTCAAAATGGGCAAAGTTATGACATAGTCGTTCCAATAACAAGATGATTATAGCAACATTGTTACCAAAGGTCAAGTATTTTTCAGCAGAACTTTCGTTTTTGCTAAAATTCCTCCCCGCAGCTATCATTCATCTGTCTGGATTTGGTTGTGTTCAAAACAGGACTGCTTGTTCCATCCACGGCCTCATCCCAAATCGTATATCGTATTAGGATGTGACACCCGACTTAGGACTAACCCCTTCCGGAATGCGCAACCCGCTTGACCTGTTACAATAATGCACCTTGTTTGTGTCAAATCTATGGCATGCTTTTGTCATAATTGGTTTATTTTCATGTTTTTTTAAAAAAATTTTGACTCTGAGGCGATTTTTGTGTCAAAAAAGGGGCAACCACTTCTTAAATCGGGTAATTCTGATTCAAGAAATGATTGCCCATGAGGTGCTTTCCATTATTCTTCTAAAACTATTGTAGCAAAATCAACAACCAAATCTTCATAAATTCCGGCCTTTACCTTTTCGTCAAGAGTGTAGGTCGCCACATCTTCCGCTTCAAAGTTGTAAACCATTATCTGATTTCTTTGAGGATCTACTATCCAGTATTCACGAACCCCTGCCTCGCGGTACTTAAACAGCTTGGTAAAGTAGTCCATCTGTTTGCTGCTTGGAGATACAATCTCAATCACCCAGTCCGGCGCACCGTTACATCCGTACTCATCCAGTTTACTTTTGTCGCAAATAACAGAAATGTCCGGTTCCACATACGTATATTCATCATTGTCCAGGAACACTGCAAACGGTGCCGGGTATACTTCACAGGAACCGTTTTTTGAATCAATATAATTATAAATTTTCATATTAATATAATTCAAAATTCTCTGGTGCTTCCTCCTCGGCGGTGTCATATCATAAATCTGACCATCAATCAGTTCTGCCCGTTTTCCATCCGGAAGATTGTAAATATATTCTGTTGTATAAAGATGTTCTTTTACTAATGGCACAGTAACACTTCCTTTCGCCAAATAACTTTTCCTAGTCTCTCTTCCAGTATACCACAATTCCCATGAATATCAAACACAAATCAAAAAGCAGAAAGCCTTTTCGCATAGTTTTCTTCGAAAAAGCTTTCTGCTTCCTATTTCGTGCTTTACTTCAATCCAAGAATTCCTGTTACGGTCTCCTGCATCTTATCCTTATCGCAAACCATGGTGTGACGTACCTTGGCATTGCGGATTTCCTCAATTGCATTCGGAACCTTTACGCCGGATACTTCGCAAAGTCTGTCAACCAGTGTAAAATCATCCTCATCGGTTGCCTTGTTTTCTACCGCTTCCATAACGCTTCTTGTGAACTTATATGGGCTTGCAGTAGATGCAATCACGGTAATTGTGTCATCCTTTGTTTCTTCCTTGTATTTATAGAATACAGTAGAAGCTACTGCAGTGTGGGTATCAATAACATAACCGGTCTTTTCATAAACCTTGCGGATTGTTGCTGCTGTCTCAGCCTCTGTTGCATAGCCGCCCACAAAGTCAGCAAGCTTAGCCTTCATCTCCGCAGTAATCTCATACTTTCCATCTTCCTTGAGCTGCTTCATCAAATCTGCATTCACATCGGAGTTTTCTCCGGCACAGGTGTAGATAAGACGCTCTAAGTTACTGGATACCAGAATATCCATGGATGGAGAGCTTGTCAGCACAAATTCACGCTTTCTGTCATAAACGCCTGTCTGGAAGAAATCAAACAGTACCTTATTTTCATTGGAAGCACAGATTAACTTCTTTACCGGCACACCCATCTGCTTTGCGTAGTAAGCAGCCAGAATGTTACCGAAGTTACCGGTTGGAACCACAACATTCATTGGTTCGCCGCAGGCAAGCTTTCCTTCTGCAACCAAAGTTGCATAGGTATATACGTAGTAAACCACCTGTGGAACCAGACGGCCGATGTTGATGGAGTTTGCGGAGGAGAACTGATAGCCCTGCTCCTTCATGCGCTTCGCCAGTTCCTTATCACCGAAGATTTCCTTAACGCCGGTCTGGGCATCGTCAAAGTTACCATGGATAGCCACAACGTTTGTGTTGTCGCCCACCTGAGTTACCATCTGCTTTTCCTGAATCTTGCTTACGCCGTCCTTTGGATAGAACACGATGATGC
>JAZSEW010000024.1:0-30941 GCA_045531895.1 Lachnospiraceae bacterium
GGTGTCCATTCTTAATAAGAATCTAAAAAAGAACGGTTTTTTTCGCAGCCATTTAGCGCATACCTACAGTTCCGTATTTCCGCCGACTACCGTGGCGGCAACCACATCCATTGACAGTGGGAAGGATCCGGCGGAGCATGCCTGGCTTGGCTGGGACTGTTATTATCCGAACATTGATGAAAATGTAACCGTGTTCCGCAATTTTAAGTCCGGCACGGAGGAACCGGTGGCTGATTATTTTGTGGCAGGAAAGTTCTGCGGTTATGAGAATATTGTGAGCCAGATTACAGCGGCCGGAGGTCAGGCGTATTATTCCACACCGTTTGATTATCCAAACCCGGGCGATTTTGATGCAGTACTGGAGCGTATCGAGGATTTATGTAAAAAGGATGGTAAAAAATACATCTATGCCTATTGCAATGAGCCGGATTATACCATGCATCGGAAAGGATGTTTTGGAAAGGATTCCGTGGAGGTGCTGCGTGATATTGAGAAAAAGGTGGAAGCCTTAAGCGAAAAGCTTCAGGATACGCTGCTTTTAATTACGGCGGACCATGGTCACATAGATGGCAAAAATGCTTGTATTTTAGATTATCCGAAGCTGATGGAATGTCTGGTGCGGCTTCCTTCCATTGAGCCTAGAGCACTGAACCTGTTTATTAAGGATGGATATCACGAGCAGTTTGTGAAAGAATTTCAGAAGGAGTTCGGCGAGAAGTTTTTGTTACTCACCAAGGAAGAGATAAAGAAGCAAAAGCTGTTTGGACCTGGCATGGAGCACTCGCAGTTTGACGGTATGCTGGGGGATTATCTGGCGGTGGCAAGCGGTGATTTATCTATTTTTAATACGCAGGAAGAAAAGGAAGGATTTGTGGGAGTTCATGCGGGCCTTACGAAAGAAGAAATGGAAATACCGCTGATTGTGGTGGAAAAGAAGTTTCAAAGTGACAAAGTTGGTTATATGCCTTGCTTTTTGAAGAAGTTGTGATAAAATTACCAATGGAAGGAAGATAGCAGAAACTATATTTGTATAAATTGTTTAAGGAGAGGAAAATGAAAAACGCAAAAAGAATTTTAGCTTCATTATTAGCTATAACGATGCTTGCAGGATGTGGTAATGAACCTACTAACAATCAGACACCAGATCCGACACCTACACAGACGGCAAGCACACCTACAACAGCACCTACAAGCACACCTACAGTAGCACCTACAACAGCGCCTACAAGCGCACCTACAGCAGTGCCTACAGTGGCGCCTACAACAGAACCTGCATACACACCGACAGGCAGTGTTTCGGATTTTGTAGTTTCAGATGCAAGACCATTGTCTATAGAAGCCAACAGAACCAAAGACAAAGGTGTAATACAGTTGTTCGGACAGAGCGAAGACACACTGAAAGAAGCTCAGAGCCTTGTTGAGAATCAAGAGTTTACAACACGTCAGATGGAGAATCTTGACCGTGGTTTGGTAGCTATCAACAATGGCAATGGTGTATTCGTTTCATGGAGATGGCTTGGAAGCGAATCAAACACAGTTACGTATAACTTATACAGAAACGGTGAGAAGGTTAATGCATATCCGTTAAATGTTACGAACTACACAGATACACTTGGTAACAATGACTGTAAGTATCAGGTTGCAGCTGTAGTTGACGGTGTAGAGCAGGAAAAGTGTGCAGAGGTATCCGTATGGTCAAACGGATACTATGAGATACAGCTTGTAAACAGACCTACAGATAACGAAACAGGAGCTACATACACACCTAATGATATGAGTACAGCAGACCTTGACGGCGACGGAAAGTTAGAGCTTGTATTAAAGTGGGATCCTTCAAACTCAAAGGATAACTCACATACAGGTAAGACGGGTTCTGTTTATATTGATGCGTATAAATTAGACGGAACCTTTATGTGGAGAATCAATTTAGGACGCAACATAAGAGCAGGTGCTCACTATACACAGTTCATGGTATATGACCTTGATGGTGACGGAAAGGCTGAAGTAGTATGTAAGACAGCTGATGGCACGACAGACGCGCTCGGAACTGTTATTGGTGATGCAAACGCAGACTATCGTACAAGCGACGGTACAATTCTTACAGGTCCTGAGTACCTTACAGTATTTGAAGGTGCAACAGGTAAGGCATTAGATACCGTTGATTATGAAGTGCCAAGAGAAGATACAAATTTATGGGGTGACGGTTATGGTAACCGTTCAGAAAGATACCTTGCTTGTATTGCATACTTAAACGGAACTACACCAAGCGTAGTTATGTGTAGAGGATATTATACACGTGCAACAATGGCTGCATATAACTTCGTAAACGGAAAGCTTGAAAAGTTATGGGTATTTGACTCGGATGCAGATGGCGCAGAATACAGAGGCCAGGGTAACCACAGTGTTACGGTTGCAGACGTTGACATGGACGGAAAAGACGAGATTATCTACGGTGCAGCACTTATCGATGATAATGGTAAGGGTGTTTACTCAACAGGATTAGGTCACGGTGATGCTCAGCATACAGGCGACCTTATACCGTACAGACCGGGTATTGAGACATTCTCGGTTCATGAAGATAGCGGAGTAGCATTCGGTATGGAGATGCGTGACACAAGAACCGGTGAAATTCTTTGGGGTTCCTATGAGAATTCGGACGTAGGCCGTGGTGTTTCTGCTGACGTTGATCCTGACTATGTGGGTTGTGAGAGTTGGGCTGCAGGTAAGATGGTAGCTGCTGATGGTACACTGATTGCAACTAATCCTGGCATTGCATCAAACTTCGTTATTTACTGGGATGGAGATTTAGGTGAAGAGGTTCAGGACGGTAACCACATTGATAAGTGGGAAAGTGAGAATAATGCAACAACGATGCTGACGTTCTTCAAGGATTACACCACATGTAACGGCACAAAGGCAACACCTTGTCTTACAGCGGATATTCTTGGCGACTGGAGAGAAGAGACCGTTCTTTACAGCACAGACGGCAACAAGATTGCTGTTTATTCAACAACGATACCTACAGAGTATAAGATTTATACTTTAATGCACGACTTGCAGTATCGTACCTATATTGCAACACAGAACGTAGCTTACAATCAGCCGGCACATACAGGCTTCTATTTAGGCTATGACACAACAGAGATTCCTGTACCTCGTGTATCATGGACAGTTGCTGGACAGACAGTTGTAAATCCTGACTTGGCAGCAGGGGATAAATATTATTCCATCGAAGGCTTAAAGGCGGAAGAAAGCGTAGTACTTAAGGTTGACGGCTCCTACGCTTTAGTGAATGGTAATGTACAGTGTGTTGATTCAGAGTTGAATAAGGTTGCTCCTTATCTTGATTCCTCCGAGGTATTTGTACCTATATCCTTTATAAATGAAGCATTTGACGTGGAGGCTAGTGTAAAGGTAGGCAGTAAAAAGATTGCGATTGATGGCAAGGGCTACGATTTAAGTCTTGGGGCACAGCTTATCGGTGAAAAAGTGATTTGTGTTCCGCTGCAGAGTGTTGCTCAGGCACTTGGAAAGAACTATACCATGACAGAAACCGGTATGGTTATTGTTGATGACAGAGCAGAGATACCTTCTTCAGATGTAGTTTCAAGGTATGCAGCTATTATTGATAACTATGCAGAACCTGCAGAAGACGACAGCAGCACAACAATTAAGACAGCAAAGGCTCTGGAGAGAAGAATCCCTGTAGTTGCAGCTTCGGCATCCAGTGTAGAAGAGCCTAATGTTGCAGCAAATGCAGTGGATGATAACTTTGATACAAGATGGAACGCATGGGGTGATAACTCCATTCTTACACTTGATTTTGGTGAAGAAGTAAGTATGTCAGCAGTTGCAGCAACCTTCTATAAGTGTACGGAAAGAACCTACTACTTCGATATCGAGATTTCAAACGATGGCGAGAATTGGGAACAGGTATTAGTAGGCGTTGAGAGCTACATAACAATGGATAAGGAATTAGGAATTTTCAGATTTCCTGAGACAAAGACAGCACGTTACTTAAGATATGTAGGGCATAACAGTTCTCAGAATGATGCAAATAATATTTGGGAGCTCATGGTTTTAAAACCATGATGAAATAACTGTTCAGCACAGACCGAATCGTAACTGTGAAGGTATTGAACAGTTGCGTAGCAAGAAAAACAGCACCTGCTTTAAGGCGAAATGCCCAGGCGGGTGCTGTTTTTGTGCGGTAGAAGGCATAAATCCTTTTTGAATAATGAGAAGAATAGAATGTTAAATAATATTGATTTTTTTGTTGGGATGTGCTACAATGTGCACATCCCTATTCTATGTTTCAGCATAATCATATAATTCATAAAATAGAACGTTCCCATTCTGTTTTATAAAGGTTCCACTGTTTTGTGCATATAGATCCAGTCGAGGTGTAATATCTTACAAATATAACAAATTTGATATTGACATTATAACAAAAATGATATACGATAAGGAGGAAGAAAGTAGTGTATGAATTAGTTTTTTATGAAGATAAAAGAGGAAAAAGTGAAGTATTAGAATATTTGGATGATTTGTATAAAAGAAAAGATGCAGATAAAGACAGCAGAATTATGTATTGTAAAATACAAGCTTTCTTTAATATGCTTGAGAAAAATGGCACTCGGTTAAATAAAAAAATTACAAAACATCTTGATGGTTCTATTTGGGAACTCCGTCCATTAAAAACAAGAATTTTATATGCATATTATAAAGATAATAAGTTTGTTATTTTACATTATTTTATTAAAAAGACAATGAAAACTCCAAAATCGGAGGTAGAGCAAGCGAAGCGGAATCTCAAAGATTATTTAGAAAGGAATGAGAAATAATGACAACCTGGTCTGAATTTAAGAAAGTACATCCTTTAACAACAGAGGAAGAACTAATGGTAAAGATGGAAGAAGATATCATTTGCACGATATCCAAACTTCGCGAAGAACAGCAAATGACACAGAGTGAACTGGCAGAAAGATGTAATATCAAACAATCTGCTCTGGCACGTTTGGAGAAACAACATCATTCTCCAAGAGTGGATAGTCTGATAAAAGTATTGGCACCACTTGGTTATACACTAAAAATTGTGCCGATTTCCGAAGTCTTAGATAAATGATTTGTCAGGAGAGAAACTATGTGTATAGAAGCATTGCTTGAGGATTTTTCTTATGTATGTACTGCGCTGAAACAGCATCCGATACTGCTTAACTCAGATAAGAAAGAGCAATTCACTGAACTGGTGCAAAAACTTCGGCTGTCAGTTCGGGATTATCCTTCTCTGATAGACGCACTCACAGAAGCAACCATGTTCTTTCAGGATGGTCATACAAATATAGAACTTCCATATACCGAAGAAGATTTATGTTTAAAAATTCCGTGTAACTGGAACAAGGATGTACTTGTTATATCTGAGAATGGCTTGGATATAACAGCCGGAGCAGAAATTATTTCTGTAGAAGCAATGCCGGTTTCTGAATTGTTTTCCTTTGCGGAAACAAGAATTCCTCACGAAAATAAGTATCTTGTAAAGAGCAGAACCACAGAGTATCCATACAAAAACTATCATTTGTTCAGTGGGATGAATCTGGAAGCGTTGTTTGGGAAAAAAGAATTTTATTATATCAGATTTCGTATCAATGGAGAGATTACAGAACGACAGTGTCCCTTGGTGCATTATGATGGTTTTTTAGATTTTTCACAGAAACCGTTTGTGTCCTATGAAGTGAAAGAAGATACCTTTATTTTACATTTGCGAGAGTGTATTTATAACGAAGAATATAAAGATACGTTACGACAGGTGGCAGAACTCTGCAGAGAAAAAGATTTGCATAATTTGGAGCTTGATTTGAGTGAAAATATGGGTGGTTCTTCGGCAGTGATTGATGAGTTTATTCACTTTACGTATGCAGATACATATCGAAGATATGAGATGATTGATTTTTCTTCCGGCAGTCCGATACGTGTGGCAAGCAGGGAGCAGGTTGTGCCAAATAAGAAGCAGGATATTTTGTTTCCGAAGAGGGTTATCTGTCGTGTATCAAACACTACCTTCAGCAGTGCAAGAACCTTTGCGGTTACGCTAAAGGATAATGGAATTGCAACTATTATTGGAGAACCAACCGGAGGCAAGCCTTGTTCCTATGGTATGCCAAAACGGGATGTAACACCAAATTTTCATATTCGTTTTCGGGTATCAAGAGCACTGTTCCTGCGACCGGATGCAGAATTGGATGGGGAAGAAGCGTTATATCCGATGGAATAAGCAAGAGAAAATAGAAAAAACACTAGCTTTTTTCAAAAACTTAGTGTATAATCGTAATGATGGGCATATTATGCCCAAATGCGGGGCGCTGTCCCGAGACTTCTGAAGAATGTATTATAGCAGACAATAGGCTAAAATATGTTGTTCAGTTGTTTCGGCGGCTCCGTAAATCTAATATTTTAAGGAGAGTAAACACATGAGTTACAAGAGTTTTTCCATGGAACTGGCTGGCAGAACCCTCACTGTAGATGTGGGTCGTGTAGCAGCTCAGGCAAATGGTGCAGCATTCATGCACTATGGTGATACTGTTGTTCTTTCTACTGCAACAGCATCCGAAAAGCCACGTGATGGCATTGATTTCTTCCCTCTTTCCGTAGAGTACGAAGAAAAGTTATATTCCGTAGGTAAAATCCCTGGCGGTTTCACAAGAAGAGAAGGTAAGGCATCCGAAAATGCAATTCTTACTTCCCGTGTTATCGACCGTCCAATGCGTCCTTTATTCCCTAAGGACTATAGAAACGATGTTACCATCAACAACATGGTTATGTCCGTAGACCCTGAGTGCAGCCCGGAACTTACTGCTATGCTCGGTTCCGCTATTGCAGTAGCAATTTCTGACATTCCGTTTGACGGCCCATGTGCAACCACACAGGTTGGTATGATTGATGGCGAATTTGTTTTCAATCCAAATGCATCCCAGAATGCAGTTTCTGACTTAAAGTTAACCGTAGCTTCCACAAGAGACAAGGTTATCATGATTGAAGCCGGTGCTAATGAAATTCCGGAAGCAAAGATGATTGAAGCAATCTACGCTGCACATGCAGTAAACCAGCAGGTTATCGAGTTTATTGACAAGATTGTTGCTGAATGCGGTAAGGCAAAGCATGAGTACACCAGCTGTGCAATTCCTGAAGAATTATTTGCAGCAATCCGCGAAATCGTTCCTCCGGCAGAGATGGAAGTTGTTATGTTCGCAGAGCAGAAGCAGGTTCGTGAAGACAGAATCCGTGATTTAAAGGATAAGTTGGCAGAAGCATTTGCTGAAAATGAAGAATGGCTTCCGCTTATCGATGAAGCTGTTTACCAGTACGAAAAGAAGACGGTACGTAAGATGATTTTAAAGGATCAGAAGCGTCCGGATGGCCGTGCTATCAACCAGATTCGTCCGCTGGCTGCAGAAGTTGACATTGTACCTAGAGTACACGGTTCTGCTATGTTCACCAGAGGACAGACACAGATTTGTAACGTAACTACTCTGGCACCTCTTTCCGAGGCCCAGAGATTAGATGGTCTTGATGAGTTCGAGACTTCTAAGAGATATATGCACCACTATAACTTCCCTGCATACTCTGTAGGTGAAACTAAGGTTTCCAGAGGACCTGGTCGTCGTGAAATCGGACATGGTGCACTTGCTGAAAGAGCGTTAATTCCGGTTCTTCCAAGCGAAGAGGAATTTCCATATGCAATTCGTACCGTATCCGAGACTTTCGAGTCCAACGGTTCCACCTCCATGGCATCCACCTGTGCATCCTGTATGTCCTTAATGGCTGCAGGCGTTCCAATCAAGAAGATGGTTGCAGGTATTTCCTGTGGTCTTGTTACCGGTGAAACAGATGATGATTACATCCTGTTAACCGATATTCAGGGTCTGGAAGACTTCTTCGGCGATATGGACTTTAAGGTAACCGGTACCGAAGACGGTATTACAGCAATCCAGATGGATATTAAGATTCACGGTTTAACAAGACCTATCGTAGAAGGTGCAATTGCACGTTGCCGTGAAGCAAGAATGTTCATTATGGATACTTGCATGAAGCCTGCTATCGCAGAGCCAAGACCGGAGGTTGGTCCTTACGCTCCAAAGATTATCCAGATTCAGATTGACCCTGCTAAGATTGGTGAAGTGGTTGGTCAGAGAGGTAAGACTATCAACGCTATCATCGAGCAGACCGGCGTTAAAATTGATATTACTGACGAAGGCGCTGTTTCTGTATGCGGTACTGATGCAGCTGCAATGGATAAGGCTGTAAAGTTAATTCAGATTATTGTTACCGATTTTGAAGAAGGTCAGGTATTAGAAGGCAAGGTAGTAAGCATTAAGGAATTTGGTGCTTTCCTTGAGTTTGCTCCTGGCAAGGAAGCTATGGTTCATATTTCCAAGGTTTCCAAGGAAAGAATTGATCGTGTAGAAGATGTTCTCACCTTAGGTGATGTGGTTAAGGCGGTTTGCCTTGGCAAGGACAAGATGGGCAGAGTATCTTTCAGTATCAAGGACGTTAAGTAAGAAAAAACAGTAAGGGGTTTTTGCAATGGAGCGAAAACCCCTAAAATTTTTAGTCAGGAAAGAAGTTCAAATATGATAAAAACCTTTGAATTAGAAAACGGAATCCGTGTGGTGTTAGAACCAATGAGTCACTTGCGCACCGTATCCTTTGGTGTATGGGTGAAGGTGGGTTCTGTAAATGAAACAATAAAAAATAACGGTATTTCCCATGTGATTGAGCACTGCCTGTTTAAAGGGACAACGTCAAGAACAGCAAAGCAGCTGGCGGATGAGATTTCTGCTATCGGTGACCAACTAAATGCCTTCACCGGTAAGGAATGTACGGCCTTTTATGGCGTGACATTAACGGAATATCTGCCGAAAATGATGGAGCTGGTGGGAGATATGATTCAGAACTCCACCTTTGAGGAGGAGCCTCTTTCTAAGGAATTGGGCGTTATTTTAGAAGAAATCGACATGTACGATGATTCACCGGAGGATCTGGTGCACGAGTTACTGGAGAAAAACGTCTGGAAGAATCATGCGTTAGGATATATTATTTCCGGAGAGAAGTCGATTGTTTCCGGCATGACAAGGGAACAGATTTTGGATTATATGAAGCTTCACTATTGTGGAAACAATATGGTGATTTCTATTGCGGGAAATTATGAGGAACAGGAAGTAGTAGAAGATTTAAAACGTTATTTTGAAGCGATTCCGCGCTTTGGCTCAGGAAACAATGCAAATCATGATGCAGATACGATACCTGAATTTCAGCGATGCCTTTGTGAACGAAAAAAGGATGTGGAACAGTTATATATGAATCTGGCATTTTCTACCATGGATGAACGGGATGAGGAACGTCATGTTCAGATTATGGCAAATGCTCTGCTTGGTGGAAGTAACAATTCCAGATTGTTTCAGCAGGTAAGAGAGGAACTTGGCCTGGCATATTCGGTGTATTCCTATTCCAGTCTGTACAGGTATGCAGGACTGTTTCATATTGATGTGATTGTGAACCCTGCCAATGCAATTATTGTGTATGAAAAATTAGCAGAAATTTTAAAGGAATTTTCAAGTACTGCAATCGGAAAGGAAGAACTGGAGAGTTTGTATACCCAGCTTCGGATTGAAATGATTATGGGTAGTGAAAGTGCGAGAAACCGCATGGAACGCAATGCCAAGGCGTTGCTTATGCATAACAGGATTGTGCCCTTAGAAGAAACACTGGAAAAGCTTTCGAAGGTTACTGCGGAGGATATCCGGGCTTTTGGAGCAAAGTATTTTGTGTTATCCAAAGCAGGAATCTGTATGGTAGGGGATATTTCAAAAGAAGCGCAAACCATGAAGAAGCTTTGGCAATAAATAATTAAGGAGAGCTCTAAAATAGCAGAAATCTGCTTGACGATATGAGCTCTTTACTTTAAAATAGTAGTATTATGATTATTGTGGGATTTGTATCCCTGTAAAAATAAAAGCATATATTTGGGAGGAGAATTGACATGAGAAAAAATACAATGTGTGTCCAGGGTGGATATGAACCAAAAAATGGCGAGCCGAGAGTAACTCCGATTTGCCAGAGTACAACTTATAAGTATGATAGCAGTGAAACTGTCGGTAAGCTGTTTGATTTGGAAGAAGACGGTTTCTTTTATACACGTATAGCAAATCCTACGGTAGATGTAGTGGAAAAGAAGATTGCCATGTTAGAGGGTGGCGTGGGTGCTATGTGCACTTCCTCCGGTCAGGCTGCTACCATGATTTCAATTATGAATATTTGTGAAGCAGGGGACCATATGATTTCTACAGCCGCCATTTACGGTGGTACCATGAACCTGTTTTCTGTAACATTTAAGAAGTTTGGCATTGATGTGACTTTCGTTGATCCGGATATTTCCGCAGAGGATTTGCAGAAGGAAATCAAGGAGAATACCAAGCTGATTTTCTCTGAGACTCTTTCAAACCCTTCTTTAGTAGTTTGTGATATTGAAAAGTTTGCCAAAGTGGCTCACGAAAATGGTATTCCGCTTATTATTGATAATACCTTTGCTACAGCAATGCTGTGTCGTCCGTTCGATTTTGGTGCGGATATTGTGGTTCATTCCACGTCCAAGTATTTAGATGGACATGCAACTGCTCTTGGCGGTGTGATTGTTGACAGTGGTAAGTTCCCTTGGGATAATGGTAAGTTCCCTGGTCTTTCCACACCGGATGAGTCTTATCATGGTATGGTGTATACCAGAGACTGCGGTAAGGCAGCATACATAACAAAGGCAAGAGTGCAGCTGATGAGAGATTTAGGTTCCACACCGGCGCCTCAGAATGCTTTTTATTTAAATCTTGGATTAGAGACCCTTCATCTTCGTATGGAGCGTCATTGCTCGAATGCGTTAGCAGTGGCCAAGTGGTTAGAGCAGAATGAAAATGTAGCATGGGTAAACTACCCGGGCTTAGAGAGCAATAAATATCATGCATTGGCAGAAAAATATCTGCCAAATGGTACCAGTGGTGTTATTTCCTTTGGTGTCAAGGGCGGAAGAGAAGCAGCCATGAAGTTTATGGACAGTTTAAAATTGGCAGCTATTGTGGTGCATGTGGCAGACCTTAGAACAAGCGTACTGCATCCTGCAAGTACCACACACCGCCAGCTGACGGATGAACAGCTGGTAGCGGCTGGTGTTGGTGCTGATTTAGTAAGAATGTCTATCGGTATTGAGGATATTGCTGACATTCTGGAAGATTTAGAACAGGCATTTCGTGCCTAGATAGTTACAAAGGAATAAGGTACAGACATAGATAAAATTTCAGGGAAGGAACCCGGGAGGAATTTATGCAAAAAGGAGTTTTGGGAGTACTATTTATAGTGGTGGCAATGGTTATTTTTGCCATTGCGATGCAGTGCAGAAAGCGCAGAGAAAACATGGCCGATATTACTGGAAAAGTCTGCCTGTTTGCGTCATGCACTGTACTGTGCACTTCCATAACTCTGCTTACTAATCATCCCATGGCTATGTCAATTGCATACAGTCTGCAATATGTTTTTATTGCCGTACTGATGTATTTACTTCTTCTTTATACGGTTCGACTGGCAAATTTTAAAGAAATAAAGCCGGTATTTCATGTACTTATTGTTGTTCTTGTGTTGGCAGATATTATAGTACTTTTGATAAATCCCTGGACCAATTGGGCTTTGGAGTACAGAGAAATAATTTACAACGGCGATTTATATTTTAAGTTTATTCCGAAAACGGGATATATTTACCACATGATTTTATCTTATTCCCTTGCCGGGGATATTGGGGCAGCATTGATTTACAGATGTCGTAAAGTACCGCTTGTTTATGCGGGAAGATATATGCTGGAACTGGCAACGTTAGTGATTATTGCTGTGTCAAACCTGCTGTTTTTGATTACTCCATTACCGGTAGATATTACGAGTTTGTTATTTGCGGTTACTGCAGTTGTGGCATATCGTATTGCTTTGGAGTATCGTCCAAGATTTTTGCGGAAGCAGGCAAGATATCTGATGGCAAATAAGCTTCCGGAGCCAATTGTTTTATTTGATATAAATGATTTGCTGGCTGATTTTAACAGCGAAGCGGTGGAAAAATTTAATTTGCAGGAGTCAGATTTATGTAAAATGACACGGGAGCACTTTGAAACAAATATTCTACAGTTGGAGTACGAAGAAGATCCGGACACGGGTTTGAACAGAGAACTGGTGTTACAGAAACAATACGCAGAAATCAATTACCTGCTGACCTTGAGAAATCTGAAATCACGACGAGGCCTCAGCATGGGGAAAATGTATGTGTTTCAGGATGTTACCAAGCAGAAGATGATGTACAATGCTTTGGAAAATATGTCTGCTTATGATTCGCTGACTGGATTCTACACTGGTAGAATATTTAAAAACAAGCTGGAGGAATGGGATAAAGAACCGGAAGAATATGTTGTGGCTGTTTGTAATATTGCCGGAATGAAGCTTATTAATTCTTTTTATGATAGAAAAATAGGAAGTAGCGTGATTCAAAAGATGTCAGAGGAGCTTCGGACAGTACTGCCGGAGGATTCCCTGATTTGTTATGCGGAGGATGACAGCACTGTAATTGTGACAAAGGGAACTACGGAGGAACAGATGAATCTCTATCTTTCCAATGTGGCAAGAAAGCTGAAAAAGAGAGGCTTGCATAATAACATACCGGTATTTTTCAACTTTGGTATTGCACGCAGAGAAAATACGGCGGTTTCTGTAGTGGAATATCTGAAATATGCCGTTATGGATATGCTGCTTAAAAAAGGTCGGAATGGTGCAGAACAAAAGCGTGAAATGACAAAAGCGCTGACAGAGGAATATTTCAGGAATGAATATGAATCAGTGGAACATATTAGCCGGCTGAAAGAACTTGCAGGTGGCATGGCGGACAAGCTCGGACTTTCTGAAACAGAGAAAGAAAAGCTTAATCTGTTGTGTTGCTATCATGATATCGGAAGAGTAAAAACGAGAGAAGAAGTATGGAGTCGGGCAGCGGTGATAACCAGAGATGAATTGGATATTGTGAAGCTGCACTCAATTACAGGATATCAGATTGTACAGGAAATGAAGCTGGAGCATGATATTGCGGAGTTGGTGCTGTTTCACCATGAAAACTACGACGGAAGCGGTTATCCATATGGTCTTTCCGGTGAAAAAATTCCATTACTTGCCCGGATACTGGCCATTGTAGATTCGTATGATGTTATGGTAAATGACCAATTGTATAAAGGTGCAGTGACAGAAGATAAGGCACTGGAAGAACTGCACCGGTATGCCGGAACACAGTTTGATCCGGTACTGGTACAGAAGTTTGAGGAGTGTCTGAAAGAGAGAAAGTAAAGGAAGGTTCTGTGGATATGGCAGCGAATAATTTGAAAAAATCTGCGGGAGCGGTAACAAAAAAAACTACAGAAAAGAAAGCAACCGGAACCGGTGCAAAAACAGGCAAAAAAACTTCTGCCAAAAATACGCGTGGGACAAAGACGGTGGAGGTAAAGCAGGTGCCAAAAGAAGAATTGGTTCCTGAACTGAGCAATGAACTGGTACTTCTGATTACGCTGGTGGTTTCAGTGTTATTGTTTTTGAGTAATTTCAGCCTGAGTGGCAAGGTTGGCGAGGTTATTAATCAGGTAACGTTCGGTCTCTTTGGTATTCTGGCGTATATTATTCCGTTCTTTTTGTTTTTTGGAATTGCATTTTATCTGGCAAACAAAGAGAGCAACAGACGTTATGTAGTTAAGCTGGTGGCTTCCATCGGCTTATTTGCCATTGTTGCAGCCGTAATACAGCTGGTATTCGGTGAAACTACCGGTGTGAAATTTCTGGAGTATTACAAAACCTGTGCGACGACAAAGTCAGGAGGCGGTCTGCTTGGCGGAGCTCTTTGCTGGGTAATGACACCATTGTTTGGAAGGGTGGGTACCTATGTTGTTTTAATTGCCCTTGCTTTACTTTGTATTATGATTCTGACAGGTAAGGCGCTATTTGCTGTTTTGGCTGAAATTAGCGGAAAAGAGCTTGAGAAACAGAAGGAATTGTATAAAATTCGTTCAGAGGAACGGAAGGTTATGCGGGAGGAGCAGCGGATTCTGAAAGAAGAACAGATGCAGCAGAGAGAAGAGCAGCTTCGGGCAAGACAGGAGGAGTTTGAATTAACTCGAAGTAAAGCCCAGAGCTTTTTGCTTCCAAACGAGGGACCAAAACCGGAGTCGCCAAAGAAGGAATTGAAGCGTAATTTCTTTGGTGGATTTTCATCTACAGACCCTGTAGGAAAAGAGGAAGAAGTGGTTCAAAATGATGATTCTACTGCTGCAGAACGCTCTGGCGTTATGCAGGAGTTAGAGCATCTGGATAAAGAAATCGAGGAATTAATTTATACCGGTAACTTCCAGCCATCCCAGGATACCGTTGATACAGTAAACAGTATTTATGAGGAAGAACTTCGTAAAAAGTTTGGTAACGTGCAGAACTCATCGATTCGTGAAGTTACACCGGTAAGAGAAATCACACCGGTAAGAGAGGCGGATTTATTAAATAAAACCATACCGGCAGAAGAGAATATTTCCGAGAATGCGGAAACTGTAGTAAAAGCAGTGACTAAACCGTTTGTATGGCCTGCAAAGGAGCCGGAATCTGTAAAAAATCCGGAACCTCGCAGTGAGGAACCGTTTGAACCAAGCTTTTCCGAACAGGCATTGTCAGATAAGCGTCAGCCTGAAAGTCCGGTGGCAAAGGAAGCCTTTGCTCATGCGGCATACGGTGTTCCAACCAAGAAGGATACTGAGGATAAGAAAGAAATTGAAGAGATAAAAGCAGCAAATAAACCAACGGCAGAGGATGTTGCTGAGGTGGCGGAAGCAGCAGAGGCTGCTCAGGAAGAAACTATTCCGGAATATCAGTTTCCACCGATTGATTTACTGTCCCGTCCTGTAGTAAAGAGTACGGGAAATGCGGAGGAGGAACTGCGGCAGACAGCAGAAAAATTGAGAAGTACATTAGAAAGCTTTGGTGTGCGTGTTACTATTAACAATGCCAGCCGTGGACCGGCGGTAACAAGATATGAACTACAGCCGGAGCAGGGTGTCAAGGTCAGCAAAATTACCGGTCTGGCAGATGATATCAAGTTAAATCTGGCGGCGGCAGATGTGCGTATTGAAGCACCGATTCCGGGCAAGGCAGCGGTTGGTATTGAGGTTCCGAATAAGGAGAATACCGCGGTTATGCTGAGGGAATTAATTGAGTCTCCGGAGTTTATTAACCATGGTTCCAACATCGCCTTTACGGTTGGTAAGGACATTGGCGGACAAAATATTGTGGCAGATATCGGTAAAATGCCGCACCTGCTGATTGCCGGTTCTACCGGTTCCGGTAAGTCGGTTTGTATCAATACAATAATTATGAGCATTTTGTATAAGGCGCATCCAAATGATGTAAAGCTTATCATGGTAGACCCGAAGGTAGTGGAACTCAGTGTATATAATGGTATTCCACACCTGCTGATTCCGGTTGTGACCGATCCGAAAAAGGCTTCGGCGGCACTTAACTGGGCAGTTACGGAAATGCTGGATCGCTATGACAAGTTTGCGGCGCTGAGTGTCCGCGATTTAAAGGGCTATAACGAACGTGTAGAGGAAGCAGCAAAAGAAGGCCATGTGGATGAACGATTCCCAAGACTTCCACAGATTGTTATTATTGTAGACGAGCTTGCCGACCTGATGATGGTTGCACCGGGGGAAGTGGAAGATGCAATCTGCCGTCTGGCACAGATGGCGAGAGCAGCAGGTTTACATTTAATCCTGGCAACCCAGAGACCGTCTGTAAATGTTATTACCGGTCTGATTAAGGCTAATGTGCCGTCCAGAGTTGCTTTTGCGGTATCTTCCGGTATTGACTCCAGAACGATTCTGGACTCTGTTGGTGCAGAAAAACTGCTCGGTAAAGGTGATATGTTGTTCTTCCCATCCGGTTATCCGAAGCCGGTGCGTATTCAGGGAGCTTTTGTTTCTGATAAGGAAGTCAGTCAGGTTGTGGAATTCTTAAAGGGACAGAACATCGGAACGGCAGGGTACAGCGAAGAAATTACAAAGAAGATTGCAAGTGGTGCAGGGGCAGAAACAACAGGCCCTGCAGCAGCCGGAACTGCCGACAATGGTAAAGATGAATATTTTGCAGAGGCGGGACGTGTTATTATTGAAAAAGATAAAGCTTCTATTGGCATGCTGCAAAGAGTCTATAAAATCGGTTTCAATCGTGCGGCAAGAATTATGGACCAGTTGTCCGAAGCCGGTGTAGTAGGACCGGAGGAGGGAACGAAGCCACGGAAGATTTTAATGACTATGGAAGAGTTCGAAAACTATCTGGATACTTAATACGGAACAGTTAGCAGTATGGAGTTATTAAACTGCTTGAGTTTTTAGGGATAGTCTGCTATACTACATGTAGAATACAAGGTATACACAAGGTACGAAATGGAGGATTCTGATGAAAACAGACATTCAGATTGCACAGGAAGCTGTATTAAAACCAATTAAGGAAGTTGCCGGACTTCTTAATATTGGTGAGGATGATTTAGAACTTTACGGAAAGTATAAGGCTAAAATTTCAGAAGAATTGATGGAAAAGACAAAAAATAATCCGGACGGTAAGCTGATTTTAGTAACAGCAATTAATCCGACTCCGGCAGGAGAAGGAAAGACTACCACTTCGGTTGGTATCGGCGAAGCGTTTGGACGGCTTGGCAAGAAGGCAGTCATTGCGCTCAGAGAGCCATCTCTCGGACCGTGCTTTGGTATTAAAGGCGGAGCCTCCGGCGGTGGTATGGCACAGGTTGTTCCGATGGAGGATTTGAATTTCCATTTCACCGGAGACTTTCATGCGATTACTGCGGCCAATAACCTGTTAGCAGCGATGCTGGATAATCATATGTTTCAGGGCAATGCATTAAATATTGACCCAAAGCAGATTGTGTGGAAGCGTTGTCTGGACATGAATGACCGTGCTCTCAGAAATATTACCATCGGTCTTGGAAAAAAGTCCGATGGTGTAGTAAGAGAAGATCATTTTGCCATTACGGTTGCTACGGAAACCATGGCAATTTTATGTCTGGCTAATGACATGGAGGATTTAAAGGAACGTCTTTCAAAGATTATTGTGGCATATACATATTCCGGAGAGCCGGTAACAGCAAAGGATTTAAATGCGGTTGGTTCCATGGCAGCTCTGTTAAAGGACGCATTGCAACCGAACCTGATTCAGACGTTGGAGCATACTCCAGCATTAGTACACGGAGGTCCGTTTGCAAATATTGCCCATGGATGCAACAGCGTTCGTGCTACAAAGGCGGCTCTGAAGCTGGCAGATTATGTAGTAACAGAAGCCGGATTTGGTGCAGACCTCGGTGCAGAAAAATTCTTTGATATTAAGTGTCGTATGGCAGGATTAAAGCCGGATGCAGTGGTTTTAGTTGCGACTGTACGTGCCTTAAAATATAACGGCGGTATTCCAAAGAATGAGCTTGCGGTCGAAAATCTGGAAGCATTAAAAGCAGGTATTGTTAATCTGGAAAAGCATATTGAGAATCTGCAGAAGTACGGGGTTCCTGTTATTGTAACCCTGAACCGTTTTATGACAGATACGGAGGCGGAGCTTACCTTTGTTAAGGAATTCTGTGAAGCCAGAGATTGCACCTTTGCTCTTTCCGAAGTTTGGGAGAAGGGCGGCGAAGGCGGCATTGAGCTTGCAAACTGTATTTTAGATACCTTAGAAAATAAGAAGTCCGACTTCCGTGTATTATATGGAGATGAATTAAGTCTGACAGAAAAGATTGAAACCGTGGCAAAGGAGATTTACGGAGCAGCTTCCGTAACTTATGACCCTGCAGCGATAAAATCCATCAAGAAGCTGGAAGAGCTGGGATTTGGCAATGTGCCGGTATGTCTGGCGAAGAACCAGTATTCTCTGTCTGATGACCCGAAGTTACTTGGAAGACCGGAGGGCTTTAACATTAATATTCGAGAAGCCTATATTAATGCAGGTGCAGGATTTTTAGTAGCAATTACCGGAACAATTATTCAGATGCCGGGACTCCCAAAGGTG
The DNA here is from genome assembly GCA_045531895.1 of Lachnospiraceae bacterium. Lineage (GTDB taxonomy): Bacteria > Bacillota > Clostridia > Lachnospirales > Lachnospiraceae > SIG299. Next base: position 18,166 of record JAZSEW010000024.1, read on the forward strand.
CCTGCGGCAGAGGCAATTGATGTGATAGACGGTAAGATTACCGGATTATTTTAAAAAAAGGAAGAAAAGAGTATGGATACATTACGTTTAGGTGTAAGAGGGCATGATATGCCAAAGGCTCCGTTTGATGAGTGGGTAAAAAGTATTTCAGATGCGGGATTTTGCTGTACCCAGCTGGCGCTGGGAAAAGCAATTCATGATTTTAGCGTCAGTACGGAAGCAATGACTTCCGGTATGGCAGACTATATGAAACGTGCTTTTGAAAAAAATCAGGTAGAGGTGGCTGTGCTTGGATGCTATTTGAATATTGCGAATCCTGATAAGGCGCAGCTTGAAAAAGTAATGAATACATATATGCATCATATCCGTTTTGCAAAATTTTTGGAATGCGGTATGGTGGGTACCGAAACCGGTGCGGTGAACACAGAGTATAAATTTACTCCGGAAAACCACACCGATGCAGCACTTAACAGTCTTATCGAGAATTTGAAACGGGTTGTTGATTATGCAGAAAAAATGGGTGTCTGCATAGGAATCGAGCCGGTTTACAAACATATTATGTGTAATGTGGAGCGTACCAGAAAGGTACTGGATGCAGTAAATTCTCCGAATTTGCGTGTGATTCTTGACCCAATCAATTTATTAAATGCAGAAAATGAAGCACAGCACGAAAAAATCGTGGAAGAGGCTTTTGATTTGTTAGGTGAGGAAATCGATGCCATCCATATTAAAGATTATATTATGAAGGACGGAGAAATTGTTTATGAGCCATTGGCAGTAGGAGCGGGAAAGTTTAATATTCCGCATCTGCTGGGTATCTTAAAGCAGAAGAAACCGTTTATTCATGTGTTGTTAGAGGCTTCTACACCGGAAAATGTACAGGCTTCCTGTGATTATATCCGTAAGTGTTATAAAGATGCATAATGCAGATATAAAATCAGTTACACTATAAATTACAGCGGGCAGTCGCATTTTGATACAACATGATTGATATCCACATCTACCAGAATAATATCGAAACCGATGCGGCAAACACAGCGCCAGGGAATGATATATTCCTGGTCCCGACCTAAGATTCCCCAGATTTTGCATGGCCCGGGAATAATCAGACGTTCAATACAGCCGGTTTTTAAGTTGAATTCGATATCACCTACAAAACCGATGCGTTCACCATCCCGTAAATTGATAACCTCCTTTTGACGGAGTGTGCAGATACGGATGGAATCGTCCGGACAATCAGTTCGCATGGAGCACCTCGAGGAGAATGGTTACTATAGTCTATGCGAAACATGGGAAATAGAGAATACAAAAGGAGAATTAAATATGAAGTGTCCATTTTGTGGGAAAGAAAATACAAGAGTAATTGATTCCAGACCTGCGGATGATGGTTCTTCCATCCGTAGAAGACGTCAATGTGATGAATGTGGCAAGCGTGTTACTACCTATGAAAAGGTGGAGGCAATTCCGTTGGTGGTTATTAAAAAAGATAACAACAGAGAGTCCTACGACCGTTCCAAGGTGGAAGCAGGTGTGTACCGTTCCTGTCATAAGCGTCCGATTTCCGTGGACCAGATTAATAATCTGGTGGATGAAGTGGAAACCGCTGTGTTTAATATGGAAGAAAAAGAGATTCCAAGTAGTGTAATTGGTCAGTTGGTTATGGAAAAGCTCCGTGATTTGGACCCGGTTGCGTATGTACGTTTTGCTTCCGTGTATCGTGAATTTAAGGATGTAAATACCTTCATGAGTGAGATTAAGAAGATTTTGGATAAGTAGAAGATGTTTTTTAAGGGAGTCAGAAATCGGCATTTAGCCGGGGCCTGCCTCCCTTTTTTGGGCTTTTTCGCACCCTTTTCTCTTCTGACTCAGCTGCTTTCCACAAAAGCTTGCCAACTCCCTCTCATTTAACGAAAACATATGTCTGCGTTTCCTGTTTTACTATAACTCGCCGGTGGTATTGGAGGGAGATATTGTATAGATTTGGCTGCCAAAACTGTCCTGCGGACATCTTGTAAGAAAGGTCCAAGACACTCTTGGACAACCAGTTGTCCAACGTATCTTAAACCTTTCTTAAAGTGCTGCGCACTTTTTTGACATCCAAATGCCAACATTATGCTCTTAACCACCGTCTCAGACAATAGCTAAAACAGAAAAAGCATCCATATAGTTAAATGTGAGGGAGTTGGAGCTTTCCGGAAAAGCACTGAACGTCAGAATACGAAAAGGGTGCGAAAAAGCCGGAAGAAAAGGCTGTTTTTCATCGTCTGGTAAGAGGAATTCACAATATCTTGTAAGTAAGTCGGGAATGGTGTGTGCGCAGCCATCTCTCCGCCGGAATGCTTTAACTTCTCCGCAGATTTTGATTCTTAGTGGCGTTCAGTACTTTTTCGGCAGGCTCCAAGGATAATAGAACTTTCATAGATGACTGTTTCAGAGTGATTTGGCTATTGTCTGAGGTGGCGGAAGAGGTGGAACTGTAGGGGATTTGGGCAGTTCAAAAAGCGCGTGAGCGCTTTTAAGGATAGTCTGACTTCTACGGACAACTTGTTGTCTGGTAGAAGTGAGACTGTCCTTAAAAAGTACGTCTATCGGACGTTTTTGAACAGACCAAATTTAAAACAATATCTTTTTCTCGCTACCGGCACCGAGTTATAGCAAATCAATCAGGAACAGTCATTAATCAAAAGAAAGTTCTGTTATCCTTGGCAAGCAACCGGAAAAAGTAGCTGAGTCATAAGAAGGAAAACTGCGGAGAAGAAATTCCGGTGGGGAGTGGCGAGAAAAACAAAAAATGCTGAAAATCATACGTGGAATATTGACATTTTTAACAGTGCCTGTTATAGTCAAAATAGACCTTTTCATTTTGGGAGAGATGAGAAAGGAGTTTTATGTTTTGTAAAACGTATAGTGCTGTCCTTCATGGTATGGAGGCGGTCACTGTTCAGGTGGAGACCGATGTGAGAAATGGTCTTCCGCAGATGCAAATGGTAGGAGCCCTTGCGTCCGAAGCAAAGGAAGCAAGAGAACGTGTCAGGGTAGCTATTGAAAATGCAGGCTTCCGGCTTCCTCCAAAGCACATCACCATTAATTTGTCCCCGGCAGATATCCGCAAAGAGGGGACATCTTTTGATCTTGCAACAGCAGTAGCGATTCTTGCCGCATTTGGCTTTATTCCGGAAGAACAAACAGAAGGATGTATGTTTGCAGGCGAACTTAGTCTTGACGGAAAACTGAATAAGGTGCCCGGTATTTTACCTATGGCAGGGCTTGCCGCACGGGAAGGCTTCCGGAAGATGATTGTGCCGGAGGGCAATGCCGGAGAAGCGGCATTACAGGGAGAAGTGCCGGTGTATGGGATGAAGTCACTGAATGAAGTGGTTGATTTTTTGCTGGGTAAAGAAGTAAAAGTGCCGGAGCAGCCTATGAGTCCTGCACTGCTAAAAAAAGTACAGAAAGCACGAAACCATGTAGCTATGTCAGATTTCAGGGATATTATCGGACAGACTGCAGCAAAGCGGGCTTTGATGATTGCTGCCGCGGGTGGGCATCATCTGTTGATGATTGGACCGCCGGGCAGTGGAAAGACAGCGTTGGCAAAGTGTATGCCATCGTTGTTGCCAGAGCTTGAGTTTACTGAGATGCTGGATTTATCCACAATTTACAGTGTTTCAGGGAAACTGAATAATGAGATGCAGTATGTGGTGCAACGTCCGTTTCAGGCACCGCATCATGCTACAACCCAGAGTGCGTTACTTGGCGGAGGTCGGAGTGCAAAACCCGGACTGGTGAGTCTTTGTCATCATGGAGTACTGTTTCTGGATGAGTTTACTGAGTTTAAGCCGGAAGTGCTGGAAACGTTACGGCAACCGCTGGAGGAGCAGGAAGTAACGGTGTCGAGGCTTCAGGCAACCTATACTTATCCGGCAGCCTTTCAACTGGTGGCGGCGATGAATCCCTGTCCCTGCGGATACTTTCCGGACCGGAGAAAATGTAACTGTTCGCTGCAGCAAATCAGACGTTATACAGGGAAAATCAGTCAGCCGATTTTAGACAGGATTGATATGATGATAGAAGTATTTCCGGTGGAATATGAAAAAATAAGGAAGCGGGAGAATACAGAAACCTCAGGGCAAATCCGAATGAGGGTGGAGAAAGCAAGAAAATTGCAGAAACGGCGCTTTCAAAAGCATCAGATACACCTGAATTCGGAAATGAACAAGCGGGAAATTGAGGAATTCTGCTGTTTCGAGGAAGAGGCAGAGCTGGTGTTACATAAGCTGTTTCGGAAAAATGAGTTCAGCACCAGAAGATATTACCGGATACTGCGGTTGTCAAGGACTATTGCGGATTTGGAAGGAAGTGAAGAAATAAAGAAATATCATCTGACAGAGGCGTACAGCTATTGCAATGTTGGAACGAAGTACTGGAGGATGGAAGCATGAGAGAGGTACAGGAAAAATACTGGCACTGGCTGCATGGACTGACGGGAATCACGCAAAAAGAAAAGGAAGAATTACTTATGTTTTGTCCGGAGGTGGAAGCATGGTATGAGGCTGCAAGAAAAAAACAGGTAAAAGAACTGTTGGGGCCGTGCTGTGAGGAAACACAGAAGCAGAAGGAACGAATGAACAGAGTCATTGAATTCCTGGAGGATGATGCACGAAGAGGCCTTTCTGAAAAATCTTATGAAAATTTAAAAAAAGAAGGTATCAATATGACGTATCGGGGAGCGGAAAACTATCCGGAACGTTTAAAGCATATTTTTCTGCCTCCATTGGTATTATATTATTTCGGAGAACTGCCGCGGGAGGATAAACCATCGCTGGCGGTGATTGGTGCCAGAAACTGCAGTGTGTACGGAGAAGAGATTGCGGCTGGATTTGCGGGGCAGCTTTCAAGGGCAGGAATCCAGATTATCAGCGGCATGGCCAGGGGAATTGATGCGGCAGCGCAACGGACAGCCATAAATGAAACGGGCAGTGCATATGCTGTGTTAGGAAGCGGCGTGGACGTATGCTATCCAAGGGAAAATAAACGGTTATATACGAGTCTTACGGAACGGGGAGGAGTGATTTCGGAAGAAGTGCCGGGAACTGCTCCTGCGTCCTGGAATTTTCCAAAAAGAAACAGAATTATTTCCGGACTTTCCGATGCGGTATTTGTAGTGGAGGCAAGAGAGAACAGCGGTTCTTTGATTACGGTTTCCTATGCATTAGAGCAGGGAAAGGAAATTTATGCGGTGCCGGGACGAATTTATGAAAAATTGACGGAAGGGACGAACCGGCTCATTCAGGAAGGCGCATACCTCGTTCGGGAACCAGCGGATATTTTACAGGGATTTATGGGAAAATTTGAGACTTTCAGCCCAAAATCAGAAGGGGCTGAAAAAAATTTCGAAAAAAATAAGAAGCTTTTACTTGCAAGTCGGGAAAAAATAGTGTATGCTTGTCTGAGTTTACGTCCAAAGCATATCGAAGAACTTCAGGAAGAAACTGGAATTTCTTTGCCGGAACTTACCGGTCTTCTTTTTGATATGGAGATGAAACACTATATAAAACAGCCGTTGAAAAATTATTTTATCATACAGAGTTGATTGATTTGAAGGAGTGAAGGGTTATGGCAAAGTATCTTGTTATCGTGGAATCACCTGCGAAGGCAAAGACAATAAAAAAATATTTAGGCAGTAATTATGAGGTGGTGGCTTCCAACGGTCACGTAAGAGATCTTCCAAAGAGCCAGATGGGTATCGATGTGGAAAATGATTATGAGCCAAAGTATATTACGATTCGTGGGAAGGGAGATATTTTGTCCAAGCTTCGTAAAGAAGTGAAGAAGGCGGACAAAGTGTACCTCGCAACTGACCCGGACCGTGAAGGAGAGGCAATTTCCTGGCATTTGTTCCATACGTTAAAGCTGGATCCGAAAACTACCAGCCGTATTACCTTCAATGAAATTACAAAGAATGCTGTAAAGAATTCCATTAAGGAAGCAAGAGATATTGATATTAATTTGGTAGATGCCCAGCAGACCAGAAGAATACTGGACCGAGTGGTAGGCTACCGTATCAGCCCGGTTCTGTGGGAAAAAGTAAAGAGAGGCTTAAGTGCAGGACGTGTACAGTCTGTGGCACTTCGCCTGATTTGTGACAGAGAAGAAGAGATTAACGAGTTTGTCCCGAAGGAATACTGGAGTCTGACAGCGTCCATTCTGGCAGATAAGGAAAAGAAACCGTTTGAAGCAAAGTTCTATGGTATCGGCGATAAAAAACTGGCTGTAGAGAGTGAGGCACAGGTACAGGAAATCAAGAAGGAAATAGAAGGTAAGCCGTTTACTGTGGCAGAAATCAAGAAGGGAGAACGTCAGAGAAAGGCGCCGCTTCCGTTTACAACAAGTACACTGCAGCAGGAGGCTTCCAAACTTTTAAATTTTTCCACTCAGAAGACGATGCGTCTGGCACAGCAGTTATACGAAGGTGTAGATGTCAAGGGACATGGTACCGTGGCATTGATTTCCTACTTAAGAACCGATTCCACCCGTATTTCGGAAGAAGCGGATGCAGCGGTTCGTTCCTATATCGTGGAGAATTACGGCAAGGAGATGGAAGCGGAGCAGTTAAAGGAAGCATCTAAGGGAAAGAAAATTCAGGATGCTCACGAAGCCATCCGTCCAACCGATGTAACAATTACTCCCGCGGAGGTTAAGGATTCGTTAGGCAGAGATTTATTCCGGTTATATCAGTTAGTATGGAAGCGTTTTGTAGCAAGCCGAATGCAGCCGGCAAAGTACGAAACAGTTTCGGTGAAGCTGGATGCCGGACAGTATCGCTTTACTGCGGCAGCGTCTAAAATTATATTTGACGGTTTTATGAGTATGTATGCCGTAGAGGAGGAAGAAGGAGACGAGGGAGGAAAGAGTCAGACGGTAGCGAAACTGACAAAGGAATCGGTATTGAAGCTTTCCGAGCTTTCCGGTGAACAGCATTTTACCCAGCCGGCACCGCATTATACCGAAGCTTCTCTGGTACGTACCATGGAGGAACTTGGAATTGGCCGTCCAAGTACGTATGCACCGACCATTACAACAATTTTAGCACGTCATTATGTGGTAAAAGAAAATAAAAATATTTATGTAACGGAGCTTGGTGAGGCGGTAAACCGTATTATGAAGCAGGCATTTCCGACGATTGTGGACACCAGCTTTACCGCAAATATGGAAACGCTGCTTGACAGTATTGAAGAGGGCGACATTCAGTGGAAAACAATCATCCGTAATTTCTATCCGGATTTAGAGCAGGCGGTACAGGAAGCCGGAGAGAAGCTTCAGAATGTAAAGATAGAAGATGAAGTAAGTGATGTGGAATGCGAAGAGTGCGGCCGTATGATGGTTATCAAGTATGGCCCGCACGGAAAGTTCCTTGCCTGTCCGGGCTTTCCGGAATGCCGGAATACAAAACCATATCTGGAGAAAATCGGTGTGCCTTGTCCGGACTGTGGAAAAGAAGTGGTAATCCGTAAAACAAAGAAAGGCAGAAAGTATTTTGGCTGTGAGAGTAATCCGGAATGCAGTTTTATGTCCTGGCAGAAGCCTACCAAGGAGCATTGCCCGAACTGCAATAAGGTTTTAGTAGAAAAAGGTGCTAAACTGGCGTGCGTTGATGAAACGTGCGGTTATGTTACGGCGCGTGCTTAAGGGTGTCGGCGTTGGTACGATGTGTTACTGCTTAAGTATATAATCAGATTTTACTTCTTACATGATTTATTTGCGATGTTGCGTGAACAATAACTCTGTTGTCACAAATTTATAAAAAAATCGAATAATTCACTTGCTAATATGAGAAGTTCGTGGTATAGTTAATTTTAGAGGAAATTGTCGTTCAATTCTGGAAGGAGGCGGCCATGAGCGTTCAATTATTAGATAAGACAAGGAAGATTAATAAGTTATTACACAATAACAATTCCCACAAGGTGGTATTTAATGATATCTGCCTTGTATTAAGTGAAATACTGGAATCTAATATTCTGGTTATCAGTAAAAAGGGAAAGGTGCTGGGCATTAAGAACCGGTCAGATATTTCACCGATTAAGGAACTGATTCAGGATTCTGTGGGAGGCTATATTGACAGTGTGTTAAATGAGCGCCTGCTGAATATTCTTTCTACCAAGGAAAATGTAAATCTGGCAACACTGGGTTTTGAGTTTGATGGTGTCGATGAATATCAGGCAATTATTCTTCCGATTGATATTGCAGGAGAGCGACTTGGTAATTTATTCATTTATAAGACAGGAAAATCGTATTCTATCGATGATATTATTTTGAGTGAGTATGGCACCACTGTTGTAGGTCTGGAGATGATGCGTTCCGTAAATGAAGAAAATGCAGAGGAAAACCGCAAGGTTCAGATTGTACGGTCTGCCATCAGCACATTATCCTTCTCGGAATTAGAAGCGATTACTCATATTTTTGAAGAGCTGGAAGGAAATGAAGGAATTCTTGTTGCAAGTAAAATTGCCGACCGGGTGGGAATTACCCGTTCCGTAATTGTAAATGCTCTCAGAAAGTTTGAAAGTGCGGGAGTAATTGAATCCCGTTCCTCGGGTATGAAGGGTACTTACATTAAGGTTTTGAACGATGTAGTATTTGAAGAACTGAAAAATTTATAATTGCATAATTGACAAGGATGAGGAGGGAAAAAGGATGTTTGCACAACCTTTTTCTCTTTTTATTTGCAGGTGGTGTTTATTCTTGTTAAACTTGAAAAATATTCTTTTTAGTACAAAACCTAGTGTATTTGTCCTATTTTTGTCGAAAAAGTGAAATAAATCTTGTGTTTTTGAAAAAAATCATTATAATAGATAGTGAGACTTTGTAAAAAGGGATAGGAAAGGAAGAAATCGACATGATCGGATCCAATGCATATAACTACATTAATGTGTTGAATAAGGCGGCAGGTGCCAGTTGGACAAAAAATGAAATTATTGCAAATAACATTGCAAATGTAGATACACCGGACTATAAAAGAAAGGACATGAATTTTGAATCCTTATTATCCGATGCTCTTTCTGACACTGCATTACATACAAAAAATATGGATAAAAAGGTGGCTAACTTAAAGATGTCCGCGTTAAATCCTGATATTTATACCGAATATTCAACGTTGAGCTATCGTTACGACGGCAATAACGTGGATATTGATACAGAGCAGGCATATCTGGCAGATAATCAGATTAAGTACAATGCGCTGCTTGATTCCATGACACATGAATTTAACCGTCTGAAGATGGTATTAAACCAGTAATATACTAAGGAGGTTTTCCTATGTCTTTAATGACCAGCCTTAATATCAGTGCCAGCGGCATGAGTGCCCAGCGTACCAGAATGGATATTATTGCGCAGAATGTTGCCAATGTAAATACAACCAGAGATGAAAATGGTGATCCTTACAGAAGACAGACTGTTGTTTTTGAAGAACGCTCTGTAAACAACCGTAATTTTGAATCTTATCTTACTGCACAGAGAACCGGATTGTCCTATAATCCGCAAATCGGTTCCGGTGTTAAGATTTCTTCTATTGCAGAGGATCATGTAACTTCCATGAAGAAGGTATATGAGCCGGGCAACCCGGATGCGGATGAAGATGGTTATGTAACCTATCCGAATGTGAACACAGTAACTGAAATGACTAACTTAATTGATGCCAGCCGTTCTTACGAGGCAAATGTAACAGCATTTAATGCAACGAAGAATATGGCTTTAAAGGCGTTAGAAATAGGAAAGTAGAGATAAATAGAAACGGATAGCACTATCCGGCAAAGGAAAGAGGATTACAATGAATATCTCAGCAATACAGGGTGTATCGTTATATGATAATCTGCTTACGGAAGAAAGTAAAAAGCTGACCGGGGCAAATACAGAAACTTTTGAGGCGTTGTTAAATTCTGCGATGGGATTAATTAATGAAACAGAGGACGCAACCAATGCTGCTGAACAGGCAGAATTAGAATATATGCTTGGTTTAAATGACAATGTAACAGATCTTTTAGTTGCACAGCAGAAAGCAAATATTTCCCTGCAGTATACCGTAGCTGTTAAAAATGCGGTGACTCAGGCATATCAGGAAATTATGGCACTTCAGTTCTAATAGCTGAATGCATTATACAATAAAGCCGTAAGGGGAGTTAAGGGCGGCACAAAGGAGCAATAAAAAATGCAGGAAAGATTAAAAGAACTTCCGAAGAAAATTTTAGAGTATTGGAATAAATGGACAAGTAAGCAAAAAACCATCATAATCAGTGTAATCGCTGCAGTCATTGTTATGATAGCAGTGCTTGTTATGGTGCTTGGAAGAACAAAATATGTGAAACTGGATACATTTGAGGACACAAGAACCGCAAGTAATGTGGTATCACTGCTTAAGGAAAATGCGATTACCACAAAACTGGATTCAGACAACCTGACAGTTATGGTTGATGAAGAAATGTATATGGATGCGGTAATGGTTGTATCTGTCAGCGATATGGTAGAGGACGGGTTCACCATTGATGACTTATTGGATAATGAACTTACTACCACAAATGGAGAGCGTTTAACAAAAAGTCATTTATATGTCGTATCTGATTTGGAAAACTATCTGATTAAGTATACGGATGGTGTAGTAGATGCTACGGTAAATTATATTCCTAAGGATACCGCAAACTCTATTCTTGTCACAAGTAAAACAATTCCTGTCAGCGTCATGTTAGTAATCAATGACGATTTTGATAAGGATAATGCAGAGGGTATCGCAAATTTTATTGCTTTGGCAATAGGTAATCCTGATACAAAGGATATCAAAATTATCGACCAGAATGGTAAACTTTTATTCAATGGTCCGGAAGAGGAAAATGAGGACGAAATTGATTTAACCGATACCATGGTAATAACAGAACAGATTCGTAAAGATTATATTGAAGCAGTTACAGGTGCAATGCTGATGAATAATTTCACAGAGGTAGATGTTGCGCCTTATTTGTCTGTCAATTATGACAGAGTAAACGAGATGTTTACCGAGTACATTCCGTTGGACGGAGAAATTCATGGTGTTTTAGTAGAATATCATGAAACTTCCAGTGAAGGTGAAAATGGTTCCGGTGACATTCCTGGAACAGACTCCAATGCTGAAGTGGACTATTATGTAACCAATGGCTCCGAGGGTGCTTATGAAACAAGTACGGAGGATGATTACTATCAGCCAAGTGTACGTGTTACCAATAAGGTTTATGCTAATGGTACCGTAGATGCAGTGACTTCTTCTATTGCAGTTACGGCAACCAGAGTAGTACATCGTTCCGAGGAGCAGTTACAACTGTTAGGGGAACTGGATGATATGACCTTTGAAGAGTATGTACTTCGTCATGAGGATCCGGTAAAAACAGATGTTTCTGCAGACCTGATTCCGGTAATTTCTAAGGCAACCGGTATTCCGGAAGAAAATATTACGTTGCTTACTTATGATGTTTTCCAGTATACACCAAAGGAAGAAGTGGCAAGAGACTGGACCTTCTATCTGCAGATTTTACTTGCAGTTATCTTGATTGCATTCCTGCTCTTTGTAGTCTTCCGCGGCATGGCTCCGGTAGAAGTAACCGAACTGGAACCGGAATTGTCTGTAGAACAGTTGCTTGCTACAACAAAGGAAAACCAGTCCTTAGAGGATGTCGAATTCAGCGAACAGTCCGAGACACGAAAGATGATAGAAAAATTCTTCGAGGAGAATCCGGAGGCGGTTGCACAGCTGTTGCGTAACTGGCTGAATGAAGATTGGGATTAAAGTAAGAAGCACAAGGGGTGAGATGATATGGCAACAAAAATTGCAGATCTGAATGGTGTTCAGAAGGCAGCAATCCTGTTAATTACATTGGGACCGGAAAAAGCTTCCAATGTATTTAAACACCTGAAGGAAGATGAAATAGAACAGTTAACACTGGAAATTGCAAATACACGTAGTGTAAGCCAGTCTTTGAAAGAGGAGGTTCTGGATGAATTCTACGAGGTATGTCTGGCTCAGCAGTATATTGCCGAGGGTGGTATCGGCTACGCAAAGGATTTGCTGGAAAAGGCTCTTGGTTCCGAAAAGGCCATGGAGGTTATCGGCAAGCTGACAGCATCCCTGCAGGTGCGTCCGTTCGAATTTATTCGAAAAATCGATGCTTCCCAGATTTTAAACTTCATTACAGAAGAGCATCCGCAGACCATTGCTCTCATTTTATCTTATCTGTCCACCGGACAGGCATCTGCCATTATTTCGCAGCTGCCGCAGGATAAGCAGGCTGATGTTGCAAAGCGTATTGCATTAATGGACAGAACCTCGCCGGATGTTATTAAGGAAGTGGAACGAGTATTAGAAAGAAAGCTTTCTTCCCTGGCAAATCAGGATTACACCATTGCCGGCGGTGTCGACGCTATCGTAGAAATTTTAAATACAGTAGACCGTGGTACAGAAAAGCATATCATGGAAACCCTGGAAATCGACGAGCCGGAACTTGCCGACGAAATCCGCAAGAAGATGTTTGTCTTCGAGGATATTCTTACCCTGGACGACCGTTCCATTCAGCGTGTGCTGCGTGAAGTTGATAATAATGAGCTTGCTGTCGCTCTTAAGAGTGCCAACGACGATGTACAGAATGCTATTTTCAACAACCTGTCCAAGCGTCTTGCTACAATGATTCGAGAGGATATGGACTTCATGGGACCTGTTCGTATGAAGGATGTTGAAGAAGCACAGCAGAAGATTGTTAACA
>JAZSEW010000071.1:0-50592 GCA_045531895.1 Lachnospiraceae bacterium
ACGAATGTATGAACGGGATGAACAAACTTATTTGTTCCAGACCGGGCATACATTCGTCAGAGGAGTCAGGCGAACACGGATATCTCAATTCCTAAAAGCTATTTTTACATAGCCCCTCGCATAAATCTCTTATCTGTAGTACAGTTCCGCTAAATGTTTATAGTAACCAGCATCGATTTTCTCGTACTGGTCCTCTGTCATTCGCCATCTCCAATTCTCCCCAATTGTCGACGGGAAATTCATTCTTGCCTTATTATCCAGGTACAGGAAATCCTGTGTCTGGAAGATTGCCACACGGCAATTTAACGAGTAGGCACGCTTAATCATTGCTCTTGCGATATCGAAAGGATTTCTCGCATCGTAATAATCAGCTACTCTTTGCTGCTGTTCCTCGTTTAATGCAGTCAGAGCACCTACCAGCGTTTCGTTGTCATGGGTTCCGATGTAGACAATGGAATTATCCGTTGTATAATTATGTGGCAGATATTCATTGTCCGGTGTCATATCCAGACCGAAGCCTAAAATCTTCATGCCCGGATACTGATTTGCAGCAATCAGGTCTATAACCGGCTTTGTCAACACGCCGAGATCTTCCGCAATAATCTTTGCGTCCCCGATAGTCTCGTTAATCATGTCGGTAAGCTTCTTCGCCGGACCCTTCTTCCAGCAACCCTCCATTGCCGTAGGACAGGTAGCCGGAATGGAATAATAATTTACGATACCGATGAAGTGGTCGATACGGATAACATCATAGTGGTATGCACAGAACTTCATTCGTTCCTTCCACCAGGAGAAGCCATCCTGTTCCATCACATCCCAGCGGTATAACGGATTGCCCCATCGCTGACCGGTTTCGGAAAACATATCCGGTGGAACTCCCGCGATGTTAATTTCTCTTAAATCCTCATCCAGCTCGAAAAGGTCGCTATGTACCCAAACATCAGAACTGTCCATGGCAACGTAGAGCGGAATGTCCCCGATAATTTCAATTTCCAGCTCATTTACGTATGCTTTTAATTTTTTCCACTGTTCATCAAATTTATACTGACAGAACTTCCAAAAGCCAATTTCTTTCTTAAGCTTCTTTTCATAACGGCTCACTGCCTCCGGCTTGCGAAGACGGATATCATCGTCCCATTCTGTCCAGGACTTACTTTCAAAGCTGTTCTTTACTGCCATGTAAAGGCTGTAGTCGTCCAGCCAGTAAGCATTGTCTTCTTCAAACTTTTTGAAATCCTTTGTTCGTGCATGATTACTTCTTTCATACGCTGCTTTCAGAACATCAAAACGGTTTTCGTAAATTAACGCGTAATCCACATCCGTTGGATCCTCGCCCCATTCTTTTTCATCAATCTCTTCCTGCAGAAGCAAACCCTCTTCTACCAGAACGTCCAAATCAATAAAGTAGGGATTTCCGGCAAATGCAGAGAAGGACTGATACGGGCTGTCACCATAGCTTGTCGGCCCAATCGGTAATACCTGCCAGTACTTACTTCCGGTTTCCTTTACAAAATCGGCAAAATCATAAGCTGCCTTGCCTAAGGTTCCGATTCCGTATGGGCTGGGAAGACTGCTGATTGGCATTAAAATTCCGGCACCGCGCTTTAATGGATTTGCACCCTTTTTTCCCATAGTACCTACCATACCTTTCTCAAATTTTTCAACGAAATTTTCGTAAATTTTCGCTTCGTATCTTCATAATAAAGCATTTTTGCTTATCTGTCAACCCAAAACTTTCATTTTTTATTCTACAGAAGTAACTATTCCTACAAAATAAAATAAAAAAAGAAAGGAATACTGCTTTTTTTAAGCCAACATTCCTTTCTTTTTGTTTATGCTGTCTACCCATTGTTATGCAACATTATCGGTTTACTTTTCTTACACTTTACTATAGCTTTTTAAACCGGTTAACCACTGCGACTAATTCGCCGGATACTTCGCGATTTTCCAAAGTTTCTTTCTGAATTTCTACCATAGCCTCTACCATATCCGATGCATCGGTTGCTACCGTTGTTACCGCATTGGCACTTTCATCAATGGTAACAGCAATATCATTGATTCCGGAATTCATATTCTTCATAGTTCCTGCCATACTTGATGCTTCTGAAGCAAAACCTGCTATCATCGTACTCAAAGCTTCTGTATCTTTCTGGTAGCTGTTCATAATATCTACGAAAGAATCATAGTCTTTAACCACATTGCTGTCCATGAACTCCAGCATTTCCTTTGCATTATCCACCAGCTTATCCACTGCATTAACAACCAGTCCGCTGATTTCCTGAATGCTGTTGGCTGCCTGCTGGCTGTTATCTGCCAGTACACGGATTTCTTCTGCCACAACGGCAAACCCACGTCCGGCATCTCCTGCTCTTGCCGCTTCAATAGAAGCATTTAATGCAAGAAGATTCGTCTGGCCTGCAATATCCAATATTCCATTGGTTAACTCCTGAATCTTGCTGACGCTTTTACTTTCTTCCACTGCGGATTCCAGTGCACCCTGAATATTTTCAATCACTGTGGTTGTCGTCTGTCTGCTGTTCTCTACATTACTGCGCATATCTGCTACACGCCTCTGTAACTCATGGACCACTTCAACACCGTTGTCTGCATCCGTACTGATTGTCATTGCCTGATTCAGCACATTCGTACTGCCACCTGCAATCTCCTGAATGGTTGCCGCAACAGCTTCCATACTTGCTGCCAGTTCTTCTGTAGAAGAAGAGACATTGGTAACACTGCCATTGGACGCTTCTACCTTCTCTGTCACTACATCAATGGATTTCTGCAGACGGTCTGCACTCTGACGCATTGTAAGCATGTTATTCTGCAGAAGCTCTACAAACTTATTGATATCTGTTGCCAGTTGACCAATTTCATCATTGCTCTTTAACACAACTCTGGCAGTCAAATCCCCTTCATCTTTCTGAATGCTCTTCACTATTTCCTCTAAAGTTTTGCCCACCTTCTTTGTTGGTGTAACAATCATTTTAAAGGAAATAACAATTGCAACTACCGTCACCAATAAAGACACTGCCAAAAGAATAATATCGAATATATAGGTACCGCTAATCTTAATATCTATACGCTCCAGAATATAATCTGCTTTCTCCGATAATTCCGGTGCCACCGTACCGGTTGAACTCTGTAATTCCTGTACCGTTTCCCTTAAAGAAACACTATACCCCTCCAACACATCATAAGCCATTAAATTCAGAAAGCACATTAATCCGGTAATTATCCCTAAAATCACCAGAATCACTGCCATTTTCCTTGCCACACTTGATTTTCTTTTTGATTTTTCCATAATCTGTACCCTCCTAAGTCTTTGCTGCTTCCGTTCTTCCGCAATCCTGCTATTCCATTCTAACCCATATTTTTTATTCTCCTTTAATGTAAACCTTTTCACGAAAATAATTAGTAACTCTTTAATATTTTTCTCCTCAATATCTCACAATAATAATATCACTTGGTCAATAATTTGTCAATTTAAGTAATACATGTGGGCAAGATTATGCTGAATCTAAAAGCACCTTTACGGAAAATTTTCGAAATTTTCGTTGAAAAAGAAAACTATTTGTGGTAAAATAACTTGGTATTATGAAGAAGCTTATCAAAGAAACTTTTCTTACTTCCGATAGATGCACACTATATACAGAAAGAGAGAAATTTGTCATGCCAACTATTAAAGACATTGCGGAACATCTTGGTATTGCTGTCAGCACCGTATCCAAAGGCTTAAACGGTGCCAGCGATATCAGTGAGGAAACCCGCCAGCTGGTTCTTGACACCGCTGTAGAAATGGGTTATGCCTCCAAGAAAATCCGCTCCAGAACAACAACTAAGGTTTGTGTCTTCATTGAAGACCGCAACATGGACTACGAAACCATCGACCAGTTTGGTTATGAAATTGTCATGGGCTTTAAGTTAGGCGCTGCCAGCCGCAACTGGGAAGTTACCGTTATTCCGTCCAACTTAACCATGCAGACCACTGAGAAATACGACAGCTACATGCTGCGCCATGGTTTTTCCGGTGGCTTCCTGCTCGGATTTACCCTGCACGACGACTGGATTCGCCAGCTAAACAAGACCACGGTTCCAACCGTGCTTTTGGATAACTACATACCGGGCAATCACCATATCGGCTACGTTGGCACCGACAGCAATGAAGGTATCGGACATGCCGTAAACCATTTAGTTGCCATGGGTCACAAAAAGATTGCGTTCCTGAACGGTTCCAAAAACTCCATGGTTTCCGAAGAACGTAATCTGGCCTTCTATCAGCACATGCGGGAAAACGGTATTGAGCCAAACGAAAAGCTGGTCGCTTACGGTTACTACGTGCCGGACTGCGCCAAGTCCCATGTTCCAACCTTTATTGAAAACGGTGCAACCGCCATTGTCTGTGCTTCCGATATGATTGCCAGCGGTGTTATTGCAGAATTAAACCGTATGAATTTAAAAGTACCGGATGATATCAGCGTCATCGGTTACGATGACCTTCCGGTGGCAACTCAGCTGACTCCAAAGCTCACCACTATCCGTCAGGACCGGTACGATTTGGGAAAGAGTGCAGTATTGATGTTAGATGGTTTAATCCGTGGAGTAGCATTATCAAAAATGTTACTTCGAGCAAAGTTTATTCCAAGAGAATCTACGAAACGCCTAGATGAAAAATAAAATAATCCATATGCAAGCAGCCGGAAGTAAATTTTCCCGGCTGCTTTTTTAAGTATTCTTAAAGCGACACATCAAAATACCGCACAGGCACTCTCGTTCCCTCTCCATATACATAGAATCCTATCATGGCACCGGTAAAACGCTTTCCCCGCTTAATCCCCTCATCGCAAAGATAATAAACACCCGAACATGTACCAAGGAGTTCAAACCTTCCATCTTCCCTACTGTAAAAAAATTTCCGCTCCAACCCTTTTGTTTCACACCGGAGGATAATTTCATCCGGCCGGACCGCGTCTTCTCCCTTAAGCTCCACACAGAAGCTGTCCCGGGTGTCATTATCCACATGCTCCTGTATCTTCAGATAACTTTTTCCACTCTTCTTAAATACACCAAACTTCAAATATGTATTTTCATCATAATAACAGGTCATTCCTGCATCCTGTCCATCTGTCAGAGGAGCATAGGAAAACCTCGTTTCAGCAGTAAAGGAAAATGCTGTCTGCCGTTGCAGTAACAGGTTCCTTGCAGAAACTTCACATAAATCCGTTCTGCTGCCCAAAAGGTAGATTCCATCCTCCCGCACTTCTGCAAAATTGTCCTCCGGCTCTCTCACTGTTACCCATTGGAGTCCCGGCCCCAACTGTGCCGTATTCCTTTGTTCCGATTTTACCACAAACTCCGGTAATTCCGGTTTCTTTGCCAATACGCTCGGACCCTGCAGATTGTTTACCATCGGCCAACCATCCGCAGTCCAGGTAATTTTATCCAGTGCTGTTTCCCTGCCAAGCAGGCTGTATTTTCCATCCAGCTGCCGTCCGCACAGATACACCATATACCACTCGCCCTTCGGTGTCTGCACAGGCTTGCCGTGACCACACCGCTGAATCGCCTGTTTCGGGTCATTCTGGCGCATAATCGGATTAAACGGACATGGCTCATATCTTCCAAATAATTCTCTGGAGCGCGCCACAGAAATGCGGTGTCCCATACCGGTACCGCCTTCTGCCTGAAACAAATAATACCAGCCATCCTTTTTCAGCAAATGGCTTCCCTCCGGCGCCCGTTTATTGTGCCCGTAGTATAATAACTTCGCCTCGGACAACTGCTTTGTTCCGTCCGGACTGATTTCAAAAATTCTGGCACCACGGTTCAACAGCATGTATCGTCTTCCGTCATCATCCGTAAAAATAGACGGGTCAATACCATCCTCATCGATAAAGGAAGGCTTCGAATACGGGCCCTCCGGACGCTCTGACGACACTACCATCTGCCGACGGTACGGCGTTGCATTCCACGCCAGAGAATCAATCTTCTCCACTGCATCATTTCTTCGATAGGTTGCAGTTATATAAAACCGCCCCTCATAGTAAGAAATATCGGGTGCCCAGTAGCCCCGGCCACTTTCCAACTCTCCAAGCCCGGACCATTCCGGATTCGTAATGGCATGTCCAATCACTTCCCAGTGAATCAAATCCCTGGAATGTGAAATCGGAATACACGGAAAAAATACAAAAGAAGAATTTACCATGTAAAAATCGTCACCAACACAAACAATGGATGGGTCCGGATGCATACCTGTCAGAATCGGGTTTTTATAGGAATCCGCCAGAGAAAAATCGCAGCACTCCTTAAAATATTCCAGAATTTGTTCAAAGCTTTCAGTTGTTTTCCCAGTTGCATTTTCTTTCTTATCCATATCACCGGCAAAACCGTTTTCCTGCTGTCTGCACAATTCTTCTGCCAGTTCATAAGGAGTCACCCGATTAATGTCACCGGCAAGATGAGAAAATCCCACCTTCTCTGTAAGGTACTTCACCAGCTCCAAATTACCCGATTCCACCGCATAGTGCAGCATCGTCCGGCAGTTTTCATCCGTTTCGTTAAAACTAGCCCTGGAATACTCCACAATATATTTTACAATGTCCAGCTGCCCACAGCGTGCAGCCAGATACGGAAGCCACAATCCATCCGGCTTATCATCAATACCGGCCGGATTCTCGATGAGAATTTGACGAACTTCTTTTAAATTTCCTTGTAAAATTGCCTGTTGCAGAGTCATAGTAAACCTCCCTTATTATTTCACTGCCTCTACTCATCTATCGTTTCTTTCTCCATAATATCATAAAAGTAAGGCAGTACTTTTTCCATCGTTTCCTGCACCTTACCCTGCATGCCCGGCTCTCCAATCACCCGGATACAGTATGTTACGGGACCTTGCACCACTAACGCCTCCCTGGCAACATACCGGTCGCCACTGTCCTCCGTGATAATTGGTTCTTCCGTTTTGTTTGCATTTTCCTGCACATTGTCCGGAAACATCTGCATATTTACCGTAACTCGGATATCCCCGTCCCGGTAGCCGCTATCCACAAAAATCCACTGTACCTTTTGCTCATTTGTTCCATAGAAGCTGATAGAAAACCTGGAAGCGTCCGCAAATCCCAGCGGCATGCCAACATAGGTGCCCTTTTCCAGCCACTCACAGTCCTCCAGTGGATTAAAGAGACTAAATCCCAGAAATTCCTCACACTCCGCCCATGTATCAAAGCTTTTATAGCAGTTCCCCGGCATATGGCTGGAAAACATCTTTTGTTCCTCACTCTTTTCATTCCAGGCTGCCCATTCTTTCTCCAAAGCATTGTATACGCCCGAACCGAGTTCATCGGACGAAATCATTTCTGAGGAATTTTCTTCGCCGACATCTTCCCCTGCATTTGAAATTTCTGTTGTTTCGTGCGTTGCACCTGCATTTGTTTTCCCAAAACAGCCGCACAGACCTGTGATGCAGACTAAAACCATAACTGATATTATTTTCTTTTTCATACGTATATACCTCCATCTTTTGCTTTCACTTCTATAGACGCAAAAAAAAGGATACTTATTGCAGGATTATTTTACTCCGTGGCAGCTTTGGTACTGCTGTCAACTAAATTATACTCCTCCGTTACATTTGCCGCAACAGCTGATTCTCTCGTAAGAATTTTATTTCCATAGGAATAATGCTCCGTTCTCTCTCCATTGAAGTTATAACCTGACAGTACCATACCATTATAGGTCATATATTCCGTTGTAACACCGTTCTCCATTAGTGCGGAGCGGATTCCAAAGGCATCATATGAATTTTCCTGACAGATGCCGTATGGATTTGTTACTTTTTCCAACTGATTAAACGCATTGTAAGTATAACTGGTTGTTCCTTCTGTGTCGGTCTTTTCTACCAGATTGCCCATGGCATCATAAACATAAGAGGTTACTACGCCGTTTACCGTTTCCGACAATAGTTTGTTGCACAAATCATAGGTATAAAAGGTTGTCACACCATTTTCTGTTTTTGTCAGGCGGTTTCCCATACTATCATAAGTGTAACCGATTGTTCCATAGGTTCCCTCTTCCTTCACCAGACGGTCTGACATATCATAAATGTAGTGAAAGACCCCCGCTGCTCCGGTCACTTCCGGCACCACACCGCTTACCACTCTGGTAGTCACACTGCCGTTGTCATTATAGCTGTTTTCCTCCCTGTACAACACAATGCCGGTTGCTGTTTTTGTTTCCATGGAAGCAAGATTTTTCATGTGGTCATAGGTGTATTTTGTGATGTTTCCGGCTCCATCAGTCTGCCGTTTTACCCGACCAGCAGTATTGTAGCCATACTCTGCCAAAAGCACTCCGTCCTGTACTACTGTTTGTAAATGCCCTAGTTCATCATAAGTATAAGCTGTTACAGAATCCGGTGCTGTCATTCCGCAACGGAATTCCTTCATTTCTGCTAAATTTCCTGCTTCATCATACTCCAGTTCCAGACTATACTTTCCGTTCCTTGTCACCGAAGCAATTTCTCCATTTGCAGTATAAGTATATTCATCCACCGTGGTATCACTGATAGCAGCTGTCAGGCTTCCATCCTGTGCATAGAGATATTCCAACGTCTCTGTCTCTCCTGTAGTTTTTTGTGCAGTTACTTTGGTCACATCTCCTTGCACAGTATAAACATATTCTGTCACTGTACCGTCCGGCGTTACCATTTTTACTACCCTGTCAGCAGAGTCATATTCATAGGTCGTCATCGCCCCCAGAGGGTCGATTTCCTTTACCAGCAGCCCCTTGCTGTTATACATATACTCTGTTACCGCACCAGAGACATCAATGATATAAAAACGCTGTTCCCCATATAAAGTATTTTCCAACTCTTCCTCTGCAACACAGATTTCCCTGAACTGCTCTGCTTTTATGGACGCTGGAGTTGCCAGAGATGTGGTAATTGTGGCAACAAGCATAAATGCCAGCGCCTGTAATGTATTCTTCTTTCTCATAAATGTTATTCTCCTTTTTCACACATATCGGAGTGTTCGCGATGCACCCCTTACTTTTGTTTCACTTAAGTGACACCTCCACTTTACATCGATACATCGAAAAAGAACAGGACTTTTCCTTTGGTAAAGAAAAAACGGAGATAAACAAGGCACCTTGCCTGCCATCTCCGTTTTTACTGTGTATTTTCTAATTCCGTTGCATACAAAACAAATCTTCTATATCTTTATTTCTGAAATTTTATATATGATAAAATCTCCTTTTTCGAAACTACCTTCTGGCATTTTTGCTTCTATTTCTTTCCTGTATTGCAGAAATGCAACCACTTCTTCATAGGTGGAAAATAAATTATTTTCATTTAAACAGATTGAATGAAATTCTTCAATTCTCCCTGAAATAATATCATTTACAATACACGAATAATAACTTCCTCCAGAATATGCGCAATCAAATCCCAACACTTTTTCTTCTTTATCCAGCTTATTTATTAGCAAAGGTTCTGACCTATTTGTAGAACATAATAATACCCTATATTCAATTGCAAGCTTCTTTGATTCTTCTATATATTGCTGTATATAATTCAAATCCGTACAACACTCTACAAAATCGACTCTTTCCCATCCAAGCCCTATATTATTATCGTAAAACTGTTCAAAATAAGGATTTTCACTGCAATAATTCAGATACCAATTATCACCATCTATACCACAATAACCCTTTGCTTTGGCTCTCTGAATAATATATCCATTATCATATAATTTTTTCACTACTAATCCTCCTCGTTATCTACAATATGGTACATGCATATTATATATATGTGTATGATCCATATAATTTCCACCCGAGAAATGAGAACCACTTCCGCTATAGGCTTGATGATGTTGTGGAACCCCATACTCCATTGCCCAAGAATCAAGTATTTTTGCCTCACTCTCTGAAATATATGTTCCACTTTTAGCAGCTTGCTCTTAAGTAGTATAAAACACTGGTTTCATCGTACTGCTCTCCGGCATATAAAAAGCGGCTGGTATTCTTTTTCTTTTCCGGCTGGATAGTAACTGCAGCTACCAGTTCTCCAAAAGCATTGTACGCATAGCTGTTCAGCAGGTTTCCGTATTCATCCACCTGACCGATGATATCCCCATGGGAGTTTTTCACATAGTAGGAACGTACCTGCTCTGTGATTGGTTCGGTACTGTTGGTAGCTAAATTATACTCCTCGGTTTCTTCTGTTGCAACAGCCACTTGTGGCAAAATCATTCCGCCATATACATTGCTTTCTGTTTTTCTGTCGACTAATGATACCGGCTCAAACTTTTCTGCTTTGGCAGACATTGGCGAAGTAAGTGCCATGGTAAGTGTGGCAACAAGCATAAATTCCAGTGCCTGTAATTTGTTTTTCTTTTTCATAAATGTTATCCTCCTGGTTTTTCTCCTTTTTCTTAGGTGCTCGCGATGCACCCCTCACTTTTGTTTCACTTAAGTGACACCCTTACATTAACCCCATTCCTCAAAAAAGAACATGACTTTTCCTTTGGACGAAAAAAAATTTTCACCAAAGGAAAAGTCATGTTCTTTTTTCTTATAACACCATATAATCACCATATCAACTGAAACAAAAGAAAGTGAGGACTTTACTTATGAAAAAAATACGCCGTTATATTTTTTGCCTGATGTTTTCTTTTTTAGCTGCTGCCGGATTGTTCCCGTTTTTCAGACCTGCTTCCAAACCACCAATTTATGTTTCCAAGGAAGTTCCTTGCGATGACATTAGAAAAACAAACTAATTTAATCTTTTATAATTCTTCTCCAAATTCATCCTTATAAAAAAATCGAGTCACCTTTTTATTCCTATCATTCAATACCAGTTCCCATAAATAATATACTTCTTTCAGCATCTCCCGGCAAATTTCTTTATTTGCCGGGTCATCCAGCATAGCACAGGCTACTACCATGTAATTCATCGGCAGGCAGCAAAGCTTTCCACAAATCAACTCAAAGCTAATATTCTCTTTTGCAATTTCTATAGATTGCTTCCATTTTGCCAAATTAGCCCTAAGTAAACTATACGACCTATAACGTTTTTTTAATCCCACCTTACTCTTTCTCATCGCCTCTGTAATACTCTCAAACAACTGAATTGCTCCTTCTTTTTTACCAACTTGCCGAAACAATATTCCAATTTGATTAATCAAGTCAACTTCTCTATCCATAGGCGAACGATATGCTCCGTTCGTACTCAATCGGTAGGTTTTCTGCAATAAATCCAGTGCCTGTTTTAAAAGTTTTTCCTTTGAAATATCCTCCTTCAGCGTTCCTATGAGTATCTCATACCCCTGTATCCACCTTCGATTTTCTTCTATATTTAAATCCAGACAATGCTTCAGTTCTCCTAAAATTTCTTCCGCCTCCTCATAATAACTCCTGCTAAACAATACATCCATCTTCTGCTTTAACTCCAACACCTCATACTTGTCCGTCATTACAAAACCATTATATCTCGTTTTATCTATTCCCAGCCGATGGAACAGCCGAATTAATTTACTATCCCTCATCGTCACCTTACCCCGCTCTGCTCTGGACAGGGATTCCGGATTTTTATACACACCCTCTATCATCTGCTCCTGGCTGTAGCCTTTGGCAACTCGTTCCAAATGGAATAATTCATGGTCAATATAATAGGTCTGCTGAGAACAGTTCTTAAAAACAGAGTCTGTAAACCGACACTCTTCTCCTGCAAACTGCTTCAAATGCTGCAGTGCTGCTAAATACTTTTCATAAGGCGGTTTTTCTGTAAGTGCATCTGTATTACACTGTATCAATACCTCCAGCAGTGGCTCCATAAAATAACTGATTCCGTAAGTCTGCAATTCCTTAAAAGCCTGTCCTGCTGTCTGCTCCGCCTGCACTATCCTGCCTTGCTTCAAATGCAGGTTTGCCAGTAAATTTTCAAGTTCTATTGTGGAAACAACAAAAGATTCCAATGGACGCACCTGCCATTCCGGCATCGTAATGTCAAGTGTTTTTTTCATCCATTCCTTTGCCTTTTGCAGGTTCTTCTCTATGCGAAGTGCAGCATATGCCTTATTTCGAGAATAAAACATTTCATGCACTTTACTATCTTCCGGCACAGATTTTCTCCACTGTTCCAGCACTTTGTCTGCCTGCTCTCCCTCTCCACGTTCCAGACATTCTTCGAAAAACTCCATCTGCTCTTCTTCATCATAAATTTTCTCAGAAACAATAAATTCCAGCTTATCTGTGGATTTTCCTAAACGCTGAAATAGTATCTCTAGTAAAAGTTTGTTTACAGCTTCTTTGCCTGTTTCCATGTTTCTCAGGCTTTCGTCTGTACATATACCAATTGCCAAGTCTGCTATACTTATATTCTCTTTTTCTCTTAATTCTTTGATTTGTGCACCTATATCCACTTCTACGCTCTCTCTATACAACAAATATTTACTATTTCTACTAATTTTTATTATAACAAAAGTTTTTTACTTTGACAACACTTTCCCCTTCTTTGCGTTATAACATTGCCGTGCCATAGTTTATTAATAATCTGATTAAAACTCCATTAAAATCTCCACAAACCTCTCATCTTATGTTATACTATACTCATACAATAGAAAATAGAAACTATTGTATCGTCAGAAGCCCCCGCGGGGCACCAACTCTGATGAAACAAAAGAACAAGCAGGAGGAAACAAGTATGGAGTATTTAGTAATTGTAGCACCTATTGTAGCAGTCATTGTATTACTGTTTATCCTGGGTTATGTCAAAGCATCCCCGGATACAGCATACATCATCTCCGGTCTCAGAAAAAAGCCGAAGATTTTAATCGGTAAAGCAGGCATCAAAATTCCGTTTCTGGAAAAGAAGGATGAACTGAGACTTCAGTTAATTCCGATTGATGTAAAGACATCCAGTGCGGTTCCAACCGCCGACTACATCAACATTCAGGTGGATGCAGTTGTTAACGTAAAAATCAGCGACAGCCCGGAAAAGCTTACCCTGGCTGCCCAGAACTTCTTGAACAAAAAGGTGGATTACATCGCCGGCGTGGCACAGCAGGTGTTGGAAGGTAATATGCGTGAAATCGTAGGTCAGATGCGTTTAGAGCAGATGGTCAGCGACCGTCAGTCCTTTGCTACCAACGTAAAAATGAATGCAGAGCCGGACCTCGCTGCCATGGGTCTTGATATTGTCAGCTTCAACGTGCAGAACTTTGTAGATGGCAATGGCGTGATTGAAAACCTCGGTGTGGATAACATCGTAAAGATTCAGAAGTCCGCAGCAATCTCCCGTGCGGAAAGTGAAAAAGAAATTGCCATGGCTCAGGCCAATGCAAGAAAAGAAGCTAACGATGCAGAAGTAGCCTCTGCCCTTGCCATTGCAAATGCCAAGGCTACTGCTGAAAAAGAAAAGGCAGTGGTTCAGGCAGATGCCAACCGTGGTGCCAAGGAAGCAGAAATTGCGGCAAACACTTTAATTGCCCAGAAGGAAAACGAACTGGCCATCAAGAAGGCAGAACTCCAGAAGGATGCTGACACCAAGCGTGCGGTTGCGGATGCTTCTTACCAGATTCAGCAGGAAACCGAACGTAAGACTATCGAAATTGCCACTGCAGAAGCAAACCTTGCCCGTCAGGAAAAGGCAATTATCTTAAAGCAGAAGGAAGTTGAGCTCACAGAGCGTACCCTGGAAGCTGAAGTCAAGAAGAGAGCGGAAGCAGAAAAGTATGCGGTTCAGCAGAAAGCAGAAGCAAGACTTTACGAAACCCAGAAGAATTCCGAAGCACAGCTCTTTGAGCGTCAGAAGAACGCAGAAGCTGAAAAGTACGAACAGGAGCGTGCCGCAGAAGCTATGAAGGCAACTGCTGAGGCTCACAAGTTCGCTATGGAGCAGGAAGCAGAAGGTATCCGCAGTAAGGGTCTCGCAGAAGCGGAAGCTATCAAGGCCAAGGCTCTGGCAGAAGCAGAAGGTATCGAAAAGAAAGCCATCGCTATGAAGCAGATGGGTGAAGCTGCTGTGCTTGAAATGTACTTCAATGCTATGCCGGAAATTGCACGTAACATCGCCGAGCCTCTTACCAAGGTTGATAAGATTACCATGTACGGTGACGGCAACTCCGCAAAGCTGACCAAGGACATCATGACCACCTTAACACAGGTGACCGATGGTTTAAAGGAATCCGCCGGTATTGACCTTCAGGCAGTGCTGTCCGGATTTGTAGGCGGAAAGCTAGCAGACCGTACGGACGAAAAGTAATATCTCCGTAATAGCGTAGTAATACATACTATTTAAAACAACAACAGAGACTTACTCCTCCTTTATATGGTGGTTTAAGTCTCTGTTTTCATTACAGGCTTGTTCGCTCTGTCATATTATGAATAATTTCTTTAATCAGTAACGGCAATACCGGCTTGGTAATGTAGTCATCACAGCCAAGCTCTGCAAATTCCGTAGAAGCCTCCAAAGTTTTATCTCCGGTCATCAGCACTACCGGTGTTGTGTACTTTTCCCTGATGCGTTTCAGCGTTTCCATACCATCCATTTCCGGCATCATTACATCCAGGAGAATCAAATCAAAATGCTGTTCTGCCAATAGCTCCAATGCCTCTTTGCCACTTTCTGCTGCCATTATTTCATACATTGGCTCGTCCTTCATAATCAGAGCAATTCTCTTGTTATTCATTGCCTCATCATCTACAGTCAGAATTCTTCTCTGCAAGGACTCTGCTTCTTTCATTTGATATTCCTTATCTTCATCTATCATCTGCAGCATAATATCTGCAATACGAGGGTCAAACTGGGTTCCGCGTCCCTTTACGATTTCACTTCGGACAACCTCCTGCGGAAGAGCATTTCGGTAGCTTCTGTTACTTGCCATGGCATCATAGGAATCTGCCACACCGATAATTCTTGCTACTTCCGGTATTTTGTCACCCTCCAGACCGTTCGGATAACCTTTGCCGTCATACCGCTCATGATGGTATTTTGCCGCAATGGCAATAATACTTTCTTCTGAAATGCCGTGCAAAATATGATAGCCGGTTACCGGATGAATTTTTATAATATTAAATTCTTCATCAGTCAACCTGCCCGGTTTGTTAATGATTTCTGCAGGAATTCTGATTTTACCTACATCGTGTAACAACCCTGCACGATAAATTTCCTCCTGCTCAGCCTCACTTTTACACAAACGCTGCGCAATCATGCGGGAATACTCTGCCACGCGTTTCGAGTGACCACTGGTATAACGGTCTTTGGCATCCACTGCTTCACTAAGAGCCGTTACTGTCTGTAAGAATAACTGCTCTGTCTTTTTTCGGCTGCCACTCAAAAAGCCTACAATATTATTACATACGAACATAACCGCAATGGAAATAAGACAACGTGGCACTACAAAGAAGAGAAACAATGTTACCAACGGATTAGAATTTACCTGTATCAGCACAAACAAACCATCGATTACATAGTCGCTCATATCCCTGGATGTAAGTAATGCCATGTTAGCATCACAAAGTCCCAGATAATATCCTCCATAAACAATGATAATGGTACCAAGTACGGTTAATCCGTATACAAACCGCATCACCGGCTTGGAAGAATACAGTGTTGCAAACAGGAACGGAAGCAGTGTCGTTAATATTACATGGTAGGTCAAAAAAACTCCGGAGATGGTGAATACCAAAATAATATTGAGCAGAATAAAATACTTTACCCGGTAATCCGACAGGGAAAACTTTCTGCAAACCAACTGCACAACCACATAAATTACCACCGAAGGCACAAATGCGCGCCACATCAAATGCTGCTCAATTGTAAAAATTCCAAAGAGGTTTAATAAGAAAGTCACCAGATACACAATCATTGTTACAGTAAAACACCGCATCACATAAGTATTAGCTATGTACTCTGTATTCTCCTGATTAAGCGAAGCAAGCTTTGCATTTTTCCTGAGTTTACTCATAAATTCCCTCCTGTGCACTCTTTAGAATTTCCTGAAACTTCTCGCAAATTCTGTCGTACTGTTCAAACAGATGCTTCTGCAGAACAACTATTTCTGCAGAAATACCTTCCCGTGTGCGTTTTTCCATTTCAAATGCCAAATCACCCAATCTCTTGATTCCTACAGAATAGGCATTATTCTTAAATCCGTGAATCAGAACACAGTAATTTTTATAATCGCCCACCGCACAATAAGCTTCCATGTCTTTTTCATACTCGGCAGTAACAAAATCACGGAACAGCTCCAGATACAGCTGTTCTTCATTGCCGCAACCGGCAAGACCTGCCTGCAGGTCTACCTCCGGCAATTCATTTTGTATACCTTTCCATACTTTCTCGAGAGCCTCCTGTGGCAATACCGTTGGCTGATACTTATCCGGTACCAGTCGTTGCAGCTCCTGCTTTATCTCCTCCGAAACTGTCACCAGATTCTTTGGCAGGTACTGAAGCAGCATAAGGTCCAGTTTGTCCGGTACAATCGGTTTGGAAAGAAAGTCATCAAAGCCCTCTTCCAAATACATTTCTTTGTCACCAACAATGGCATTGGCAGTGAGCATCACAACCGGAACATCATCGCAAAGCTTCCGGTTTCTGATAGCATGGAACGTCTCAATACCATTCATATCCGGCATCATATGATCTAAAAATACAAGGTCAAACTTTTCTTTCGATAATAGCTCCAGACACTGTCTGCCGCTTACTGCTGTTGTAATCTGCATCTGTGTCTTCGTTAATATGCCATTGAACACCTTGAGATTCATTTTGTTATCATCTACTACCAGAATTTTTGCATCCGGTGCCACAAACTCCAGACGTCGGCTCTTTCTGCCTTCGTTCCTTAACAGCTTTCCACGGAAATCACCCAAAGGTGCTGTATTTACAATTTTCTGTTCCAAATCGAAGGAAAACTCGCTTCCCTTTTCATACTCGCTCTGTATCTTTAATTCGCTGCCCATCAGCTTTAAAAACTGTTGGGTAATCTTCATGCCAAGACCGGTACCTTCAACATTTCGATTTCTTCCGGTGTCAAGGCGCTGGAACTCATCATATATTTTTCCGATGTCCTCTTTACGGATACCGATACCTGTGTCCTTTACGGAATAATGCATCATCGCCATTTCGCCGCTTACGGTACAGGATACCCGTAATGTTACCGTTCCTTCATTTGTGTATTTCACTGCATTGGTCAGCAGATTTATAAGAATCTGGCGGATACGCTTATCATCGCCAAAATACTCTCTTGGCATGGAGGCATCTACATCAAACACAAGCTCCAAATTCTTATCCTTTGCTTTAATACTGATCATATTATATAAATCATTGAACATGCTGCCAACGAAATAATTCACCGGAAGCAGTTCCATCATACCGGACTCAATTTTGGAAGAATCCAGAATATCGTTGATAATGCTCAACAGCATTTCAGAGGAAGCCTTAGAATCTTCTGCATATTCCCGGACTTTCTCATCCGTGGTTTCTGCCATAATCATTTCATTTAATCCAAGAACCGCGTTAATAGGCGTACGGATTTCATGGGACATCTTGGCAAGGAACTGGGTCTTTGCCCTGTTGGCATTTTCCGCCTCTGTCTTTGCCTTTTCCAGCTCATCCGCCAGTTTTGCCTTTTCCAGGCTTCCGCTAAGAATATTAAAAATACTATTACAGATTGTCATAAAAGCAACATAAATCATACAACGGGGTGCTGCATAAAATATCAAAAGGCTCGGAAACGGACTTGGATTTATTTCTGTTAAAATAAAATGACCATCCACCGCATACTCCTGTATGTTTGTTGTTGTGAGCAATGCCATATTGGCATCACTTAAGCCAAAATAATAGCCTCCGTACACCGTAACAACCGTACTGATTACTGTAAGAACATAAACATACGCCATCACCCTTTTAGACGAATATAACGTTGCATATACAAAAGGCAGTAGCGCGAGCAGCACTGCATGGTAAGTAAGAGATACCCCAATAATGGTAATTACGACAATTACACTGCCCAAAATAAAATACTTTGTTTTTTCATTGGACAGGGAAATACAGCGCGTAATCAGATACACAATAAGATAAATAATCATGGAAGGTACAAAGCCACTCAGCATAATACGTTTATCTACAATAAAAATATTAAGGAGATTCAGCACAAACACAAGCGTATATAAAAGCATTGTAACCGTAAAACATTTCATAACATACTTATTTGCAATATATTCTCTATCCTCTATATAAACCGCAATATCATCGTTTTTCCTGACATGTTTTGGCACGAATTATTCCTCCTTTGTTTTTCGAAGGAAAGGAAATTTCCCTTCTCTGTAGATATACAGAATAATTATAACATATCCATGAAAATATTTGAAGAAAAATTTTAGATAAATAAAGAGCTTACCCATTCAGATAAGCTCCTTCTTTTTATATTTTATTCTGCCGGAGTTATCGTATAATCTACGATAGCCTCCTTCATCTGCTCTGTCAGCTCAAACGGCTCCACTCCGTAATACTCAATGGTAGGATACACAAAAATATGTAAATAAACACCCTCTTCTAATTCCTGCTGCAGCTGATAGGTATATTGCTGAACGGATTCGGCATAATATCCACCATATCCTGCTACTGCTTTTCCGTTCACTTCATATGTATCTATTCCCTGGAATTTATAGTTATACATCTCATTTCCTATGCCGGAATATTCAAAGAAGCTGTCAGATGTGCGGTCATAATTATCTACACAGCACTCAATATCATAAGCCTGTTCATCCACAATCATCTTAGCGTATACATAATCTTCTCGTCTATATCCTTTATCTTCTAAAATCTTGATATTTGCACTATTGAATGTCAAGTTCCATGGAGAAGTGCCTTCCCAATTATTAACTACTCCGGAGGTGGCAGTATATTCCGGATATGCCTCTGTTACCGTCTTTCCTTTCAGCTCTGCCCTTTGTTCTTCTTTTAAAGCCTTTCTTCTTTCTGTTATGTCTTTAACCTTTTGTGCATCAGCTTCCTCAAGTACCGGTTCAATCAGCTTATTAATATCTTCCTCTGTTTCATCCTTTATAAAATATGCCCCACAGGCACAAATATTTGATGTTTCACCATAAAACAAAAGCAATTTATATCCATCAGTAAACTTTTCTTCCAGTTCCTTGTAAGCAGCATACTCTTTGTAATCGGATTTGTAATCTTCATCCCATTCATAAAGCAGATTCACAATTCCGGCTTCATCCACCATAAATTCACAGTATAAGCGATTGATTTCGTTTATATCCTCATGAATTTTATATTGATAAAAAGTCGGCATAGCAAATTGATTTACTGCAGGTAATTCTACCATTTTCAACGCACCCAGCTTTTCATAGGAACTCCCGTCGTTGTAGTCCAACAAAAAAACAGCCATATTATTATATGAATACGTTTCACCGGTGCGCCATGCAATTTTTTCTGCTACAAAACCTTCTGCCACAGGTGCTTCTGTTGGAGTCGCCGTCGGTTCCGGACTTGGTGTTACTGTTGGCTCCGGACTTGGCGTTGCCGTTGGCTCCGGACTTGGTGTTACCGTTGGCTCCGGACTTGGTGTTACCGTTGGCTCCGGACTTGGTGTTGCCGTTGGTTCCGGACTTGGTGTTGCCGTTAGTTCCGGACTTGGTGTTGCCGTTGGTTCCGGACTTGGTGTTGCTGTTGGTTTCACCGCTTGTGTTACTGTTGGTTCAGCGGTTGGTTCCGGTGCTTCCGTTTGTGCAGTACCACAAGCTATCATTCCTAAAAAAAGGACTGATACTGCAATCATTGTGAATAATTTATTTCTCATACCCTTCCCTCTTTTTCCTATTTGTTGTGTGCAAAGCAATTTTATCTTAACAGATTTCTGCACCGCTTGGCATATTCTTCTCCGGTGTCATCAGCGCCAGCTCGCCATTTTCATCCTCAGCACAAAGAAGCATACCTTCGGAAACAATACCGGCTAAAGTTGCCGGCTTTAAATTCACCAAAACCATAACCTTCTTGCCCACCATCTGCTCCGGTGTGTAATGCGCCTTAATGCCGGACACAATCTGCTTTACCTGGGAACCAATCTTAACCTGGGAGCACAGAAGTTTCTTGGACTTCTTAACTTCCTCACAGGCAATGATTTCACCCACCTGGAACTGCAGCTTTGCAAAATCATCATACGTAATTTCCGGCTTTGCCTCAATATCAATGACAGGCTCTTCCTTCTTTTCTTCTACAGGCTCCAAGCCATTTTCCTTGGCATATTCTGCAGCCTGGGCAGCCTTGATTTCCTCAGCCACCTTTAATACATCCTCAAGAACCAGTCTCTGGAAGAGAATTTCCGGAGTTTCGGTTACCTTTGTACCGTTTGCATATTTACCAAAGGTGTCAAGCTCTTCGATACCTCTTGCGGAAGTGTTCAACTGGGCAAAGATTTTGGTTGCGGTTTCCGGCATAAACGGTGCAAGAAGGCTTGTGCCGATGCAGATGCTCTCAATTAAATTATAAAGAACTGTCTGCAAACGTGCCTGCTTTGTTTCGTCCTTTGCCAGAGCCCAAGGCATGGTTTCATCAATATATTTGTTACATCTCTTATACAGAGTGAAAATTTCTGTGATAGCATCTGCCACACGGAGGTTTTCCATCTTGGCAATTACCTTGGCAGGAGTCTCTATTGCCAGTGCCTTTAATTCTGCGTCCACATCTTCTGCCACGCCGGCATCTGTAACAATACCGCCAAAGTACTTGTTGCTCATGGAAATAGTACGGTTTACCAGATTTCCAAGGGTATTGGCAAGCTCAGAGTTGCAACGCTCAACAAGAAGCTCCCAAGTGATAACACCGTCATTATCAAATGGCATTTCATGAAGTACGAAGTAGCGGACTGCATCTACGCCAAATACCTTGGCAAGGTCATCTGCGTAAAGCACGTTGCCCTTACTCTTACTCATCTTTTCGCCGCCCTGTAATAACCATGGATGACCGAAAATCTGTTTTGGAAGCGGTAAACCAAGAGCCATTAACATAACTGGCCAGTAAATGGTATGGAAACGTAAAATATCCTTACCGATTAAGTGTAAATCTGCCGGCCAGAACTTATTAAACTGGTCAGTGGAATTGCCGTCACAGTCATAGCCGATACCTGTAATATAGTTACTTAATGCATCGATCCAAACGTATACCACATGCTTATCGTCAAAGTCTACCGGAATACCCCACTTAAAGGAGGTTCTGGATACACACAAATCCTGAAGCCC
The DNA here is from genome assembly GCA_045531895.1 of Lachnospiraceae bacterium. GTDB lineage: Bacteria > Bacillota > Clostridia > Lachnospirales > Lachnospiraceae > SIG299. The sequence goes on from JAZSEW010000071.1 coordinate 21,256, forward strand.
CGGAAGCAGGAAGTTGTTCATCATTTCATTCTTTCTGGATTCCGGCTGAATAAATTCCGGATGGGTGTTGATATGCTCAATCAGTCTGTCCGTATAGTTGGAAAGCTTTAAGAAATACGCTTCTTCCTTGGCCGGCTGGCATGGTCTGCCACAGTCCGGGCACTTGCCGTCCACTAACTGGGAAGCAGTGAAGAAGGACTCACATGGAGTACAATACATTCCTTCATAGTGACCTTTATAAATATCGCCCTGATCATAGAGCTTCTTGAAAATCTTCTGCACCTGTTTTTCATGGTCTGCGTCAGTGGTACGGATGAATTTATCATAAGATGTACCTACCTGATCCCAAATGCTCTTGATTTCCCCGGCAACTTCATCCACAAATGCCTTTGGTGTAATCCCCTTCTGAGCCGCTTTTTCTTCAATCTTCTGACCATGCTCGTCGGTACCGGTCTGCATAAATACCTCATAACCCTGTAAACGCTTAAAACGTGCAATACTGTCCGCCAGAATTGCTTCGTAGGTGTTTCCGATGTGCGGCTTGCCGGATGTGTAGGCAATAGCCGTTGTCATGTAAAATTTCTTCTTTTCCATTTGAACTCTCTCCTTTTCTTATAAATAGTTTGTCCGAATTTGTGAAAATACATAAGCCTGAAAACAGAAAAGGCTTCCGTCTTTTTTAAAGACGAAAGCCCTATTTGCTCACGTGTTACCACTTTAATTCACAGTCCCCTCACAGGAAGCTGCCTTATGCACTATGTCAGAACACTGCCATCACAGTGCGCCACGATAACGGGTGAACCCGTCGCAGCCTTGTTAAGTTATCCCGGGGAAACTTAATTCGGTGCGAAGCTCCAAGGCCATCTTCCGTGAACTTCCATCCATCCTCTCTCAGCAAATGAGGACTCTCTGTAAGATTTCCTTTCACGTACTCTCCTTTTCATAGCCGGTAAACTATAAAACATGACACTCAGAAAAGTCGCTATGCGAGTTTTCTGTTGTACTATATTTGTCATGGTAGCATGAAAATTTCCTTTTGTAAAGGGCTTTTTTAATTCTCCATCAAAAAAAGGACTCCCGCTTTTTCAAACAGGAGCCCCATTCACCTCATATTTTATTCCACCTTCAGTACACTGACTGTTTCCTCCATCTGCTTTGCTTTCTCAGACAGCAATTCTACACTCTTCTTTAATTCATCCACAAGATTCTGCTGTATCTTGGCATTGTTATCTACCTGAGTTGCACTGGCACTGGTCTGCTCAGAAACTGCGGAAATATTCATAATAGAATTTACTGCTTCCCGCTTTACCTGATCCATACGTGTCATACCTTCGGTAATCTTCGCCAGATTTTCTGCCATAAACTTCACTCTGTCGTTCACTCTGTGGAACGCATCCAGTGTGTTGTCCAGAGATTCATTCTGAGATGCTACGATAGTACCTGCACGGTTTGCGGCTTCCACCGTCTGATCTGTCTGGGACTGAATCTGGGCAACAATGCCGCCGATTTCATTAGCTGCATTCTGGGACTGGTCTGCCAGCTTACGAATTTCCTCTGCTACTACGGCAAAGCCACGTCCTGCCTCACCCGCTCTTGCTGCTTCAATGGAAGCATTTAAGGAAAGCAGATTGGTCTGGGATGCAATATCGTTAATAATGTTGGCAAAGTTGCCAATCGCCATAGTCTGTTCATTTAAGGATACAATATCCTTCTGGATAGCATATGTAATTTCCTCGGTTGCCTTAGATTTTTCATGCAACTCATCAATAATTTCCAAACCGTCATTAATTGCTCCGTTAGTATCTGCAGAAATCTTTGTGATTTCTTCGGTATATCCGGAAACCTCTTCAATCTGCTCCGACAACTCCGTAATCTGAGTTACACAGCCCTGGGCATCTTCCGCCTGCACAGAAATTCCCTGTTCAATTTCACTTACAGCACCGGAAATTTCATCACTGGATTGAATCAGTGTTTCTGTATGTTCACCAACCTGACCGGTTACTTCTGTTACTGTTTCTATTACTCCCTTCACCTGAACAATCAATCCACGGATACTTTCTGTCATCTTATCAACACTGCCCGCAATCTGACCAAGCTCATCCCTGCTCTTTGCCGGCTTATTTGCAGTAAAGTCACCACCGGAAACTTTCTCCAGACGCTTATTTACCATCTTCATACCACCATTCATGGTACGGGACAGAAATAAGCAGATTCCCAACGCCAACACAATAGCGACGCCAATAGTAAGGACAGTGCTGGACTGAATTGTTTTTGCAGATGCCATTAAAACATCCGTCGGAACCAGAGTTGCCACCATAGCACCTGTAGTACCAAGAATCGAATATGCAAATATATAGTTTCTTCCCTTCCAGGAAGTATCTAAAAAGCCCTCTGTCTGACCGGATGCAAATGCCTCCTGATAAGCCGGCAGCTCGCCAAATACAGGAACATCTCCTTCTGCAGCACCACCGCAATAAACGGTTTCATTTCCTTCCGGAGCAATAAAAGCCGCATAGCTTCCGACACCTTTGTCCAAATCAATCAAAGAGTTATAAATTGTCTCACGGCTGATATCCACAATCATTATAACCGTTCCTGTTTTCATACCTACCTTACGCCAGATACTGATAGCGTACTCCGAAGAGTTAAATCCGTCTTCCTTTTCCTGCACTTTTTCTTCTAAATATTCGTGCTTACCGAGATAACCGAATTTTTCTGTGGCGTTATTAATTCTGCTACCCAGTTCACCGGCAATAAACTCATCATAATATGTACCACTCATATTAATTGGTGCTGTCGCATGACCGGCTGTTTTGCTGTTAAAGAAATACACATTATATACGAAATCAGAAATCTGCTTTAAGCTGCGCAGATTCTCCAACACAATGGTCTTTGATTTCATCTGATCCTCGTCCAGCAGGGCATAATCGATTTTACCGTTAATATAGAAGTACATCAAATCATCACCGGTCATAATTTCAATCATGCGGTCACTGACCTGATTCATACCAAGCTCAATATAGTCGCCCTTAGCTTTTATAGTAGTAACCAGGGCTTCCTCCGCCTCATCTACTAACATATTTTTTGCAGATATATAAGACATGGAACCCTGTATTACAATCATTAAAATAAGCAAAGCAAACGCAATAACCGTTTTTGTAATCAGACTATTTAAAAAAGAGGATTTTCCCGTTTGGAAAGCTTTTACCGTCTTCTGCCTTTTTTCTTTTTTCATTGGTTTAATTTTTTCCTTTTGTTTCATTTTTCCCATAACCATTCCTCCGGTTTCCGTTTTATTTGAGTCTATAGTATAACATTCTTGTTGCTTATTTATGATTATTGTTTTTCCCGTATAACCAAAGAAAGGTTATTTTTCAGTGACTGAAGTTCATCAGCACTTTCAAAATAACCTTTCTTCTTTATAGTTTTTACCCTCTCACGTTCCCCAAAACGCTTCTACCTCCGATAAGATACCTTCTCATATCTACCGTTCTTGTTTAGGATAACACTTTTATGCATTTTTGTCAATTACAAACTTGTATACAAATATTTTTTGTCAATTTTGCACAAAAACCCACATTAAAAACTATGAGTTTTCACGAAAGAACCGCCTCATCTTTTTGTTGAACATAATGATAGGCTACTTTATAATTAACCTTAGAAGCATCTTACTCCTACCATACTCAAACATGCGAGGTGACATATTCTATATGAAAAAAATATTACACAAGTTTTTTCCATTGATTATATTTTTTATAATAATCCTGATTCTTATTTTCTGTTTATGGTATAAGCAGTTTACCATTGAACAGCACAATGCGCTGCAAATAATCCCTGTCCAAATTTCTGATGCCGCAGGCACCCCCGTGGACTTTGAAGGAACCATTTATTATAAAGCAAACGATATCTTTTACCTCTCACTGAAAAATAATACCGGCACCTGCTATATTCGCGGAGATAATACCGGCAGGTTATACCGGTTTTATAAAAACAGTTGGGAACAGATTTCTGACCGGGGTGTACTTTCACACCTTATAGGATATGCTCTTGATTTCGGTCAAACAGGCAAAATTACTGCACCCGGCATTGCCGGCATGGATTTAAAAACAGGAATGTATAAACTGACATTTCCTTTGCAGGATGATGCAGAAAAAAAATCTGTAGAATTCTTCACAGAATTTAAACTGAAATAAAAAAAGTCTTGCCGTTTCAAAAAAACTGTGCTAGAATCGAATTTGATATCGAAAAGGCACAGATGGTGCAGGTCAAGTGACTTTCATAGAAAATCGCTTAACCACAGATGATTATACTTTTTTCAGAGAGAGGGAATCACCGGCTGAAAGTTCCCTTAAAAACAAGGTAATCATTGACTTTCACACCGGAGCCGCAGCTGTGAACAGTTTTCTTTAGTAGCAGTTGACGTTTCGCACTCGTTACGTGCGCTAATGAGAGTTCTTTGACTTATCGGATAGTATTACTTCCTTATAGGCAAAGAGAACCTGGGTGGTACCGCGGAAATTTTCGTCCCTTGCATGATTTTGCAAGGGACTTTTTGTTTTTTTCTAATATAATTTTTTGATACATTTATATCTGTGTCCGTCTGACTCCTCAGACATCTGTCCGATTCTGTCGTACCAAAAAAACGGTTCGCCAGAATCTGGACATCTATCTGCTGAGATGCCGGACACTTAGATATAAATGCATCAAAAAATTGCGTAAACAGAAATAATCAAAAAGACTTGCAAAATTGCGCGTATGTGTCAAAGCGGTATGTTCTCATATGATAAATATATAAAAGCTTGTATATGAAACATATTTTCTCGCCTCAACACATCAACACCAATATAATTATAGAAAGGAAAGAAAGAGATGAACGCAAATTTAGAACAAATCAAGCAGGAAATTCTTGCAGGTGCAGACGCACTTGCTTCCTCCAAAGACGTTTATGAATTCAGAAAGCAGTTCTTAGACGGCAAGACCGGTAAAATCGGTCTCTTAATGAGAGAAATGAAAAACATTGCTCCGGAAGAAAGAGCAGCCTATGGTAAGGGTGTCAATGAGTTAAAGGAATGGGCACTGGAATTCTTATCTTCTCTTGATGAAAAGATGAAGGCAAAGGAATTACAGGACCGCTACGAGGCAGAAAAAATTGATATTTCCCTGCCGGCAGAAACCGTGGCAGAGGGTAACCTGCACCCAATCACTCTGGTAAAGAACCAGATTATCGACATTTTCGCAGGCATGGGCTTCGAAATCTTCGAGGGCACTGAAATTGAAACCGACTACTACAACTTCACCGCATTAAATACACCACAGGATCACCCGGCAAGAGATATGCAGGATACCTTCTATCTCTCCCCTGAGTTCCTGCTCAGAACCCAGACTTCCGCAGGTCAGATTCACGTAATGGAAAATAAGAAGCCACCAATCAAAATTTTATCCCCTGGTAAGGTATTCCGTTCCGATGACGATGCAACCCACTCTCCAATGTTCACTCAGATGGAAGGTCTGGTTGTAGACAAGGGCATCACCCTCTGCGACTTACAGGGTATGTTAGATGAATTCGTAAAGAAGATTTACGGTGAGGGCACAAAGACCCGTCTTCGTCCGTCCTACTTCCCATTCACCGAACCATCCGTAGAAGTAGACTGCTCCTGCTTTGAATGTGGCGGCAAGGGCTGTAAGCTTTGTAAGGGTACCGGCTGGATTGAAATTCTCGGTGCAGGTATCGTAAACAATAAGGTACTGGAAAACTGCGGCATCGACCCGAACGAATACAGCGGTCTGGCTTTCGGTATCGGTATCGAGCGTACCGCAATGCTTAAGTACGGCATCAACAACATCAAGCACCTGTTCGAATCCGACATTAAGGTACTTGGTCAGCTTAACGATAAATAAAGGAGGATTACTGTTATGCTTACACCATTAAGCTGGTTAAAAGATTATGTAGATATCGACATTACACCACAGGAGTTAGAGGAAAAGCTGTTCTCCTGCGGTTTCGAAGTAGAAGAATTATATGAAGTAGGTAAGGATATCAGCAAGGTTGTTGTTGGCCACGTACTTACCTGTGAAGCAATTCCGGACACCCACCTGCATGTTTGTCAGGTAGACTGCGGCGAACACGGTCAGTTCCAGATTTGCTGTGGTGCGGATAACGTACATGCCGGCGGCAAGTTCCCGGCAGCTTTGGTTGGCGCTACTGTTTACGCTACTGCAAAGGATCACAAGACCGTAGAAGGCGTTATGACTATCGGCAAGGGCAAGTTAAGAGGTTATGAATCCCACGGTATGCTCTGCTCCGGCGTAGAGCTTGGCGTTTCTGAAAATATGTATCCGGGTGCCGGCTACAACGGCCTTCTTGTATTACCTGATGACGCTCCTGTTGGCGCAGATGTAAAGCCAATCCTTGGCCTTGACGACTGGATTTTCGACATTGCCATCACCGCAAACCGTCCGGACTGCCAGAGCATCTTCGGTATTGCAAGGGAAGTGGCTGCGGTTCTTGAAAAGGAAGTAAAGACTCCTGCTCTTGACTACACCGAATCCGATGTAACCATTCCTAACTTCAAGGTTACTGTAAATTGTCCGGAGCTGTGCCCTCGTTACAGCGCACACTATGTAACTGATGTAAAGATTGCAGAATCCCCTGCCTGGATGAAGCGCAGACTTGCCCTGGTTGGCATCGACGCCATCTCCAACGTGGTGGATATTACCAACTATATTTTAAAGGAACTCGGTCAGCCAATGCACGCTTTTGATTACACCACCTTAGAAGGTGATGCCATCAACGTACGCCGTGCCAAGGACGGAGAAAAGATTGTCACTCTGGACGAAACCGAGCTCACTCTTACCTCCGAAAACATGTTAATCTGCGACGGTGTAAAGCCGGTTGCTTTAGCAGGTGTTATGGGCGGTTTAAATTCCGAAATCCGTGAGACCACCAACACTGTATTATTTGAATCTGCAAAGTTTGCAAGAGATAACATCAGAAGAACTTCCCGTTCCGTTGGTAAGTCTTCCGATTCCAGTTCCCGCTACGCTAAGGGTGTTGATGAGTATGCTACCGTAATGGCATTAAAGAGAGCCCTTCACTTAATCGAAGAGCTGGGCTGTGGTAAGGTTGCTAAGCTTCATGCCGATGTAAACACCGGTAACAGTGTAGAACCAAAGGAACTGAAAGTAAGCATCAACAAGGTAAATGCGGTACTTGGTATCACTGTTCCAACGGAAGATATCCTCCGCATCATGACAAACTTAACCTTCAAACCACAGATTAACGGTGATGAATTAACCTTACAGATTCCGGCATTCCGAGAAGATATGGAAACCTATCAGGATGTGGCAGAGGAAGTCATCCGTCTCTACGGTTATGAGCACATCGTACCAAGCTTCCTGCCAAGCGCAAGAGTAACTGCCGGCGGCGAAACCGTACAGCAGAAGACCGAGATGCGTTTAAAGAAGGCACTCTGCGGCGTAGGTGCCCATGAATGTATCCACTACTCCTTCTTCTCTCCATCCGATTTGGATTTACTGAAATTACCTGCCGATGCTCCGGAACGTCACGCTATCCGCCTCATCAATCCAATCAGTGAAGAGCTGTCCTTAATGAGAACCACTCTGGCTGCTTCCATGATTAACGCTATCGTGCGTAACCAGAAGAAGGGCAATCTGGAAGGCAGATTATTCGAAATCGCTAAGAAGTTCATTCCGGGCGAACTTCCTCTCGTTGCTTACCCGGATGAACGTCAGACCCTCTGCGTAGCACTCTTTGGCCAGAAGGAATCCTTCTTCACCATGAAGGGTGTGGCAGAAAAAATTGCAGACGTTCTCCATGTAGAATTTAAGTATGCAAACACACAGAATACCTTCTTACACCCATACCAGACCGCTTCCGTTTCCGTTGGTGACGAGGTAGTCGGTTACTTCGGTAAGTTAGCTTATGATATTTCTGATGAGTGCGACCTGCGTATGCCGGTATATCTCATGGAGCTTGATTTAGAGCTTCTTTCTAAGTACTACGGCAAGACCGCAAAGTTCATTCCTCTTCCAAAGTTTGCAGAGGAGCAGCGTGACCTTGCCATTGTAGTTGACAAGGCTGTTACCTGCGGTGAACTGGAAGACACCATCAAGGAATCCTGCAAGTACGTAACCTCCATCAAGCTCTTCGATATTTTCGAAGGTGCCCAGATTGGCGAAGGAAAGAAGAGTATGGCCTTCAATGTGGTATTTACTCCAAAGGATGAAGAATTCGGCACAGATTCCGTAGATGGATTTGTAAAGAAGATTCTGAAGAATATGAATAAGAAGTTCGGCGCTGAGCTGAGAAGCTAAGAGCCAAAGGTTTCATACAAATAAAATTTTAAAAATCCCGTAACCGTGTTCGCCTACCTGAACATCCGTCTTTTGAGAGGTCGGACACTTGGTTGCGGGATTTTAAAATCTTCATAACTGAACATTTTTTATTAATAGTCTATCACAGATTTAATTTCTATGTTACAATATGAATAACTACTTTAATCATTCTCTTTCCTAAAACCATACACACCCCTTGATAAGGAGACAAAATACCATTATGAATAAAAAAAGACATGCCGGAATAATTGTTTTTATTGCTTCTCTATTGATTACCGTAATATTTATGGACACATGGATTGTTTTTCGCATAACATCCAGACAGACAATGGAATCAGGTGTTTATCATCTGGAATCCATCAGTGGCAAATTACAGGGAACCATCAGTGATGCAGAGAATCTGACATTAGAGCTTGCTTTAGAGGCTTGGGAATATATCGATGACAAAATAACTCTGGAAGAATTCCTATATGCCAAAAAAGAACAAATTGTAAATGGCGACATCGGAGCAATCAATGTGTTTATGGCGGGCTCTGACTGGACAATTATACCGGACTTTGATATGCCGGAAGACTTTAAAGCAACAGAACGCATATGGTATAAGGGTGGAATTAAGAATGCAGGAAAGACCTATGTCTCTGCACCGTATCAGGATGCCATGACCGGTGGAATCTGTTACACGGTTTCTGTCATGCTTGCAGACGGGCAAAGCGTTCTTGGCGTTGACTATACCCTGGAAAATATCCAGACCTATATTGCCCAGATGTATGAAACAGGTTCACGGCATGCGGTAATTATAACTGATGAGGGAATTATTGCCGGATGCTCTGACGAATCACTCATTGGCGAAAAACAGATTACTGCCCTGCCGGATTATTCCGGAATTTATTCCCTTGCCAAAAATCAGAGTGGAGTTGTCACTACAAAGCTGAAAGCGGATTTATTCTATGATAACCTGTTTGCCACAAAATCAGGCAATGGATGGTATCTGATTTTAAGCCAGAACGATTGGGAAATGTATAAAAATTCCTACATTCAGCTTTTTACCACTATCGGACTTTCACTTGCCTTGTTTACAAGTATTATTATCCTTTACTTTTTGGCTGCCCGTAGCCAGAAACGGGCTGAAAATGCTTTAGAATCAAAAGAAGAATTTTTAAACAGCATTACAGGCGAACTTAAAGAACCACTTCACCGTATATTGGAGAGCTCAAGCAAAGAGACGGTATCGCAGTCCGAAGATATCAACGAAGAATTTGCCCGCATTCATGTCGCAGGAGAAAAGCTTTCCGAAATGATTGGACAGATTATTTCTTACTCAAGCATTGTCCGAACAGAAGAAGATAAAAAACAAGCAAACACCAAGAAAAAAATCCGGGGCATGAATAAAAGGTTCCGAACACTAATTGTAGCACTCATGCTTCTTGTCATGGCTATCAGCGCTTATACAAATATATCAGCAACATACCGTTGGGGTAATGCCCATATGCAGAAGGAGGCAAAAAATTACGAATTCCAGCTCTCAGAGTGGATTAATTCACAAAAAAGTATTTTGGATATGTTCTGCAGTGTAATTTCTACAAATCCGGAGATGTTGGACGATTACGAATATACTGTATCCTATCTGGACCGAATTACCTTACAATATCCGAATATTTCTGTATCTTATATGACAAATCCTGAGCGGGAACACACGGTATACATGAACAATGGCTGGCAACCGGATGCAAACTGGCATGTAGAAGAACGACAGTGGTACATAGATACGCTTGCAGCAGACTCCGGATGGAGTATATCTGCACCATATTACGATGAACAAACTGGCGGATATTGCGTCACCATTTCAGAAAGAGTATATGATCACAAAACCGGAGAGTTTTTAGGTATTTTCGGTATTGACTTCTTTATGGATAAGCTTGTTGATATTTTAGGCGACAGCTATTCCAACTCCGGTTATGCATTTCTGGTAGATACCAGTGGACATATTATTAATCACCCTTACGGAAAGTACCAGATGTCTCAGGATGAGCAGACAAACATAGCGGAGCTTCCTTACGGAGAAGCTATGGTAGACGGAATAAGCACAAAAATTATTAAAGATTATGATAATACCTACCGTATCCTGCTTGCTTTACGCAATGATGCATCAAAATTTACGGTATATGTAACCTCAGGTATATGGCAGATTTATGGACGCGTATTTATTTACGGATTTGTTTGTCTGTTTACCTTCCTGCTATGTATTATCCTTGTTTATCGGTTATTGACAAGTCTGATACGCTGGCAAAATGAAACAAACAGACAAATGAAAGAGGCGGCAGACACTGCCATTGCTGCCGGAAAGGCAAAGAGCCAGTTCCTTGCCCAGATGTCCCATGAAATTCGAACTCCAATTAATGCCGTGCTCGGTATGAATGAAATGATTCTCCGTGAATCAACAAATAAAAACATACACGGCTATGCAAAGAACATTCAAACAGCCGGAAGAACTCTTCTCTCCCTTATCAACAGCATTCTTGATTTTTCAAAAATCGAGGATGGAAAAATGGAGATTATTCCTGTCAAGTATGATGTTGCATCTGTTATTCACAATCTGGTAAACTCTATCTCTACAAGGGCAAAAGCAAAGTCCCTTGAGTTTATTATAGATGTGGATAAAACACTTCCTTCCATTCTTCTGGGAGACGATGTGCGTATTACGCAGGTTATTATGAACCTTCTTACAAATGCCGTAAAATACACAGAAAAAGGCAAGATTACTTTTTCCATCAAAGATGGCGGAAGAAATGCAGATTCCATTTACTTAAAAGTATCCGTAAAAGATACCGGAATAGGTATCAGGGAGGAGGATTTAGGTAAGCTTTTTGAATCCTTTGCCAGACTGGAAGAAAAACGTAACCGCACGATTGAAGGCACCGGTCTTGGAATGTCTATCGTTACAAAGCTTCTTACAATGATGGAAAGCGAACTGCAGGTAAACAGTGTATATGGAAAAGGCACTGAATTTTCCTTTATATTAAAGCAGTCTATTATTGACGAGGAGCCTATTGGAAATTACATAGAACGTTTGCAGAAAAGTACGCTTCCTTCCGAAAGTGAAAACTATTTATATGCACCGGAAGCAAAAATTCTTGTCGTAGATGATAATGATATGAACCTGTTGGTTGTTAAAAACCTGATGCATTTAAACGGAATCGTTCCCGACCTTGCTTCTTCCGGTGAGGAAGCCATTTCCTTAATTAAGAGCAAGACATATGATGTTGTCTTTATGGATCACATGATGCCGAAGATGGATGGAATAGAAACATTAGCAAGACTTCAGAAGGAACAGCTGCTGAAAGAAAACGTAACAGTAATTGCACTTACGGCAAATGCTATTGTTGGTGCAAAGGAGACTTACCTGCAGGCAGGCTTTGATGATTACTTATCAAAACCTATCGAAGTTGACCGGCTGGAGGAAAAACTCGCAAAGTATCTTCCTGCAAATCTAGTCAGCTATCGTGTAAAAAACACTGAAACAGTTGATTCGGTTCCGAAAGACATTTCCATACCTGACGAAGAAATAGTCATGGAAGAACCGAAAACAGAAAGCATCATCGATAAACTGAAAGCATACGGTTTCGATACCGACAGTGCACTTGCCTTTTGCGCTGACGACCTGGACTTCTACACCATTATTCTGCAGGAATATGTGAATTCCTATGAAGCTAAAATCAGCAAAATGGAAGAATTCTTTTCCACAGCAGACTGGACGGAATACAAAGTTCTGGTGCATGGTTTGAAAAGCTCTTCAAAAACAATTGGTGCCAATGATGTTTCCGAAGAAGCACGCTTACTGGAAGAAGCTGCAAAAGCCGAAGATGCAGAATATATTACAACACATCACTCAAAGCTGATGGAAGATTTTAAAGTTTCCGTAGAAAAAATCTCGGAAATACTATAGCGTATATATCTCCACATGCAAAAAGAAATAAACTCCATATGAATGCAAAATAATTCAGGGGATTGTCCGGTAATTTTTTTAACCGGCAATCCCCTGGCTTGTTTTATCTCTTCTTCTCTATCTCTCAAAAAATCCCTTCATGAGCATCTCTAAATACTCCTGATCTTTCTTACCCATCAGTTCTCTTGCGGAGTGCATGGCTAAAATCGGTACACCGATATCCACGGCTTTCATTGGAAGCCAGCCGGAAATAATCGGGCCGAGAGTACGACCGCCGGCCACGTCGGAGCGGTTCGCAAACTTTTGGTACTTTACACCGGACGCTTCACAGATGCCCTGGGCAATAGCTACTGCTTCGGTATCAAAGGTGTAGCGCTGGTTGCTATTGAGTTTCAGTACAATTCCTTCGTTAAAGTATGCCTGATTTACCGGGTCATACTTTTCTGCATGATGTGGATGAACAGCATGAGCCACATCCACAGAGAACAGAAAGCTATTAAAAATGCTGTCAGTCAGAGCATTTTTATCAAAGCCAAGAGCTACATAAATCTTCTCCAGCACCATCTGAAGAAGTGCAGAATCAGCGCCCTGCTTGGAACGGCTGCCGATTTCCTCATGGTCGAATAAAATAGCAACATTGATACCGTCCTTGCGCGCCTCACCTGAGATACCGGAAAGCAAGGCAAAGCAGGAGGTCAGATTATCCAACCTTGGTGCGGAAATCATCTCCTCATTTACACCAACGTAACAACCTGTTTCGAAAGCGTATACATATAAGTCAAAATCTAAAATATCTTCTGCTGCCACATTGCATTCTTTTGCGAGAAGCTCTAAGAAATAATTATCTTTATTCATGCTTTCTTCAAATAGACCAATAATTGGAAGCATGTCCGACTGTTTATTGAGTTCAATACCTTCGTTTACCTTGCGGTTAAAGTGAATGGCAAGGTTTGGAATGGTAGCCACCGGACGGGCAAAATCCACCAGCTTGATTTCCGGATGGTAGATATCTTCCCCCTTTAAAGCAACACGACCGGCAATAGACAGCGGACGGTCTAACCAGGTGTTTAAAATCGGGCCACCGTACACTTCGGTATCAATTTTTAAATACTTGCCCGGTGCCATCTCAGCCTTTGGCTTGATGTGCAGACATGGATGGTCGGTGTGGGCTGCTGCCACATGAAACACCTGATTCTCTGACACTTCTTCACCAACGGTGAATGCAATCAGGGAAGTGCTGTAGGCACTTAAATAATATTTTCCGCCTCTTTTAATATCAAATGCTTTGCCAAGTATTAATTCTTCAAAGCCTCTTTCTTTTAAATAATCCGCTCCGGCACAAACGGCCTGATGAGGTGTTGTGGCAAGGCTTACATATTGTAATAAATCCATCTCTCTTTCCTCCATAATAACAAAAACAGTCTGGGATACAAACAACTTACCTAAGCTGCCTGCACCCAGACCAGTATAACAAATATTTTCTCCTATGTCATCAGAATTATTCTGCAAGAACTCCTTTTAATTTTTCAATAAAAGCATCCCGACTGATGGCATCCGGCGCTCCAAAGAAAGTAATATTGGAACAATTATCCTTCATAACATCCTTCAATTTGAGATATTCCTCCTCAAAACTACTCTCAAACTGGACATCTGTTGGCAGATAATAAAAGTACGCTCCTGTTTCCTCTGTATTTACCCAAATAAAATCCCTTCCAAATGGCGCATTTTCTTCCTGATACAACGGTTCAATTTTACTAATACTGACGCTGCCGGTGCGATTCACCCAATCTACCACCACTGTGTCCGGTACATCATAATCTTCCACTGTTGCCCAGCCAATGCCACCAAGCCAGCTGCTTGTCACAAAATAATCACTCCAGGCTACAGGCTCTGTTAAAAATACTTCTCTCGGGTTTGTTGCCTCTGCGTAGAAAAACTGTAAATCAGAAACTGTTTTTGTTCCATCTGCGTTTTCCTGCAAATAAAGGAGATATGATACCTTATCCACACAAATCGACGGTACCCAAAGCTCAAAGTATGGAGTTATAATCTGCGATTTATAAATTTCTCCATAATACACATTTTCCATCAGCTCTGTTCCCAGACTTTCCTGTTGCCAGGTGCTGTATTTTTCCAGTTCCTCCTTTGTATAGGTTGTCTGCGAAAGCTTATGAAAGGTAATCTTCGACTCTTTGGACAGCATTACACTAAGTTCCCTGAATTCTTCTGCGTCTTCTCCGGAAAATGTATTATCCAGTGGAAAGCCGTTCAGCATACCTCCGGTTCCTGCCTCGTTTATCAGAACGAAATCCTGCTTCAGATTTTCAAATGTTCCGAAATCCCCTGCTTCCAGATAGTCCTTCAGTTCCACCCAGCTATAGCTTTCCAGCCAGTATACGCTCTCCTTAAAATTTCCGCGCCTTGCAAGATTTATTAACTCTGTTTGCTCCACATAGTCTCTCGTCATATAAAAATGAACTGCTTCCAATACTTCACTTCCGTCTTCCTGTTTCTTAACTTCTGCCAGATAAGAAACTTTATTCACACATTCTGCCGGAAGTTCCAGACTAAAATACGGATTTTCGCTCACTGAACTACGAATAATATTGTGATATATTTTCCTGTTGTCCCTCTCTGTAATATATCTCATAGTTGTTGATGCTGTCGGTGTAGGTGTAGAAGTAGGTGTTGCCACCGGCAATTCTTCCATAGCATCCGGATTCTTTGTTGGTTCCGGTGCTACACTTTCCATGATTCTGCCGGTCGGTGTCGGAGTTACTGTCGGTTTATTGCCGTTCTGCATCATATATACTAGCGCATCTTTCTTGGGATTCCCCATAAACAGCAAAGCCACTACCACCACAGCAATTGTCAGCACTGCACTGACAACTACCGTCCGCTTTTTATACTGCAGTACATTATTGATACGGTTCTTGATATTTCCTTCACCAAAGGCAAGCGGACCACCAAAAGAAAACTGGTGATTGCTTGCCAGCGCAAGCAAAGTGGAAGCATAATCTTTTTTGGTCTCCAGGGTATGCCCGGAAGAAAGCTTCTTTATTACCTTTTCATCGCAACTCATTTCCATGTCTTTACACATCAAAAAGTAAGATGCCCAAATCACCGGATTAAACCAGTGCACACACATCAGGAAAAATGCTGCTATTTTAACGATGTGGTCTCCCCGGCGAATATGGGTGCGCTCGTGCTCCAGCACATAAACTTTCTCCGCAGAAGTAAGGTTCTCCGGCAAATAAATCTGAGGTTTAAAAACCCCAAGTACAAAAGGGGTTTTTAATCGATCTGATTGAAACACTCCCGCTTCCAATTCTGTTGCATCGCTTAACTCCCGTCGTATTCTCATATAGGAGCCAACACCATATCCGAAAAATACAGCGGCCACCACAAGCCACATAATGCTGCCTGCAAAGAGTACTGCCTGCATTAATGAAGCGTTTGTCTCTGCTATCACTGGCGTTTCCACGTCTTCCACCGATTCCGTTGCCACCATAAGAGGCTTGTTCACATTCACCGCCACCTTGTTATTTCCGGTGAAAACCTCCGGTTGCTCCTGTACTGCAAAATCCGTTGAAATAGCCTCCGTTGGCACTCTCATTAAACTGTACACACTTTCAAAGGACACCGGGCAAATCAGCCGGAATGCCACAATCAGCCAAAGTACATAGGAATATATTTTCGGCAGCTTCTTAAACAACAGCCGAAGCAACATAACCGCCAATGCACAATATGCCGCTGTAATACTCATATTGATGATTTTCAAAAAAATCTGTTCCATAGAATCCTCCTATCCCATGTAATTATTTCGTCTGACCTCATTCACAAAGTCAGAATCATTACTCTTTATAGTTGTCAATCATCTGCTTTAATTCGTCAATCTGTTTACTGCTCAATTTTTCTTTCCCCATAAATGCTGCAATAAAGCCCGGCAGGGAACCGCCAAAGGTATCCTCCACAAACTTGCGGCTCTTGGCACTGACAAACTCTTCCTTCGCTACCAAAGAAGTGACTACCGCATCCTGATTTTTTAATATACCACGGCTGCACAGCTTTTTTAACACAGTAAAGGTGGTGGATTTTTTCCACTCCAGCTTTTCTTCACAAAGCTTCACCAGTTCCATGGATGGTATAGGTTCGTGTTCCCAGACTAACTCCGCCAGTTTTGTTTCTCCTTCTGCCATTTTGTATTCCATCCGTCATTCTCCTCCCAATGTGAATTCGTTTGCTTACACTAGGTCTATTTAAATCGACCTCTTGTTTGAAGTCTATCACTATAGACCTCGTTTGTCAACTACTTTTTTACCGAGATTGTAACAAATCTTTTTCTATGGTATACTGGCTGTAAAGTACAAAACACCATAATAAGAAAGAAATAAAACTATGAACATCGATTATTTTGATTTCAGCCGGAATCTCGTTCTGCAGCGACAGGAGCTGGCCCAGGGCGGTATCGGAACCTTAGGCGAAAAAACCGTACACAGCACGTTAAAACAGTACCTCTCCGGAGATCTTTCCTTTCAGGAAATAAAAATTGGCTCCTACTATGCCGACGTCTGCGTAGACGGTCACATTTTCGAGATTCAGACCAGACAATTTAATAAACTAAGGGCAAAGCTTGATTTTTTTCTCGAAACGCATCCTGTCACTGTAGTGTATCCCATCACTAACTACAACTATCTGCGCTGGGTTACTCCGGCTACCGGAGAAATTACTGCACCAAAAAAGTCCACCCGGCATGGTAATCCCTTACAGGTGTTTGCTGAATTGTATCGCATCCGTCCCTTTCTGAATCATCCGAATTTTTCCCTGAAGCTGGTACTAATGGACATGGAGGAATACCGGATGCTAGACGGTTACGGAAAAGATAAAAAAAAGCGGGCTACCAAATGTGACAAATTTCCCATGAAACTTGTGGCAGAATATGATATAGAAACACCGCAGGATTATATGATGCTTCTTCCGGCAGACCTTCCCGATGCATTTACCGCCAGGGAGTTCGCCCGCCTGGCAAAAATTCCGGTAGGACTGGCCCAGACTACTCTGTTGCTTTTGTCGGAGCTTAAGATTGTCCTGCGCACGGGAAAACAGGGAAACGCTTATATTTACGAGCTAAATGATTAAAACACCCCTTTCTTTCTCTAAAAAAGTATGATATACTCGTTGACAGCTAGTATTTTATTACAAAAGTGTTAACTCAAAGTTATTCCGAACGATAATTGTTCAGAAACAAAACTCAATGTATCAAGAAAGGTTTTAGGGTTTACTATGAAAAAAACACAACGCATACTGCTTGGATGCATTGCAACCTGTTTTTGCTTTATTGTTGCCATGGTGGCAGGTTCCTTTACGGACATAAATGCTGAGGTTGCAGCTACTACCAAAGATGCGGTTCTGGGGAATTCCGACAAGTCCAATGCTTCGGTTTCCAAAGCTGAAACGCCGACTCCGACTTCTGCTGCAGTAGTGAATACACCAACGGAAGCCGCTACTCCAACCCCGACAAACTCACCTACACCGACTCTTAGTCCAACGCCAACCGTTTCACCAACGCCGACTCCGAGTCCGTCACCAACCGTAACACCGACTCCAACGCCAAGCCCAACCCCTGCACCGGTAGCTTATATACCGAAATTTACAATTCCGGCAGTTACCACCAACTTAAATGTCCGCAGTGGTCCGGGCACAAGTCATAAAGTCCTTGGAAAAATTTCTGCGGGCTGTTATGCCATCATTTTAGAAGGCAGTAGGGACGGCTGGACTAAAATTTCCACAGGTTCCATCAAGGAAGGCTACATCAGTTCCAAATACCTTTTCACTGCAGAAGAAATTATTTCTATGTGTGATGATGACAAACTGGTTTCTGCAACAATCACTGCAAGCGTCCTGAATGTGCGCAGTGGTCCGGGTACTTATTTCGATAAAGTCAAGCAGGTGAAAAAAGGCCAGACCTTCCCTGTAATTTTGTCAAAAAGCTACGAAGGTTGGTTAGCAATTCAATTAAGCAGCGATACCATCGGATACGTTTCTGAAGACTATATAAAATTCGACTACAATATGGATACCGGTCTTACGCTAGAAGAAATCGAAGAGATCGAGAAACAAAAGGCCATCGAAGAAGCCATGAAGCGTGCCCGAATTTACAGTGTTCCCGAG
The DNA here is from genome assembly GCA_045531895.1 of Lachnospiraceae bacterium. Taxonomy (GTDB): domain Bacteria; phylum Bacillota; class Clostridia; order Lachnospirales; family Lachnospiraceae; genus SIG299. The sequence continues at coordinate 39,725 of JAZSEW010000071.1, forward strand.
ACAAAGCGCAGCCCTGTCTCCATGACAGATGCAGAACTTTACCTGTTCGCTACGGTTATTTACACCGAAGCCGGCAATCAGGAATACGAGGGTATGTTAGCTGTTGCCAACGTTATTTTAAACCGCATGGAAAACGGATACTGGGGAACCTCCCTGGAAGATGTTCTATTCGCACCGGGACAATTTGAAGGTGCAAAAAAAGCCTATATTGAACGTGCCCAGAAAAAAGGCATTCCGGATGAATGCTACAAAGCGGCAAAAGAAGCTCTGGGCGGGCGGAACAACATTGGTGATTTTATCTATTTCCGAACTATCAGCAGTGCTAACCGCACCGCAGATTATACTACGTATACCAAGTTTTATATTCTGGAGGATCATGTATTTTATAAAAAGAACTGGTAGAATATGAGTATAAGAAAGATTAGCAAAAGGAGGCTCTATGGAACTTCATGTTCCGATAGAACCTCCTTTTTAGTTAACCACAGACACACAGGTGTCTCACTAGTCTGCCACTCTTGTATCTTCAAAAAGACTCTGCTCATCCAGAACCATACCATACATTGCCTTTAGCTCTCCGTCAAATTCCTTTTCGTCCTCTTCATCCTCACCGGAATAACGCTTAATTTCTTCATTGATGGCAAGCATCTTCTGATCCAGAAAAGCTACTAAATCTGCACATTCCTTTAATTCCCGGCGGATGCTTTCCGGTGCATTTCCTTCAAATTTGTAATACATTTTATGCTCTAAACTTGCCCAGAAATCCATGGCAATCGTTCGAATCTGGATTTCCACCTTCGTGTTAACCATATTTTCTGCCAGGAAAATCGGTACGGAAACAATCATATGATAACTTTTGTAACCGTTTGGCTTTGGATTTTTAATATAGTCCTTTACTTTTAACACCGTAACATCAGACTGCTCTGAAATCAATTTGGCGATACGGTAAATGTCCGACGTGAAGGAGCAGATAACACGAATACCCGCTACATCATTTATGTAACGCACAATATTTTCTACCGTCAACTCCCGGTCATTATGCTTTAATTTCTTCGCAATACTCCCCGGAGATTTAATGCGGGAGGTCATATGCTCGATTGGATTATACTGATGCTTTATTTTAAATTCATTATTCAATGTTTCCAGTTTTGTATTGATTTCTCTTAATGCGGCATCGTAAATTAACTGCATTCGCACCCATTCTTCTGACGTATTCTGAAGTTCTCCATACAATTCCGGAAGTGTTGTATCACTGTTCATTCTTCTGTTACTTCCTTTCTATTCATCATATCAGACAGTACTTTCTGCCTGTTACATTTTCTTCATATGAATTCATGATATCATAAAATTGTTACCAAAGTTTTAACAAATTATATTCTTAATCAAACTTTAATCTTTTGTTCACTTTTGTACTCTGTGGCAAAAAAAAATTATTTTTCTGTTGACAAATCACACTTGCAGGAATATAATGACAGCGTCATGAAACAGAAAATATTAAAGAAAGCGAGGAAAAACAATGTCTAATTTCATGAGAAACTTAATTAACTTAACAACTGAAATTGTAACCGGTTCTTCCTCGGGATTCTCTATCTAGCCTTCAGCAAGCAAGTTAGAGTAGTTTTATGAAACTATGCCGTGGTACCGGAAGTATCACGGCTTTTTTATTTCTTTTCTAGCGTACAGAAATAAAGTCTTCTTTTGTGCAGTCACCTGTGAAACTGCCCATTCGAACAATCCCGTGATATTCTATGTCACAAAATCCCGAAGAAAACTATTACAATTTCATCCACTGACACAAGCTTTTCAACATTACAGGAGGATTTATGAAACCAATCAAACGTTATATATTGAAATATTGGTATGCCTATCTGGCTGCCATCCTGTTTCTGATGACCAGCGTATCCTTAGATATGCTGTCTCCTCAGATAACGAAAAGAATCATAGACGATGTCATCACCGGTGGACAAACAGAGCTTTTGTTTACACTGCTTGGCACCATCTTAATCATCGGCGTGGGTCGTGCCATCTTCCAGTATTCCAAGGAAATGACCTTTGACCTTACCAGCCAGAAGATTTCCGTCCGCATCCGCCAGGACTTATTCCGCCACATCCAGAGTCTGTCGGTCAACTACTTCGACAAGACCAACACTGGAGAACTCATGGCACGAATTAAGGACGACGTAGACATCTTAAGCGGTGGTCTCGGCTACATCGGTATGCTGATGATTGAAATAATTTTTCACACCTGCCTTGTGATGTACAACATGATTACCCTTAGTCCAAAGCTGGCAATTCTGCCAATTCTTTTCATGCCGATTGTGGCAACCCTTGCCATCGTACTGGAAAAGAAGCTGGATAAGGTGTATTCCGACATCAGCGAGGAAAATGCAAAATTAAATACCGTAGCTCAGGAAAATTTAGCCGGTGTCCGCACCGTTAAGGCCTTTGCCCGTGAGAAATTCGAAATCGGGAAGTTTATGTCCCACAACAAGCGCTACTATGAACTGAACATGAAACAGTCCAAGGTACTCATCCGCTACCAGCCGATATTCCAGTTTGTCACAAAGCTTTTGCCGGTTATGACAATTCTGTTTGGCGGCCGTATGGTAATCAATGGCGAAATTACCCTTGGTACTCTGGGTGCCTTCATCGCCTACTGCGATTACATCGTATGGCCGATGGAAACCCTGGGCTGGGTAGGCAACGAATGCGCTGCTGCCATCGCCTCCTACAAGAAATTAAAGAAAGTGGGCTGTGAGGAAATCTTAATTAAAAATCCGGAAAATCCGGTTATTTTACCGGAGGTTTCCGGTGCCATTACCTTTGACAACGTATCCTTCCGCCTGGATAACAAGGACATTTTAAAGAATGTGTCCTTCAACCTGCCTGCAGGAAAAACTCTTGGTATCATGGGTGCCACCGGTTCCGGAAAAACTTCCATCATCAACCTGTTAGGACGTTTTTACGATCCGGCAGAGGGAAGCATTTCTTTGGACTCCGTAAACATTAAGGAGCTTTCCTTATCCCAGCTGCGCCGCAGCATGGCTCCAGTTTTACAGGATGTATTCCTGTTTTCCGATACCGTGGCAGAAAACGTCAAGTTCGGTAAGAAAAATGCTGTGAGCAATGAGGAAGTAACCTCCTCCCTTGCAAAAGCCCAGGCAAATTTCGTTTCCGGCTTAGAGGAAGGCACCGAAACCTTAATTGGTGAGCGTGGTATGGGGTTATCCGGCGGTCAGAAGCAGCGTATCAGCATTGCCAGAGCCCTGTCCAAACAGGCACCGGTGCTGATTTTAGACGATTCTACTTCTGCCCTTGACATGGAAACCGAACTGGCTATTCAGAAAGAACTGAATGCTTTAACCGATGTTACCAAAATTATTATTGCCCATCGTATCTCTGCAGTACGCCATGCAGACGAAATCCTGTTTTTAGAGGACGGATGTATTGCGGAGCAGGGAACCCATGAGGAACTCATGGCAAAGAAAGGGCTGTATTATGAAACCTTTATGGCACAATACGGCGAATACAAGGAAACTGTTCGCATAGAGCATGATGCAAATGATAAAATATGTGCTTGCACATAATTTTATCGTTTCATCATGTTCTATGGAAACATGACCGCCAAACACATGAGTAAAACAGAAGCTGCAACGCAGCGACTGACAGCTTTGCTGGCAGGTTTTACGAATGGCGGTTGCCGGGCATGCGAACTATTTCCGTAAACTTACTAACCCGAAAGGAGTGACCCAAAATGGCGATAAATTCCGTAAAAGAAGACGAAAGCCTTGTAACCGGCAGTAAGCTGAAAACCCTGGCTCGTCTCTTCAAATATTTATTCAACTATAAAGGACTGATTGCCGCTGTTCTGCTTGTTATGGCAGGCAGCATCACCATCTCCATTGTGAACCCTTTAATGGTGGAACGGGCAATCAACGTCCACATTGCAAACAAAGACATGGAAAGCCTCGCAAAGCTTGCCCTGCTGTTTTTAGTACTGAACATAATTCTCGTTCTGCTGGTGAAGCTGCGTATGTACCTCATGTCCCTGATGTCCAACGACGTGCTGGTAAAAATCCGTGAAGAGCTGTTTATGCACATTCAGACTCTGGGGTTCCAGTTCTTTGACAGCCGTCCGACAGGTAAAATTCTTGCCCGTTTAATTGGCGATGTCAATTCTTTAAAGAATGTGCTGTCCAATTTTGTCACCACGCTGCTTCCGGAATTTGTAACTCTGGTTGCCGTCGTTGTTATTATGTTTGTGAAAGACTGGAAGCTTGCTCTGGCAGCGATGGTCAGCCTGCCGTTACTGATTGGCGGACTGTTCTTCATCCAGTACCACTCCCACAAGCTGTGGCAGATTCACCGGAAAAAATCCTCTAACTTAAATGCGTTCATCCACGAAGATGTTTCCGGTATGCGTATTGTCCAGAGCTTCGGTGCGGAGGAGGAAACCAGAAATACCTTTCACGATTTGCTTAACCAGCAGTACCATTCCTTTAAGCATGCTGTCACATATAACGACGCATTTGGCTCCGTTATTGACTTCTGCTGGGGACTTGGACTCATCTGCCTCTATTACACCGGCGTAAAGCTCATTGGTGCGGAAGCAGCTCCGGTTGGTACGCTGATTGCCTTTTCCAGCTACATCTCCATGTTCTGGAACCCAATTGCCAACCTGGGCAATTTCTATAACCAGCTGATTACCAACATCACCGGTGCAGAGCGTATCTTTGAAATTCTGGACACCAAACCGGAGATTGCAGACAAAGACGATGTTATTGAACTTCCGGATATCAAGGGAAGCGTGGATTTTGAGAATGTGACATTTGCTTATGACGAAAACAGCAAGGTGCTTAATAACGTCAGCTTTCATATCAATCCGGGTGAAACCATTGCTCTGGTTGGTCCAACCGGTGCCGGAAAAACTACCATTGTCAATCTCATCAGTCGATTTTACGACGTACAGGAAGGACGTATTCTGGTGGATGGACACGATTTGCGAGATGTTTCCATCGAAAGCCTCCGTGCCCAGATGGGTGTCATGACCCAGGACAATTTCCTGTTCACCGGAACAATTAAAGAGAATATCCGTTATGGAAAACTGGACGCTACCGACGAGGAAATTATTGCTGCTGCCAAGGCGGTAAACGCCCATGAGTTCATTATGAAAATGGAAAAAGGCTACGATACCGAACTGAAAGAACGCGGTGCCGGACTTTCCATCGGACAAAGACAGCTGCTGGCCTTTGCCCGCACCATGGTATCCATGCCAAAAATCCTCATCTTAGATGAAGCAACCTCCAGTATCGACACCCACACCGAACTGATGGTGCAGGCGGGCATCGAGGCCTTGCTGAAAGGCCGCACATCCTTCGTTATTGCCCACCGTCTTTCCACCATTCAGAAGGCCGACCGCATCTTTGTCATTGACAAGGGCGGCATTGTAGAAGCCGGTACTGCCAAAGAATTGCTCGCAAAGAAGGGAGCCTATTACGATTTGTACATGGCACAGTTTAAAAATATTGCATAAACTTCGTTTTTGCCATACTTCTGCCCTAATCAAGGCGCAAAATAAGGCAAAGTGATTTTCACACTTTAAACTAATAAAATATTAGAGTAAAACAAGGAGACTTGCCATGTCCGATATTGCAATAAAAACCTTTCCTAAAAATCCAAATAAAGAATATTGTATAGAAGTTCCCGGTTCCAAAAGCATTACGAACCGGGCGCTTCTGCTTGCCGCTTTAGGCAAAGGAAAAAGCACCCTCTCCGGCGTGCTTTTTTCTGATGATTCCAGACATTTTTTACAAAGCCTTGTTTCTCTTGGCTTTCAGGTAGAAATTGATGAGGAACACAAGCAGGTCACCGTTTACGGCGAAGGTGGCAACATTCCCAAAAAAGACGCCATCATCAACGTAGGAAGCGCCGGCACTGCTGCCAGATTTTTGACCGCATTCTTAGGCATCTCCCAGTGCCATTGTCGCATTGATGCTTCCGAGCAGATGAAAAAACGTCCGATGAAGGAGCTGTTTACCGCTCTTTCTTCCCTGGGAAGCACCTTCTCTTTTACAGAAAAAGAGGATTTTCTTCCGGTGGAATTTGCAAACGATGCGCCTCTGTCCGCTACTGAAGTTACCGTAGATATTGATAAAAGCAGCCAGTTTTTAAGTGCTCTTTTAATTTCTGCCTGCCTGTTTCCGGGGGATTTTACCGTCCATGTAACAGGTACTCACGGCATGGCCTATATTGATATGACTGTTGCCATGATGCGGCAGTTCGGTGTCCGCGTAGAAAAGCCGGATGCAAAGACGTTCTTCATTCCGGGAGGACAGACCTACACCGCCAAAGATTATTTCATTGAGCCGGATATGTCCGCTGCCTGCTATTTTTACGCTATGGCACCTCTACTTGGTATTTCCATGACAGTACCTCATATTCCGGAGCAGTCCTTACAGGGTGATGTGCAGTTTCTTGATGTATTAAAGCAGATGGGCTGTACCGTTACCTATAATGCCGCAAAGGGAAGCTTTGTTGCCACCGGACCAGCGAACTGTGATTTTTTCGGTATTTCCGTCAACCTTGGTTCCTTTTCCGACCAGACCATGACGCTGGCAGCCATTGCACCATTTGCAAACAGCAAAACAACCATCACCGGTATTTCCCATATTAAATATCAGGAATGTGACAGATTCCATGCGATTATCAATGAACTGACAAGAGTCGGTATCATCTGCCGGGAAATCAACGATGGGGACGGTCTGGAAATTGAACCTGGCACACCACATTCCGGGGAAATTGAAACCTATGATGACCACCGCATGGCCATGGCATTTTCGCTACTTGGATTGCGAGTTGATGGAATTATAATTAAGAATGCAGAGTGCTGTAAGAAAACCTTTGAAACATATTTCGAAGTTTTAGAACAAATGTATGAATAAGTTATTTTTTGAGGCTTGCGCATGCAAGCCTCTTTTTCAATTTCAATGCCTATCCAATTCATCAAACCATTGAGCAATAATGAACCTTTCGTCAGACTTTTTGGAAAGTTCTATTGCCACTGAAAGAGCCTTCTCCGGTGTTTCATACATTATTGGATTTAATGCCCGATTATACCCAGTATCATCACAAATTTCATATCGTCGTAAGGTTTTATTCCACGAATGTATAAAATAATCTCTTGGTTCATTCGAGATTACAACATAGCCATTTTCCTTATACCTGCCTTTGGCAATATGACCGTCAGAAAAACTTTCATTTTTATACTGCACACAACCATTTTTTACAATTGCATACCTTTTATATACCACCAGGACAAAACCCGAAAACGCATCTCTCATATCAATCTTCTTAATTTCATCATAAGTACATAAATAAGAAAATTTATCTCCTTTAAAAAAGTAGTTTTTATCTATGCTCTCAAATATATCCTTTTTATCTTCCGGATAATCATAATATATCAACTAATCTCACCACCAAATTCAAAATTTCGACTAATTGTTCTTTTGAAGTCCTTCTTTTATTTTAGAAATACGCACCTTCCAGATTAAATATTGTACAACCCACACAACAACAAATATTGCAACGAAAATGGCAAAATAGCTTAATACTCCTTTAACAGAATGCTCCATCCACTCGCAAATATATGCAACGGTCATCATAAGAACTGATACAATTCCAAAATAAATACCTGTTTGTTTTAATAAACTCCATTCATCCTTTTCCCAGATGATAGAGCACCCTCCAAATCCGGCTCCAAGAACGGCACTTAACACCGTCTGTATGATAACTGCTGTCACCTCATTACCAAATCGTTCTATCAGACTCGGAACACATGGATAGTAATTACCATCTCCTATTACAAGTGAAATACCAATCGTTATTAAATAACTAATTACAACTCCACCCAATACTCCAATAAATACTCTGGAAAACAATTCTTTTTTCATTAATAATCACCTCATAATCCTAATACTTTTTTGATTTTGGAAACATACCTTCTGGAAACATAGCTTACCTCTCCATTAGATAATTCCATACAAATAGTTCCTACAAAGCTTAAATCAAGGCTTTTAACCTTCTTAAGATTCACGATTTCTGAATTAGATATCCTAACAAACTTACCGCTATCCAATCTTTCTTCCACTTCATAAAGTCTCAATCTTATTTGATACAAACCTTGCTCAGTCCTTGCAACAACTTTACCTTCTTCTGCATAAATCCTGACAATAGATTCTTGATCTAATAACTCAACCTTATCCTCTCTGATACCGGAAAGAATTGTTGGGGCATCTTCTAATCTGCTTACAAATTCAACAACTCTGTTGACGTCTTCCGTCATATGAGCTGTTGTAATCATAATTTCAGGTTCTTTAGCCCCCGCATCTATATTGATATTCAGTTTCATGATTTGCCTCCTTTCTTGCTTTGTAGTATATCTTAATTAGGATTATTATCCACACTTTATCAATAGGTGGTTATTTCAGACACATAACTGGTCGAAATGACTCCTCAGTAGTTCATTCTTTTCCTTATTTTTTCCAAGGTTTCTTCCCACTTGTCCAGCCCTTTGACTTCCAGTAATTCACATCTGCTTCATTAAAGCCGTTTTTCTGCACCATTGACATAATACCAAAAAATATTCTTGTTTTTATAGCAGGTTTTACCTTACCCACACGAGAGGAAATCTTTTTTGCAAGCAAAGTCGTTTTCTTTTCAATTTTGCTTTTTATTTTCGGCTTTACCTTTTCCCATCTTGTTTCCATAACTGCAACACCGAATTTATATGTGCGAGCACAGCCCCAGAAAAACGTACTGTCAGCCATATCCTTTATCGTACTTCTCATGCCCGCACCTGCTGCTGTCGCAATGCATACTGCCTGCTTTGAAAACATTTTTTCTTCGGGACGGTGAACCATATATCTGTATCCGTAATGATCCAGAAGCGACTTCATTGCACCTGTAGCATGCATCACATACACCGGACTCGCAAAAATAATTACATCCGCATTGTCCAATGCTTCCGTAATCGGTTTTAATTTTTCATAATCAGGACAACCTGTCTCCTTAATAAAACAGGCAGTACAGCCTTTACAATAACAGTCAAAGTCCTTTGGCAGAAAAAATTCCGTAATTTCTCCGCCGAGTTTATCGCAAAGCTGTTTTGCTATATGATAGGTGGAACCTTTATGGCTCTGTCCATGTATAACGGTAATTTTCATAGTTGCTCTCCTTTGACCTGCATTTACTAAATCTTTCTCCTGTAATATCCTCTTTTTGAACTCAATCACACACCTTCGCCATCAAAGGCCGGAATGAAACTTTCTTCTGCAGTTTCTCCCTCTTGGATAAACCCATTTTCAATCCCAAGTTCAATAGCGTAATCCACAATTTCCTCGTATTCATCCTCCGTTATCCCCCGATTTAACTCCGGAAACTTCTCCACATGTGGAAGCGGTGTATACTGGTTCATAATACTGATAAACACGGAATCCCCGAATGTATCATACAAAAACTTCAGCACTGCCTTAGAATCCTCTCCACAGCCCGGGAGCAACAAATGACGAATAATCATGCCCTTTTTCATCATGCCCCGCTCATCAAACTCCGGCTCGCCCACCTGACGGAACATTTCTTTCAGGGCTTCTGCTGCCACTTCGGGGTAATCTGCCGCATGGGAATACTTTTTCGCCAGTGTGCTGTCAGCATACTTATAATCTGCCAGATAGATGTCAATGAGTCCTTCCATCTCTCGCAATGCTTCCACCGAATCATAGGAGGATGTATTGGCAATCACCGGAATATGCAGCCTTTCCTTCACTAAAAGCAGGGCTTCCTTAATTTGCGGATAATAGTGGGAAGGCGTCACCAGATTGATGTTATTTGCGCCCTTTTCCTGTAACTCCAGAAAAATTTCCGCCAATCGTTCTACTGTAATGACTTTCCCTCGAACTCCTGCCGCAATCTCTACATTCTGGCAATAGACACACCGAAGGTTACAGCCGGAAAAAAACACCGTGCCGGAGCCTTCTTCTCCGGAAATGCATGGCTCTTCCCAAAAATGCAATGCCGCCCTTGCCACTTTCGGCAGGACGGACACCTGACAATAACCATAGGAGGACACATTGCCCTCCTGACGCTCTTTTTTGCAGTTTCTTGGACATTGCACGCATTTTGTGGAAATCAGACTTGTATTTTTATGCTTTTTATTTTCATTGCTATTTTCCATAATCTCATTCCTTTTTTAGAAACATTAGTAACTCTAATCATTTCAGCAAAGTTGTCTTTATTTTTCGATAAACTGAAATTTCACGACTTCTTAATTGGATACATTCTATTTTAGTCAAGACATTTCTGCATAATCAATGCATCTTTATATGTTTCATTTACGTACCAAAAATTTTTATATGTTCCAATTGTTTCAAAACCCATTTTTTTATATAATGCAATTCCGGCAAAATTATCTGCCAATACCTCTAGTTCAATACTTTTTAGCTGCATTATCTTAGCGGACTTCAATATCGTATTCATCATCGCTGTTCCAATCCCCTTATTCCAGTAGTCTTTTTTCACCGAAATAGAAAATTTGGCACGATGATGCATTCTCATATTTGGATATCCCTCCAGCTCTGCCCGTGCTATTATTTTACTATTTATTACTGCAACTATAACAATACTGTTATCGGAATCAGAAAACATCGCCAACCTTCTTCTGACACCTTCGATTGGCACATGAAATCCGTCTTTTCCATGCATAAGATTGTCCGATTCTTTTCCAACCTGATTCAAAAATATAATTATTTCTTCAGCATCTTCCGGTGTTGCTTCTCTAATAATGTATTTTTCATCCATATTTTTCATTCTCCTCATTT
>JAZSEW010000007.1:0-49523 GCA_045531895.1 Lachnospiraceae bacterium
ATTATAGCAATGGGAGGTATTTTCACACAACGCTAAAGCTCCTTCAACCACCCGCATAGCAGGTGGTTTATTTGTTGCCCAAAGCTCCGTTTCTCTTCTTGAGAAACTCCACAATGGACAACAGGCTTAAAGCCTAACAAGGAAAGCCGCCTCTACTGTTATGTAGAGACGGCTGAATAAACTGTACCGCGGTACCACTCTGCTTCCCGGTTGCCCGGACACTTTACATTCTGTAACGGGAATTCCCGCCGGAACCTACACAAAACTTACGCTTCTTCTGCCCCGGTGCCACCTGATGAGTTCAGTAAACTTTGCCTGTCTGCTCGCACCAGCCGCAGACTCTCTGAAAAGCTCCATCAACCTACTATTTCAAGTCATTGCTTTAAAATATAAAACTAAGGCTTATTCTAGCTGTTTTCTGTTGGTTTGTCAAGCAGAATTACGCAATTTCTATCACATAAGTAAACTCTTCCCTTGTTCCTGCTGCCAGCTTGCGTATACCATCTTTATCCTTCAACTCTCCGGTATATCCGTCTACATCACAACGTCCCTGCCAAGGCTCTAAGCACACAAACGGTGCCCCCGGCTTAGTCCACACTCCAAAGTATTGGAAGCCTTTGCTGTGAATGGTAACATACGGAGTCTTATCCTCATGATATAATGCCACTTCATCCAGTTCCTGATGGTCGAAAATATACACATCTTCATCCCAGAAATCCTCGGTTATCTTTACACAGGAATCTGCATCTAACGCCAATGCTTTTACATCATCCTTTAAAGCACAACCACTCTTTGCAATACGGTAAAACGGTAAATTTTTCTTTCCCGGAAATGCCAGATACATGTCACTGTTCCTTTTCCCTGCCGGCATCATAAACGCCGGATGGGCACCGATGCTGTAAAACATTTCTTCCTCGCCTGTGTTTTCTACCTTCCAGGAAACGATAATTTTATTGCCGTCCAGTTTATGTCCTACCATCACTTTAAAATCATATGGGTATTTTTCTTTCGACTCTGCAGAAGAAATAAGCTCTGCTGCCAGACCTTCCTCACACTCTACAAAAGTAAAGTCAGAAGTCCAGGCAAAGCCATGGTTTGGCATATTATATTCTTTGCCGTTTACACGATATTTTTTTTCATAAGATGCACCAATCATAGGAAATAACAACGGAGAATGCTTTGGCCAAAATGCAGGGTCTGCATTCCACAGCACTTCTCTGTCGTTTTTCTTATCATAAATGCGCACCAGCTGACTGCCACGCTCCTCTACTTCAATTGATAATCTTTCGTTTTCCAGAAACTTCATTGTAGTTTTTCCTTTCTCCGCGTATGTCAAAGTTACCCACTCGGATTCACCGGGTGGGTAACTACGATTTTCTCTTCAATTATTTAGCATTACAGTTTCAATATTAGTGACAGCAGCCACCACCGCAATGGCAGCCTCCTTCTTCATGTGCCTGATGTTCACCGCAGGTACACTCGCCGTCTTCATGATCATGATGATTACAGGTTGGCGCATTATTTGCGGTTAAAGATCCATCCAGATATCCGGCCACTGCTACATCAATATCGCCCTGAACGCCTGGGATTACAAGAATTCCCTTTTGCAATAAGCCCTGCATTGCCGGACCGCCAATACCGCCACAGATAACTACGGAAACACCTTCCTTTACAAGGTTTTCCTCTGTTGAGGTATGTCCATCGCCTGCATTGGAAAGTTCCTTCTTTTCTATCAGTTTTCCCTCTTCCAAGGTATAAACAGTAAATAAAGTAGCACTGCCAAAATGACCGTATACATTCTTATTCTCATCGGTGGTTACTGCAATTTTCACATTCTTAGATGCAGGTGCTGCAACGTTTTCTAAGGAAAGCACATTTTCAAGAACAGCCGCTGCCTCTTCCATCCACTCACCCTGTAATTCTTCTACCGCACCGGCGTCGATTGCCTCTGCAATCTTAGTATCCAACGGAAGCTTAGCAAGCACCGGAAGACCAAACTTTGCAGAGATTTCGTCGATATGACTCTTACCGAAGACAGAAATCTTTTCGCCACAGTTTCCACACTGGATGTAGCTGTAGTTTTCTACCAGACCAAGTACCGGAACGTCCATCATCTTAGCCATATTTACCGCCTTGGATACAATCATGGAAACCAGTTCCTGCGGGCTGGTTACAATGATGATGCCATCCAATGGCAGGGACTGGAATACAGTAAGAGGAACGTCGCCGGTTCCCGGAGGCATATCTACAAACATGTAGTCTACATCACCCCAGAGTACCTGGTTCCAGAATTGCTTTACCGTGCCTGCAATGACAGGACCTCTCCAGATTACCGGAGTATCCTCTGCGTCTAACAAGAGATTTACGGAAATCATTTCAATACCGTTCTTTGTTACGGCAGGAATAATGCCAAGCTCGTTTGCCTGCACCATTTCCTTCATGCCGAATGCTTTTGGAATGGAAGGTCCGGTAACATCGGCATCTAAAATAGCAGTCTTGTAACCCTTACGGTTCATTAACACGGAAAGATAAGAGGTTACGAAAGATTTACCAACGCCACCCTTTCCGCTGACTACACCGATTACTCGCTTTACATTGCTATATTCATTCATAGGTTCTAAAAAGGAGCTCTTGTCCGGCTTTCTGGAACCGCAGTCGGAACCACAGCTGCCGCAATTTCCGGAACAGGAACCTTCCTGCTCATATCTTAATTCTTCACTCATAATTTCATCCTACCTTTCTATTTTACAGGCTTACTGCCTGATTGCTTGCGCAAATTTTAGTATACTCCCTTTTTGCAGAAAATTCAAGAGTCAGCAGAATATCCTTTCTGGCAAAAGCCATTATGATTTTCCTATTCTCTTTAGTTTCGCAACCACTTTTGACAACATCGGCCGTAACGGTCGAAGCCACAGCCAGACACCGGTCAAAAAGCGATATACCGGATTAGTCACCGGAATATATCTTCCTTTCCGGTTCATACCGGCAAGAATTCCCTTGATCTGATTTTTGCGCAGTGGTCCTTCAATTTCCTTCTGATTGTCGCCCACCAGATAAATCCCCTCCTGCCTTACCTTCCAAATCCGGTGCAGCACTAATATACCACCATTTTCCACATCTTTATCACGACGGTACAATACCACATTTCCGCGGCGCAGCTTTGTCGTATCCACAGGCTCAATAATTGCCTCATCCCGCCCCGGCACAAGTACCGGGTACATGCTGTAGCCCTGCGGTTTAATACATATATTTTTTCCTTCCTGTAACAATTTTTCTATTTCCTGATGCCTTTGCATAATAAATTCCTCATTCCATATCAACACAATCTTCACAAATAGTATAGCCTTTTATTTAAAAAAATGCTATACTAACTTTATTGAAATCAAGAGGAATACGTTCAGGAGAAGTAATGATGAAGCAAAATCCAAATTTTACATTAAAAGAACTTGCCGGGACACCATATTTATTACCATTCGGTCAAATGATTGCCGACCGGAAGCGAGGTCTGAAAACCAACGCCACCGGCTTATATTTATGGAACCTGTTAAAAGAAGAGCTCTCTCTTGACGAAGTGCTCTCTGAAAGTGCGGCTCATTACGGCATTTCAGCCAATGAACTTCCTGCTTTCAGGAAAGATATCACGCAATTCATCTCTTCCCTGATTTCCCTTGGCATTCTTCTGGACTCTGCTAAAAGTAACACAGCACCGGATACCCTGCCACAAAAAATTCAGACTTCCAGAACTACTGCGGAATCTTTGTCAGCTTGCTTTTCCAAAGGATGTGTTCCTCCCCTTCCCTTCGTGGAACACATTCTTTCTATTGGTGGTCTGAATTTAAAACTCGTAACACCGAAAGATGCTTTTCCTCCTGAATTTACCGACTTTATCGTAACATCTCCGGACGCCTCCTCCTTGCAGATTGACCAGACCATTGTTCTGCATCCGGAACTTCCACAACAGAAAATTGACGGCAAAACACTGTTACAAAATATCGAATTAAATATTATTGAGCAGGAAGAACAATATCTGCTCCACTTCCCGGCAGCGTGTAAACATCTGGAAATCCACCTGAGTAAAGACGGACACACCGCCCACTGCTACAGCCTTTCTCCCTATGCAGGAACATTCCATTATGACTTTTTCCATGCCATCCGCCTTATTTACCTGTACCTTGCGCAACGCTCCGGCATGGTTGCCCTGCACTCAGCCTCCATTCTTTACAAAGACAGACTGTGGCTGTTTTCCGGTCATTCCGGTATGGGCAAATCTACCCACACTAATTTGTGGAAAGAACACTTTGACACCCCTGTTGTCAACGGCGATTTAAATCTGCTTGCCATGACAAACGGCAAACCTGTAGTTCACGGCATTCCGTGGTGCGGCACCTCCGGCATTTATGATACAAAAACCTATCCACTGGGCGGTATTATTCTACTGAACAAAGCACCGGAAAACAGGTTGGAAAAGCTAACCTCAGACCAAAAGCAGCTCTTAGTTTCCCAACGTCTGATTTCTCCATCCTGGACCAAGCCGCTCTGGGAGAAAAATTTAAACCTTACAGAAACTCTGATAACTGATATCATGGTGTGTAAGTTACACTGTACCAAAGAAAAAGAAGCTGCTGTTATTATGAAAGAGCACATTGATTCATTACTCTTATAATTGGAAAAGAGGGGGCTGTCGGTTAATATCAAATTTGACCATTTCACCATTTGATATTAACCGACAGCCCCCTCTTCATATAATTCTTTTACTATTACGCCAAAAATCGGTACAGCATATGTTTATATAGAAAAATTACTTTCCCCAGCCTCTTCTGTCATTCCATTCCGGATCATATTGCTCAATCCACTTTGCTTCCAGGTTCCTTGTTTCTTCCCTGCTATGACACACTTGCCAGGTTACTGTAATCTCATCCTTATGCTGATAAATCTTTTGTGCGGAAGGGTAATGTGCCGTTGTCCCGTTATAATACTGAACAAATCTCTTTCTAATGCCGTCTTCTGCTTTACCAACATATTTTAATCCATGGTAATAAATCTTATAACATCCCATAGAATTCGGTGCACTTTCAGTTGCATCTTTCAATGTTGTTCCCATTCCGACTGCACCACCAACTGCTCTTAATAAATTTCCAAGTAACATACAAAGTCCTCCAAAATCAAGCACGCAAGCTTTATTCCCTATACCGCTTCAGGCGCTTTGCGAATCCTAATATTTGTTGATACATACTTGATGAAATAAACCACAATAATTGCAATTGATATCCATTGTGCTGTAGACAGCCCGAAATATATACCTCTTGCAACATCTCCTCGCAAAAATTCATCGCAGAAACGTACAATCGCATATATTATCAAATATATTCTCAGTAAATTCGTGGTTTTATGCTTTTTTTCGACAAGGGCAAGCACAAAAAACAGTACCAGTTCCACACCAGCCTCTATTAGTTGCACCGGAATCTTCGTTATTTCGATTGATCCAAGCAAAATTGGTGTAGCAAGTTCCTTGCCATAACAGCACCCTGTCATAAAACATCCAATCCTGCCGAATGCATGAAATAATGGCATAGCCGGTGTTGCCAGTTGAAAAACCCTTGTTCGTAAATCACCATCTTTTCTTGTTATCCAAAGCAACATAAATATTACGCCGAACAAACCGCCATAAAACACTAAACCACTTTGCGGAATTAGTAAGACCAGATTTTTAACGGAAAAATTTTCTACTAACCCAGGTATTTGCGTTATAGCAAACAATATTTTACTCCCTGCAAATCCTCCAATCAAGCATAAAGCAAACATTTTCAAGAAGGCTGTGAACTGTATATTGTATTTCTCCATCCGCAAGAACATCCAACATACAGCTACAAACCCTCCAATTAATGCCATCACCGTATATGATGGCAAAATAATATGAATATAAGGATACATTATTAATATACTCCTGTTGCGTCTTCAAATTGATACATCCAATCAGCCATCTCGTCATCCGTTCCGATGCAACCTCCACAACCATTATAACAGCCGATGAAATATTCTTCTGATTCCGAAGATCCAAAGAAAATACCTTTCAGGTTTTGTTCCTCATTTTTCAGCTTTGCACACCCGGAATAACAACTTTTTTCTGTCTGATTACATCCGAGACATCCATCACCATAGTATCTTGTATCGCACGCACGAATTTTAAGAATACCTTTTTCTCCTGTTTCCTCATCTTCTTCCTCCTGAGTTGCAGATACATATTTACATGCCTGTGGCCAACATGCCGTATTACAACCACGTTCGGATGTCAAACAACCTCCACAACCAGGAATGGAGCATCCCAATACATCCGCACCGTAGTATTCCTCACTGGCACATTTCGGAGTTTCACACGATTTTCCACCACAGCCGGTAATACAGAATATTCCTAATATTGCTGCAAACATAAGCGTTAATAAAAACAATTGCTCACCTTTTGTTTTTTTGTTTAGTTTTTCCATGATATCATTCCCTCCATGTATCTTATTTTTTGAATAGGCCAAACAAACCGGATTTGTTTTCCGATTTTTCTCCCTTATCCATAATATACTTTATAGCTTCATTACCTTCTTCTTCCGTCAAACCTAACTTCGGTAAGAACTCTTTCAATTCTGCACAAAACTTTTCCGAATCTGCCTTACTAGTAATTTTGCAGGCCTTTGCAAATTTCATTGCCCTTTCTCTGGCAGCAGTATCACGGTCAACTGTTTTCATGAAGCCAATATTGCAGAAATAACCTTCAAAATCCTTTAAATACTTATCTATCTGAGCAAGATACTTCTTTTTTAAATCAGACCGGAACGTATTTTCAAACTCCTGTTTTTTAACAAGTAACGCTTCTTCATAATCAACCAAGGATTCTTTGGTTGGAGGAACAATATTTTTCATAAATTCATGAATCTCATTCACTTCTTCTCTTGCCAAATCTGCACCATCTCTGGTTTCACAAACAAATCCGTCTACTGTTCGATATTCCAAGTCCAAACGATCCGAAATTTCTTTCTTTTTTTCAACAATATAGAAGATTGACTCATACGCCTGTTTTTCATCAAGACCAAATTTCGGCAGCATATTCATTAAATCTTCCTTTGCTTTCTCCGCATCCTCCAGCGTAATAATTTGCTTTGCTTTCACATACTTTAATGCTCTGTGCTGACCGGCTTCCAACCGACTTAATTTCTTAAACAAACCTACCGTACAGAATTTATTTTCAAAGTCTGTCAAATATTTACTTATTTTATTCACGCAGACAGAAACCAGCTCTGATTTGAAATTATCCTCAATATTTTTCTGTTGCTCTAATAAATCTGCTTCATAATCCATCAAGCTGCTATCTGTTGGCGGATAAAGTTTTGTCATAATTGCTTCCAACTCTGGTTGCTCCTGTCTTGCCAAATCTGCACCATCTCTGGTTTCACAAATTATTTTCGTCATGCTTTCACTAGTAGATACGCTTGTAGCAACCCGAACCCATACTGTACGGTATTTCAAATCAAACTCTTCTAAAAGATTATTAATATACCGCATACATGCCAGTTCATCATTAACATCTAACGTTATAGACCTACAGTATTCCAGCAACTTTTCTTTTGCAGCTTTCGCATCATCTTCTGTTGTTCCCTGATGTTCTTTCACAAAACGTAATGCTTCAACATCCTTTACTACAGCCAAACTAACATCGAAATACTCCGCAAGTTTTTGAATTCTTCCATCACTATCACCATATCTCCGGAATAAGGATGCATAAATATCCGTATCATATGGAAACAAAGAAATTACCTCTTTATAAATCTCCTTTACCTTTTCATCGTCAAACATATTGTCATCAATATTGTTTAACAGCTTTTTGTATAATACGGCATCATCATTACTAATCCATTTTATTTCATTCGTATGTGTTTCGTCCTCTAAAATATCAATTAATACCAAATGCATATTACATGCAACAGAATAACATCCAACTGCCAGATTTTCATATGTCTGTGAATTTTGAAAAAGTCTGTCAAAGTCCTTCTTTGCTGCATTTGCATCCATTTTATTACCGATGGCGTTAATTCCATCATGAATAAGCCCTTCCGCCAGATTGCGTGCACCCATATTTAACTGATGGGATACATCATCTACCAGATTTCCTCCAAAGGTAGCCCCCTCCCATCTGGCACGATTATCCTTTCTTTCCTGTCTGTATTCCTGATTTGCCTGCAATTCTGCATCCTTACTATAGATATACTCTTTCAGATTCTGATATTCTTCCTCAAATGGAGCCATATAACCGTGTTCAACTGCATAATTCCAGATGCTTTCATTATCATAATGAATCACATTATTGCTGACCAAATCTTTCCTTACTTCTGTAATTGCCTCTGTCAGTACTTCCTCAAAATCATTATGCACATGATTGGCCATACTTCTTAATTCACTATACTTCTGATACTTTTCTCCAAATTTTCTTTCTATCTCCTTCGCCATTTTTCCATATTTACTTCGTATGGCATTATAAAAATTTCGCCCCGCCGATACCATAATATTCCCTATCGGACTATCAATAGTAACCTCCTTAAAATTCATGTCGCGTAATTCTGTAAAATTCATTATATATTCCTCCTATTTATGGTCAGTGTTTAAATTAACACTACCTATTTTTTCATAAGTATCTTCTTCCTAAACTCTCCTTCCTCAAACCGTTTACTGTACGGAATGTGGAATCTCTCTTCTAACACCTTTAACTGCTGTATCCGGTCAATACGAAACACTTCCGGGGCATCCTGGCCCAAGGCTTTGCTTTCTTCTTCCTGACCTGCCTTATCCTCAAACGCAGCCAGATAAAAGAACTGGTTCATATAAAGAATGGCCACTGGTTTTAACCTTTTGGACACCACAGTGCTTTGCTCACCGTCCAGCCAGATAATATCAATATAGTAACAGCCTTGCACTGCCTGACCAAGTGCCCAAAGCAACTCCATTAAATCCATTCCGTGCCGCTCCATATAGTGGAACATTTCATTTCCCAGCAAAGATTTTAAAAGCTTCTGGTTGTTTGGCTCATCGCAGTGAGCAATGATTTTTTCAAGTAAACCGTTTAACTCGTTTTTCGAAAAAGCCTGACTGCCAAGCAGCAATTTACTCATAGCAAGAAGCTCTCCGTTGGTAAACTGCGTTTGCTGTATCTTTTGCATCCGATATCCTTTTTTCCCACGATCATAGATGATAGAATAGATACAGCCGCTGGTTGCCTGTTCCAGTGCAAGAAAGTTGCGGATGTCGTCCATGTCCCGTTGAATACTTCTTTCGTTTACCCCATATTTTAATGCTTCTTCCGACTTATTAACTAATCCACCGTTCAAAAGCTTTGTATATATTCGCAAAACCCGCTCTACCTTATCATTCTTTTGCGCCGTCATTATTTCCCATCTCATATTTGTACCTCCATTATACAAATTTAGAAGGACACATTCTGTCACTTTGCTTTTTTATGTATACAAAACTAATATAAGATTTCAGGCGCAAAAAGTACTGTGCACAGAGCACGTTTTTTTGTAACAAAAAAAGAGTATGTGTTGTATTTTTCACACAGCATACTCTTTTATCTATAATATTTTTCTATTATATTACTCTAATATATCCACACCTTTTTCATGCAAAAGCTCGTTCGTCTGCATCACATCATATCCTTTTTCTAATGCAAACATCAGATAGGTATCCCGCTTTCTGCGTACATACAGTTCACCGTAACCACCAAGCCGGAGCAGGCGCTGAGTTTCTTCCAGTGTCAGGGGAAAACCAAAGGCAAGCTGTAGTAGTTTATCACGCTTTGCATTTCTTCTGCCATTAAAAATCTGATACATATAACCTTCGTCCAAGCTGGCACGCTTGCCGATTTCCGGCTTTTTCCCATCATACTTTATCAAAAGCTCGTTCAAATAATCTGCAATGCTTTGGGCACAAAGCTCAGAAGCATTTTCTTCCTCAAATTGTTCCAGACTGCCAGATTTGCGCAAAGCTTCCTGCAAAAAAGCGGTATCTTTTTCATTCATATTGTTTCTCCATTCTTTACTGTTGTAAATATGGGTTTGCAACGGTCAGCACTTCCCTTTTTCCATTGTCAAACTCTATTTCAAATTCGGTTTTTTCCCTGCTTTTACACTGTTCCAGAAGTCCGGCAGATAATTCAATCGCCCTGCCATCATCCAAAAGCTTGTACTGCTCCTTAGGAACCTCCTTGACTCTGTTCACATACACTGCAGAAATTTTCACTGTAGCATCCATCCGCAATACTGTATGAAGAGTTTCGTACTCTTCGTAATAATAATCCAAATAATTGCCTTGTAATGCATATTGTCCCTCCGAAAACGGTTCTTCAGCAGAATATATCCTGATGTAGGTTCCCATACTAACACTTTTCTCTCTCATGGTATATTCTACATGCATTTTATAATAAGTACTCTGCAGCTTCTGCATAAAGTCGTCTTTTATGTATAAAATAGAACTTTCAAAATCATAATCTTCCGCGGAAAGATAGCGTTGTTCTCCACTTAGCAAATCCGTCAGGCATATCCAATTAACATTCTCAATCTGTTCAAACATACTACTATATACGGGAAATTCCTGCCCTTCATTCCTACCCAGATGATAAGCATGTACATACAAAGAATTTGCCTCTAAGTCCCGTTCTATTAGTTTTAATTGTTCTGCAATTTCCGAAATCGGAGTTACGGTAATCACAGGGAATTCGACACCTGTTGGAACCGGTATGGTCGAAAGAAGTTGGCTTTCCGCTTGCTTTTCTGTGTTTTCCAAATGAACCAAAAACCAACTTGTTCCCACAGCAAGCATCAATGCAATACAAACAACACATACAACATACCACTGACGTTTATACCATCCCATAATCCTACGGATTGCTTTTCCAAGTATGTTTACATTTTTATACCGCTTCTTTGGGTCAAAATTAGTACAAGTATCCTGCATCCGCTTCCATGCCAAAGCAGCCGCACCTGTTGCCTTAAAATCCAGCATTTCAAATACAATTCCCATGGAATAAATATCACTGCGCACATCCGTCTGCTTATATCCAAACTGTTCCGGCGCCGCATACTCTGCAGTCCCCAACACTCTGGTATCACTATTATCGCTTGCCTTCTTATATTGTCTGGATGCGTCAAAGTCAATCAGTTTTAACACTCCGTCCTCTGTTACCAGAATATTCGAAGGCTTGATATCTCTATGGATAATCTGTGGCTCACAATTATGTAACACCTCTACCGCCTCACATAATTGCAGGGCAAGGGAAAGCTTCTGCTCTTCTGTAAGCGTTCCCTTATCCAGATGGAACCGTAGAGTTTCTCCGTCTACATATTCTTCTGCCACTACCAGCACATCTTCCTGCTGTTCCCATGAAATAATATGTGGAATGTGCACACTATCCACCTTGGACAGCATCCGATATACCTCCGGATTAGCATTCTGCATCCGCTTTACAATAACCGGGTCATCATAACCCTCCATGAGAGCCAGTACCACGGAAGATTTTTCTGTTTCCTTCAATGTAGTTATCGTACGATATTGTATTGCTTCCATTGGATTTGCTCCCTCCCCGTTGTATTTTAGTTTACGTTCTTAACCTTTTACAAACAAATATAACCTGTTCCGCGAAATAATGCAAGATATTGTTCTGCCTAAAATTTAAACATGCTTTCAAAAAAACACCCTATAGCCGCAAAACAGCTATAGGATGCTACTGCTGAATATTATTTCATCTTATTCTTACATAACTAATCATTATAGTACAAAAACTCATACACATACCACATTACTTCTTCCGCATCGTATGATTCACCGTCAATACCGAAGTATCTTAACCTAAAGCTTTGATTTTCCACACCATTAAGGCCCATGCCCATTTCACCACTAAATTGAATTCGTATTTCTTCCTCTTCAACACTGGTACCATTTACTTCTACTATTGGTGTATCTGTTTCCGTATTAAATACTGTCCACTCAGGATTTTCGATGTATCCGCTGATAAGCTCTCCATAGGTAATACCCTCATAAAATTCCATAGCTTTGACATTTTCTACGGCAGCATCTTCCACACCACCAAAGAAACTGCACAGACCAATTACCAGGCACACGAACATTACAAGCACAGAAATACCCAGCCCATTTCTATCAGCTTTAACCTTCTTATATTCCTTTTCCTCTTCTGCATTATTCTTTCCGCTCAAACCATCCATCACAGTATTTATTTCAACGGCCTTATTCACTGCCTTAGTAAACTTAAACAACTGAAGTATTCTGCTGAGGCTGGACAGTTTTAAACCACAGCCACATCTGTCATATTCTACAGCAGCGATACCATTTTCCACATTAACTATGTATTTACCGCTCTGACAGGTGAGGTTAACCTTATTACCGTCACAATCCACCTGATTTATTCCTGCATTAGGAATGGCCCTCATTTTGGCAACAAGCTCTTCCACGCTTGTAACTGAAACCGTACTATGCTCCTTGTCATACTTTGCAAGCTGTTTCTCACCATCATAATAAAATTTAATCAAAAACACCTCTGCAACTATCACTAAAACAAATGCTAATAATAAAAATCCCATATCTTTTTCCTCCGTGTTTAGCGTTTCAGCAAAACTTTTTTCAGCACTGCTACCGGAATTAAAATCCATCCAAAAAACAACCCCAATGCAGCCCTTTGCAAAAGCAAAGTGTTCCCTGAATAAATTACAATTTTATTCGCGTATATTGTCTGACCTGTTGCCCAATATCCTGCAACCCAATATACAATCAATAAAGCAGTCTCCATATTTGTTCCTCCTTGTGTATGATAGCGGTATATTTCCACTCATATTTTATTATACAGACTCAATCATAAAAACTCTTATGCCGACAGCATAATTTTTATAAATTATAATTACTGCAGAACACATAAAAAGAAGACCCATTGCAAGGTCTTCTCATCATTTTTGTAAATCCATATATTTTATAATACAAAAACACACATCAAAGAATAATTATCACTTTCTTTTGGTAATCGTCCTGAGATACGATTCAGCATATTTTCTGCCCACTCCTGCGCAGTAGATGCTTGCACCAAATCATTTATTATTTCTGCTTCGGAGATATGCTCCCAGAAACCATCCGTACAAAGCAGAAATGCATCCCCGGCAGACAAGGCAAATACCGCCCCGACCTCTGCCTTTGGTTCGCTTTTTCCACCAATCACATGATACAGCTTATTTCGGTCCTTAGAGGTATACAGTTCCTCCTCTTCCATTTCACCCAGTGACACACTGATTTGAGCAACCGAATGGTCTTTGGTTCGAAACAGCAGCTTATTATTCCGGAAAAAATATAGTCTGGAATCACCGGTGTGGGCAAACGAAAATAAGTCATCCTTTCTTTGTACCACCAACATGGTAGATGCTGCAGGCTCCGCTTCCGGATACTCCTTTTTCATATTCCTGATTTCATTATGACACTGCAAAAAGAGTTCCGTATATTCCGGTATCCGATTCTCTTCCCAAAGTCTTTGTACAGTTCGGATAATCACCTCAGATGCCCGTTCACTCTGCCGGTGGCCGCCCAAACCATCCGCCATCACCCATATTTCACAATCCTGTTTCTCTTTATACCATAAACAGTCCTGATTACAGCTTCGTCCGCCACTATTAGTATAGGCATATGTCCGTGACTTTATTTTTTGTTCTGATGGTTTCAAATAACGCCCAATGGAGGGGAAATCCGCTGCAATTCCCTCCTTCATTAAGTTTTTCTTTCCTGTTTCTTTTTCGCAGTATGGGCACTCTGCATTTTCATCCATATTGAAAAAGTGTCCGTTTCTGCACATTTGCATATTCATACAGCATTCCTCTAATAATAAAAATATAATTGTAAATATTCCGTGGTCTTATCATCGAAAAAATAGAGTATTGTAAACTCCTCCACTCCCTCATATTTCCCAAAGTAACGTTTATCTATCATCATAACTTTGCCGTCAGCCACAATTTTATAGTTTGATTCATCCAATTTATCAAAACTTCTTCCATTGTCAACAGACACCCAGGCGCCGGTAAATCTCACCGTAGACTGATTACTAATCAGTGTTGAAACCCCATAATGCTTTGTACTTGCCGGAATGTATTTTGCCCTCAGAATTGAACGTCCATCGGAATTCACCGGCACCACTGTCTCATCATGAACCTCCAGTACTACAGAAGTTGTATCCGGAATCCCACTGGGCAGACCATCTACTGTCAGTGTAACCTTATAAACCGATGGTTCCAATGTTTCCAGAAAACCATCCTTAAACCAGACATACCCATCTCCGAGCTCTACCATATCCAACGGAATATCCACCGTAGAATCATCTGCATAATTATAGCAGTTGGCCATCCAACTGGTTGGTGAAGGTCCCCAGCCTTTTCCTTCCCAAATCACTTCCGTTTCCTCTACATAACCTTTGTAGAAGTGCAGATACGGTTCCGGGTAATCAGCCGCCCGGGTTAACTCAGGACTTGGAATCGGAGTACTTGTCGGTTCCGGTGTTGGAGTATCCGTTGGTTCTGCAGTTTCACTAAGTAAACTGTTTCCATCCACTTGTTTATCGGTACTTAAACCTGCTGTCACAAAATAAACGCCCGGTAAGCAAAGCAGCACAACAAATATCAAAAGTAATGCCACTTTCCTATTCATAAAAGCAGCTTTCATTTTGCTTTTCTCCAGTTTCAGCAAACCATCCCGAAACTCTCTTATGCACTGATAACGTTTTGCCGGACGTACTGCCAATGCTTTCGCAAAAACTTCATCTGCCATCTTCCCAAGCTCAGGACAAACCTCGCTTATACTTTTTAATGAATCCTTTTCTACGCGATCTAACGATGCTATGGGTGTAATACCCGTCAGGCAATAATACATAGTAGCTGCCAAAGCATACACATCCGTCCATGGTCCCTGTTTTCCATGAGACTGATACTGCTCCACGGGAGTATATCCCACTTTTAAAATAACAGACAAACTCTGCGACTGTTCAGACAACACTTGCCTTGCTGAACCAAAATCCAGTAATTTTACTGTCCCATCGTTTACAATAAAAATATTATCCGGAGATATATCTCTGTGAAGAATATTTTTTTCATGCACCATTGCCATTACATCCATAATCGGCAGTAACAGTTGTAGCACTTCATCAAAAGATATTCTTTTCTCCTGTCCGGCAATATATCGTTTCAAGTCAATTCCTTCCAAATATTCCATTACATAATAAGCCGTCTCATTTGCGTAAAAAAAACGTTTTACTTTTACAATATTAGGATGTCCGTTAAATTGCGCCATCGTCTGCGCTTCCGCATAAAATTTTTCCGAACCGGTGCGGAAACTTTCTGCCTGTTCCAAATCTGTATACGTCGAAACTCTAACTTCTCCCGGTTGTCTATAAACCAGTGTATCCGGAAAATACTCCTTAATTGCCACCCTGCATTCTTCTTCCATGTCGAATGCAAGATATGTAATTCCAAATCCGCCCCTTCCAAGTACCCTGCCAATAATATATCTCTCCTGCAATATTGTCCGGGCAGGCAGGCATCCTGTGGGCAGTGTAGATGTCAACTCCTCTTTATCACAATGTACACATTCATTCTCTGTACATTCTTTCATGCATTTTTCACATAAATTTTTCCCATTCCAGCAAATCACCTTTGTGTACCTCTTTTATATTTCAATACTACTATAATCTTAATGCAATTATTTTGTTTTTTCTTATGCTGACAGCATAATTCGCCCTGTTTTTAATTAATGCAAAGAAGACCTATTCCAAGGTCTTCTCATCATTTTCATATAATAATTCATTTGCACGATTTATATCATAACCTTTTTCCAGTGCATAGATAAGAAATGCTTCCCGCCTTTTTTTCACGTACAGTTCACCATACCCTCCAAAGCGCAAAAGGCGTTGTGTTTCCTCCAAAGTCAGAGGAAAGCCAAAAGCTAACTGAATCAGTTTTTCTCTTCCGGCACTTTTTCTTCCATCAAAAATCTGATACGCGTAAGTGCCCGATAAACCGGAATGACGCACTACATCTTTTTTCTCTGCATTATATTTTATCAGCAAATCATTCAGATATTCTGGAACCGTTTTTACTTTAAGATTATGTGCATTTTCTTCCAAAAACTCATCCAGATTTTTTGCCTGTTTTAATTCCGCTTCCAGATATTTTGTATTAATCTCTTTCTGCATTTTGAACATTCCCCCTCTGTTCCCGGCAAAATTTATCTCAAAATAAACTTCTCCACAACCTCCACAATTCCATCCTCATCATTAGATGCTGTAATATAGTCTGCCACTTCCAGTACTTCATCCCTCGCATTTGCCATTGCAACACCAAGACCTGCAAACTCAATCATGGTTTTGTCGTTATACCCATCACCGCAGCAAATCACTTCTTCCCTTGTAATTCCAAGGTATGGCAGGAAATTTTTCAGTACAGAAGCTTTATCAATTCCCTTTGGCATGAGTTCCAGGAAAAAAGGCTCAGAGCGGAAAATATTTAACTTTCCTGCATACTTCTCTTTTAATTCTTTCTCCAGTTCTGCCATACGCTCCGGTTCTCCGGTCATGAGACACTTGTTCACCGGAAAATCTACATAGTCCTTAAAATGTCCCACTTTTTTCAATTCAATGCTGTTAATACGGGCTTCCAACTCCATATACTCGTCTACTTCGGTGCCAGCCAACGCACATTCATTGTCATACGTAAGAATGCCCACGCCGTGATGCAATGCCTCTTCACAGAGAATCCCTGCCATTTCCGCAGAAATTGTCTTATCCAGCACCACTTCCTTGGTTTTGTAATTCAATACGCGACCGCCATTAAAGGATAATACATAGTTACCGAAGCGTGAAAGTTCCAGTTCTTCCGCCACCTTTCTGGTACCCGGAGTCGGACGTCCTGAGGCAATTGCCACATAAACGCCCTGCTCCTGAATTCTAATCAAAGCTTCCCTTGTTGCAGGAGTAATTACTTTTTTTGAGTTGGTTAATGTTCCGTCAATGTCTAATACAATTAATTTGTAATCCATAATTTACTTGTTTCTGTTCTCTCTTTCCTTTATTCTTTTGTAATGCTCCCGTTACCACTTATACATAGTTTTAGCGGATTCTCTCCGGGAAGCCAACCTTCTTCTGCACCTTGCGAAGGGTCTTGTTTGCAAAATAATTTGCCTTTTCTGCATTATTTTTAATCACGCTGTCTACATACGCCTTATCCTTTGCTATATCAGCCATGCGATCCTGCAGCGGTTTCAGCACAGACACAACGGTTTCGCCCACAGCTGTCTTGAAATCGCCGTAGCCCTTGCCATCAAATTCCTTTTCAATATCCGCAGGAGCCTTACCGGTACATGCGCTGTAAATGTCAATCAAGTTCTTCACGCCCGGCTGCTCATCACGGTATAAAATAGTACCCTCAGAGTCGGTTACAGCACGCTTAAACTTTCTCATAATAGTATCCGGATCATCTAACAGATAGATGCTTGCATTTGGATTTTCATCGGACTTGGACATCTTCTTGGTTGGGTCCTGCAAGCTCATAATCTTAGCACCGGACTTGCCGATGTACGCTTCCGGAATCTTAAATACATCACCGTAAATACCATTGAAACGCTGCGCAATGTCTCTGGTCAGTTCCAGATGCTGCATCTGGTCAATACCAACAGGAACAACATCAGACTGGAATAACAAAATATCTGCTGCCATTAGCACCGGATAAGTGAACAGACCTGCGTTGATGTTGTCTGCGTGCTTTGCAGACTTATCCTTAAACTGAGTCATTCTCTGTAATTCACCCATATACGTAAAGCAATTTAAAATCCAAGCCAGCTCTGCGTGAGCAGATACGTGAGACTGATAATAAATGCAATTCTTTTCCGGGTCAAGACCTGCTGCCAGATAAAGAGTTAAAAGCTTTCTTGCTCGATTTCTGAGTTCTGCCGGATCCTGTCTTACAGTGATGGAATGTTCATCAACTACACAGTAAAAGCAGTTGTACTCATCACTCAGTGCTACCCAGTTTTTTAATGCTCCTAAATAATTTCCTAAGGTTAAGTTACCTGTTGCCTGCATGCCGCTAAATAAGGGCTTTTTTGAATCTTCCATGGTTTAAATCTCCTTTTCTTTTCATTTACCGGGACAAAAAACTTTATAAAAATAGAAAACGCCTTTGCCCCAAATCACTGGGACAAAAGCGTTATTAAGCTTCTGCGGTACCACCCGGTTTGACATCCTTTTGATGTCCACCTCTTACCCCGACTGAAAAATATATTTTCTAATCAGGCTTCCTGTATAACGGTCAGGTTTCCGTCCGGCATTACTTGCAAATTGCTTTCCTCCGGCCCTTGTAAGTCCATTCACCATATCCTCCTCCCTGCCTTGCACCTACCGGCAGGTCTCTAAAGATTCGGATAAAGCTACTCTTCTTACGCATTGGTTTGAAATATTTGAACTAAGTATACACTGAGACAAAACCATTGTCAAGAAAAAAAGCCTTACCTACTCTTCATTAAGTCTCGCACAATGATACATTTATTCTTCCACACTATACACACTCAATTCATGCAATGCCCTGGTTGCCCCAATATAAAGAATCTGCCGCTGATATTCTGTTAAGTTTTCTTCCTTTGGCACATATGCTATATGCACACTGTCAAACTCCAGGCCTTTGGCAAGATAAAACGTGGTAATCACTATTCCTTTTTCCATTTTACTGCTATTCGAAGACAATATGTTGACCGGAAGCTTGTCCTTTAACGCAATATATAGTCGTTCTGCCTGTTCTTCCGTTGTAGTAAGAATTGCAATGGTCTCAAATTGGTCATTCTGATTATTTGTCAGTTTTTCAATGATTTTTCCACACATCTCAAACTCATTTTTCGACAAAATCCACTCCGGTTCCTTCCCCGGACGGTCAAACGCCTCTTCCCCTTCGATTCCTGCGATGCGGTTTGCGAAACGGGTAATCTCAGAAGTAGAACGATAACTTTTCTTTAAAGTCAAGAATCTTGCTTCCTTGCCGAAAATTTCTTTACATAGTGTCTGAGTGTCCAATTTTCCCGGTGCCGCCTGTTGTTCCCTGTCACCAAGTATTGTCATCGGACAGGAAAACATTTTACTGAGCACCAAAAACTGCATATAAGAATAATCCTGCATCTCATCTACAATCAGATGCTTAATGCCGGAGCGTTTCACACTACCATGAAGTAAATGTTTTAAATAAAGCAACGGATACACATCCTCATAAGGAATTGCTTTGACAGTCTCCCTTATTGGTTCCCTGCCGCTCTCTTGTAAGAATCGGTTATAAAGCTTATAAAAATCTGTCATCTCATACATTTTTTCCAGTTTTGAAATAACAATTTCCCGTTCCAGCTCGTCAAAATCCTTGCCGCTTAAAGTTTCTTCTTCATCGATAATGTACTCTGCAATAGTCTTTAATCTCTCCAATATCGGAATATCCGGAAACTTCTCATAAAACAGTGTCCGGAGTTCATGCTCTGTACGGTGTATTTTTTTATAATTGAATTCCTTAAAATTCATTAAGGAATCCTCTAAAAACAGAACAAACTCATTAAGCTCCAACGCATATTCTCCTGACTGTTTTTCTGCCACCTTTTCCTGATACTCCCAAGCCTCTTTTTCCGGCAGCGACAATAACCGTTCCAGATACACATAGCGATCTTCTGTATCCTTATACTTTTTCAACTCTTTATAGGCATACAAGTCAAAAGACATTTCCAGAATATTTTCCTCACCCAGCTCCGGCAGGATATGAGAAATATACTCGGAAAAGACCGGATTCGGTGATAAAATCAGCACCTGCTTTGCATCCAGCTGCTTTCTGTGATGATATAAAAGATACGCCACCCGATGCAAAGCCACCGAAGTCTTACCGGAACCTGCGCACCCTTGAATGACCAGAATTTTATCCTTTTCATTGCGGATGATAGCATTCTGCTCCTTTTGGATCGTAGTGACAATACTCTTTAACCGGGCATTGGCGTTCATGGACAATTCCTTCTGTAGGATATCATCATTGATAACAATATCACTGTCAATCATGTAAAACATTTTTCCGTTTTTGATTTTATATTGATGTTTGCGCAGTAATTCCCCAAAAATTTCTCCGACAGGAGCCTTGAAAGAAGCTTTGCCCACCTCATAATCATAAAATAAACTTGAAATTGGTGCACGCCAGTCGCACACCAGAGGCTCTGCCGCCTTAGACGGTGAAAAATCTCCAATACCAATGTAGTAAGTCTCTTCTTCCTCTTCCCCTTCATAACGGAACGTAATTGCGGCAAAATATGGAGAATCCTTCATTTTCATATAACGTGCATACTTTTTTGAAAGTTCTCCATGGGAATCCATTTCCTCTTTTAAAAGACGGTCATTATCAAATTTTTCGTAACCGAACTCATCGTACTCATTGTAGCTTTCCCAGTAGTACTCCTGCATTTTGGCAATCTCTGTGCGCCGGAACTCCAGCTTTCCCTCCAGCTCCGCTATTGCAGTCTCCAGTTTTGCCAGCACGTGACTTAAGTACTGTTCCTGATTCATTCGCATCGTCCCCTTTCCTTATGCGCATTTCTTTTTATGCAGACCTTCTCCTATACTCATAGTAGCTCTGATTATATCATGCTCCATTACAAATTAAAGACTAGTAATTTTCCCAAAGTTATGTTATAATTATTACATAAAAAATGATTATACTAAAATTTGCTAGGGGTGCCATTTGCTGAGAAGTGGCCGTAAGGCTGCTGACCCTCATCACTTGATCCGGTTAGTACCGGCGTAAGGAAGCTTGATTCAGTCTTAATATGATATGAATTCTGTTGGCCCCTCCTAAGCTTACATCTTAAGGAGGATTTTTTATGTCCAAAAACAAAACAAAGCAACTCGTTTTCTCTGCCATGGCCATTGCCCTGGCCACCGTCATCTCGGTAGTTATCAAGCTTCCGAGCCTGCCAAACGGCGGTTCCACCACGCTGTTCTCCATGCTGATAGTCAGTCTTGTCGGTTACTGGTATGGACCTGCCACCGGTTTAATTGCAGCTCTTGCCTACGGCGTCCTGCAGTTTATTACCGGTCCCTATGTGGTACATCCGGCCCAGGTCATTTTAGACTATCCACTGGCCTTTGCTGCCCTGGGATTGTCCGGCTTCTTCCACCAAAAAAGAAACGGTCTGATTATCGGATTTCTTGTTGGTACCTTTGGACGCTTCTTTTTCCACATGGTGTCCGGCCTGATTTTCTACACCACCTATGTAGATTCCTTAAGCGGTAATGCAGCAGCCATCTGGGCCTCTACTCTGTATAACTTAAGCTACATTCTGCCGGAAGTGATTTTAACTCTGGTACTGCTCGCACTTCCTCCGGTTCGCAAAGCCTTCGCAAAAATTAAGGTATTAGCTACAGAGTAAAATGGAATTATTTATTTAACATTTTTAGAGAAACTTATCAATACCACGGCTATAGAAAAAGAACTGTGAATATATTACTTGATTTTAAAACTTCTGTATCTAAGTGTACGGCATCTCAACTGACAGATGTTCGTCCATCTGGTATTAATAATTTTTCTCAAATTGGTTATTTAAATATTTCCAGATTTGAATTAGAATTCCTTTCAAAGCAACGAAAGGAATTCTTTTTTATGCATAATACCATACCAAAAATTGCTGCGGTCAACGGTATTGTCGGTTTCGGGAAGTCCTCACTGGCAGTTACTGTTCCTGTAATTTCCTCTATGGGAATCCAGTGTTGTCCGGTACCGACCGCCCTGTTTTCCAATCATCCCGGTTTCCCGCAGTTTTATAAACAGGACCTGACAACAGAACTTCCAAGTTATCTGGATTACTGGCAAAAGCTTTCCCTCACTTTTGATGGAATCCTCTCCGGTTTTTTAAGTTCCTTAGAGCAAATTGAAATGGTGAAACGTCTGATTACGGAGTTTTCCACAGAACAAACCAAAGTCATCATTGACCCGGTCATGGGCGACAACGGCCGCCTCTACTCTGTCTATACCAAAGAAATGTGCGAAGCTATGAAAGAGCTGGCTTCCTTTGCCCACATCCTGACTCCGAATTTGACAGAAGCCTGTATTCTGGCAGATCTTCCCTATCATTCCGGTGATTGGACAGATACGGAGCTCCATGAGCTTTTAAAGTGCTTACAAAATTACCCGGCAGAACAAATTGTTGTATCCGGCATTTCTTCGGAAGACTTCTTAGTCAACCTTATTTTTGATAAAACAAACGGCACCACAATTCAGAAACAAAAAAAAGCCGGCAAAGAACGTTCCGGCACAGGTGATGTATTTGCTGCTATTATTGCTTCCAATGCGGTATGCGGCATTCCCTTCGAGGAATCCGTTACCATGGCCGGGCAATTTGTCCGGGAGGCTATTATCTTCACGGAAGAAAATAATATTCCATCCACCGATGGCGTCTATTTTGAACCACTGCTTGGAAAACTGGCAATACATCAAAGCGCTTCGTTTTCTGATTGCCATAAACGGAAGGAGAATTCATATGCAGAAAAATAATAAACTTCAACCAATCCTCGGCGGTATTTTGACTGCAGGAGGACTTATTTCCAGCGTTGTCGGTTTTGTCGGCTACACTCCGGCAGAAAAAATCAACCGTGACGACCCTTACTTTCCATTTATTCTCTGGGGCATTTTTGCACTGCTTCTCGGACTTGTTGCTCTGGTCAGTGGTCTTTCCAAACTGAAACAGAAAGAAGCCGCCGTTACATACACCACTTCCGAGCAGGTAAAGCGTATGGCGCAGGCAGCCCTCTTTGCCGCACTGTCTTACATTATGTTTACTTATTTTAAGATTGATATCAATCTGCCGGGCGGTTCCACCGCGTTCCACCTTGGAAATACTTTTGTTGTTCTGGCGGCATTACTGCTCGGCGGCTCTCTCGGTGGTGTTGCCGGTGCTATCGGTCTTACTTTAGCCGATTTGACTACTATTTATGTAACCAGCGCTCCAAAGACTTTTTTCTTAAAGCTTTGCATTGGTCTGATTACCGGACTTGTGGCACATAAGCTTTTCCACATCACAAAGATTACCGATAAAAAGAAGCTGACCATTGCCACTATCGTCTCTGCCGGTGCCGGATTACTCTTTAATGTAATTGCAGACCCGCTGGTTGGATATTTCTACAAAATGTACCTGTTTGGTATTCCTCAGGACGCTTCTGCTGCCCTTGCAAAGATTGCAACACTGACCACCGGTGTTAATGCTGCTCTCTCCCTGCTGTGTGCTGTGCTTTTATACCTTGCTCTTCGTCCGGTTCTCATCAAAGCAGGCTTATTTACCAAGCTTGAAAAATAGTAAAAAGTACGCTACTTAACTTATAGCAAAAGAACTCATACAAAGCTTTTACCGCCTTATATGAGTTCTTTTTTTACAATCTGACATCTGCACCAAACGGCATCAGCGCCAGCTTTGCCAGTTTAAAATGCTGTAATCCGAACGGAATACCCACAATGGTAATACACAGCACAATACCAAACGCAAGATGCTCCAAGGCAAGCGGAACACCTGTCACTAACAGCCAGATAATGTTTAAAAGAAAGGAACCTGCTCCGCCACCATAGTTTACCTCTTTTCCAAACGGAAAAAAAGACAGACCTGCCATCTTAAAACACTGTACCCCTACCGGAATACCAATAATGGTAATGCTCCATAAAATGCCGGCTAGCATCCAGCTTAAACCACCCAAAAAGCCTCCGCATAAAAACCAGATAATATTTCCAAGACAACCCATGCTTTATTCTCCTCTCTTGTTCCATGCCGTAACCGTTCTTCAGACACCATCGGTTACTGCGCTTTCTTTATAGTTTTATCATATGCTAAACTTTGAAAAACTTCCATAAGAGGAGGATAAAGGTTCGATTAGAATTTGGTGAGAACTCTTTTTTTGCTTATTCCCCGCGCTTTCGAATCACATAGTCCACCATTTGCTGAATATAATTTTCTCTTTTCTCTATAAATTCCCGGATACAACGGCTGGAAGCATATCCGCCTTCCAGAGCATTTTCCACACTTCCGGTTTCCGGATAGCGTTCAAAGAACTGTTCCAGTAATGGTCCGTATACTTCTTCAAACTCTTTCAACCGGTCTAATGCTGCCTTCTGCTCAAACACACCTTCCGAAAGTCCAAGCAATTTCTGATTAAACTCATTCCTAAAGCCTGCGTTAGTCATCAAATAAGCAAAGCACAGTACCGCAGGATTGTCCGTATCAAAGTCCAATAACCCTTCCGGTTTATAGTTATCTTCTTTAATCGTATTGGTTCTGGCATCGGAGCCTCCACTGACACCACCGAATTCCATATCATAGAACAGGAAACGCCAACGACCATCCCCGAAGCTATCATCTACACCATCTGACGTTATGGTCCTCCACATGGACCAGTTCTTGCCCGGCCAGTCCCACTTATTGTTAATCCAGCACTGCACCGCAAAGTAGTCCATGACTGACTGTGGGTCTACCAGTTTACAAAACTCTGCATAATCCGCGTCAGACTCTAAATTACTATGGCTGTCAAAAAAGTCAAGCAACTCCTCAAAATAATATGATTCTTCCTCTCCCTCCGGAATATCACCTGCATCCAGTTTGTAACCCAACTCCAAAGCCTCCGCATCACCTTTATAAATTACGACATCGTTGTTATCCACACCATAGAGATTTTCCATCTGGTTGTCAGTGTAATCCTCCTGCAAGATATACAAGCCCCAATATTCTCCGTTTAAGTACACCACGCATGGGCGTGATTTCTGCGTTCCGCAATCCAGCTCCGTCACCAGAGACTGCCAAAAAGTATCATTATATTTAGCGGTAAACGCACAATTCCCTCCGTTTCTGAGCACCAACGTCTTAAATTTGTCCATGGTTTCGCCGTTGATATTTACATACTCTTCTCCGAAAAACGGGTATTTGAAATTCTTTTTTCCATATTCCTCTCTCGCATATAAACGCAGACCCTTTTGTAAATCCGAACGGGAGTAATTTCCCTGTATCCGGATGCCGCAGGTCTGGGCAAGTACCTCGGTAAGCCCCTCCGGCGCACATTCCATAAAAGAAATCCGAACCTCTTTTTCCCATGCTTTGCCCTTTCGCTTATAGTTGGCATCCAGGCTTCTTGCGGTCTCACCATCCCACACACCGCCATTCTGAGCAATGTGTGCTTTCAAAGCTCCATCAAAAATTTTTCCCTTAACATAAATTCCACCGGCATCATTGAAAAAATCATCATAATCTGCGGAAATACTGACTACTGCAAGACTTTTGCCTGCCGCCGCACAACTTTCTGCCAAACCTTTAATATGCTCCTCCATGGTACCAATAAAATAGGTAGAGGAAACTTCTTCTGAAAATGTACCGTCTGCATATTTTGCTATTGCACGGACTACAGTGCATTTATCTACCGCAGATTTCTCCGGTGCTTCAATTTCACATTTGAATGCATTCTTGCTTACATAGTTAAAGCTTCCCGCAATCCGAATCGGTTCTACCGCAGATACTACATTTTCTACAGAGTCTCTTCGCTCTATGGAAATTGCTTTTGTATATTTTACTGCTGTCTCACTTTCTAAAGGATTACTTCCATCCAACGTATAGTAAATTTCAGCATCCTCTTCATAAGCATCCATGGTAAGGTAAAATTCATCTCCATATACACCGGTATTCTTAGAAAATACCAGCGGAGTATCTTTTGTAGCTTCCACCTTAACTACTTCGGCAAAACCGACTTTTGTTGGTTCCGGCGTCAGCTCTGCTTCCTTGGTTGGCTCCACCATTGTTGTCGGCGTTGTTTCTTCAATAGGTGCTACCGTTGGTGCAGCAGTAACCGTTTCTTGGGCTACCGGCGACATAACCTGCTGCTCCTCACCGTTTCCGCAACCTGACATTGCAAGCAGCATAGATGCTGACATTATGTAAAAAAGCCTCTTCCTCATGCTATATTTCCTCCATCATCTGATCCATGGTACACAGATTGTCGTCCGAATGTTCCAACTCTCTGGAGTAGCGGTATACCATCCGTGTAAACTCCTGCAACGTTAACTCTTCACCATTCATTTTCCATAAGGCCGTCACCAGCTCTTCGATATAAAATACGCTGCAAACAGACATTTTTACTTTAGAAGCCACATATTCATCATACACGGCACCGCAAAAATAAGTATAAATAAAATATACTAACAGCTGCTCCAGCATAATAT
Organism: Lachnospiraceae bacterium; assembly: GCA_045531895.1. Classification (GTDB taxonomy): domain Bacteria; phylum Bacillota; class Clostridia; order Lachnospirales; family Lachnospiraceae; genus SIG299. The sequence goes on from JAZSEW010000007.1 coordinate 26,316, forward strand.
CCCAATCCGGAAAACGCTTTGTTTTCCATTCAGCAAAGTGCTGCTTTATTTCCAAATACTCTGCTTCACCTGCTTTATACAAAATCTCTTCCGTTTCCAACAAAGTATCTTCCCAGTCATCTGCCAGAAATTCCAGATTATGAAGCAGGGCAAACAATGCCCTTGCTTCTTCATAAGAAGTTGCCGGATTTCTTGAAACCATTCTTTCATATATGAAATCATCTGCAAACAATGTTCCTTCATCCATTTTCTCTTGAAAGAGTTCCACAAAATCCCACACTGCAGCAGCCCGTTCTGCTAATGGAACATCCCTGTTTTGAAGAAATCGGAGCATTTCTCCTCTGGCCTCTAACAGTTTTTCATACATCATCGGGTCAAAATCGTCAAACACTTCCTCCTCTGCTTCCACTTCTATATCATAAAACTTAGCCGGTTCCTTTTGCGCAAGCAAAATTCTTGCTGCCTCCGGACAGGATACCGACAAGGTAAATTCCCGCACATTTTCAAATTCTTCGATATGCCTTGGATACCGACGGCAGGTTTCACAAAAGGATTCCTCTCCCAACGCAGTGTACATATCGCACAAATTCTGCTCATTTAAAAATGCGCAGCGTTTACCGGGCTTCTGATAAAACACTCCCTCCTTAAAGTCCACACCTTCCTGTATCCGCTTCTTAAACTCGCCGGATACCTTTTTATAACGCTTTAAAGACTCCTCGTCCACTACAATCTGCCAGCCCGCACAACAGGTTGCCTCACACCTATCAGCAATGCAGGAGAACTCTTTATAATACTCCGGGAAACTATGTACCATAATATTTCTTCCATCCTTCGTCAAATTATACAAATCGTTTTACATACAGCAACTAAAATTTTACCACTTTAATTCTAAAAAGTACTTTACATTTCCACAAAATCTGATATACTTTCTGCATATGATATATCATATCACAAACACAAAATACAAACTACTTGCACTTTTTGTGTTGTGTTACAAAAAAAATCTGCAGAGTAGAATCTCGCGCGTTAAGTGCCGGGTGAACAGGGAGTTGTCATTCGGACGAAAAGCAGTCGCTTGCGGTACGAGGTTCGCATCCCGCTGCTACATACATGGATAGGGTGTACCGTCGCATACCATATGATATTTTGTGCGCACCCTAAATTTTCACTTCTCCATGATGTAGGTCAACGAAACTGCACAAAGGAGGAGTTTTTTTATGTTTAATCAAAACGAAACAACCACAAAAAAAGAATCCTGCATCCGCCGCTTTTTCCGGATGTTTACGGATTCTGCCCTGGAGTTCAAATCCACCCGCAATCTGGTACTCTGTGCCATGATGGCTGCTCTTGCTATTGTCCTTAGTTACACGACATCCTTTTATATCACCAACGATATAAAAATCGGTTTTTCCGGACTTCCAAACCGGCTGGTAGACTTTATGTTTGGTCCGGTAGTTGGTGTCATTTTTGGTGGAGTAATGGATGTTTTGAAATTCTTAATCAAGCCGGACGGTGGTTTCTTCTTCGGCTACACCTTAACTGCCATGGTAGGCGGTTTGATTTACGGAATTTTCTACTACCGCTTACAGATTAAACAACCATTAAACAGTGATGCCAAGGGTTCTAAGCTGGTTCTGCTCTGGATTAAAACGAATGCCCTCTCCATCCTGCTCATTCTGATTGCAAATATTCTTGTAAAAGTTATTTGCAATATTGGTCTGAACTCCCTCTGGAGTTCCATGATGAGCGGCAAGGCCTGGCTCGCGGTTCTTCCGGGACGTGTTTTAAAGAATGTGATTCAGATTCCTACAGATACCGTACTGCACTTTGTACTGCTGAAACTGTTCTGTCAGTTAAAGAGATATTTGTTGCCGGAGAATACTCGTAAACATAACACAAAATAACTTATGATATAACCCTCAGGCTGTTCACTTTTTCAGCTATCCACCAGCCCCACTCTTATGTGGAACAGTATTTTCTGCAACTTTAAAATTTTAAGTTAAAAATCATGCGCAAAAAGGAAAAACAGAAATCTTCCAAAGCAGCGACTTTCGGGAATGCGAAGCATTAGCCGAGGAGCGCGCGGAAGATTTCTGTTTTTCTTTTTATTTATGAAATTAAACTAAACTTTTTCTTATCTGTAGAAAACACTGTTCCACATGAGTTCATTCTTGAACTGGCGGATGGTAGTATCCTTATCAATGTAAACAGCTTCAATGCCCATAGCAGCTGCCCAGTCACCCATCTGCTCTGCAGTGAGGTCATAGGAGAATGCAGTGTGGTGTGCACCACCGGCTAAAATCCATGCTTCTGCACCTGTGTAAAGATTTGGTTCCGGTACCCAGAAGTTAGTAGCAACCGGAAGCTTTGGCATTACCTTTTCGTTCTTCACGCAGTTTACATCATTGATGATAAGACGGAAACGGTTACCAAGGTCGATTAAGGAACAAGCTACACCGTGACCTTCCTTAGATGTAAATACCAGTCTGGTTGGATCTTCTCTGTCACCCATGGAGAGTGGCTGGCACTTAATGCTGATAGGACCGTCTGCGATAGTAGGACAAACCTCCAACATATGAGCCTGCAGGATGCCTTCCTTACCCTTTACAAAATTGTAGGTGTAGTCTTCCATGAAGGAAGTACCCTTGGCATTCTTTACACCCTGGGTCATAATCTTCATCAAACGAACCATAGCTGCTGTCTTCCAGTCGCCTTCGCCACCGAAGCCGTAGCCCTTTTCCATCAGTCTCTGAATTGCAAGACCAGGAAGCTGCTGTAAGGAACCAAGATCACCAAAGTGAGTAACAATTGCATGGTAGTTCTTTTCTTCTAAGAAGCGTTCGAAACCAAGCTCAATCTTTGCCTGAACAGCAACGTGCTTCTTGAATTCTTCCGGATCTCTGCCCTCTAATAAAATGTCGTACTTGGAGTAGTACTCTTCTACTAATGCGTTAGTATCTGCGTCAGAAACAGCTGCAACGCTTTCCGCGATTTCATTTACCGGATAAGCATCGATTTCCCAGCCAAACTTAAGGTGAGCTTCTACCTTATCACCTTCGGTAACTGCTACGTTTCTCATGTTATCAGCAACACGCATTACGCGAATGTGGCTGCTTTCAATAACGCCGATGGCTGTTCTCATCCAGGAAGCGATTCTTTCCTGAACGTTAGCATCAGACCAGTGTCCCACAATAACCTTGCGCTCGATGCCCATTCTTGTTACGATATGGCCATACTCTCTGTCACCGTGAGCAGACTGGTTCTCGTTCATGAAATCCATGTCGATGGTATCATAAGGAATTTCTTCGTTGAACTGTGTATGTAAGTGAAGTAATGGCTTTCTGTATTCCTGTAAGCCTAAAATCCAGGACTTTGCAGGGGAGAAAGTGTGCATCCAGGTGATAACACCTGCACATTCTTCCTCATTGTTTGCCTCATTGAAAGTCTTACGAATTAACTCGTTTGTAATGAGAGTTGGCTTCCATACAACTTCGAATGGAAGTACACCGGACTCATTTAACTTTGCTACGATAATTTTAGAATGCTCTGCTACGTTTGCGAGACATTCATCACCGTACAGATCCTGGGAACCTGTACAAAACCAGAACTTGTAATTCTTTGTTGCTAACATGGTAATCCTCCTTGTTTTCTCTTCCTATGGGTAAGGACATTGCCTTTTTACCCTTTACTCTTATCATAGCACATCTTTTCTGATTTTCCAACTGTTTTTTTCACAAAAAACTAAAAAGTTTCAGTATTTGCTTAATCAAAAACTTAACTTTTGTAAATACTGAAACTTTTATCTTTGAAATTCTTGAACTAAATACTCTTTTTCTATTTATCGCTTACCTCAAACCATACACTCAATCGAAACTTATCCTCCATCAGTTCTGCTTTCATGCTACCGCTCATTTTCTCAGCCAGTCCTTTGGCAATGGCAAGCCCCAGACCGGTGGAAGAATGTGTTCTTGCCGGGTCTGCTTTGTAAAATCTGGAAAACACTTGGGAAATATCAATTTCCTCCGGATTCTCTACTTTGTTTTCACAGAAAAAACATACTTTTCTTTCTTCTGAATACAACCCAATCCGCACTTCTTCTCTGCCATGTTCCAGGACATTTTTTAATATATTTTGAACCAATCGATATACTGCCTCTTGATTTCCCTGTATGTTTATCCGCTCTTCGCATAATTCCACCTCAGGTATTATACCACGGTCAGAAAAATCATTATAAAAGGAAAACAATGTATCAAAAACACACTTTTTGAAATCTATCAGCTCCAAATCCAACACAAAGGATTCATTTTGCAATTTTGTATATGTAAACAATTCCTCAAGCATATTCTTAAGACTCTGGATTCTCCCTCGGATAACCGAGATATACTGCTGTCGCTCTTCCTCTGTCTCTACTTTACTTAACAGTTGAAAATAACCATCCAGAGAGGTCAAAGGAGTACGAATGTCATGGGAAATATTTGTGATTGCTTCCTTTAAGTTCTGTGCCCCCTGTCTTGTTTCCCTCCGCAGCTTCCATGTCATATCAAGTACTTCATTCACTTCGTCTGCCAATTCATTTAATTCCCGAAAAGGCAGTTCCCCGCGAAGTCGCAGGTTCGTTTCATTTTCTTTTAGAAATGCCAAATGGCGGCAGGTAGTTTTTACCTGTCGCCGATAGGCTGTGAGTATTCCAAATAATAAAATACTGAGTATTGTTGTACTAATTGCCCAAATCCACATCATATGTTCTTCTCCCGGAGGTTTACTGTTTATACATCGCGTTTTTTCATAACTGTAATTGCTATACCTGCCGCCACTGCCGCATAAACCAGACCAACCAGTACCACTCTGGTTACTGTGTCTGTCGTCATATCAAAACTAATTTGTACCACATTCATTTCCGGTGTGTAAAGTCCAATATCAAAGCCTTCCTTTCCGGTGATTGATGCGATTGCTATGTTGATTCCACTATAAAGCAATCCCAGAAATCCGGTACTACACAAAATACCAAACGTTAAAGGTAATGCAGAGCTTTTAGCAAGTAATGTCATCATCAAAACCACATAACTAATCGCAAGACATAATACATAATGCAGCGCCGTACAACCAAGCAATTTGCCTGTATTCCCAAACACCATCGTACTGCCAAAGAATATTTTTCCTGCGATAAGTGACCAGAAAATGTACCCTATAAATAAAATCAACACCTGAAGTGCCACTGCTACTAATTTAGAAATTACTAAAGTTCCTCTATTTGATAACTGCCCTGCTATATTTTTTATGTAACCATTTTTATATTCCGCATTCACAAATAATGGCACAAAAATCACACATAACAGCAACAAAATTCTACTCTTAAAGTTTTCATTCATCAAATCAGAAAAAGGTACCTTTGTTCCCCAACCATAATCAGCGTCCATCGTAAAGCCAAATTCAAACGTAAGCTTTGGACCATCCTCTGCTTCTGACGCCTGTACATTTTCTTCCTGTACCACCGGCTGAGATAACACTTCTTCCTGCTGTTCCTGCATATTTTTCACATCATAACTGGTCATACCAATCGTAAAAAAGGCGATTGCCGCTACCACAACCAGCATTACCTTAAAGGATACCGACTGTACCATCCGGTATAAGTCCATTTTTATCAGATTAAACATTGCCATTTCCTCCTGTCAAATTCAGATAGTACTCTTCCAGCGCTTCATTCTTTACGGAAATACTTAAGGTCTTCACACCATTCTGCGCTAAAGTCACTGTAATTTCACCGCTGTCCTGTAACCGCTCGAATATCTGAATGGTATCCTTGTCTACCACCTTGTACTCCCTGATATTCATGGTTTCCAACACGGTACATGCCTTTGCTGTATCGTCTGTTTTCAATTCAATACGCTCACTGCACTTTTCCAACAGTTCTTCTCTGCTCAGTTCCTGCAACAGGCATCCATTGTGAATGATGCCGTAATCCGTAGCAATTTTAGACAGCTCCTCTAAAATGTGACTGGAAATAACAAATGTAATGTGCTGTTCTCTATTTAATTTTTCAATGGTTTCTCTGATTTCTGCAATTCCCTGTGGATCCAGACCGTTAATCGGTTCATCAAGCACCACCAAATCCGGCTCTCCAACCAGTGCAAGAGCAATGCCAAGTCTCTGGCGCATACCAAGAGAAAACTTTCCTGCCGGCTTTTTACCTACATCACCAAGTCCTACCGTCTCTAACAGCTGCGGAATCACCTTTTTATTGCGAACGCCCATGGCAATGCACTTTAATTTCAGGTTTTCTGCTGCGGAAAGGTTCGGATAAATGCCCGGTGCCTCAATTAACGTCCCTACCCGGTGCATTACCTTATAAGCCTCTTTCCCTGTATATCCAAACAGAGAAAACTCACCCTCTGTCGGACTTGCCAGTCCACTAATCATTTTTAATATCGTTGTTTTACCGGCGCCGTTTCTTCCGATTAAACCATAAATTGCGCCCCGCTTTACATGCAGCTCAATGGCATTTGCCGCCTTGTGTCTGCCATACTGTTTGGTCAGATTCTTTGTACTTAATAAATAATCCATCTTTGTTTCCTCCTCTTTACAGTTCCTATCATATCAGGCAGATTTCAACAAAACGCAAAGAAAAGGTAAAGAAAGTTTCAAGATTTATTTGGCAAGTTTAAAGCCAATTCCCCAAACGGTTTCTATGTATTCTTCTTCGCAGACTGTTTTCAACTTTTTGCGAATGTTACTGATATGCATATTAATGGTCTTATCTTCGCCGATATAGAAACCTTCCCACGCATAATCATAAATGTCCTGCTTGGAAAACACACGATTTGGATTCTTCATCAGCAGTTCCAAAATTTTATACTCCTGTTTTGTAAAGGAAATGTCCTCACCATTTACGGTTGCCGTCATATCCTCAAGATTTAATACCAGAGATTTATGTACCAGCTGATTCACTGCTGCATCCTGCTTGGAGAAACGGCGCAGCTGAACCCCTACCCGGACAATCAGTTCGTCCAGTTCAAAGGGCTTTGTCATATAATCCTCTGCTCCGGCCGTGAGTAAGTCAATTTTACTATCAAGGCTATCCTTGGCCGAGAGCACAATCACCGGCATAAAAGAAAATTCCCGAAGCTTTTTCAAAAGTTCCTCTCCATTCATGCCGGGCAGCATCAAATCCATTACCACCAGGGAAAACTGCTCTGATTTTGCATATAGCAACCCTTCCGTGCCGGAAAATGCCTGCTGACATTCATAACCGGCTTTTGTTAAGGCCTTAGAAATCAAATTATTGATATCTGTATCATCTTCTACAACTAAAATGCGTTCCATCTAACTACTCCTTTGTATATCCGAAAAAAGGATTCCAAGAATCAAAACTGACTCTTCAAATCCTTTTTCTCCTGCTATTTTACCAGTGTATACGCAATAATGATTGCACCAAGTACAATTCTGTACCAGCCAAAGGCTGCAAAGTCTTTTTTCTTGATGTAACTCATCAGGAACTTAATCACCAGTACCGACACTAAAAACGCGGTCGCCATACCAAGCACCAACACTGCAATTTCCGTACCCGTAAAGTCAAAACCAAATTTAAGAAGCTTTAACGCACTCATGCCAAGCATAACCGGCACTGCCAGAAAGAACGTAAATTCCGCTGCTGCCACTCTGGACACACCAATTAACAGCGCACCAATAATAGTTGCACCGGAACGGGATGTACCCGGCACAATGGAAAGCACCTGAAACAAACCAATCAACAGTGCAGTTTTATATGTAATATCCGAAAGTTCCGCCACCTTCGGTGTCTTTGTCTTGTTCCACTTTTCGATAACAATAAACGCAATACCATAAATAATCAATGCCGCAGCAATCACCGCCGGTGTCTGAAAATGCGCCTCTACATAATCATCAAACAAAATAGTCACAATTGCCCCAGGAATACAGGCCACCACTACCTTAAACCAGATAGAAAAGGTGTCTTTCAGAACCACAGGCTTCGACTTATCCTTCAACTGAAACGGCCACATTTTTCCCCAGAACAAAAGGATAACTGCCAATATTGCCCCTAACTGAATGAGGATAAAGAACATCTCCTTAAAATCCTCATCCACTGCCTTCAACTGAATAAACTCATCCACCAAAAGCATATGACCTGTAGAACTGATTGGCAGCCACTCCGTGATGCCCTCCACAATGCCTAAAAAAATTACTTTCAGCATTTCTAAAAAATCCATGTTACTTATTCTCCTTTTCAAAATATACGCCTATTCTACCACATCTTATAAGAAGTTTAAAGTAAAATTCTCATTCATATAAGAATTATATTCAGAAAGCTCCGCTCTTCCCACTACATATAGGAAGGTTTAAAAGCACATTTTTGCTCTTTATTTTTACACTTATAAAAATTGAGGATGCAAATTTATCCGAAGAAAACCCTGGAGCGACGTCCTCTCTTAGTGAGGTAATGCGACAAGGTCGCACGAACTTAGAGAGGCTACGTCGCGATGGTAGCGCAAGCGTGTTTTCGCAGGATAAATTTACACCCTCAATTTATAAAAGAAGTAAAATATTTTACAACAAATGTGCTCTTAAATCTTCATCACTGATATTGCACAGATATGCCGGCGGAATATCAAAAATAGTCTTGCACCCTGTCATTCTCTCGCTCTTCATGCGAACTGCTGCTCTTGCACAAGCTACAATTACAGAAGCAGTGAACTCCGGATTGGAGTCAAGCTTTAAACTGTACTCAATGATATGATTATGCTCTAAATTCCATCCGGTCTTTCCACTACGGATAACAAAGCCACCATGCGGAATACCTGCGTGATTCTTCTGCAACTCTTCTTCTGTAATAAAGTTTACAGTTGTATCATAATCTGCAAAATAGTTTGGCATAGACTTGATTTCCTGTGTAATTCTTTCTTTGTCCGCACCCTCTTCTGCCACAACGTAGCATTCTCTGGTGTGCTTTTCTCTGGTGGAAAGATCAGGATTTGCACCACTTCTGACCGCTTCCAGTGCCGCATCCACAGGAACGGTGTACTGCTTTGCATTTGCTACACCCTCTACCCGGCGAATGGCATCGGAATGTCCCTGGCTGACGCCCTTGCCCCAGAAAGTATAATCCTTACCATCCGGTAAAATAGCATTGGCATACAGACGGTTCAAAGAGAACATACCCGGATCCCAGCCGGCAGAAATCACTGCAACGTTGCCGTTTTCCTTAGCTGACTTATTGACATTTGCAAAATGTTCCGGAATTCTTGCATGAGTGTCAAAGCTGTCCACAACGTTAAATGCCTTGGCAAACTCCGGTGTCTGTACAGGCAGGTCTGTTGCACTGCCTCCGCAAAGAATCAGTACATCGATTTCATCCTTCATCTTCACTGCATCCTCTGCCTTATATACCTTAACACCTTCCGTTAATATTTTTACAGTGGCCGGATCTCTTCTGGAAAACACCGCAACCAGCTTCATATCACTATTCTGTTTCAGCGCACACTCAATTCCTCTTCCTAAATTACCATAACCCATAATTCCAACTCTGATACTCATATGCAAGCCTCCATTTCCGAAGAAGCTTCCTGTTTTTTCCACAACAAGCCCTTCATGTTTTATCACAATAAAATTTTAAAGTACTAATAAAAAATATGCACCTATTATACTACCGCTTTGCCTCACATGCAAGATTTTTTTCACGGAAATTTACTAATTTTTATTCGTATTTTGTGCCTTAAACCACCGTAATCTGAATTTTCTTACCGCAATATCTCCCAGAAACAACACCAATACAACAACCAAAAGAGCAACTGTCGGGTCAATTTCCTGTTCCAGATATTGTCCCGTAAAATCCAACACACCGGAAAGTGTATAAGACATCTTACCTCCGGTAACTTCACTTATCTGAGCAAGCAAAGCTTCCCCATCCAGTGTTGTAAACGCATTGTACTCTGCAGAATAGGAGGAAGCAACGTGTGTCTGGGTATAATCAAGCAGACCACCATCGGCATCCAAATGAGTTACCGTAACCGAATAGGCTCCCGGTACCGAACAGTCAAATGTTCCCTGATAGGTTCCGTCTGTTGTCAGACTGGTTTCTACCGTCTGTTCACTGTTATCCGGTGCGAGCACCGTAACTGCAACCGTTTCTTTTCCTTTTAACGAAACAGAAACATCTATGGTTGCCGTATGATTTTCCTGCGTTAAAGCCACATCCAGGGCTGTTACCATACCATCGGCCCGAATTACCGCAGCTACCATGTTTTTCATCAACTGCTGTCCGTCTTCCGAAGCATACAATTTTTCTGAATCACTGCCACGCAAATCCGCCGTAAAACTTCCCACCCGACCGGTGCCATACTGCCACTGCACATACAGCGGTTCCCCACCGTTAACAGTCAGAAGTTGTTGGGCTCCACGTTTCAAAAAGGTCGTCATATAGCCGGAAACTGCCGGGAGACGCTCCGCATCCACACCACCGAGCAACGTGGAGTAACTGGCAATGGAGATTGGAAAGGTTCCTGTCTGGCGATAGGAATCAATGGCAGACACTGCTTCCTCCACCATAATGTCCGGCAAATCATTTACACCGGACGCGTTATAATAGTTTCCTCCGCCGGTATCTGCAATGACCTGCATAATTCTACGGTCTGCCCCACGTCCCACAGCTATGGCAGACACAGTAATTCCGTTAGCAGCCATCTGCTTTATCACCCGAATGTAACCGGAGTCCTGAGGCTCCCCATCAGACAAAATAATCACATGCTTGTTATCTGCTTCAAAATCCTTTAACTGATTATAGGCCTCCCGAGTGGCCTCTGTCATATAGGTCCCACGTCCCAGTTCAATCTGCTCTACCGCCTCTAAAATAGCATCTTCATACTCCATGGAAGCTAATTCATAAATAACATTTACGGTACGGTCAAAGGTCAGGACTCCAACATAATCAGTTTCTGCCAGTGTTTCAATACACTGCATGGTTCCCTGAATGGCCATCTGATGGTTCAACCCCTGCATACTGCTGGAGGTATCCATCACAATTATCATAGCCGTTGTCTGTTCCTCTCCCTTTTCCAAAGTTACCGGAAGCAACTCTTCAAAAGCGGTTTCTGCCATTTCTCCATAGGCATAAGTATTTCCACCACCGGAGGTAAGCAGTCCCCCACCATACTTTTTCACATAGGTTTCCAATGCTTTATCAAAGCCTTCCGGTAAATCTGCATTAGAAACATTCATTATAATCACTCCATGATAGGCCGCCAGCTGGTTAGCGTAACCTGCTGCCTCCTCCGGAGAAATCACCGTGACACTGTACTCCTTAGAAAGCAGATTACTTAACAGCGCAGACTCACGCCCGGTTCCATCCAAAAGAAGAATATTTCCCAGTCCTCCAACTTCAAACCAGGAATATGCCACATTATTTTCCGAGATATCATCCTGAATTGCCACAATCCTTGCAGAAAGCTCATGAACGCCAAGGGAATCCGGTGTGTATTCCGCCGTAAGCTCGGTCAGCCCTTCCTTTATGTTGACAATCCTTCTGGAAAATATCGTACCATTATCCATAAACTGAATTTCTGCAGCTCCTTCATAATTGCTCTGTACCACAGCCGTTACTTCTGTTTTCTCTCCAAGACTTAAGCTTTCGGGGTGGGATAAGCGGTTCACCTGCATTTCATAACCAACTGCCTTTGTCGGGATACAAACCGTATCCACAAAAACTCCCTTTTCTGCCAACACTTCTGCCGCAGCAAGAGCATCTCCATCGGTCTGAATACCATCGGAAATCAAAATAATTCTCTGATTTTCCCTGTCATCCAAAAGAGATTCTGCATAGTACAAAGCTTCTTCCGGATTTGTAGCATCACACTCCGGCATTTCTTCGCTGTTTTGAAAGGAATTCAAAAGCCCTTCTTCCTCCTCCCAAAACCCAGTCACTGAAAGCACATCCTTACCATAAGCCACCACACTTATTCTGTTCTTCTCTCCGGAGGATGCTGCAATCTCCTCCACATAAGCCTCGATTGCACTGTAAGAATCCTCCGTACTGGCAGAATAGTCCACCAAAATTACTGTATTCACTTCGTCTTTATCTCGATATACCGTCATATCTGCAAGCAGGGCCACTAAAAGGACAATAATCAGCGAATGCAATGCCAATGAAAGCTTTCTGTTCCATGTAAAGCGCCGCACCTTCGGAAGCCGGAACACCGGCCAAAGTGTAATCAGTACCAGTGGAATAATGAAGAGCAACAGCCACGGATGCACAAAATATATTCTAAAACTGCTCACGATACTGTAACCCCCATTCCACAACAATTAACACCAACAAAAGAACTACAATCCACCAGGTAATCTCCTTTTCGTAGCTTACCGGCGCATTGGTTCCTTCGATTTCCGGCAAAGCACCGCCTAACGCTGTAATGTCACTTTCCTCTGCTGCCAGACGTACAAAATATTCCGTGGTTCTTACCGTTTCATCTGCCATCACCTGGGATACCGTGTACACCCCTGGCATATCTGCCACATAGGTTGCAGGCATGCGGACATGAGTTACCTCTGCAGCCTCTTCCCCTCTTCCCGATACTGTGGTAAGCACAGAACCACTGGTCTTGTGCAATGTAATTCTATCGCCTACCTCATAAGAAACTGATTCCAACACCGGACACAAAGAATATTGCACCATGTTATAAATCAGCTGTGGAAATGCAATACGCAGTGCAATGTTGGAAGCATTCAAATCAAAAGCAAACAGTACTGCCCGAACATTGTCCGCCTCTCCTGCTAACACCACCGGCGCGTCGTTGCAGGTATAAATAGTTTCAAAACCAAGTGCAGAAGAAATCTCCTGATATTCACTGATATAAACCTCATTCACAGAGACCTGGTCCGTCAGGCTCTGAAACAGCTCCGTACCGGAGTCCGGTGCCTGTTCCATATAAGCATCCGCAAATATCTCATCCCCCAGCTTAAAGGTCACACCCTTTGGCACCTTCTCCGGATAAATCAGCCACACGGAACCATCTCCCGGAAGTTCCTTTGGCATCACCTCATCATATACATACAAATCATAACCGGAACTCGGAATATATTCTGCCATAGTTCCGTCCGGCAGATACTCTTCCTCCTGATCTAACTCCTCAAAGGAAGCAACCGTAGTTACATTTAAATCATCAAAGGTATTGAGCGCTGCCTCCAAAAAGGTTGCTTCTTCGCTGACAATCAGAACCTCATAGGTCTGCCGCTTTCCATCCAGCAGATGAAATTCATTATCCGCCGGAATGGCATCTGCTGCTTCTACATAGAGCATTGCCGACTCATACTGTCGCACACCCAAATCCTCAAACTCCACTGTCATTACGGTATCCGCAGGCAATAAAATAATCTGGGCATCTGCCAGTACATCATCAATATATAAGACCGCTGTTGCTTTGGTATCCTTTCCGTAGGAAGCCACCTCTGCCGTAAATACATATTCTCTGTTTTCTGCACGCTCTGCCTCCATGGAACAGATTGCCACATTCCAGGCTTCCTCCGAAACGTCCACCACTTTGATGGCTCCGGTTTCTTCATAGGTTTTATCGGTAAATAAGTAAATTTGTGCCTCAGAGTTCTTTTGCAAAAGTTCCTCTGCTAACAAAAATGCACCACCCAGGTCCGCTTCTCCAAAGGTACCTTCTGCTGCCAGCACCAGTTCTTTGATTTCCCTCTCAGAATCAGAGCGCTCTACCAAAACCCTGCTTTCAATTCCGGCTAAGATAACCGACATTTTGCCGTAGCTTTCCATATCATCTGCTAACTTAGAAATTTCCGCTTTCGCCCGTTCAAAAAACGTACCATCACTGCCCTCTACCTGCATACTGGCAGAAGCATCTAAAATTACTATCTTCTCTGCCGCACCGTCTTCAGTGACAATGACCGGTCTGGCAAGAATAAGGCTGATTGCCACAATGATTATCAGCTGCACCAAAAACAGCAGCAGATTTGTAATCTGCCATGGCAGTGATTTCTTTTTATATTTCTGACTCAGTTTCCAGATAAACGTGCTGGACACCAGTTTTTCCTGAAACTTCGGCTTAATTATGTAAATTAAAATCAGGACAGGGATACCAAGCAGTCCCAAAAGTCCCATCGGATTTAAGAAACTCATCGTATCGCCTCCGTTTCATACAGGCTGTTTAACAGTTCTTTTTCTATCGGGTTTGCAGTATTTACTGTCACATAACCCACATTTCTGGATCGGCAGAATTGTTTCATATCCTCCAGGTAATCAGCAAGTGCCTGTACATACGCCTTATATTCACTTTTTGTAATACGCATACGCAGGTTTCTGCCGTCATCGATATCCACAGACTCTGCATCCAACAGCTGCATCCGCCCGAAATAATCCGGATTTGCCTCCGATGGAGTAAGCACCTGTACCAGTAATACCTCCCGCTTTTTGTACAGAAGATAATCCACCGCCTGCTTCCAGTCCGACTCCGTAAAAAAGTCCGAAATGATTACGGTTAAACCATCATCAAACCCGGTTTCCTGACTATTTTTCACCGCATCACTAATTTCTGCACTTCCACAAAACCGAACCTCCTCCAACTCACTTACTGTACCATAAAAGGATTCCTTTCCGGTAATGCGCTGTCCCACGGAAACCAGACTGCTTCCCTGAATCATTTTTATGGACGTCCGGTCCATGCCCTGTACAGACAGGTATCCCAGTGCTGCCGCCGTTTTTAAGGCATACTCTGCCTTTCCCTCTCCATCGTCCATGGAAGCAGAACCATCTACTAATATTTGATTGTGCATCTGACGCTCGTCCACAAACAGCCGGATAAAGTACTTATCAAAACGGCTGAACAAATTCCAGTCGATGCGGCGGATATCATCCCCCGGTGTGTATTCCCTAAAGTCCGCAAACTCCACCGTGCTGCCATATGTAGTGGCTTTATGATTTCCACCAAAATAGCCGTTCATCTGGGTCTTAATCCACAACCCTAAGGTTTCCAGACGACCAATAAATTCATCATCAATAATTTTTCTTCCCATGAACCTTTTCCTACTTCTTGTGCTTTAATAACGGCAATACACCGGACTGCTTTGGATTTAATTCTTTGATAATTCCCTCAATCACCTGATCTGTGGTAATTTTGCCGATCACTGCCTCGAAATTTAATTTAATTCTGTGGCGCAGTACCGGATATGCCAGCGAATTAATATCATCGTAAGATACATTATAGCGACCGTTCATCAATGCTTTTACCTTTGCTGTGGTAATGAGTGCCTGGGCAGCTCTTGGGGAAGCACCATAGCGCAGATATTTCTTTGCAGTTTCCGATGTATATTCTCCTGTCGGCTGGGTTGCCAGCACCAACTTCATGGCATACTTCATCACATCCTCCGCCACCGGAATTTCCTTTGCTGTTTCACGCATTAACAAAAGCTCCTTTGCACTACAGGCTGCCTCTGCAATTTCATCCATGGTCTTCTGGGTGATAGTAACAATCTCCAACAATTCCTCCATATCAGGATACGTAATCACCAGCTTGAACATAAAACGGTCCATCTGCGCCTCCGGCAGTGGATAGGTACCGTCCTGCTCAATCGGGTTCTGGGTTGCCAGTACAAAGAACGGTTCCTCTAACTTATAGGATTCACCCATGACTGTTACTGTGTGCTCCTGCATGGCCTCCAACAGCGCAGACTGAGTCTTTGGTGTAGCACGGTTAATTTCGTCTGCCAGCAAAATATTAGTAAATACAGGTCCTTGCTGGAAACGAAACTTTGAATTACCGTCCTTGTCCTTCTCAATAATATTAGTACCGGTGACATCTGCCGGCATTAAATCCGGAGTAAACTGAATTCTGGAAAACGGCAGATCAAATACCTTCCCAAGAGAACGTACCAGTCGTGTCTTTCCCACACCCGGTACACCTTCTAACAACACATTACCGCCGGCAATCATGGCAATCACACAGCCTTCTACTACCTCCTGTTGACCAATCATATCCTTCCCAAGCTCTCTGTAAATCCCTTCACACTTTTCCTTAAACACCTGTAACATTTCTTCTGTAACCATAGCTTTTTAACCATCCTTTTACTCTAATGAATTTGCATAATCTTCAATTATTTCTCTCATTTCGTCGGAGAGCTCCGTTTCCGTCAATGCCTTCAATATCTCCTGATAATACTCTTCATAAACCGCACCATAACTGATAATTCCCTGTTCCGGGTCGAATATTTCCTCGGTTCCGGCACCGTTTAGTTCACCAATTTCACCTTCACCATCTAACGGTTCTCCGCCCTCCGGCGGTTCCTCCCCTTCTCCCGGTTGTTCTCCTTCCATAGGTTCTTCCCCTTCTTGTGGTTCGGTTTCCGGTTCTTCAAACGGCAAAGATTCCACATCGTACGAAGTACCTGAAGACGGACCTCCCGGAGTCCAAAAGGTTCCTTCCACTTTATTTAACACATCAATGGAAGTGCCCAGCAAATCCTTCATTTCCTTGATTGTAACCTCTAGTAATTTCTGTTCCTGCTCCAACGCTTCTATTTCTTCCTTCTCCACCTCTGCATCGGACTTTTGCTTTCGTATTGTCAGATTTGACTGCCCGGCTGCCAAAAGCATATCCAGACGTTTCGACGCTGTTGCAATTTTAGCAGTTCGCGATAATGTAGTATCCTCCGGTAAAAAGCTGTTTGCCAGCGCATCCACAATTTCATATAATTCTGCTTTATTCTCCTCATTCACTTCCGAAGTATCAATACAGGATCGCAGCGCAATTATCAATTCGTCTACCAGCTGCTGTTCCAACACATTTTGCTCCGCCTGCTCGTCCACCTCCGGCTCTGGGAATGGAAGAAACACCAGTAGCACCACAAGAATTGCCAACCCAAGGCACCACAATAGCGGTTTTATGTACAATTTTATCTGCATATTCCTTGCTGTCAGCTTTGCTAACTGCTCTTTGGCATCCTGCCGCTGTTTCTTTGCTATTACTGTTTCTTCGTCTCGAAGCTCTTCCATCGTTATGATTCGTTCCTGTAGGCCCAATGCATCAATACTTTCCAACACCTCTTTTTTCTCTGGCCGAAACAAAATAAAATAGGCAAGCAAAGTTGTTATTAAAAACAATCCGAACGCTAACACTCCGGCTTCCAATAACCATAATTCCTGTTTTGCCAGCCGTCCGTACAACAGTACCACCAGCATCCCGGCAAGTCCCACAGTAAAACCAATGGAGCCTGCCCGGATTCCGGCTTCTAAATTTAATTTTCTACGAAAGCTCCGTAGTTTTTTCTTATATTCCTTATCCATAACAATCTCCCATAACACTTAATATGAACATTGTACCATATTTTTCGTATAAATGTTATGTTTATTCCGTAAACTTCATAGTTGCTCTATTCCATATCATCGTTGTTATTTTCTGAATTTTCACCTTGTTCTAATTATTTTTCATGCTATATAAATAAAAATTTAATATTTTTAGAAATTTAGGATTGACAAATCGTTTTTTGTCAGATATAATAAAGACAACATAAAGAAACACACTTCAAATACTCCTTAAAGAATAAGAAAGGAAGGTACAGTCCAATGGCTACATAAGTAAAAGCAACCCAAACGCATTTCAAACAATAGATTTTTATAGCTGCTGATAAAATATCTATTAAACTAAAAGAAAGTGAGGTACAGTCCAACAAAAACGTAACGTAACCTATTCACTCATTAGAGAAAGAGGTAAAATCCAATGGAAAGTATAGTTTAAAGGGAGCCACCAAAAATAAAATTTGATGGCTCCCTAATTTATTCTCACTTCTCTTTTCTTACGCTTTTACTCTTGCCTTTACATATTTCATGATATCCAGATCATCCTCCAGTAATCTTCCACCCACAATATAAGTTCCCTTATTATCTGTAGAACGAATTGCCATACCTATCAAAGTTCTTCCTTTTAAAACATCCATACCATCTACCTTTAATGCCAGCCGTTCTCCCACACAATTTGCAAACTCCGGTGCAGAACAGCTGAATGCGAAACCACCTGCACTGATATTCACCATCTTTCCGTTAAAGGAAAGATTTTTAGAAGTCAATGTAATCTGACAATTATTAGTCATGGCAAGTCGAGGATGTCTTCTTCTGTTCAATACTTTTGGATTCTCCTCTAACAACAACTGGTATTGCTTATCGCCCACTTTGTGAATAATTTTTGCTTTTTTCCAGATATATACCGTATTATTCACTACAATCTGAACTTCGTAATCTGCTTTATTCTTATCATTTCCAAAGAAAGTATCCATCTTCGAAGAAGCCGCAAGCATTACTTTATTTTCCTCCACTGTTGCAATTTCAGCATGCAGTTCTTCTCTGGTTTTCTTATTAATCAGCATCACTTTCATTCCGGCAGTAACATCCTTCAGTCCCATGAAGCCGCCTTCACCCAGTTCTTCTACCAGATGTCCTACCACCTGCTCAATCTTGATAACATTGCGTGCAGTTTCCTCATACTTGTTCATCATAGTAACCGTGGTTGCCTCGGAGTCCTGTACGCTGGTTACCATATCCACCATAATATCCTGTACCTGCTTCATATTATCCACCATATTCTTGTTCGAGTTTTCCACTCTCTTCATGGCAGAATCCACTACCTGAATTTCACCACCTAACTGTTTGGAATCTTCCGCGATAGTGCCAACACTTTCATTCACTGTCTGCATTATAACAAGGCTTTCTGAAATCATCCGCAAAATGGCGGAGATGGACTCCGTCATTTTATCTGAAGTGGCTTCCAGATTTTTAAGTTCCTCCATAATACTGGTGGATGAATTCTGTGTTCCGGTACTTAAATTTCTGATTTCATCAGCAACAACCGCAAAACCTCTTCCTGCCTCTCCGGCTCTTGCAGCCTCAATAGAAGCATTCAGCGCAAGAAGATTTGTCTGGGAAGTAATACTTTCAATTGTGCTGGTTTCCTGCTTTACCCGTTCAAACTGACTCCGGAATTCCTGTAAAATCACTTCTGCTTCCGAAGACAATTTTGCCATAGCATTTGTTGTTTCTACCACATTTTTTAATTCGTTATAACTGTTTCCCGCATGTTCTGCAGAGCTTTTACTAATATCTACAATATGTTCAACCAATCCGGCCACATTGCTTACCTGGTGTTCTATATCTTCTGTCATTTCCATTGAAGAATCTATTTTCTGGCTTAATGTCTGACTTTTATCCGTCAAATCTTCCATACTGTTTACCACATTCTGCGCACTTTCCTTGTTTTCTTCAGAAAGTTCTCTTACTACTGTTACACCATCTACCACTTTGTCACTGGCTGTTTTTACCTGGTCAACGGTAGTAATGACACGGTCTAAATTAGCCTGCACAGACCCAAGCAAAGCTTCATCATGCTTCATCATATGATTGATTGCCACAATATATCCAATAAAACAGAATAAAATCATACCAAACTGAATTTCAAAATTTGAAATATCCGACGCTGAATTCATACCATTCATATAATTTCGCACGATAGAATATATCAGCACCAATACACTGGCAACACCGCAGCGCAAAATAAAGTTTCTGTTCTTATAAATAATCAGCATGCTGACTAACGGAAGAATATAGGTAAATGCCAGTGTTCCCGGCGAAGTAGCCATGATGTACAAATAGAACACACCATAACCAACACCGACAATATTGTGATATACCTTCGAATGCCAGCCCTGTATTTTCAACACAATTAAGCCGATAACAAACGGTCCCCAGGCAATCAGTTCCATCAAAGCAAAATACTTCGGTGTTTTAAGCCCCTTTGGAATTTCCATTGCATAAGCAACCGACAAAACCACCAGCATTGCCAGCCACATTCCCATTGCCTTCTTATTTGCACTTGCGGCAAATTTCTTCTCGTTGTACTCCATACGTTTTTCCTCTCTTTAGTTCACTTTTTTAAAAGTTCTCATTATGAACTTATTTTATCATTATGAACATTTTTTGTAAACAAAAAAAGGACAACAGAAAAAATTTTTACCATTGTCCTTCTATATATCTATATAATTTCAAAGGCATATTCTATGTCCGTCTGTGCATCAATCTGATAGGCCGGTTCCACATTACTGCCCCAGCTGTCAATTCCTCCAACACCTCGTACTGCCCCATAAATGCATAGAACCGTTCTCCTTGCCGGCGGAAGTTCTTCCTGATGAGCCGCACTCTCCAACTCAGACGCGGTATACGGAAGGCAGGAAAACGCAAAGTTCTTACCTGTATTCTGAAACCGTATACTATGTTCTCTCTCCATTCTTCTCCGGTTATCCAACGACTTTGAACGATATATCTCCACCCATTCTGTATTCATGTGCATTCCACAATCCTGCGGAACCAGATATGGTGTCGGAGAAAGGTCAGTCACCTCATATATCCCCGGTATTCCTCCGGCCATCCGATCCGGATAAGTTTCACCTGATAATCCTTCGTAGCGATATTTTTCCGCCAGAGTTGGCATTATAAAACGCAGGCCAAATACCGGAAGCTGCGGCAGTCCCTCTACTCCATGATACTGCACGGAAACCCTCAAGCCTCCGGTATTTTTTACTGTATAAGTTACAGTTACCAGATTAGTCGGAGGCACAATTGTTTCATAAGTATATGTGATGCTCACCTCGTTGGCATACTCTTCCGCAGAATACACATTATTCGCCGGAGCGCATGGCAATCCCAGCGTTGTTCCATCCACACAAACTGTAATACGCTTACATTGAATAAACATATCCGCTGCCAGCCAACGGCCACTGGAAATATGGAACCGATTTCCACGGTCATTGTCTGTCAGTGCTCTCCAAAAGGTTGGCTTCGGTGTCCGGTATATCCACTCCATTCCATCCTTTACCAAAGATTCCAAACCACCGGCTCCATACGAGAACAGACAGCGGAACTTTTCACCATGCACACCCAGAGTATTATCTCCATATACTACACGCAGCATTTTATTTGTGTAATCCATAGTAGTACCTCACTTCCTGCATCGCCGGTTTTTCCCTGCGGTCTGCAAATACAATACCATTTGCTGAAAATTCATAATCTGATGGCCTGTCATCAAAATCACCGCCATAACGCAGCACCGAACGTCCGGTAGTATCATCATGAACCCACAATGCCTGATCAATAAAATCCCAGATATATCCGCCATGATACATCTCATACTTGTCTAAAAGCCGGATGTAGGAACCCATGCCGCCTAGTGAATTCCCCATATCATGCATATATTCACACAAAAGATATGGTTTCTTTGGAGCATTCTGCAAATATTCTTCTACCTCCTCCGGTTTGGCATACATACGGCTTTCCACATCAGAAATCGTATCCTCATACACACGATTATGATGTACCCCTTCATAATGCACCAGACGCCCATCCTGTTTTTCCTTAAAATACGCATTCATTGCCTCAATGTCATCTCCTGCATAGGACTCATTCCCCAAAGACCAGAACAAAACAGAGGTATGATTTTTCAATGCTTCAAAATTACTTCTGGCACGGTCCAATACTGCTTCCTTCCATTGCGGCAGAGACCCCGGCACATTCCAGGAAACCTCATTACCGCCAAACTTCTGAAAGGAACCGTGGCTCTCCAGATTTGTCTCCGCCATTACATAAATTCCATTCTCATCACACAGATAATACCACGGAATCTGGTTCGGATAATGACTGGTACGAACAGAGTTGATATTATTTTTTATCATACACTCCATATCCTGCTGCATTTCAGCCTTTGAAATACAGCGTCCGCTTTGGGCACTCCACTCATGCCGGTTTACCCCATTGATTATCAAACGTTTACCATTTAGCTTTATTACTTTATCCACGATTTCCAGACGTCGGAACCCGATATGGTATGGTACAACCTCTAATATTTTCCCATTCTCATCCTTCAATTCAATGAGCGCTTCATAAAGGTACGGTTGATGATTATCCCATGGTATTATCTTATCTAACAGCTGTTCCTGCAAACTTCCGGAATACACTCTGTATATATTTGTTTCCGATGTCGCATCCAAAACTTCTTTCACTTCAACCGGACAATCCAGACACAACTCATTTTCCTTATTCTTCAATTTCAAGCATGCAAAAAACTTTTGATTTTTATGTGCAGAAATCTTCAAATCTGCCGCAAGACTTCCACCGGAACCATCTTCCATTAACACCGGCTTCAGCCACACGTCCTCCACATGTACCTCCGGTTTTGCCTTTAAGGTAACATTCCGATAGATACCAAAAAAACGAAAAAAATCCTGGTCTTCCAGAAAAGCCGCTGTACTGCGCTTATGCACCTCCACTGCCAGTACATTTCCTTTTTCCTTCAGATATGGTGTTAAATCAAACTCAGACATGGTAAAACTGTCTTCTGCATAGCCCACAAAGCTACCATTCAGCCAGACATACATTGCCTGTTCCACCCCTTCAAAGCATATGCTCACGCGCTTACCACGCAGAGATTCCTTTATATCAAAGTTTCTTCTGTATGAACCTACCGGATTATACGGTGCTTCGCTGAACATTCCCTTTCCATTTCCTGCCTGCAAAAGACTATAGGCAGGTCTCCGATACAAATGTCCTTCCCATGGGTACATCGTGTTAATGTAATGAATTTTATCATACCCCGCCAGTTCAATATGCATCGGAACTGTAATATCATCCATTTCGCTGCAATCAAACTCCGGCTCATAAAACTTAATCGGACGTTCCATCGCATTTTTACTATAGCAAAACTTCCATAACCCATTCAGCGACTGAGTAAGACTTTCTTTGCCTTCTTCCATTTCCTGATATCCCGCATAATAGGCATGGTCACTATGTGCCTGCACCTGATTTACCCGGAATACTTCGGGGTCATCCAGCCAACGTATCTCTGCTTTCATCTCTGCTCCTCCTGACTTTTCTATCTATAACCTCTTTTTACCTATATTTCTCCACAAACTCCGCTATAGGCATAGGTTTCGAATAAAAATACCCCTGAATCAGGTCGCACTCCTGCTCTGTCAAAAACTCTACCTGTTCTCTGCTCTCGATACCCTCTGCCACAATCTTCATATTGAGTTTTTTCGCCAGATCGATAACCTCGGAAACAATAAGCATTCCGCGTTCCACTTCTTCCACGTTACGGAAGAAATCCGCATCGATTTTCAGCACATCAATGGTAAGCTCTTTGAGCGAATTTAACG
>JAZSEW010000120.1:0-22334 GCA_045531895.1 Lachnospiraceae bacterium
GGTCTAAATCCCAAGGTTGACCGTTTCCAATGTACTCGTTTAAAACAAGTGGTTGATACTGTGTTAAAATGCCTACGGTATCAATACCGGAATTTACACAGTTAGATAACGGGAAATCGATGATACGGTATTTTCCGCCGAATGGAACCGCCGGCTTAGCCAGCTTCTGGGTTAATGCGTACAAACGAGATCCCTGACCGCCTGCAAGAAGCATAGCAATCATTTCTTTTCCCATAACAATACCTCCTCATAAGTATATAATTTTACTGAAGTATTAACAATTATATTATAATAAGTAAATAAGAATTTTACAAGAATTATCCGATAAAATTTGCAGGAAATAAGAGAAAACGGCAGACAGATGATAAAAATACCAAAAGAATCTTTTTTTTGATTTTTCATTGTCGCAATAAAAGATTTATGGTATGGTTATTTTATCTGTTACTTGGTAAGGGATGTAAAGTGTATTTTTATAGGGATAAGCACATGAAAAAGATTTGGAGGGAAATATGTTTCAAAAGTTTCAGGTAAAATTACCGGCTATCAATAAAAAAGAGTATAATATTTTGGATTACGGTGCAGTGAGTGGAGGAGTAACAAGTAATACCAAAATATTCTCTACAGTTGTAGAAGAAGCGAATAAAACAGGAGGAAGGGTTATTATACCGGATGGAATCTGGCTGACAGGTCCCATCGAGTTGAAATCCGGAGTGGAGCTGCATCTTGAGGATAATGCGGTTATTATTTTTGATAAGAGTGCAGAGGAATATCCGCTTATAGAAACTGATTTTGAGGGTGTAAAACGCATCCGGACAATTTCACCGATTTATGCAAATAATGCTACGGATATTGCAATCACCGGCAAGGGTATCATTGATGGCAGTGGTCATTTATGGCGTCCGGTGAAGCAGTTTAAAGTGACAGAACGTCAGTGGAATGCAATGTTAGAGATGTCTCCGTACGTGTGGGAAAACAAAGAAAGCGGCATCTGGGCTCCGACGAAATCCATTTATGAGGGACGAAATTATGGTGAAATTTTTCCGGACCATGAGGGAGCGTTATCAGAGGCAGCACCGTACTATGACTTTTATCGTCCGGTGATGGTAAGCTTAAAGCACTGTAAACGGGTACTGATAGAAGATGTGCTGCTTCAAAATTCTCCGGCATGGTGTATTCACCCGTATTTTTGTGAGGATTTGACGGTGAATGGTGTCAGAGTCAATAATCCGTATCATGCACAGAATGGTGACGGTATTGATATTGATTCCTGCAAAAATGTGGAGGTATGTTACTGTAATTTCAGTACCGGTGACGATGGTATTTGCATTAAGTCCGGCAAGGACAGGGAAGCAAGAGCATTTACAGGACCTTGTGAAAATATCCACATTCATCATTGCTATGTAGGACACAGTCATGGCGGCTTTGTCATCGGCAGTGAAATGTCCAGGAATGTCTGCAACGTGTTGGTGGAGGACTGTACTTTTATTGACTCGGATATCGGTATCCGCATGAAAAGTACTATTGGCAGAGGCGGTGTAGTAGAGAATATTACCGTTCGGAATATCAACATGGTAAATATGTTGCAGGAGGCTGTAATTATGACCATGAATTATGTGCATCACAACATGAATTATCATGAGCCGATTGAAGAAAGCGAAGATCCGGAGGATATTCCTGTATTTCGTGAAATATATCTGGAAAATTGTGTATGCAAGGGGGCAAAAATACCGGTAAAGATTGCCGGATTGCCAGGCAGACCGTATACGATTCGTGAGGTGCATTTTAAAAATTGTAATTTTGCAGCAGAACGAGAAAAAGAACTGACGGATTGTGAGAATATTACATTTGAGTAGGATGCAAAAGAAAGGATGACAATGGAGAATAGAAACATTCAATTATTTTATGACGATTTTTTGCACTTTAAAATTGGCGAGTTTCCCTACGATAAAAATCATTCTGCCATGGGAGAATATAATTACGTTGTAAATGAAGGATATCATGGAAACTGGGTGGATATGGTATGCAATCACACCTACAATGGCTCCGGGGCATCGTGGATTGTCACCGAGGATGAGGGCAGATATTTTATGGAGCAGATGCGCGTCATTAATAATAAGCCTCATAAGACGCACCCTCTGTTAATGACGGGAAGTGATAAGTGGACAGACTATACGGTAAGTGCAGTGGTCCGTGCATTTAATACCGGTGGCAGTATTGGCATTGGATTTAAGTGTACTAATTCTTTGAATTTATATGTGCTTGTTCTGGAATCACAGAAGTTGAAGTTAATCTATCGGCACAAACAGGAGGACAGAGAACTGGCAAGCTGTGATTTTGACTATAACTGCGATGAGTATTATGAACTGAAAGCAGTTTGCCGTGGGGATAGTGTGCAATGTCTGGTAAATGGCAAGGAACTGTTGGTGTATGCAGAAGAAGGGTTGGAAAGAAGCGGTAAAATTGCCATTACTGCGACCACACCGGCGCAATTCACAGATGTAACAGTGCAGGTTTCGGAAGAAACAATGAATTTTATCAAACAGGCGGAAACAGATAAGTCTACAGAAGTAGAACGAAGAAAAAAGAAGCACCCGGGAATGAAGCTTTTCAAAAAGATTGATTTGAGAAATTTCGGTACCGGACGTCAGATTCGCTTTGGGCACCTGTGTGGTGGAGATGCATGGTACATAGTACTTGCGCAGGGGCAGAGAAGAGTCCGCAGGGATGATTGCAGTCACATCAGTTGTTTGACTGCCATTGATTTGGATGGAAATATTCTCTGGCAGAAGGGTGTACCTTCCACGGAGTATGACCAGGGAAAGATTTCTGCGGATTATCCGTTGCAGATATATGATATTGACGGGGATGGCTTCGATGAGGTAATTACTGCAAAGAATTTCGAACTTCTGATTTTGGATGGAAGAACCGGAGAGGTGAAGAAGAAAGCTAAGATGCCGCTCTCTGATAAAAATGATACTTCAATTATTGGAGTACCAAACGGCATTTATCCGTTCGACCGTATCAATGCAGATGGTATCAGAATTTGCAATGTTTCCGGCAAGGAACGCCCATCTGACATATTGCTTAAGGACCGGTATTGCAGGATTTATCTGTTAAACAGCGATTTGGAACTGCTATGGTCCTTCCGTAGTGATAAAAATACCGGGCATTTTCCATATGCCTGTGATATTAACGGTGATGGTTATGATGAAATATTGTGTGGCTATAACCTGTTAGATCACACAGGCAAACTTCTCTGGTCGTATCCGATAAAAAGTGACCATACCGATGAGATTATTTCCGGTCGTTTTATGGCAGGAAGCAAGGAGGGGCATTTTGCCTGTGTCTCCGGCTCGGAAGGTTTCTTTATTGGTGACTATCATGGAAATATTATCAAACGGGATGATATCGGTCATGCCCAGCGTATCAGCACGGGAAATTATTGTCCGGAGAGAGAAGGGTTTGAACTTGCAGTAGTGAATTACTGGGGACACCAGGGAATCGTATATTTTTACGATTCCTGTGGAAATCCACTGTGGGAGTTTGAAAACGAGTTAAACGGAAATATGCTAACCCCGGTGAATTGGGACGGAACCGGACAGGATTTGATTTTGCTGAATGCAGACAGCAGAAGAGGCGGTATGTTGGATGGCGACGGTATCCGCTGCGTGTCTTTTCCGGAGGACGGTCACCCAACCATGTGCGTGGAAGCAATTAATCTCACCGGCGATGCCAGAGATGAACTTGTTGTTTGGGATTATCATTTTATGTACATATATACCCAGGATGATGGATTTATGGAGAATGCATACGCACCGGTGAAATATCCGCATTATAATGGTTCTAATTACCGGGGCGAGTATTCTTATCCGGAGGAGTCATATTTGTATTAAAGAGTAAGTAAGTTACTATCAAAAAGACTGGGAGAATATTGATTTCTTCTAAGAATTTGGTATAATGAATGCAGGCTTCCTGCAAAGGGAGAAGGGCAGCCATAGGGAGTGGCTGCCCTTCGAGGGGGAGTTATGAAAAATCTAAAAAAGTAAATAAGTAGGGGAGAGAGTATCAAATGAATTGCTTCATTTGATGATTCTATAATACCTGGAATTTGTGTTTACTTTGTGACGAAAAAATGAAAAAAAAATAAAAAGCATGAACTCTCCCTAAATAAACAAAAAACAATTGGAGGTAGATGAAATGGCAGTAGTAAAACCATTCCGGGCAATTCGTCCGAATAAGGAACTGGTACATAAAGTGGCAGCACTTCCTTATGATGTCTATAATCGTGCAGAGGCAAGGGAAGCAGCGCTTGCAGAACCGCTGTCCTTTTTAAACATTGACCGTCCGGAGACGCAGTTTGCGGAAGACCATGATATGTATGCCGCTGAGGTATATGAAAAGGCAGCATCTATGCTGAAAGAACAGAGGGAAAAAGGGATTTATGTACAGGAAGAGACTCCATGCTTTTATTTGTACGAACTGACCATGGACGGACGTTCACAGACCGGACTTGTAGCCTGTGCATCGATTGATGATTACTTAGGTCAGGTAATTAAGAAGCATGAAAATACGCGAGAAGAAAAAGAGCAGGACAGAATCCGCCACGTAGACACCTGCAGTACCCAGACAGGACCGATTTTCCTTGCCTATAGAAGAGACGAGGCAGTGGAACAGATTGTGGCAGCAGAAAAGGCAAAGACTCCGGTGTATGATTTTATTTCGGAGGACGGTATCGGTCACAGAGTATGGATTGTGTCTGAGAAAGAAGCAGTGGAAGGTATTGCAAAGAGCTTTACAAATATCAGCCAGATTTATATTGCGGATGGTCATCACCGTGCAGCATCTGCGGTGAAGGTAGGTATCAAGCGCAGAGAAGCAAATGTGAATTATACAGGAGAAGAAGAGTTTAATTATTTCCTTTCCGTACTGTTCCCGGAAAATGAATTAAAGATTCTGCCTTATTACAGAGTTGTAAAGGATTTGAACGGTTATACGGCGGAAGCTTTTATTAAGAGTGTTTCTGAGAAGTTTACAGTGGAAGCCTCTGATATTCCGGTGGGGCCGGAGCAAAAGGGTGAATTCGGTATGTTTTTAGAGGAAAAGTGGTATCGTCTTACCGCAAAGCCGGAATTGATGCAGGGCACAGACCCGGTAAAGACACTGGATGTATCTGTGTTGCAGGATAATTTACTGGAGCCTGTACTTGGTATTGCAGATCCAAGAACGGATAAGAGAATTGATTTTGTGGGTGGTATTCGGGGACTTTCCGAACTGGAACGCAGGACAAGAACGGATATGACGGTAGCATTTTCTACCTGTCCGACCTCAATTTTAGAACTGTTTGCAGTTTCTGATGCGGGACTTTTAATGCCACCAAAGTCAACCTGGTTTGAGCCAAAGCTCCGTAGTGGGATTTTTTTGCATGAGTTTTAAATAAAAATAAATTTTGTTATTTACAAATGAATTGATTTGTGATATAATTAAATAGTTGGTGTGTGCAAACACCACATAGCCGTTACTCAGAACACGGAGTTACTCCTGGAAAACATACCGGTTCTTGGTTTCGGGCGATACTATTAAAAACAGGAGGTAATTATCATGATTAGCAAGGAAAAGAAGCAGGAAATCATTGCAGCTTACGGAAGAACAGCTAATGACACTGGTTCTCCAGAAGTTCAGATTGCTCTTTTAACAGAAAGAATTAACGAGTTAACAGAGCATCTTAAGAGCAACCAGAAGGATCATCATTCCAGACGTGGTCTCCTTAAGATGGTAGGTCAGAGACGTGGCTTACTTGCATACCTTAAGAAGACAGATCTTGATGGATATCGTAAGTTAATCGAAAGATTAGGCTTAAGAAAGTAATTAGCAGTACACATAATTTAAGAATAAAACCCACAAACACAAACACATTTGGGGCAGGTCTTAGGACCTGCCCTTTTTGTTTGAAAATTCTTTTATAGTTTCTATGGTAAATATTGTTGAATAAAATGACGAATTATGGTATAATTTTTCTGAATATAAGTAAATCTCTGAAGAAGAGCAAGGAGTTTTTATGGAATGTATTATAAGTGGGCAGACCTTTGATGAGGAACGTGCTTTATACAATATTAAAAATACAGAAGTCCGGGAGTGTACCTTTGCCGGACCGGCAGCCGGAGAATCCGTACTAAAAGAAACCAGAGATGTGTTGGTTAATAATTGTAGCTTTTCCCTGAGATATCCGTTGTGGCATGCCAGGGGCTTTACACTTGATAATGTCAGCATGGATGAATTGACCAGAGCTGCAATATGGTATTCCTATGATGGTATTATTAAACATACGAAGATGGATGGCATCAAAGCACTCAGAGAGTGCGAAAATATTAGAATTGAAGACAGTAGTGCACGTTCGCCGGAGTTTGGCTGGAGAACAAGAGGACTTACTATCAGACGTTCTGAAATGGAGTCGGAGTACTTTCTGTTTGAATGTAAGGATGTTACCATTGAGGAACTTAAAATGAAAGGTAAGTATTCCTTTCAGTATGTTGAAAATATGACGATTACCAACTCGTATTTAGATACGAAGGACGCCTTCTGGCATGGTAACAATATCACTGTAAAAGATTCGGTGTTAAAGGGTGAATATCTGGCATGGTTTTCTGAGAATTTAACGCTGATTAATTGTAAAATTATCGGAACTCAGCCGTTGTGCTATTGCAAAAATTTAAAACTTGTGAACTGCACAATGGAAGATACCGATCTTTCCTTTGAATATTCTGATGTAGAGGCAGATGTAAAGGGGCATATTATTTCCGTAAAAAATCCAAAATCCGGAACTGTTATTGCAGACAGCATCGGAGAAATTATATGGGATGACCCGGTCATGGAGGTAAACGGAAAAGTAGTTATCAGAAACTAAGAGAATATTAGTTTTTATATTATGGGAGAATGGCTATGAGCAAAAAATATTCAGATGGTAAAGACTATAAAGTAATTGCATTTGTGCATGCCTGCTTTTCTACAGAAGACCAAAGAGATTTTATTAAAACAATTACCAAAAAGAGCAGGGAGCATAACTGTAAGGCAGTTTTCTTTTCCACACTGTCTAATTTTAATGATGGGGATATGGGCTATGGTGAAATCAGAATTTTTGACACCGTGGCAGTGGAAAGGTTTGATGCTATTGTTTTAATGGCAGAAACCTTTAAAGCGGAGGATGGGCAAAAGAAATTTATAGAGCGTGCTGCTAATGCCGGAGTGCCTGTGATTGTGGTGGACCATCATGTGGATGGTTGCATCAATATTTCTTTTGACTATAAAGAGGCTTTTAGTGAAATTGTAAAGCATATGGTGGAATTTCACGGGTATCGCAGAATTAATTTCATGGCGGGCATACCAAATAATAGCTTTTCAGAAGAACGTCTGAATGTGTTCAGACAGGTGTTAGAAGAGAATAAGATAACTTTTGACCCGAAATGTGTTTATTATGGACATTTTTGGGAAGTGCCGACCGTAGAAGCTATGAAGAAGATGCTGGATGATAATCCTACATTGCCGGAAGCAATTATCTGCGCTAATGATACAATGGCGCTTACTGTATGTGACTACCTAAGAAAACGAGGTCTACGTGTGCCGGAAGATGTAGCGGTCAGCGGATTTGATGGTTTAGATGCCGGACAGTACCATCAGCCGCGTCTTCTGACCAGCGTATATGATGCGGATTCCTTTGCAGATGCCCTGTTTGAGCTGATTAATGGTAATGAGCTTACTGTGGAGGAAAAAGAAATTAAGGTGTCGGCCTATAATAAGATTCAGATTGGCGGCTCCTGTGGTTGTAAGGCGATGAATGCCATGGATGCGGCAGCAAAAATTATCCAGATAAAGTCTGATATGAATGAACAAATGGAATACCAGACAAACCTTGGCCGAATGGTTGCTAACTATGGTGAAGGTGAGGGAATGGAAATTCTTCAGAAAACTATCCCGAAACAGCTTGTCAGAATGCATTATTTTGATTTCTGGTTCTGTTCTGCAAAAAGGTTGTTAATTGCCGATTATCCGCAGTATGCAAGCAAAAGGAAGAACGATAAGGATGGAAGTTATAATGTAATCCATTATGAAAAATCCTTTGAGGGTGTGGGAATTAATTATATAGAGCATATGCCACTTTGCGATTTGGTGCCGGATTTGGAAAGACAGTTGGATATGAATCAGCAGTTGCTGGTACTTACTGTGCCAACACAGGAGGATCCGAATGCTTATACCGTAATTAATATTGATACAGAAAGATTCTGGTACACGGCATATGCCAGCTTTATGTTCCATCTACGCTTTCTGCTTGATATGCAGCGTTCCAAGAAGATGCTGATGCAGGTGTATCGTACCGATGCGTTGACTGGTGTATTAAATCGTAATGGTTTTTATGCTATGATGAAGCAGGTAATGGAGTATTCTTTGGTAAGGGAACTGACGGTTATTTCTCTGGATATGTGCGGATTTAAGCAAATCAATGATATTTATGGTCATGCTGAAGGAGACGAAGCGTTAAAGGCAGTCGGAAAAATCATTCAGGATAGTGTTACGCAGAGAGAAATTGCTGCCAGAACCGGTGGTGATGAATTCCTGATTATTCTGTTCAGGGAAAACCAGAAGAACCGAACAGAGGAAATCATTAAGTCGATAAATGAAAAAGCGGAGTCATTTAACAAAAAGAATCAGAAAGGCTATAAGCTGATTTTTAGTATCGGTGTCTGCTCGGAAGATATGGGTGAACATTCTCTGGACTACTTCCTTAGAGAAGCGGATAAAAAGATGTATGAGCACAAGAAAGAGCAGAAGTTAGGAAGATAAAGATATGCCGTGGTTCCATTATGGTAGGGAACCACGGCGCTTTTTTTACTTTTTATTCTTAAAAGACTGTTCACAGTATTCGCAACGGTAAATACCTTTTTCACGATTAGTTAACTTAAAACGATGAGGAAGTTCCTGTTCGATGGAAGTGATACAGCGAGGGTTCTTACACTTAATGATGCCGTAAATTTTTTCCGGAAGATTAAGCTGTCTCTTTTCTACACGTTCACCGTTTTTGATATAGTTAATGGTCATATGAGGCTCTAATACGGCAAGCATATTAAAGTCCATATCGATATGCTGGTCAATTTTGATGATGTCCTTGCGACCCATCTTGCTGCTTTTTGCATTTTTAATAATGGCAACGCTGCAGTCCAGTTTTTCTAAGTTCAGATAGTTATAAATTTCCATAGCACCGCCGGCATGAATATGATCCAGAACGATACCTTCATTTAATCCACCAATGTTTAACATGATATATTTTTCCTCCTTATTCCGGCTTCTCAACGCCAAGCAGTGTCATAATCAGTGCCATTCTTGCGTAAACACCAAATTGAACCTGTTTAAAATAAGCGGCACGAGGGTCAGTGTCTACCTCAACCGAAATCTCGTTTACACGAGGCAGCGGATGGAGCACCAACATGTCTTCTTTGGCAAGTTTCATTTTTTCGGTATCTAAAATAAAGGAATCTTTTAAGCGGATATAATCTTCTTCGTTGAAGAAGCGTTCTTTTTGGACTCTTGTCATATAGAGTACATCAAGTTCCGGCATAACATCCTCTAAAACTTTAACTTCTTTATATTCGATGCCAAGTGGATCAAGAACTTCTTCTTTAAGATAGGTAGGAATGCGGAGTTCATCCGGTGCAATGAATACGAATTTTACATTAGGGAACTGTACCATAGCATGGATGAGAGAGTGTACGGTACGGCCGAACTTTAAGTCACCGCAGCAACCAATAGTGATTCCATCTAAATGACCTTTTAAAGACTTGATGGTAAGCAAGTCAGTAAGAGTCTGGGTAGGATGGTTATGTCCGCCGTCACCTGCGTTGATTACCGGAATACCGGAGTTGATGGAAGCAACATAAGGTGCACCTTCCTTTGGATGGCGCATAGCACAGATGTCTGCATAGCAGGAAACTACGCGGATGGTGTCTGCAACACTTTCGCCTTTAGATGCAGAAGAGGAATCGGCAGAAGAAAAACCAAGGACACTACCTCCCATATTGAGCATTGCAGCTTCAAAACTGAGACGGGTACGAGTACTTGGTTCATAAAATAAAGTGGCTATTTTTTTGCCATGGCAGCAATTGGAATATTTTTTAGGGTCGTGGGCAATGTCATTTGCCAGATCGAGAAGATTGTTTAACTCTTCGAATGATAAGTCCTGTGGACTGATTAAGTGTCTCATAATATCCTCCGTTCCGCCCTTGCAGTTAAAGTCCGCATTCAGGCATTTTTTCTATTGTATAACACAGAATGCAAGATTGCAAGCGTTTTTTTAGGAAAAATTTTTACAGCTTTTTCGATAGTCCCCCGGTGTTGTTCCTGTTTTGGAAAGAAACTGGCGATAAAAATGGACTTCGCTGTTGTAGCCGCATTCATGAGAAATTTGTTCCAGGGGCAGAGTAGTAGTTCGTAATAAATCCTTGGCATAATCAATTTTCATATTAATTAGGTCAGCGCGGAAGGATTGTCCGAAAAAGCTTTTATAAAGATGTTCGTAGTAAGACAGACTAATACCGATGGAATCTGCCATTTGCCGTGCCTGATAAGGGAGATATGGGGTTGCCTGCATGGAGATACGTTGTTTCTGCATTTGAAAACGATAGGGATGATAGCTGTTTTGGTTATAGTAATCTTGTATGGCATGTCTTAAAATAATCTGAAACAACCGGTGAACATTTTTATCCCGGAAGGCTTCAGAAGCAAAGCTATGTTCCCACAAGAGTTGTTCGATATAGGTTCCTATAACAGAAGGATTGTTACAGGAGAAAGGGAGATGAAAGAGTTCTGTGGGAAATTGCGCAATATCCTCTTTACTGCATTCAAAATGAATCCAGTCATCCATATAAACACCATTTGGGTTGGAATAGGAATATGGAGTATTCGGCTGTATGAAGAGATAGCTGTTTGGGGCTACGGTATAGTTTTGACCGGCAATACAAAGCGCAGCTTCAGAACGGATGTATAGGAAAACATAAGAATGAAATCCTAAAGGACGTTCCATGGAAAATGTTTGTGGATGTCTGGTGAAGTAACCGCCATTGATAATATGATACATAGGTAAACCACCTCCTTTTTTTTGATTATAGCAGAAAAGGTTAGTAAATAGCAATAAAAGATATTATTATTTTTGAAAAAATGAAGTATAGTAAAAGAAATGGCATGTGTTATAAAAATATGGTATTTGAGTTACAAATTATAAGGCAGTGCGATAATATTGGAAAAGGAGAAAGAAGCAGATGGTTACACGTTTGGAAGAAAAGAAATGGGCGCAGGAGGTTGCAGACAGAATAGCAGAAAAAGTTTCTATTACCGCAGTTAGAAACAAAGGAAAGATTCCATATTCAACGATAGATGGAATTTTTGATGACTGTTCCGGTGACAGAGTTGGCTGGTGGACGAATGGTTTTTGGGCAGCACAGCTGTGGCTGTTATATCATGCCTATAAAAAAGAAGAGTTTCGAACGGTTGCAGAGGATATTCAGGAGCAGTTGGATGCTGTGCTGATGGATTATCTGCCGATGGACCATGATGCAGGATTCCGGTTCCATATCACAGCAGTAGCGGATTATCGAATTACCGGTAATCAGAAATCCAGAAACCGCGGTATTCTTGCAGCGTCCAATATGGCGGGAAGATACAATCTTGCTGCGGGATTAATTCGTGCGTGGAATGATACCGGAGATGGAAATACCTCCGGACTGGCAATTATTGATTGTATGATGAATTTACCGCTGTTATATTGGGCTTCCAAGGAATTAAATGACCCTAGATTTAAACACATTGCCATGGCACATGCAGATAAAGCAATGGAGGTTTTTATAAGAGAAAACGGTTCGGTACATCATATTATTGAATTTAATCCGGAAACCGGTGCAATCGTAGGACCAAGGGGTGGTCAGGGAATGCAGATAGGTTCTGCATGGACCAGAGGACAGTCCTGGGCATTGTATGGATTTACTTTGAGCTACCTTCATACCGGAAAGCAGGAGTACCTGGAAACTGCTAAAAAAGTAGCAGATTATGTGGTTTCCCAGATACCGGAAAGCGGCTTGATTCCGGTGGATTTTGACCAGCCAACGGAGGTGCTGTGGGAAGATTCTACAGCTGCAACTATTTTCGCCTGTGGCTTACTGGAA
The DNA here is from genome assembly GCA_045531895.1 of Lachnospiraceae bacterium. Taxonomy (GTDB): domain Bacteria; phylum Bacillota; class Clostridia; order Lachnospirales; family Lachnospiraceae; genus SIG299. Next base: position 12,201 of record JAZSEW010000120.1, read on the forward strand.
CTGGAAAAGTTAGTAGAAGGAGAACGGAAAGAAACTTACTATCAGAAGGCTTTATTTTTACTTCATACGTTGGAAGAAAAACGTTGTAACTGGGATAAGAATGCAGACCATCTGGTAGAAAAATGCTCTGCTGCATATCATGACAAGAATCATGATTTTACCATTATTTACGGGGATTATTATTTTACGGAAGCAATTTTAAAAGTGGCAGAAAAAGATATAATGTTATGGTAAAGATTGTATAGAGAAGTATAACAGGAGAAGAAAGGAGAAAGGATAGCATGGAGATGAGAGGAAGAGCAGACTGGCTGGACAGAATGCTTCGGATTGCAGAACCTGTCGTAGCAAATCTGGCAAGGATTGCTTAAAGGAAAAAATGCCAACGGTGTTTCATCCGGACAGAGAGCCGTTTATGCATTTGGAAGCATTGGGAAGAACGGTAATGGGGCTTGCACCATGGCTGGAATTAGAAGAAATCCCGCAGGAAGAAAAAGAAGTACAGAAAAAATATCGTCAATTGGTACGTAAGGGAATAGCCAATGCAGTAAATCCTTCTGCAAAAGATTTTATGAATTTTTCTGAAGGCTATGGACAGGCCTTGGTGGATGCAGCTTTTTTGGCCCAGGCAATTGTACGGGCACCGAAACAGTTGTTTGAATTATTAGAGGAACAGGATAAAAAGAATCTTGTGGCAGCATTAAAAGCTACCAGATGTTTTACCCCGTTTGTCTGTAACTGGATTTTGTTTTCTTCCATGATTGAAGTGGCTCTTTATGTTATGGGTGAAGAAGATTATGATATGACCCGTGTGGAATATGGAGTTCGCATGTTTTGGAAATGGTATGTGGGTGATGGCACTTACGGAGATGGAGAACGCTTCCATTGGGATTATTATAATAGTTTTGTTATTCAGCCAATGCTGCTTGATATTGTAGGAACTATGAAAGCAGTAAGAAGGGATTATGAAGAGCTGTATCAGATATTTAGAAAGCGTACCTCACGTTATGCGGCGGTACAGGAGCAGATGATTGGTCCGGATGGAACCTATATGGTGATTGGCCGTTCTGTAAGTTACCGGTTTGGAGCATTTCAGGCACTGGCGCAGGCTGCGTTACAGGATAATCTGCCGGAAACAGTTTCTAACGGGCAGGTGAGGAGTGCTCTCACAGCAGTACTTCATAAAGTGATGGAACACCCACAAATGTTTGATGAAAAGGGATGGCTAAATCCAGGAGTGTATGGGAATCAGCCAGGACTGGCAGAGGACTATATTTGTGTGGGAAGTCTCTATTTATGTATGGCAGTGTTTCTTCCATTGGGCTTGCCACAGGAACATTCCTTCTGGCAGGAAGAAGAGCAGGATTGGACTTCAAAGAAAATCTGGAATGGCATGGATGTAAAAGTGGATCATGCCATGGATTAATAGCGTAGGAAAGTCTTGACAGAGAGGGAGAAAATACCATATACTGATAATAGAGATAACTAATGTTGTATCCTGAAAAAAGGAGGATTGCTTATGTCGATAAATAGTATTAGTGGAAGTTCCTATTATAGCCAGATTGCCAGTGGCAATCGAATTAATTCTGCGGCGGATGATGCGGCAGGTTCTGCGATTGCAGAAAAAATGCAGAGTGAGATTACAGAATTGAATGTGAGTACCAGAAATGCGGCAGAAGGTCAGGGACTCATCAATATTGCAGATGGCGCGCTTGGAAATATTTCTGATGCGCTGCAAAGAATCCGTGAACTCAGTGTACAGGCTGGCAATGCCTCAATTTACGGTGCAGAAGGTCTTTCTATGATTCAGGATGAAATTAACCAGTTAAAGGATTCTATCCAGAGCATTGCTAAAAATACAGAATATAACACCATGAAGCTGCTGGACGGCAGTCAGAGTGGCTGGCAGATTGCTTCTGGCGGCAGTGGTACATATGTAAACGCTCCAAATGCAACGCTGGAAGCACTGGGTATAGCAGATTATGATGTGACAGGAGAATTTGATATCAGAAAGATTGACTCCGCTATCAGTATGGTGAGCAAGGCGAGAAGTTCCATGGGAGCAAAGAGCAATGGTCTGGATCATCAGATGGCATATAATGAGTATGCAGCTTTAAATCTGACAGCGGCCCAGAGTAATATTAAGGATACTGATATTGCAGAAGCTATTATGGGACTAAAAAAGGAGCAGAACCTGCAGCAGTACCAGATGATTATGCTTAAGAAAAAGATGGAAAATGAACAGACCGGTAAGCTGAAACTGTTTGAAGGATTGCTGTAATGAAATCAGTGGAAACCAAATAGAAATTAAAAAGTTCGCACCACTTTCTTGGAAGGTAAGAGAGTGGTGCGTTTTGATATTAAAGTTCTGTTTTATTTATTGATGTATTATTTCTGTGTTACAAGATAGTAGCGATGGATGGTGCCTTCTATATAACCGTCTTGCTCAATTTTTTTCTGCATGTCCAGAAGATGATTAAAACAGTTGTCGACGGAAAATTCAGGAAATTCCCATACAATAATACGGGCAAACCATACGAAAGCACCAATATCGTAAAAACGGATAGGGCGGAAGGCTTCACCGGATTCTAAGATAAGAAATCCCGCATTTTTAAAGGCATTTGTCTGGTCCTTCAAATTTAAGCCGGAAAACGGTTTTGGTGTACCCGGAAGTGCCAGTTCTACCAGTTCGCGGTCATTATCCTCGCCTACCTGCTGGGTAATAAAGAGACCGCCCTTTTTTAGTAGCCGGTAAATTTCTTTTGGGTCAAAGCTTCCGTGACGGTTGAGGATAATGTCAAAGCTTTCATTTTCAAAAGGAATGTTTGCTTCATCGTCACAAGGTTTAAAGTCTATGCCGAGTGGAAGAAGGGTTTCTTTGCAAAGTTCTATATTTGGCGGGAATCCCTCTGTCGCAGCAGTAAGGTTGTACGGGTGGCCAAGGGAAAGCAAAAATTCTCCACCGCCGGTATCAAAGTCCAAAATATGCATGGACGGTGTGAGATAGTTTCTGATGATTTCTTTATAATCCCATGGAAGGTCTTCTTCCTCCATGTATTTACCTTCTATGTGGGAAAAATCCCAGCCGTGGATGTGGGCAATGGATTCCTCCTGCTTCCAAAGTTTTTTTAGTTCGAATTCATTCATGATTAACTGCATCCTTTCTTTTTTTAGTGAATAAGGTTTGGTGCAGCCTGACAACAGTTCTAATTTGATTAACCTCGATACAATCGTTGTCAGTGTGTAAACTGCACCGAGTAGTTAATTCGTTTTTGCATCTTTGACCTCCGAAAGGGAATAAATAATAACAAGAGTATAGCACAGAATTTTGAATTATAAAAGAAAGAAATTAACTGCCAGAATTTTTATAAAATTACTTGACAAATTGATTGCATAATGCTATACTCACAAACAATTCAAAACAAAAAGGCTTTGACGAGGAGTAGTAAGTATTAGGAATTTTCCAGAGAGAAGATGGTTGGTGCGAATCTTCATTGAACTAATTCTGAAGCAGCCTCTGAGCTGTGGACCGAACAGGTTATCTTAGTAGGCTTCAACGGAGTTCCCCCGTTAACGAAGGAAGCAATATCGGAGAAATCCCGTATTGGCAGAGTGCAGAGAAATCTGAAATTAGGTGGTAACACGGACAGAAAAGTTCGCCCTAGGTTGAAATTATTTTCAGCTTGGGGCGTTTTTTGCGTATATAAGCAAAGTTTTGTTATGTGGACACAGATGGAAATGTATTTCCAATCTGTGTCTATATAACAGAACGCGCAACGCGACTGAGGAAATCCGAAGGATTTTCGAAGTGTTTATATACGCTATTAAAGAAAAGGAGGAAAAAATAAATGACAGCACAAGAACTTCGAACCATGTATGTGAACTTTTTTAAAGAAAGGGGGCATCAGGAAATCGCGTCTGCGTCACTTCTCCCGGAAAATGATCCGACCGTCCTGTTCACCACAGCAGGAATGCATCCGTTGGTACCGTATTTGCTTGGTGAAAAGCATCCGGCAGGAAAGAGACTTACCGATATACAAAAGTGTGTTAGAACTGAAGATATTGACGAGGTTGGAGATGACACCCATTGCACATTTTTTGAAATGCTTGGAAACTGGTCACTGGGAGATTATTTTAAGAAGGAATCCATTTCCATGAGCTTTGAATTTCTGACAAAGCATTTAAATATTCCGGTGGAGCGGCTGGCTGTCACCGTATTTGAAGGAGATGAACTGGTGTTTGCTGATGAGGAAGCAGTAGGGATTTGGAAGAGTCTTGGACTTTCGGATGAGCAAATTTATCGCTATGGAAGAGAAGATAACTGGTGGGGACCGGCAGGGCAGACCGGACCATGCGGACCGGATACGGAAATCTTTTATGATATGGGAAAGCCAAAATGTGGACCAAACTGTGGTCCATCCTGTCACTGCGGTAAGTATGTGGAGATTTGGAATAATGTCTTTATGCAGTTTAACAAGGAGGCAGACGGAAGTTTTACGGAATTAAAACAAAAGAATGTGGATACGGGAATGGGATTAGAGCGTGTGCTTACCATATTCAACGGTAAAACCAATGTATACGATACGGAGCTGTTTCAGCCGGTTATGAAGAAATTGGAGGAAGCCCTTGTCGGAGAAGGAAAGGAGCTTTCTACAAGGGAAAAGAGAATCATCTGCGAGCATATGAGAACGACTACATTTATCCTTGGTGATCCAATGAAAATCAGCCCGTCGAATACGGAGCAGGGCTATATTTTGCGAAGATTAATTCGTAGAATTATTCGCCTGTTTAAGAAAGCGGAGATTAACACGAATTATCTTTGTGAGCTTTCGGAAGTACTCATTGACCAGTACGGTCCGGTGTATCCGGAACTTACCGAAAACAGAGAATTTATCTTGGAGCAACTTGAAAAGGAATATAACCTGTTTTCCAAGACTTTGGATGATGGATTAAAGAAAGCGAATTGGTATTTGGATAATCTTACACAGGGCGGGATTCTTAGTGGAGAACTGGCATTCAAGTTGTACGATACCTATGGATTTCCAATTGAATTCACATCAGAACTTGCTTCGGAAAGAGGATTTCTGGTGGACATGGAAGGATTTCATAAGAAGTTTGAGGAGCATCAGGAAAAATCCAGACAAGGAGCCGCAGGGAAATTCGCAGGTGGTCTGGCTGACAACAATGAGCAGACGGCAAGACTTCACACTGCAACCCATTTGCTAAATGGCGCACTGCGAAAAATTCTTGGCGATGAAGTATCCCAACGGGGAAGCAACATTACTTCCGAGCGTTTACGCTTTGACTTTTCCTTTGGGCGGAAAGTAACAAGGGAAGAACTGGAACAGGTGGAAGTCATTGTAAATGAAGCAATTCAAAAAAATATTGATGTGATTCTGGAGGAGATGTCTCCGGAGCAGGCTTACGAAGAAGGTGCAATCGGTGTCTTTTCCGGCAAGTACGGAGATATTGTAAAGGTGTACACCATTCCGGGATATTCTAAGGAAATTTGCGGCGGACCACATGCCAAGAATACCGGAGAACTGGTTTCTTTTAAGATTAAGAAGGAGGAGGCTTCTTCGGCAGGAGTCAGAAGAATTAAGGCGGTGATAGGGGAGTAAAAAAAGAAACCTGCCCTTTTTCCAAAAGCATGGAGAAAAGGGTAGGTTTCCTTCTTTATGTACGGTATGCAGATTGTTACATGAATTTAACCGCAGTACCGTAAGCAATAACTTCGGCTGCACCCTGCATAATAGCAGAAGAAGCGTAACGAATGTTAACGATAGCATCTGCTCCCAGGGCTTCTGCTTCCTCGACCATTCTCTTGGTGGCGATAGCACGGGCTTCGTTCATCATTTCATTGTAGGCTTTTAATTCACCGCCAACTAAGGTTTTGAAGCTTTGGGCAATGTCCTTTCCTACATGCTTGGACTGAATGGTGCTTCCTTTAACGATGGACAGCATCTCCAGTTCCTTTCCGGTAATGTAATCAGTATTTACTAATATCATCCTCTTCACCCTTCCTTATTTCATTTATTCTTTCTATGCAAACCTTGACAAGCAATGCGCAAAAAGCCAGAGGTATAAGTCCAAGAAGCAGTTTCCAGATACCATCCAGCAGAGCAATTAAAATGCCAAAGTAAACAACGTAGTATAGTATCAAAAGCACAGTAATAATAATCGGTGCTATCATTTTTTTAGCGTGAGATTTCATAGGAATTCTCCTTTTCTATATCTAAATTTGTCTATATTATAACTTTTTTGAAAATTCATGTCAATGAATGATGAACATTTTTCGGTGGGCTGTTTTGTTAAATGTATTCTTTAATTATTTCATAACCGTTTTCGGTTGCTTTCCATACTTTACCGTCAAACATACTGACAAACTGTGGTGTATTGTTCTCTACACGGATAAAACTTATTTTTAGAGTGTCAGCATCTGTTTTATTTTGTAGGAAGTAGACATCACCTTTGCTTTGGCTTGCATGTAGCAGAGTTGCGGAATCAACCAAATCGGCACCGATATAGAAGGATGGGGCGAAATTATCACCGGAAAATGCACAGTGTGGAAAAACTGAAAAGTCCACTAAACCAAGTCCTTTTTCAATTCGTGTTTCGTTACTGCTTGGACCATCAGTTACCATAATAATATATTTTGACATATTCATGGCACCGGCACTGATACCCAGTGTGACACCTTGATAGTTATGCAGCGCATCTTCCAGCTTATTTCGGAAAATAAATTCTTTTTGTGTAAACGGATATCCGCCCATAAAATATATTAAATTAGCATTTTTAATATAATCGCATTGTTCTTCATAAGTCATGTCAGAAGAGAGGATAACGTGGTTGTTGAAAACAATTCCGGCTTCTGCCAACTGCTCTGCAAAGAAGGAAAGATGCACCTGTATTTCCTCTTGATTTTCTGTACATGGAATCGCAACAAGGGAATTTTTTATCGGTAAATCGGCAGAAAGCAATTCACCAAATTTATTTACAAAACTGTGCTCCATTCCGAAACCGCTGCAAAGATACTGTAGTGACATGCCTGAGTCCTCCTTCAGAAATTATTTTTATGATTATAACATAGGTTTGCAATTTAGAAAAGAGAGAGTATTTAAATCGTAATTTTCCTATAGCTGGTATTGTCTTCGCCGGAACTTCTCCGTCGATTCGATTTCTTGTGCATTTGTTTCGTGATGACGTTCAGCACTTTTTCGGCAGGCTCCAAAGATGTGGTTTCTTTTTCTGATGGCTGTTGATGCACGTGGAGCCATCTGTTTGAGGTATCGGGATAATCACAATTTTGTCAAGGATTTGAGTTGTGCAAAAAGCGCGGTAGCGCTTTTAAGAAAGATGCAGGGGGCACCTCTGGACAAATGCATTTGTCCATGAGTGCTCCTGTGTCTTTCTTGAAGGTACATCCATCGGATGTTTTGCACACTCAAATCAATAACAACTAATCCATAACTCTCCGATACCGAGTTATGGTCCACGGGAGAGAACAGCCATTATGCTAGAAAAAGAGACAATAGCTTTGGTAAGCACCCGTGAAAAGTGGCTGAGTCATAAGAAACAAAGGGACAGGAAACTCTGGCTGGGAAGTTCTGTAAGAAAGCAAAAACAAGGGCTGCCGAAGACAGCCCTTGTGAAATCAATAATTAGAAACCAAAGTAGTTCTTAGTATTGTAGTAAGAAATATCCTGTACCATCTTACCAAGGAATTCGATATCGTTTGGATACTCGCCGTTTTCTACCCAGGTACCAATTAAGTTACAAAGGATACGACGGAAGTATTCGTGTCTTGTGTAAGATAAGAAGCTTCTGGAGTCGGTAAGCATACCAACAAAGTTAGCCAGAAGACTTAAGTTTGCAAGAGAAGTCATCTGCTCGGTCATACCAACCTTGTGGTCATTGAACCACCAAGCAGAACCCTGCTGAATTTTGCCAACGCAAGAAGCATCCTGGAAGCAGCCAAGAACGGTGCCGATGGCAGCGTTGTCGGTAGGGTTTAAGGAGTAGATGATGGTCTTTGGCAGCTGGTCGGTTGCATTTAAGGAATTTAAGAATGCAGCCATTTCAGCGGAAGAACCGTAAGTGTTGATACAGTCATATCCGGTGTCAGGACCAAGCTGGTTGTAACGGAATACGTTGTTGTCACGCTTTGTGCCATAGTGAAGCTGCATTACCCAGCCAAGACGATGGTATTCCTTACCCACGAAGCACATGAATGCGGTCTTGAATTGTAATTCTTCCATAGAGGAAGGAGTAGTGCCGGCAAGGCGCTTAGCAAAAATTGCTTCGATTTCTTCTGCAGTAGCAGGCTTATACATAACGTACTCTAATGCGTGGTCGGATACTAAACAGCCCATGGAAGCGAAGAAGTCCATACGAACCTTCAATGCTTCACAAAGGGTAGCGAAGGAGTCGATCTTTACACCGCTGACAGTTTCTAACTTAGCGAGGTAATCAAGATATTCCGGCTTTTCAAGGTTCATGGCCTTGTCCGGACGCCAAGCAGGAAGAACCTTTACTTCGAAGGTTTCATCCTCGGCAATCTTTTTGTGCCATTCCAAGGAATCGATTGGGTCATCGGTGGTGCAGATGGTTTCTACATTAGACTGACGGATAATGTTACGAACAGTCATGGATGGATCTGCTAACTTCTTGTTACATACATCCCAAACCTCAGATGCAGTAGCAGGAGAGAGCGGCTTTTTGTAATCGAAGTAACGCTGTAATTCTAAATGGCTCCAGTGATAGAGTGGGTTGCCGATAGCCTTCTGAAGAGTAGCTGCCCACTTTTCGAACTTTTCATAGTCGGAAGCGTCACCTGTGATGAACTTTTCATCAATGCCGTTAGTTCTCATCTGACGCCACTTGTAGTGGTCACCGCCAAGCCATACCTGAGTGATGGTGTCGAACTGACGGTCCTCTGCAATTTCCTGAGGATTGATATGGCAGTGGTAGTCGATAATCGGTACCTTCTTTGCATAGTCATGGTACAGAGTTTTTGCTGTGTCGTTGGATAATAAAAAATCGTCATCCATAAATGGTTTCATAGTTTTTTCCTCCTAAATTAAAAATTTGTAGTTTCACGAATGACAATGTCATTAGAGATCGTAGTTTTGTTTGGAACATCGTTGCCGTCAAGTACCCGCATCAGTGTGTTGATGGTAGTCATGCAGAGTGTTTCTACGTGATTATCAATGGTGGTGATTTCCGGGTCGGTACAGCTGGACAAAATGGAGTTGTTGTAGCCAATGATGGCAATATCATCAGGAACGGATATGCCTTTCTGCTTTGCAAACTTCATGGCTGCCACGGCGAGTTGATCTTCTGAAGCTACAACTGCATCAAAGCGCAGACCTTTTTCGTATTGCTCCAGAAGAATTTCTTTTGTTTGGGTGATGTCATTTGGACAGGAAATCATCAGTTCTTCCCGGATAGTACGGTCAGCTGCCGCAATACTGTTTTTGTAGCCGGACAGCTTTTGCAGACCACTGTAGGAACGGGATGTATATAAATAAAGAATGTTTTCACGTTCCTGTTCGATAAGTCGGTTGGTAACATCGTATACTGCCTGATAATCGTCACACAGAGTGCAGTAAATGTTTTGATGGTTAATATAGCCGTTGATTACCATGATTGGAATATTATCTGCAGCAGTAGTGAGGTAGGCATTGTCTTTTTTTGTGGATTCCAAAAAGCTGGAACCTACCAGAATAATTGCATCTACACGTTTACTGAGTAGTAACTGTAAATATTTCTGCTTATTAATAAGGTCGTAACCGGTGCAACACAGGAAAGAGTCATAGCCGCATTTCCTTAAATTTTGCTCTAAATAGTATACGGCATTTGCCAGAAAAGGGTCAGAGGAATCAGCACACATGATACCGATGGTATGCATGGTATTAAGACCAAGTCCTCTGGCAAAGACATTCGGAGTATATCCGATTTCTTTCATTACATTCATTACTTTTTGCCGGGTTGGTTCACTGACGTTGGGATTCCCGTTTAACACGCGGGAAACGGTGGCAATGGAAACGCCGGCTTTTTCTGATACATCATATATGTTCATAACGCTATCTCCGTTCTTTTGTTTTATTGAAAGAGTTTTCAGCTTTCAAATCTGAA
>JAZSEW010000056.1:0-16021 GCA_045531895.1 Lachnospiraceae bacterium
AAAATTTTGTAAAGTTTGTGCACACTTATCGACAAAAGTGTACTATAATAACACACGTAAACCCCAATACATTATATAGTTTTTGCTACACCCCATAAGTAACAAAAATACCTTCTCCGAAAAGGCTGGCAAGCGATTGCCAGCCTTTTTACCTACGTGGAGAAAGAGGCGTTCGGAGCCAGCCTCAAAAATTATCCGGCTCTGAATTGATAGCATATTAGACAAGAGAGGATTGGCATTATTTCTATGAACCTGAATTTGTTTTTTTCAGATGGAACAAGAGAATACCGGAATCCGGTGGATGTAAGACCGGGCGACAGCGTAGAGATACGTTTTCGTGTTCCGACCGGATGTCAGGCAGACCCGGTGCTTCACATAGAAAAGGGAGAGATTCCGATGGAACTGTCGGAACAGGGAAAGAGATTCGATTATTATCGGGCAGTCATTGAAGTGGAAGAACAGCGTGAGTGGTATTATTTTTCATTCACCTGTGAGAATAAGATCTATTATTACGACCGTAGCGGTGTTACAGAGCATTTAAACCGGGAATTTTTCTTCCTGCTGACACCGGATTTTTCTGTACCGGAATGGGCAAAAGGTGCAGTTATGTACCAGATTTATACGGATCGTTTTTGTAACGGTGACAGAGCGAATGACGTGTTGACCGGTGAATACAGTTATATCGGTACTGAGGTAGAACGGATAGAAGAGTGGGATACTCCGGTAGCAAATTTGGATGTAGGCCGGTTTTACGGTGGTGATCTGGCAGGTGTTCGCAAGAAACTGGACTATCTGCAGAACCTTGGAGTAGAAGTAATTTATTTCAATCCGTTGTTTGTTTCTCCATCGAATCACAAATATGACAGTCAGGATTATGACTATATTGACCCGCACTACGGTATGATTGTCAATGATGGTGAAATCGGTGACAGCCCGTTTTCCAGATATATTAAGAGAACAACAGATAAAGAAAATTTAGAGGCCAGTAATGCATTCTTTGCCGATATGGTGGAAGAAATTCACAGCCGTGGCATGAAGGTAATTCTGGACGGTGTGTTTAATCATTGTGGTTCCTTCAATAAATGGCTGGACAGAGAAGGCTTTTATGCCGCCAGCGGCACCTATAAGCCGGGTGCCTATCAGACAAAGGAAAGCCCGTATTGGAACTTTTTTAAGTTCCGCAATGAGAATGATAAAAATTCCTATGAGGGCTGGTGGGGCTATGAAACCCTGCCAAAGCTGAACTTTGAAGAGTCCGAAGAATTGTGCGAGTATATCTGTAAGATAGGTGCCAAGTGGGTATCTCCTCCATATAATGTGGATGGATGGCGCCTTGATGTGGCAGCAGACTTAGGACATAGCGAGGAATTTAATCATAAATTCTGGAAGCGATTCCGTAAAGCAGTAAAAGATGCAAATCCGGAAGCGGTTATTTTAGCGGAGCATTATGGAAATGCATCAGCCTGGTTAAAAGGCGATGAGTGGGACACTGTTATGAACTACGATGCATTTATGGAGCCGATAACCTGGTTTCTAACAGGTATGGAGAAGCACAGTGATGAGTTCCGGGGACATCTTTGGAATAACCACGAGCATTTTCTGCATTGCATGAAGTACAATATGGCAAAATTTCAGACTCCGTCGTTATACTGCGCCATGAATGAACTGTCCAATCATGACCACTCCCGTTTCTTAACAAGAACCAACCATAAAGCGGGAAGAGTACAGGGACTTGGTGCCGGAGCAGCAGAAGAAGGTATCAATAAGGCAGTATTTGCAGAAGCAGTAGTACTTCAGATGCTTTGGCCGGGAGCACCGACCCTGTATTATGGTGATGAGGTCGGTGTGTGCGGATTTACTGACCCGGACAACCGAAGACCATATCCATGGGGGAAGGAAGATAAGGAGATTTTATTCCTGCATAAAGAACTGATTCGCATTCATCGTACGTTCCCGGCAATCCGTACCGGTTCCTTCCGTATGCTGCATTGTGAGCATGGAATTTTGAGCTTTGGACGTTTCGATAGGGAGGACCAGTTTTTTGTAGCGGTAAATAATAATGATGTAACAAAGACGGTGACATTTTCCGTAGAGGAGCTGGAAATCAATTCTCTGTTTATGGTAAGTCAGATGATTACAACATTAGACAGCATGACACCGGAAGCAAGACTGTATCCGGTAACAAATGGTACAATTACGTTAACCATGCCACCATTTTCTGCTTTTGTCCTGAAGAATTTTAATCTGGAAGCACAGGTGGAACGATAAAGAAGGTAGACAAATGAAACATTGGTTTACACAAAACAAATCTTATATTAAAACAACTTTGGGAGTAGCCTGGCCGGCAGTGCTGGAATCTTTTTTTGTAGCACTGGTGGGCATGGTGGACTCTCTTATGGTGAGCAGGCTCGGAACTTATGCAGTGGCTGCGGTGGGACTTACCACCCAGCCAAAGTTTCTGGGCCTTGCCCTGTTTATTGCAACAAATGTTTCTATTTCGGCCATTACCGCAAGAAGAAAAGGTCAGAATGACCGGGATGGAGCCAACCGCACTGTATTATCGGCTCTGATTTTTGTTGTATTGGCAGGTATTGTAGTAAGCCTTGCGTGTGTAGCGTTTGCCGATCCGATTATTCGGCTGGCGGGCTCCAAAGCAGATACTCATGAAAGCGCGGTAGCATACTTTCGAATTATTATGGGATGTATTTTATTCTCCATCATTTCTCTGGCAATTAACGCCGCACAGCGGGGTTCCGGTAATACAAAAATTGCCATGCGCACCAATTTAACCTCCAATTTGGTGAATGTGATTGGAAACTATTTGCTGATCGAAGGACATTTTGGTTTTCCTGCGCTGGGGATTGAAGGCGCGGCAATCGCAACGGTTATCGGAACAGTAGTAGCCTGTGGCATGAGTATCGCCTCTGTTTTCCGTAAAGACAGTTTTATCCATGTAGGATATATTGTAGCAAATAAATTAAAAGCTACCTTTGCTGACGCTCTTGCGCTTTTTAAACTGGCATCCTCGGTGTTCATTGAGCAGATTCTGCTACGCATCGGTTTTATGTCCGTAGCAGTGATGGCGGCAAATCTTGGTACGCAGGAGTATGCGGCACATCAGGTAGGAATGAATGTCATGTCCCTGTCCTTTTCCTTTGGAGACGGAATGCAGGTGGCAGCAGTAACCTTAATTGGCCAGTGTCTCGGCAGAAAAGAACCGGAGATGGCAAAGAAATACGGTACTATCTGTCAGAGAATAGGAAACATGATTTCGGTGGTGCTTTCGGCATTGTATCTGGTGGGAGGCGAGCCCTTTTTCCGGGCATATTTTCCTCAGGATGATTACGCCGTGTCCATCGGTGTGCAGATTATGCGTGTGATGGTACTCATTGTACTGATGCAGGTGGCGCAGGTGATTTACATGGGCTGCCTCCGCGGCGCCGGCGACGTGAAATTTACTACAATAGCCTCTACTATCAGTGTTACTCTGATTCGTCCGATGGTTTCGTATCTGTGTGCGTATGTGCTGCACATGGGGGTTATCGGTATCTGGTTTGGCGTTGTTGGCGACCAGGTAATGCGCCTTATTCTGACCAATTGGCGTTTTAAATCCGGAAAATGGACAAAGATAGAGGTGTGAGAGCAGGCTTTAGCTACCCGAAACGGAGAGGAGTTATATGAAATACCAGAATTATATTTTTGATTTATATGGAACCTTGGTAGATATTCACACCGACGAAAACAAGGCTTCTGTATGGAAAAAGATTGCGGTTTACTTTTCCGCCCAGGGTGCGGCGTACACCGGTAAGGAATTAAAGGAGCGCTATGGTGCCCTGATTCGGGAGGAAGAAAAGAAACTGCATAAAAAGCTGAAAAAGAAATTCCCGGACATCACGGTGAAAGAAGTGGAAATCAATCTGAACCGGGTGTTTGAGAAGCTATATAAAGAAAAGGATGTAAAGGCAAATAAACAGATGGTGAAAGATTCCATGCTTGCTTTCCGTGCTATTACCATGGAAAAGCTTCGGCTGTTTGCAGGAGCGGCAGAACTGCTGCAAAGTCTGAAGAACAAGGGCAAAAAGGTGTATCTGCTTTCCAATGCCCAGACCTCTTTTACTCTGCCGGAAATGAAAGCCCTTGGTATTGACGTGTTATTCGATGACATTTTCTTTTCCTCGGATTTGGAGGTAAAGAAGCCTTCCGGATATTTTTATGATGCCCTGTTTGAAAAACACGGTTTAAAGAAAAGCGAGTCCGTGATGGTGGGGAATGACCGCTTCGCAGATGTACAGGGTGCCCTGGATTATGGAATTGAAGCAATTTATCTGCATACGGAGCAGTCCACGCCCTTTGAAGGAGTGCTGCCGGAAGGAAGCATGCAGGTAGAGAATCTGCTGGATATATTAAAATTGCAGTAACTTGTTTGTGAGGTAACAGCCATGAAAAAGAAAAGTAAAGCAGTGATTCTTGGAAAAAATGCCGCGCTGATTATTGCAGGAAGTTTATTATATGCCCTGGGAATGAACCTGTTTTTAACACCGCTTCATTTATTCAGTGGCGGGGGTGTGGGTCTTGCCCAATTACTTACCCTGTTTTTAGAGAAGTTTATCCCGGTGGGGAATTTCAATCTTTACGGTATCATTTACCTGTTGATTAATATTCCGTTGTTGTTTCTCGCCTGGTTTCAGATTGGAAAAAAATTTTTTATAAAAACCATGATTGGCTCCGGCGCCATCAGTTTATTTATCACCCTGATTCCAACGCTGGCAGTGCCAATCGTTAATGACTATCTGACCTCGGTATTGATCGGCGGCATAGCATCAGGCGCAGGAGTAGGTCTGATTTTAATTGCCGGAGGCAGCGGCGGCGGAATTGACGTAGTGGCGGTATGGGCGGCAAAGAAGTTTAAGGGAGCCAGTGTAGGCCAGATTTCTTTGTATTTTAATGTATTGCTGTATGCAGTCATGCTGTTTTTGTTTGACGCCCAGACGGTAATTTACTCTTTGATTTACACAGTGGTGTTCACCCTGGTTCTGGATAAGACCCATTACCAGAACATCAATGTCCGGGTGATGATTTTTACAAAAAAAGACGGCATTGATAAAGAGATTACGGAGCGGACCCGCCGCGGCGTGACAGAGTGGGACGGATACGGTGCCTACACAAGCGAACCGATGCATATTCTGGTGTCCTGTATCAGTAAATACGAGGTCAACGATATGATGGAAATTATACAGAGCATCGACCCACAGGCCTTTGTAATAGTGGATGAAAATGTCATTGTAAACGGTAACTTTGAAAAGAGACTTTAGGAGGATTGAAATGAAAAAGAAATGGTTCGTAACACTTCTGGTAGCAGGCTGCATTGCCATGCTTGCAGGTTGTCAGGGAAGTGAAGATAATGCAACACCAACGGAGGCTCCTGCGGAAGTAACGGCAACACCGGCTCCAACAGAAGCACCTGTGCGTACGGTAGTGCCTGCCAGAACGGAGTACCTTACCGAAGCAGATATGCAGGCAGCAAGTCCATGGCAGGTTTGTGATAATACTACCCTTGCGGCTGCCATGAAAAAGGCAGAAGCCGGTGAGCCAATCACCATTGCCGCTATTGGCGGCTCCATTACCCAGGGAACCATTTCCAGTGGCGCTAAGGATAACCAGATGAAAACGAAAAACTGCTACGCAGAGATTTTCTTTTCCTGGTGGAGAGAAACATTTCCGAATTCGGAGGTGACGGTGGTGAATGCCGGTATCGGTGCCACAGACTCCTATCTGGGAGTGCACCGCGTGCAAAAAGACGTACTGGACCATCATCCGGATGTAGTTCTGGTGGAGTATTCGGTTAATGATTCCGGAGATAATGCCTGCAAAAACACCTATGATAATCTGGTGTACAAGCTGGCAGATTCAGAGGATGCCCCGGCAGTAATGTTACTGTTCATGGGACAGACCAACCTTGCGTCTGCCCAGAATCAGCACCAGCTGGTAGGGTTTCAATACGGTTTCCCGATGGTCAGCTATTTAAATCTGTTGTCTGACTGGTTCGAGGCGGGACGCTACACCGAGAAAGACTTGTCCGGCGACGTGACCCACCCATCGGCACTGGGCCATGCCATTGTGGGAGAAATGCTCTGGAAGTACTTAAATAACGTGTATGCAGCGCTGGATACCTATGGAGAACCGGCTGCCTTTGACAAAAAGCTGTTCACCAAGGCAAAATACTTGAATGCAGAACTGGCAGGCGTGGGTGATGTAACACCTACAACCTTTGGCTCCTTTGCAGAAACCGGCAAGGATTTCAATGGCTGGGGCAATGTATGGAAAACAACTGACGGTGACGGCGGTATCACTTTCCAGGTAACCTGCAAAAACCTTGGCATCCTGTTCTGGCGTTCCACAAGCAAGGAGTTTGGCAATTATGAAGTGTGGGTAGACGGAACCCATGTTAAAACCCTGCAGGGCGAATTTCCGGGCGGCTGGGGTAATTACGCCCATGCCCAGGAAGTGTTTGTGTCAGACGAGGAGGCAGAGCATACCATTACCATAAAAAAAGCAGAGGGCTCCATAGGAGATGATTTTGTGGTGCTGAGACTGATGATTTCGCATTAGAAGTAATAAAAGTAAAAAGCAGATAGTACAAAAATGCTACGTTGATGCACACAATTGCGGTCACAACGTAGTATTTTTTGTTGAAAAATGGAAAAGAAGTCGAGAAAACGTGAGAAATACGCATGATATAAGTTGAGAAAACGTGAGAAATCAGCTTGAAAAAGTGGAGAAAACGTGATAACTTGAATATAAGATGTAAAAAAAGGATAAAGTATATAAAAATGAGAGGGGGAAAGTTATGGATTTTAATAGAAAAGCATATGGCAAATTGTTAAAGTGGAAAGAACAAACGCAGGGAGAGTCAGCAATGCTGATTGAAGGAGCAAGGCGTGTAGGAAAAAGTTATTTATCAAAACGTTTTGCTGAAAATGAATATGAATCGTATATATATCTGGATTTTGCAAATATAGAAAATGAAATTATAGATTTGTTTGAAAACGAAATGACGGATTTGGATTTGTTTTTTTTGAAATTACAGACATTTTACGGTGTACAACTGATAAATCGAAAGTCCTGTATTATTTTTGATGAAGTACAGATGTATCCAAGAGCAAGGCAGATGATTAAATATTTAGTGGCAGATGGCAGATATGATTACATTGAAACAGGCTCTTTGATAAGTATAAAACAAAACGTGCAGGATATCGTAATCCCATCAGAAGAAGAATCAATACAATTGAATCCGTTGGACTATGAAGAATTTTTAGAGGTGCTTGGAGAGACTATCCTGGCAAAATATATACGAGAATGTTTTCAGAAAAAAGTACCGATGGGGGCAGCCTTACACAGAAAGGCAATGAATCTGTTTCGCATATATATGATTGTAGGTGGAATGCCGCAAGCGGTTGAAAAGTATTGTGAAACAAAAAATCTGGAAGAAGTACATCGGGTAAAGCAAAGAATTTTAAAATTGTATAGAGAAGATATCAGCAAGTTTGCCAAAGGTTATGAATCAAAAGTATTGGCGATTTTTGACGAAATTCCTTCGCAATTAACAAAGCATGAAAAGAAGTTTAAACTGGCATCTTTAAATAAAAATGCACGTTTTCGAGAATATGAAGACTCCTTTATGTGGCTGGCAGAGTCGAAAATTGTAAACCATTGTTTTAACTCAACAGAGCCAACTTTAGGAATTAATCTTAATGTAGATCGATTAACTTTAAAATGTTACATGGCAGATACGGGGCTCTTGATAGCACATGCAATAGAAGATGGAACGGTTCTGGAAGAAGAGGTACTAAAAGCAATTATGTTTGACAGAGTAGGAATCAATGAAGGGATGTTTGTTGAAAATATTGTCTCACAGATGTTAGTTGCATCGGGACATAAACTCTTTTTTTTCTCTTGTGTAGATAAGGAGGATTATCACAATAATATAGAAATAGATTTTCTGATTCGGGACAAAAAGAAAATATGCCCAATGGAAGTGAAGTCGGGTGACTATAAGAAGCATACCTCTATTGACCGTTTTCTAAAGAAATATAGCGATAAGGTTGGAAGCGCATATATTATTTGTATGAAAGACTTGAGGAAGGAAGAAAATGTAACGGTAATCCCGGTATATATGACATTTTGCCTGTAGTCATAAATTGTAATGCTTCTGTCCGCTTTTCCTTGTTGTAATCCGGGAAATATGATATTATATTTTAACAGAGTAAGGAAAACTTCAACATAAAATTTGAAATAAATAGAACAAAAGAAGGTGGGCTACAATGCGCATTGCCATCTGTGATGATGAAAAAAAATACCGCGAAGAAACTAAAAACTGCATTAAGGAATATAACCCTGCCATTGAAATTGCAGAGTTTGAAGATGGCAGTGAACTGGTAAAGGCAAAAGAGGCTTTCGACTTAATTTTGCTTGATGTGGAAATGCCCCAATTAGACGGCATGACAGCTGCAAAGCAGCTGCGAAAACAGAAGTCAGACGCAGAAATAGTCTTCTTAACCTCCTACGAAAAGTACGTTTACGATGCTTTTGATATCCGGGCATTACAGTATTTAAAAAAGCCACTGGAAAAGGAACGCCTGATAAAGGTACTAAAAATTGTGGAAGACTCCCTTGCAAAGATAGAACGGGCGGAGTTCCAGTTAGACGGTGAGTCCTGTTATGTGAAGCTGAAGGACATTGTCTACATGGAATCCTATGGGGATGGATTATATATTTACGACCACATGGGACTAGTATATGAAGAACGCCGGGGAACCATTAAAAAGTGGGCAGAAAAGTTGGAGGGAAAAGGCTTTGTGCAGATTCACCGCACGTATTTAATCTCCATGTATTATGTAGAACGGTTTGGGTCAGACGAAGTGAAGCTGCAAGGAATCGAGAAAAAACTTACCGTGTCCAGAAGATATGCGCCGGGCTTTAAGGAGGCTTTCCTTGAGTTTGTCAATAAGCACGGACGCATTGTGTAAAGGGGAACAAAGGATATGGAAACAAACATTATTGGTTTAATTGTAGAGTGTTCCAAGCAGTTGATAATGTTATGTGGCTGTATGAATTTTCAGGTAAAGAAAAAACCTGTAGCCGCAGCAATCGTGTTTTCATTAGCCCAGTTATGTCTTGTTATCAAAGGAATACAGGATAGGGAATATTATGTGTCGACATTTATGTTTATAGCTGTTGTGATATGTGCTTTGGCAGTTGAGGGGAAGAGAAAATGGGTGCTTTCTCTGAGTGCTTATCTGGGAATTTCCTGCATTGATACACTATTTGCCACCATTGCTGTTCGTATGTTTTCTGTTAGTGAAGAAGCCATTTATAGTAACTCTGTTTGGCGGATTGGAATAAATGCCATTAGTCTTCTTCTGTTGATAGTAGTTGCTTTACTGTTGCAAATGTTGTATTTCCGGAAACAAAATCTGGGTGAAACGGTAAAAAATACAGTGCAGCAGTCAAGCGGTTTGTGCCTGGGGGTATTGGCAATTGGTTTATTTGCTGCAACATTCCTTATCATGCCTGTTTCAGAGTTGAATTTTCAATGGAATACAATAATGGAACGGATAATTATAGTTATGGTGTATGTATTTGCCATTGCGTTTTTGGTTATTGGTATTTTGTTAATTTTTTATCATCGTTCCAGCAACCATTATCAGGAACTGGCGAAAATGAATCAGAGCCTGTTGGAATCCAAGGAAAGATACTATCAGATGATGCTGGAAAAAGAGGAAGAAACCAGACGATTCCGGCATGATATGTCCTCTCATGTAACCTGTGTGAAACAGTTATTAAAAGAGGAAAATGTGCAAGGAGCAAGGGCGTATTTGGAAGAACTGGGGGGAACACTGGAAGAGCTGAGGCTAAAGCATCAGACCGGAAATACGCTTGTAAATGCCATAGTGAATGATATGTGTGCAAAATATCCGGAGGTGGTACTGGATTGGCAAGGGCTTCTTCCGGTAGAAACCAGACTATCTGATATGGATATGTGTACTATTTTTTCTAATCTGTTGGAGAATGCTTTTTATTCTGCATCACGCTGTGGGGCAGAAGGTAAGGTAGATGTCACGGTAAAAACAGTGGCAGGTGCACTTTCGATTATCATTGAAAATGATATGGCAGGAGCAATAGAAGAAGACAAGGGAAAACTCTTGACTCAAAAGGAAGATAAGAAAAATCACGGATTTGGTACAAGAAACGTAAGAGACTGCATTGCCAAAAATGATGGAACCGTGAATTTTGAATATACGGAAGAAAAATTTCGAGTAACAGTAACTTTGATAAATGCAGTGTAGAAAAGCAAATTTTTCTGTCGAAAACACGAAAATTTACGGAAAATATGTCACTCACCGCAAAAACGCTACCGCTTACCGCAGAAGTATTGGAAAAAGGCTTGGCTTGTGTTAATTTAAGGACATAGGTTAAGTCTTTTTTTGATGGGGTGACAGTTGTAGGAGCAAAGATAATTGGAATTTTTTAGAGGAAGATAATGAATTTGCATAAAGGAGTTTTCATAGGTGAAGAAGATTTGTTATTTAAGCGGAGTGATTTCTATGTTCTGTCGGCGGAGTAAACAAAACAAATATGGAAGAACGAGGAAGAAAAATTATGATTAAAACTGCAAAAGAAGCAATTAAAAAGTACGGCTGGAGTATGGTAAGAACGCTGATTGTTATGGGAGTGATAGAACTTACAAATGAAGAGGAATTCAGCTTGCTTGGGGAGTGGGGATTGTTACAATGATAGTGATTCATTTCATTGCTGGAGTTATTGAGTATAAGAGCGGTAAAGCTATGAGTGAATAGAATATGAGTAAAAAATCGAAATATTGCGAGGGGTGATAAAATGAAAGAAGACGAATATGGAAATTTGCAAAATAATGAAAGGCAGGTGTTATCTAAAATTATGAGAAGAGTTTGCATTGGTGGATGTGCTATTTTTGCGGTAACATGTTATGAGTTGTGGAATATCCCTGATGTTACGCCTGCAAAGGCAATTATTCTGGCATTATATATGGCAGTCGCAATTAGCGTTTTAGGGTATTTCTTTGTGAAAAAGATTATGTTGCCTTATTTTAAAAAAGAAAATGAATGATTTGTAATACTCCAGGAGAATAATGATAAAAGCTACTTTGACGGACTGTCGCTGTAGCTTTTTGTCATTAGGAAAGGATGATATGAAAAAGCGTAAAAAACATGAATTAGTTTTCTGTGGTTCATTACTATTATTTTGTTTTATAAAGATAATTGATTATTTGTTTATAATAAAAAAATTCGATACAATTTCTATAATAGGATGCATAGTAGGTGGAATGATTGGGCTTATTGGAATTGCTGACTGGGTGAAACGAAAGGCATAATTTTAGTTAAGGAAATTGCTCAAATAAATGTTTTACAAAGGGAGAAATCGGATGGGAAAGAAAAAAATAATTATTACTTGCCTGCTAATCGTAATCGGGAGTTTTCTGGGAGCTTTTTTATTAAGTTTACTTATGCCAGAGATGAAAGAACGTATACTTACGGTTGCACTAGGAACGAGTGTAGGAATTATACTTAGCAGGTATGTGATAAAGCATGAGGATAAGTAAAATAAGAAAATAATCGGAGAAATTACAGGGTACACTGTACACTGTTCTACAAAAAGATTTGAAATTTTGCGTAAAACTCACTGATAAAATCTTGAAGAAATGCATAGTTTATACTATAATAATCCTGAAGAAATACACAACCGGTAAGAATGGGAGGTTAAATATGTATTTTAAGAGAAAAGCATATGAACAGTTGTTGGAGTGGAAGGAAAAATACGCTGATAAATACGCGGTATTGCTGGAAGGAGCAAGACGGGTTGGTAAATCTACAATTGCAGAACAATTCGCCATTAATGAATATAAATCATATATATTAATTGATTTTTCAAAGGCTTCGGATGAAGAAATTGCATGCTTCGATGATATTAACGATTTGGATATGTTTTTCTTACGTTTGCAGGCAGTGAGAAGGATTGATTTATATAAACATGAATCAGTTATTATATTTGACGAAGTGCAGTTGTTTCCAAAAGCCAGACAGGCAATTAAACATCTGATGAAGGACGGAAGATATCATTATATTGAAACAGGCTCGTTAATATCCATTAAGAAGAATGTGAAGGATATATTGATTCCGTCGGAAGAAATGAAAATTCAAGTGTATCCTATGGATTATGAGGAGTTTTGTGCTGCAACGGGTAATAATTATTCTTTACTGGAGAAGCTTTACGGGATGAATAAAGGGGTTGGACAGCAGGTAAACCGTAAACTTATGCGAGATATCAGAATCTATATGGCGGTGGGAGGTATGCCTCAGGCAGTGGAAAGCTATGTGAATGGTGATAACTTTTCCATGATTGACCAGGTAAAACGGCAAATTATTAAATTGTATGAGGATGATTTCAAAAAATTAGACCCGTCAGGAAAACTTTCCTCAATATATCGTTCTGTTCCGGCACAGCTTTCAAAGGATGGAAAGCGATATCGTGTATCAGCCGCTATCGGAAAGCGAAAAACATCGAAGGACGAAAATTTGGTATACGAATTAATTGATTCGAAAACGGTGCTGCCATCTTATAATACGACAGACCCAAGGGTAAGCTTATCACTTTCTAAAGATTTGGATAGCTACAAACTATATATTGCAGATACAGGACTTTTTGTTACATTAATGTTTATTGACAGACCGGCCGCAGAAAATGAAATATATGCAAAGCTTTTATCGGATAAACTGCCTGCGAATCTTGGATATTTATATGAGAATCTGATTGCACAGATGATTGCAGCATCCGGACGGGAACTATATTACCATACATGGGAGAAGAAAGAGAGTACGCATTATTATGAAATTGATTTTCTGATATCGCAAGGAGCCAAGATATCCGCCATTGAAGTAAAATCTTCCGGAACAGGAAAGCATGAATCATTGACGGAGTTTAGCAAAAAGTATTCGAAGCATATCAAAGAGAGTTTTATTCTTTCACAAAAGGATATCGGAAATGAAGGTGTTATTAAGTATGTGCCTGTTTATCTTACCTCATTTTTGTGCAAATAGAGGAATCGTGTGGCGCAAATATTTTCTTTTATACACTGTTTTTGGACATGCTGTTTTGTAAATCAAAGAATAAGATAGAAAAAATATGCATGCTGGCGGTAATGGGAAAAATAACAATGTAGCAAGAAAGAGAGGTACTTATGAAGCATACGTTTGTTTTAATTATAATTTTAATTCTGTTGCTTTGGGGCGGATATGAATACTTAAAAATATTTATTATGAAAAAGCGATACTCCAAAGAAAATATAAAAATAGTATTTACGATTTCTATTGGGAGACATATTGGAAATCTGCTTGGAATGTGTTTTGGGCTATTATGCATATTTTTAGGCACTATATACTTAGAAAGTCCTCTGCCTCTGATAGGCGCGGTATGTTTTTTGATGTCATCAGGAGATTTTTGCCATAGTTACATGGGTGTGACAGAAAAGGGAATTGTTATGGATGGAAGGCTGATTGGATACGATGATGTAAAAAAATACGGTTCCATACATGGCATGGGTGGTGCTTTGTATTTTCTCAGTATCTTCGAGGTTTATACACCGGAATATAGAGAGTATGTTTATGTCAAAAAAGATTGCGGTGTAATTGATGAAATTTTAGGTTAAGGAGGTCATTCATGGACATCACTTTTATCAAAGGAAGCAAAGAAATAGAAGCCCACTTTGGTTATTTCCCATCGTTTCACGACGATTATATCGATAGCATTGAAATTACAGGCGGGGCCATTACTATCTGCATTCGGATGGAATGCTCAGAGGCTAACCTGAAACCAAACGCAAAGGAACGAGTGAAGCTGACCTTGGAAAAGCCAAAGAAGTTTTCTCTGGAAGGCGAGCTTTACGACTGTGTCAGCATCCTGTTTGATATGACATTTGAGAAGCACGAGGAAGAAATTGTGACAAAGTTTACAACCTCTCTTGGCGCAGAAGGAATTATACATTCCGAGGCTGTGGCGATAGAACTTCTTCCATAAATTTTCCGGGCGGTCCCTTGAAAGAGGGACCGTCTTGTGCTATTCTTAAAAAGGATATCAGCAAAACTGTTGCAGGAGGTGGACAAATGGCAAGGACCGTAGCAATTGGAATTCAGGATTTTGGAGATTTAATACAAAAGAAATGTTTTTATATTGATAAGACCATGCTTATCAAGGAATGGTGGGAAAGTAATGACAGTGTAACCCTCATCAATCGTCCCCGCCGTTTTGGAAAAACCCTAAATATGAGCATGCTGGAGCAGTTTTTTTCCATAAAGTATGCAGGCCGTGGTGAACTGTTTGAGGGGCTGGCTATCTGGAAAGAGGAAGAATACCGCGCCTTGCAGGGTACCTGGCCGGTAATCAGTTTGTCCTTCGCCAGCGTGAAGGAAGTAACTCTGGAAAATACGAAAGCGCGTATTTATGAAATTATTAGCAGAATTTTTGACAGCTATTCATTTTTAAAGGATGGCAGCTTTTTGTCAACAAAGGAGCAGGAATATGTGGACAGACTGCTGGCGCGACGGGCAGATGATGTAGATATCACTGCTTCCCTGAACCAGTTGTCTGAGTTTTTATACCGCTATTACGGCAAAAAGGTACTGATTCTTTTAGACGAGTATGATACGCCAATGCAGGAAGCTTATGTGCGAGGATTTTGGGATGAGCTGGTGGCTTTTACACGAAACCTGTTTAACTCCACCTTTAAAACCAATCCGTATCTGGAGCGGGCAATCATGACTGGCATTACCAGAGTCAGCAAAGAGTCCATTTTTTCAGACCTCAATAACTTAAAGGTAATCACTACCACATCGGAAAAATACGCTACTTCTTTTGGTTTTACGGAGGAGGAAGTGTTTGCTGCACTGGATGAATATGGGATGTCAGAGGAAAAGGAGCGTGTAAAGCTGTGGTATGACGGCTTTATTTTCGGTTCCTACAGAGATATTTACAATCCGTGGTCCATTCTCAATTTTCTGGATGAGCGGGAGTATGCAAAATACTGGGCAAATACCAGCTCTAACAGTCTGGTGGGAAAGCTTCTGCGGGAAGGCAGCCGGGATATCAAAGAAAAGTTTGAACTGCTTCTTCGCGGTGAACCGTTGATTACGCAGATAGATGAGCAGATTGTTTATAACCAGCTGGATAATAATGAAACGGCAATCTGGAGCCTGCTGCTTGCCAGCGGCTATCTTAAGGTAACAGCCCGTCATTATCAGGACGAAGGACTGTTCCGCAGGAAAGCTATTTATGAACTTGTCATCACCAATTTTGAAACCAGATGGATGTTTGCGGATATGGTACTGGGCTGGTTTGGAGAGGCACAGTCTTCTTATAATGATTTTATTAAAGCGCTGCTGGCAAGTGACAGGAAAGCGATGAATGAATATATGAATCGAGTAGTCAGAGATACCTTCAGTTATTTTGACACAGGCAGCAGGGAGCCGGAACGCTTCTATCATGGTTTTGTTCTGGGGCTTTTGGTAGAACTACAGAACGAATATATTGTTACGTCCAACAGAGAAAGTGGATTTGGACGCTATGACGTAATGATTGAACCAAAAAGTTCTACAAAAAAAGAGGCATTTATTTTGGAATTTAAGGTGCATGATGCAGAGGAGGAAAGTTCTCTGGAGGACACTGTAGCCGCTGCCCTGCGCCAGATAGAAGAAAAGCAGTATGCTGCCGGACTTGTGGCAAAAGGCTTTTCGACAGAGAACATCAGAAGCTATGGTGTAGCATTTTGTGGCAAGCAGGTATTAATCGGGTAAAAAACAGTTGACGGCAAAGTAATTATGTGGTATAAATAACTACATAGTTACTTTGCTTTATTAAAGTAACAACCAAGTTAAACCTGTGACAAAGAGTAAGTACCTTTGACAGCACCGGTTCAGAGAGCAGCAGAGTGGTG
>JAZSEW010000028.1:0-25282 GCA_045531895.1 Lachnospiraceae bacterium
ATTATAGCAATGGGAGGTATTTTCACACAACGCTAAAGCTCCTTCAACCACCCGCATAGCAGGTGGTTTATTTGTTGCCCAAAGCTCCGTTTCTCTTCTTGAGAAACTCCACAATGGACAACAGGCTTAAAGCCTAACAAACAAAAAGGACCAGCCACATAGCCAGTCCTTCCTTGACAAAACGGAGACGGAGGGATTCGCCCCTTCTGTCGTTATGCAGTTTTTGAGGTCAGGCATCTTAATCTGCCCTCCCCTACTATTGCTTCAATTCCTCTCCATATACAACTTCAGTTTCTCCATACTCTGCTTAAACTTCTCATTGTCACGTAGTCGCTTCATATACGCAGGATTTTGCATGACTTGAAACAGCTCCTCCCGGAATGCCTCCAGACTCACCAAAGAGCCATTCGAAATAAACCGGATATTCTCCCTTAAATCACCGAAGAATATCGAATTCTGAAAAACTTCTTCTGCACGAATCATTTTTTCCACATATTCCCCAAAACACGTTACTGCCTTTTCTTCCTCCTTCAATCGCAAATAATAATCTATCATTTGCATTTCACCACGGTAAAACGGAACTCCCAATTCTTTTTCTATCCAACACATCATCTCTGCATAAATTCGCTCTTTCTCATTTTCCTGCGTTGCCACCGCAATTCCTGCCAAACGAGACAGACAAATCAATGCATTTTGCACACACTCAAATAAAAACTGCTCCGATTCCTTCCGACCGGCCTCATAATCCCTCTTCTCGCACAAAAGCAATGCTTTTAAGTGTCTTGCATTAAAATCAAAGTTCGAGAGTAGAGCAAGAACATTTTTTGCCTCTTCATACCTCTGACTTCTGATGTAAAGACTTGCCAGATAGCGCTGCGCTTCGATCTTAATCTCAGCCTCTTCAGACTCGCACAACTTTAAAAGAAGCTCCTCCATCATTAGAATCTGCTCCTCCGTTGCCTTTCTCTGTATCTGCAGTTTCATCAGCCATTTTGTATATGACATCTTAAGCAGTTCAGAGTTTGGATACTCTTGCAGACATTCCTTCCAATACAGCATCTCTGCATCTGTTCCATCTATTCGTCCAATTTCTTCTGCCCTATCTGCTAATCCCTTCACCTTTTCCGGCGATAGCATTTCTTCATAAGAAAGCAATGTGTTTACATCTGTATGCAATGCTCTCGCAAGCGGTACCAACAGCATAATATCCGGCATGGAACTGTCTGTCTCCCACTTACACACCGCAGGCTCCGAAATTCCCAACAGGTTCGCAAGTTCCCTTTGCGTCATATTTGCCTGCTTCCGTAATCGGCAAATCCGTTTTCCAAATGTTTCAACAGTCATCGTTTCAGCCTCCTTTTTCTCATCTCATTTTTGGTTTCAAATAGGATCCTATGGCTTAATTATACCAGTGAAAACATATTGAAACAATTGAGGTGAAGTTAAGTGCCGGTCAAGGAAGAATAACCGTCAGGAAATTCATGTTTTTAACGTTCGCATTCACCGAGGATTTCAGGATCACCGGGATCATCAAGTATCTGCACTGCGGTTGCAGGGCCAAGGTTTCTCCAGTCATCAAGAACCCATACGACCTCCTTGTCGGGAGTTACTTCTATAAGTTGCGGAGTAGTTCCACGATTGCCCATAGAACACAGGATGGTATTGCCGTTTTTTAATCTTACACAAGACTGAGAGCCTCCTAAACGATATTCTTCGGGAAGTTCATCAAGGCATAATTTCCAGACCACTTCACCGGACGGATTAATCTCATAAGTGGTGCGGTCACTTTCGGAAGTAATAAGTGTATTGTTATTTAGAAGACGTATTGCAGCCCATGGTTTGTTTACGCTATATTCCCAAAGAACATTAAAATCCATATCATACTCGATTACCTTGTTTTGTGAAAGATATGGTGCCAGAAAAGTGTTATCCTTTGTCATACGGAAGCGGCGGAACTGTCCGTGAACACCACGCTGTTCAAGATTATTATAAGGAACCGCATGCTCATAAGTTACTTCATTAGTTTTGGTATTGACAATTACTGCACGCGGCGGCATACCGTTTATTACCATCAGTACCCGGTGTTCATCCAGTGGCTGCATTGTATGAACTTCTTCGTTTGAACCGATGTTATATTTCCATACAAGTTTTTTGTCGGGAGTCACTTCACCTGCCCAGTACATACGTGAAAAAACTATATTACCATTTTTCTTCATCCAGATATCATCGTATTCATATCCGGTACCTGTGTCATAGGTCCAGATGATTTCGCCATTATGGACGAGAAACATGCGGTTACAGTCCTCACCGATGTATAACATCGAGTGCTGCGCAAGTCCATTACCCGGGTAATGTGAGGGAGTAGCCTGATTCCCGATTTTCCAGTTTGGCGGATCGATTTCCTGTTCTTCAGGGCCGCGTTCAGGTACATTTGGAGCGGTAAAAAGATTAAGAATGTTCATAAGCGGTGTTTCATTTTTGTACTTCATGGAAAGACCTCCTGTGGTATGTTTTGCTTAAACTCTCTTTGTGCAGAGTAAAAACCTAAATCAAAGCCGGATACAATTAAGCAGCGATAGTCCGTCACCAAAATTTGCATATCTATCGTATCACATTTTCCTTTCAAAAACTATAGCCCGTTCTATCTACATAAACTGCGCCACCCATATACTTGCCACAATACCCGCCAATGTTGACAAGAGTCCTCCTGCCAGTGTCCACCTTGCTTTCTTTACCTTGGCAGCAATAAAATATACACTCATGGTATAAAACACCGTCTCCGTACTGGAGCACAAAATTGAAACTGTTTTACCAAGGAGTGAGTCCGGTCCGTAGGTTTCAAAAATATCAAGCACCAATCCGGTAGCTGCAGAGGAAGAAAACAGCTTAATAAAAGATACCGGAAGAAGTGCAGCATCAAAGTGCAGCAGGTGTGCCACCGGTGTCAGCCACTTAGCCAGAATGTCCAGTGCTCCGGAAGAACGTAAAATTCCCACACTGACCAAAAGTCCAATCAGGGTCGGCAACAGTTCCACCACTGTCTTCATGCCATCCCTGGCTCCTTTTACAAATTCCTGATACACGTCAATCTTTTGAAGTACCCCAAATCCCACAATATAAAAAATCAACAGGGGAATCATATAATAAGAAAGATAAACAAGAAAATCCATACAAAAACACCGCCACAATACAATTACTACATTGTATCGTGACGGTGTGAAATTCATGACTGAAATTTTAGCACATCTGTGTCTTCTGCAAACTTTACGCCTCGTATCCGTTTGGATTACCGCTCTGCCATCTCCAGGTATCTTCACACATTTCTTCGATGCCGCGTTCTGCCACCCAGTCAAGCTCTGCCTTTGCCTTGGCAGGGTCTGCATAGCAGGTAGAAATATCACCCGGACGACGTTCTCTGATTACATAAGGAATCTCCTTACCACAAGCCTTACCGAATGCCTTAACGATATCCAGAACACTGTAGCCGTTGCCTGTACCAAGGTTATAAACGGAGACGCCGCTCTTGTCCTCAATTTTCTTTAATGCCTTTACATGGCCGATAGCGAGGTCAACTACATGGATATAGTCTCTGACGCCGGTACCGTCATGTGTATCATAGTCATTACCGAATACGTTAAGCTTTTCTAACTTGCCAACGGCAACCTGAGAAATATAAGGCACCAGATTGTTTGGGATGCCCTTCGGGTCTTCACCGATGAGGCCGCTCTTATGAGCGCCGATTGGGTTGAAGTAGCGGAGAAGAACTACGTTCCACTCAGGGTCAGCCGTGTTAAGATCAGTTAAAATCTGCTCAAGCATTCCCTTGGTTCTGCCGTAAGGATTTGTGATTTCACCCTTTGGGCAAGCTTCCGTAATCGGAATAAATGCCGGGCTTCCATAAACAGTTGCAGAGGAACTGAAGATAATGTTTTTTACGCCATGGTCTCTCATAACATCACAAAGCACCAATGTTCCTGTAATGTTATTGTGGTAATATTCTAATGGCTTTGCCACAGACTCACCAACTGCCTTTAAACCCGCAAAGTGAATAACTGCATCAATGCATTCAATATCAAAAATATAGTCGATTTTGGCTCTGTCTAAAAGGTCTGCTTCATAAAATACAACCGGCTTTCCTGTGATTTTTTCCACACGCTCCAGGGATTTTTCGCTGGAATTGCACAGATTATCAACAACTACTACCTCATGTCCTGCATTTAATAACTCTACACAAGTATGACTGCCGATATAGCCGGCACCACCGGTTACAAGTATTCTCATAACAACAACCTCCACTATTTCGTATTTTCGGCAGAATCCGCCGAACTTCTTCTCTGTAATCACAGTATAACAGAGTCTCATAAAAATTGCAATATATTTTTTATATTTTTTGTTTTATTCTAGTTTTTTTGTTTTGAATGCTTTATTACACAAATTTTGTTCTGAACCGCGCCCCATTATCTTACAAAAAATTACCGCTACAATCGTGCTGATTACCGTTGCTACAATGACCGGTGCAACAATTGCCGCCGGAGACACACTGCCGTACTGACTGCGATATGCAATCATATTAATCGGAATCAGCTGCAGAGACGACATATTCATCACAAGCAAGGTGCACATTTCCCGGCTCGCCACCCGGGGAATGTCCTCCTGACCGGACAAATAGCCCGGTGTTTTTCGTGCTTCCTCTATATCAGCCAGTTCCTCCATGGCCTTAATCCCTGCCGGAGTTGCCGCCCAGCCAAGCCCCAGCACATTTGCCACCATATTGGTTGCTATGTATTCCATTGCCGCAGATTCCTTTGGCAGATTCGGAAATAAGAATTTCAACACCGGTGATAGTCCTTTTGCCATTTTTTCCAGGAGACCACTGGCACGAGCCACCTGCATCAATCCAGTCCATAAAGACAAAATTCCCATCATGGTGACACAAAGTGTCACTGCACTTCCGGCAGCCTCTAATGCACCATTCCCTACCTGTTCCATGTTTCCGGTCAGAATTCCGACAGCAACCCCTATCAAAATCATAAATGCCCAAATATAATTCAACATGTTTTTCTCCGTTTTATTTTGCAACTATTTCTCAGCACTACTACCCTCATAGTTACATTTTTTATTTATCATATTCCCATATTTTGCACTACATTCCAAAAAAAAGAAAATTAATTTGTTAAGTTTTGTCAAAAAGTTCTTTACAAATTCTTCCTCTTCGTGTATAATGAGTACACGAACTATTCAGGGAAGTTCAAAAAAACTAATGAAGTAAGGAGAAGACGTCATGGGTCAGGTTATTAAAAACACTGGTATCGTTCGTCGTCTGGACGAGCTTGGCAGAATCACATTGCCAATCGAATTACGTAGAAATCTGGATATTGGAGAAAAAGATCCTGTGGAAATTTATGTATCTGAGGATATGATTATCTTAAAGAAATTTGCTCCGGTAGATACTTTCACAGGCAGCACAGATAATCTCGTAGAATATCACGGCAAGATGGTTTCCAAGGACTCCATCAAAGAGCTTGCAAAAATGGCCGGTATCATTGAATAAAACAAAAGATAACGTAAAGACCACCGTCAGAGTTTCTGCACGGTGGTCTGATTTTTTTATTTTTCCAATAACGCCTGATAAATGTCCCGCTTTGACATGCCACGGTCGCTCGCCGCTGCTTTCATAGCCTCTTTTTTGTCCATTCCCTGGGAAAGATAATACTCTACATGCTCTGCAATGGACATTTCCTGCCATTTGGCTTGTTCTTCTTTTTCAATCTCGGAAAAATCCTTCCCATGTAACACCAGTACACACTCGCCTCGAGGTTCCTCCGCATCAAAATGGGCAATCACCTCAGAAAGCCAACCGGAAACCGCCTCCTCATGCTTTTTGGTCAGCTCACGGCAGACAGTTATCTGACGCTCTCCCAAAGTCTCCTTTAACAGCACCAGTGTTTTTTTCAGACGATGGGGTGCCTCATACAGGATAATGGTTCTCGTTTCTTCTCTCAAATCCTCTAAAATCTGACGACATTCTTTTTTATCCGACGGTAAAAATGCCTCAAAAGCAAACCGTCTTGTCGGCAGCCCGGATATGGTCAGTGCAGTAATGCAGGCACAGGCTCCCGGCAGGCTTGTCACAGTAATTCCCGCTTCTCTTGCCATGCGCACCAGTTCCTCTCCCGGATCGGAAATACCCGGCGTTCCCGCATCAGTAATCAGCGCAATGTTAGTGCCGGAAAGTAACTGCTGCACCAGTTCTTTTCCCTTTTCAATTTTATTGTACTCATGATAGCTCGTCATCGGCGTCTTAATTTCAAAGTGATTTAACAGCTTGATACTGTTTCTCGTATCTTCTGCCGCAATTACGTCCACCTCTTTTAACGTGCGAAGCACGCGAAAGGTGATGTCTTCCAGATTTCCGATGGGAGTTGCACACAAATATAAGGTTCCAGGTAACCGTTCAGCACCTTCACAGTTACCAGTAGTTACTGTCTCTGACATATTGCCATACCTTTCTTAATATCCATAAACGTCGTAAATTTCTTCTGTATACACACCCGGCTCTTTATACACAATAAGCGGCGGTGCAATCTTTATCATGGACTTTCCGCCCTTTAAGCACTCGATAAGCACCATATTCGGCTCCTTGTCGATATATGGATGTACCAGCCGCATCGACTTTGGCTCCAGTCTGTACTTTTGCAGTACCGCAAAAATTTCTGCCAGCCGGAACGGACGATGTACCATATAGAATCTTCCGTTTGGTTTTAACACCGCAGAAGCCTCCCGCACCACGTCCTCTAAGGAGCATAACACTTCATGCCTTGCAATTGCCTTTGGCAGCTCCGGATTTTTCAGTCCGTGCCGGTCATTCATATAAGGCGGATTCGAAGTCACCACATCAAAAACCGCCTTGCCAAACAGTACCGATGCTTCCTTTATATCTCCGGTTACTACCTCAATTTTTTCCTGCAGACAGTTCATCGCCACACTGCGCCGTGCCATATCCGCACTTTCTTCCTGAATTTCCAACGCGGTTAAATGCCCCGCCTCCGTCTTTGCAGAAAGCAGAATCGGAATAATTCCCGTACCAGTACCAAGATCCAGCACCTGTTCTCCCGGCTTTACTCTGGCAAACCCACTAAGCAGCACGGCATCCATCCCAAAACAGAATTTCTCTTCATTCTGGATAATACGCAGATTGTTTCGCTGCAAATCATCAATACGCTCTCCGGGAAGCAGGGAAACTTCATTTATTGTATCCATTTAGTTGTTCTCCAAATTGGACTTATTTTCTCTCTTCTCAAGCAGTTCCAGTGCCTTTAATTCCGCATCATCGGTTGTGTTACGCTCTTTTCTGCGGCGTGGTTTGAAGGACAGGTCGGAAGTATGATATTCCTTTACTTCCTTTTCATCATTCTCCTTGGTAATAACCACCTTTACCAGCTGCTTCAACACGCTGACACTTTGTACCTCACCCTTAAAACCATCCTTTGTGGTAACAAAATCACCCACGTTCGGAAGCTTGCTGTTCAGCTCTTCATAAGCCTCTTCCTCATTCTTTAAGCAACACATCAAACGACCGCATACACCGGAAATCTTTGTTGGATTTAAGGATAAATTCTGCTCCTTCGCCATCTTAATGGAAACCGGAACAAAATCGGTCAGATAGGAATGGCAACACAACGCACGACCACACACACCTACGCCGCCGAGTATTTTGGTCTCATCACGGACACCAATCTGACGAAGCTCAATTCTTGTTTTAAACACGGAAGCCAAGTCCTTTACCAGTTCACGGAAATCAATACGTCCGTCTGCGGTAAAATAAAACAGCACCTTGTTGTTATCAAAGGTATACTCACAGTCAATGAGCTTCATTTCCAGCTCATGCTTTCTGATTTTTTCCAGACAAATCTTAAAAGCCTCTTTTTCCTTCTCCTTATTCTTACGCTCAATTTCATCATCCTCTGCAGTAGCAGGACGAATCACTGGTTTTAATGGCTGGATTACCTTATCCTCTTCTACTTCCTTTGGCGCAAGCACTACGAAACCGTATTCCACACCTCTTGCAGTCTCTACAATTACATTGCTTCCCTGCTTGATATCAAAATCCAGCGGGTCAAAATAATATACCTTTCCCGCTTTACGAAAGCGGACACCAATTACCTTTATCATAACAAATCCTCCAAAATTTCATATTAAAAGCTTTCTGACATATTATGCCGACGTTTTCATCGTATACAACAGCATCTCCAGGGAAACCTCCAGATTTACATTGGCATTCATGCGCTGCCTTGCCAGCTCAATGGCATTAATGCATTCTTCAATCCAAGGATAACTCATACGCTCTGCCTGAGCATTCAGTTCCCTCGCTTCTTCCCTGAATACCGGGCGTCCGTTGCCTCCGGTAGATTTCATTACCAGCACATCCCTGAACCAAAGGTTCATTAAGGACAGCATATCGGAAAGCTCGTCTTTTCTGCCGGCCCATTCCTTTACTTTTTTGTAAAGCTCGTCTGCCGGCATACTTTCCAAGCGTCGCAGTACCTTGAGCACATCCTCTTTCAAATCGACAAATTCTCCCGACTGTGCATAAGCAATTGCCTTTCCCGGCACACCATCCGCAAAATCTGCTGCCACCTCTGCCATGTAGCCCGCAATACCGTGCTGCTCCGTCAGAAGCCTTGTAATTGCCTGACGCGCCACCGGACGCACATTCAATAAAATGCATCGGGACAAAATGGTTGGAAGCAAAAGCTTCGCATTTACCGCCAGAAGCAGAATAATTGCATATTCCGGCGGTTCCTCGATGGTTTTTAGCATGGCATTCTGCGCCTGCTCCGTCATCTTCTCCGCTTCATCTATAATATAGACCTTATAAGGTCTGCTATAGGGTTTGACCATAATATCATTATTTAACTGAAGGCGGATGTCATCGACACCAATGGTCGCCTTCTCATGTGTTACCCGCCGAATATCCGGATGATTTCCGGATACCGCCTGTTTGCAGGACTGGCAGTGCCCACAGGGCTCGATTCCCCCTTCCTCGCACTGCAGGGCAGCAGCAAAAATACCCGCCAGCAGTTTCTTGCCGGAACCCGCTTCCCCCTGAATAATGTACGCATGGGACACTTTGCCCATCCGTATGGCATTCTGCAAATGCCCTGTAATTTGTTCTTGTCCGATTACGTCCTGAAACTTCATGTAATATCCCCGATTTTGCCGATTCTATTTTATACCGGCAAGTTCCTCTAAAAATCAATACTCTTTCATTCTCATCAGGTGAGAATATCCAGCAATAATCCTCGAATCTCATCAATCTTACTTAAAATAAGCAGATGGTCCTTTTCTTCCTTCAAAAGTTCTGCTGCCAGCAGGTCCAGGTTTTCATCCACCAGCTTAATCATACCATATACACGGTGTCTGCCCCTGCGGTCTAAAAAGTTTTCTCGGCTGAACTTATGGGACCGTGAAACAATTTCATTCATAAACTCCTGAATCAGCGAGCGGTAATACTTCATATCCCGCACGTCCATGTGCTTGGCAATCTTTTTACCCTCTTTTTCAATATCTGTAAGAAGTCCGGACAGCCGTTCCGCCAATGCCGTTTCCTCAATGGTACTAAGCAGTGTAAATTGAAAGCTGCCGTCTGCCGGCGGAGCCTGTGTCCTTGCCTCCACCTGAGATACCGGTGGCATCTGACCGATTTTTACATCAAAATTATTATCCATGCGACTGCCCCCTTTCCAAACGAGCCGCATCCTGCGGAGTTTCTGTATCTATTCTTAACTTTGCCTTAATTTCCTGTTCAATTTCCTTGCAGCATTTATCCAAATCCTGATTAAAATACCGCCGTGTAATACCAAGTCTTTTCAGCTCTTCCTCTGCAAAGTCCGCTTCATCCGCTAAAAAGCGACGGCACACCTCAGAATAATTCGGATTCTTCTGCATGGACTCCCGGTTGATATAGCGGAGAAGCCTGTCCTTAGCATCTGCCTCAATGTAAACCGGAATGACTATGTTGTCCGATGCCTCTGCTGTTTCGCCGGAAGTACCCTTTGCCTTATCAAAATACGAGCGAATCATTTCAAAACCTGCAAGCGTGTTAATCATCATGTAGCTGTGGTTTTTAAGATCAATCTGCCCGTCATTTACCGTAAAATAGTACCATGGACCATGCACCGTCTGAAAGCACCTCTCCTCGATGACCTTTCCCTGCTCTCTCAGCCTCTGCAATTCTTCTTCCGTCGCAAAGAAATACTCCACACCGTTAGTTTCCCCGGGACGCATTGGCCTCGTTGTGTAAATCACCACGGTATGTGGTGCCGCATCACCCTGATTCAGGGTCAGACTGTCTAACACCTTCTTATATATGGTGTCTTTTCCAGATGAAGTTTTTCCCATGATTACGAAAATCTTTCCCATGATAAGTCCTTCCCGGATTATGCATTTGAACATAAATATCCATAGTATATTACAGTATAACATACTTTCCCGACTCTGTCATGAAATTTTTTTTGAAAAATTTCAAAAAAGGGCTTGACATTTGTTTTGTTTTGTATTATATTCTGTCTTGCGCTTGAGAGACAGCTGACGAGCTTCCCCCGAGCGTTCACATAGATTTGCATCTCTAGCTCAGTTGGTAGAGCACCTGACTCTTAATCAGGGTGTCCAGGGTTCGAGCCCCTGGAGATGCACTAAAAAAGCCCTTGTTCCTATGAACCGGGGCTTTTCGTTATTTCTATACTATAAACTCATTCCTTTGCACTCGGTCTTTCCTGTGCCTTGTCCGCTTCTACCGTATTCTTACGCACTTCCTCCTTTGAAAAAATACAAGTTTTTATTACCTTTATTTTATCAGAAAAGTATGATAAGTACTACTGAAATTTTCCTTTCCTCAAAAACTGCCAGACATAGTTTTTATACTCTTTAGGGAAACTATATAAGAATCCTGAATTTATTGTCATTTCGCTAATTTAGCATTGGAGGATAGCATATGGAAAATAAGCAGCATTTATACGAGCCGGTAATTAATTTTAGAGAGCAACGCCCGCAAATGCATATAACCGATTCAGAACATAAGGCCCTTTATGAAAAAGCCTTTTTTTCGGTGGAAAACCACTGTACAACTGAATATGCCATGAACACAACTACCTGGGATTGACATTCTGTGAAAGGGGCTGTCGGTTAATGTGAAAAATTAACCGACAGCCCCATTCTATTTTCTATGTACTTTTTAACTCATCACTAACCTATACACAAACACTGCCACTGAAATCGCATACCGGTGCACCGGATAATACACATAGAAGAAGTACTTGCTTCCTCTTCCCTTTTCTCCGTTATAAAGAAGAATAAACGGCACTGCAAAAATCATGTAATACTGCGGATACCCCAGCACCGTTCCGATAATAGAGTTTCTCAAAAATTCCACATTCCCGCCAAAATAGCAAAACAGACTAAATAACACCAGCACTGCTGCCTTGCCATACTTATTCCCTGCAAAATACATCAGAATTCCCATGATAACAAACAAAATAGTATATTCTGCTACCAGCGGACTAAATACAAAGCTTCCTGCAAAGTCCTGGATTGTCCACACTGTCTCCGGGAAAAGACCGTACTTCCCATACGGAAATTCGTAGACAAACCAGACAATCGCGTGAGGAATACCCGTTGCCAGAACTCCGACAACCGCAAGGAGACACCCTTTCCACTGTTTTGTCTTAATTCCTTCAATCATTTGCTCAATCAGAATAATATACAGCGCCGTATAAATATAGTCACACAGAATATTGCTCTGGAAAAACCGCCCAACGCTGTCGTGGAACAATAGATTTGTTATAACCACAAAAAGCCCTGTACCAACTGCGCCAAAATATAACCGCATTAAAAACCTTTTCCGGCTTCTTGTGTGTTTCACACTTTCAGTTAACGCAAAGAAAAACAATGGGGCCGCTATGCGTCCGATAATGCGGAATGTATAAAAATGTGCGTCAAAGATTGGAATTTCAAAGCCATAGGCCGCCAGATGGTCGATGGTCATGGCAATCAGGGCAATCCACTTAATCTGACTGATGGAAAGTCCTCTATTCCGGTAACCGGCACACCCACAAGTTTTTAATTTGTCCTTTAAGCTCATCATAAGACCATAACCTCTCTGAATTAGTAATGCTGTTTGGGTCATTCACCACAAACTTGCCATCCTTACAGCCTGCCAGCACAATAAAATGCCCTGTAGTCGTAAAGTCCCCGGGACCCATAATGCAGATAATCGGGTTCTTAAGCTCCAGATTTTTCATCATGCGTTTTTCATCCAAGGAAATCTCCGTTACATCAAGCCCCAGCGTTTCCCCACCTTCCGAAATCAAGGTCCACGCACTACCACTGCCCTCCACGTAATACCCGTTTTCCTCGGCAAAGTCCGCTACATATCTTGGAGTGTAAACTGCGTCATTTAAAAGATACAGACACACCATGGAAAGACAGGTAGGACCACAGCCTGTCAGTCCCATAACGTTACTACCATATATTGTGTAGCCCCAGCGTTCCTCCCATTGCAGAAACAGAGGTACAGCATCTTTATTTTCATAATCGCTTAAATCAATCTCATAATTTTTATTCTTTTTCAGCGGATAGTTTAACACAAATTCTTCCGCATCCGGATTCTTCTCCAGAAGCTCCACTAATTCCTCAGGCCATTCACCAACCTCCAGACCATGCTCCTTTGCAAATGCCCCAATCACTGCATTTTCCCGAACAGTTCCGGTTTCTCCAGAAGCAAAAGTTGCGCCTGTATTCACGCTATAATTCTCTTTCGCCTCTGCATCCTGTTTTTGACTATCTTTCTCCCATTCTCCTGTT
Organism: Lachnospiraceae bacterium; assembly: GCA_045531895.1. Lineage (GTDB taxonomy): Bacteria > Bacillota > Clostridia > Lachnospirales > Lachnospiraceae > SIG299. The sequence continues at coordinate 12,862 of JAZSEW010000028.1, forward strand.
AACTGCGCATGCCATTCTCCGGCCCATAGAACAACACGCTGCCCTATACCAACCAACACCGTACCTGTCATCGTCATTAAAACCAGTAGTCCAAGTAATCTCCCCACACGAAGTCTCTTTCTTTTTCTTCTCATAAAAAATACCCCCATCTTTCGTTGATAGGAGTATTTTAACTGAAATGCCTGTATTCTATTTTAATATTACCTTTCGACATTCTTACGATTTTCTTAACTATTCCGTCTCCACCCGGTTAGGACGCAACCTCTCTTTACAATGGCAGCACAATCCTAAATTCCGTCACTCCATCATTACACACGGCTTCAATGGTGCCGTCATGGGATTCCACAATCTGCTTTGCAATGGCAAGCCCCAATCCGGCTCCTCCGGTAGAAGACTGACGGGAAGAATCCAACCGGTAAAACTTATCAAACATCCGGGCCAGCTTCTCCGGCGGAATCCGGTCTCCCTTATTTTGAATATTTATCAGCACACAGCCATTGCCCTTTCTGGCATTACACACAATCTCTGTTCCTTCATAGCTGTAATTCACTGCATTACGGAATAAATTATCAAACACTCTTGCCAGCTTGTCCGCATCCGCAGACACCACAAGCTCCGGTTCGATATTCTGCTTAACCGTAATGTTCTTTTCTTCAAGCATCGGAAAAAACTCGTTAATAATCTGTACCAGCAGAATCGTCAGGTTCACCGGACTTTTCTGGGTTGGAATGGTCTGGAGATTCATTCTTGTAATTTCAAAAAACTCATTAATTAACTGCTCCAGACGGTATGCCTTATCCAGTGCAATTTTGTTATACTTTGCGCGAAGTTCTATCGGCAGGTCAGAAGATTCTTCCAACAAACTCAAGTAACCAATGACGGAAGTCAGCGGTGTTTTCAAATCATGGGCAAGATACACCACCAAATCATTTTTCTGCTGCTCTGCTGCCAGACGAGCCTGCTCATTCTGCTTTAGCTCATCCTTAAAAGCCTTTAATTTCCGCCCAAAGTCCAACAACTCTTCCGGGCAGTTTTCTCCCAAAACAACCGGTTCCTCTTCGCCAATGGAGCAGCTGGCAAGATTTAAAAGCTTACTCAGCTTAAACACATAGCTCACTGACAAAATCAGCATCCCCATGCAATACACAACAAACACAGCCAATTCCCGATTATAGTTAATAAAATAAAATGCCTTTGGATTCAGATGCTCATATAAAAAATCCACCACCATGCCGTTAAAAATGGTATCTAATGTAAATACCAACACAATACAGACCATGGTATAAACCAGAACCCAGATTAAATAATGCTTTAAGATATTATTTTTCAACCTTATACCCCACTCCCCATACCGTTTTAATAATCTTTGGATTCCGTGGCGGCTCCTTTAACTTATCCCGGATTCTCCGGATATGTACCATCACCGTATTGTTGCTGTCCAGATAATCTTCCTTCCAGACCGTTTCAAAAATTTTCTCCGAAGACACCACTGTTCCTGCATTTTCGCACAGCAGCCATAAAATTTCAAATTCTGTCGGCGTCAGATTTACCGGCTCCTCAAACAAGGTCACCGTATGCTCCTGCCGGTTAATACACATGCCACTGCACTCAAATACCTCCGTGTTTATCGGTCTGGGTGCAGAATAGTGCTGATACCGGCGCAGCTGGGCTTTGACCCTTGCCAATAGTTCTAACGGATTGAAAGGCTTTGTCACATAATCGTCTGCCCCAATGGTAAGACCTGTGATTTTGTCCACATCCTCCACTCTTGCCGTCAGCATAATAATCGGGTAAGTATACTGTTCCCGAATTTTTGTACAAAGAGAAAACCCATCCATCCCCGGCATCATTACATCTAAAATTGCCAGGTCAATCTCAGAATTTGCCTCAATTTCCTTTAACGCTGACAACGGATTATAAAACTTTTTCGTATCATACCCTTCATTTCGAAGAATAACATCCACTAAATCTGCAATTTCCTTTTCGTCATCTACAATTAAAATGCTCATAACAACCCCTGAATTCCCATTTTTAAAGGGCGAAGCCTCGAAAAACCTCGCCCTTTGTCATCAGTATAGCATACTTTTATAAAAAATACCTTAAGTTTTTCTTACAATACTTACCCCAGCGGTGCCAGAAAAGAAAACTGATTCATATTCCTCATAATCCAGAAGGCAATCGTAACGATACATACTAGAAGAATTACCAGTTGCTCCGGCAAACTCTGCCTGTTTTCTCCGGTTCGGATATAACAGACCGCCTTTATCAACGCATAAATCAGTATTACCGGTAACAGGAAAAAAAGTAGCCGGTTCGCATGAAATGCCGTTTCGAAATCCAAAGTAAGCATCGCCAACAGCATGCGGGAAATACCGCAGCCGGGACAATATTTTCCGGTAACCAGCTTTATCGGACATGGCAGTCCCCAACCGGTGATTTTCACGAAGAGTACATACGCAATTCCCAATAAAAGAATTTGCAGGATTGGTTTTAGCACTTGTTTTAAGCGTTTCTTTTGCTCCTCTGACATAGTACACCTCTCTTTAGAAATAAGTCCTACTGACGTAAAAAGCGGTACGAGATGTCCCGTACCGCTACTCGCAATTCTATTTTACTCAAAATGTGTATGCTTTGCAACCCAGTTATATAATCTAGGTGCTACCCAGAAGCTGTAAATACCACAAGTGATAACCATCAGTAAGAACCACTTAATCCAGTTACCGAACAGCTGCATGCCATCACCGTCAAAAGTAAGTCTTCTTCCGTCAATGATTACATGGCTGATGATGAACTTGTAGATGTAACAGATTGCCCAAGGTGTAGCAATTCCACAAGTAATACCGATAATCAGGCTGGCAATTAAAGAGTTAACAAAAGTTTCCAATACGCCCCCATCAAAACAGGAAGCACTTGGCTTTTCAGTGTTTGGATTCATATTAGTATCCATAACGTCCTCCTTTGTTTATAAATAATTTATAAATAAATATTACTAAACTATAAACTTAAAGTCAAGTAAATCCGTAAAAATACAGATTATATACTTTTTTTCTTGCTTTCCCCGCGTCCTACCTTTTATAATAAGAATAAGAACTATTGTGAAAAATTCTTATGAAAACAGCAAAGGAGGATTTCAATGGAAACCATTCGTTTAGGACGTACCAACTTAGTTGTCAGTAAAAACGGCTTTGGTGCCCTGCCGGTACAACGCGTAAGTAAAGAAGACGCCTGCCGCCTTTTACGCAAGGCATATGAAAACGGTATCAATTACTTTGACACCGCACGCGCCTACTCCGACAGTGAGGAAAAGCTGGGCCTGGCCCTTGCAGATGTTCGGGAAAAAATTATCATTTCCACAAAAACCGGAGCAACTAAAGTCGAAGATTTCTGGAAGCATTTGAACCAAAGTCTCACCTTATTGAAAACAGACTATATTGACATTTACCAGTTTCACAATCCGTCCTTCTGTCCAAAGCCGGGTGACGGTACAGGGCTTTATGAAGCCATGCTGGAAGCAAAAGAAAAAGGTATGATTCGCTTCATCGGTATGACCAACCACCGCCTTTCCGTAGCAGAAGAATCCGTAAAATCCGGTCTTTATGATACCTTACAATTTCCATTTTCCTACCTTGCCAGCGAAAAGGAAGAAGCATTGGTCCGCCTCTGCGAACAGAAGGATGTTGGTTTTATCTGTATGAAGGCGCTGGCAGGCGGTTTAATCACCCGCTCCGATGTGGCATATGCCTATCTGGCAAGCTTCCCGGTAGCTCCTATCTGGGGCATTCAGAGAGAGAACGAACTGGACGAATTTCTCTCCTATAACGACAATCCGCCGGAGCTTACTAAAGAGCGTCTTGCTTATATTGCCAAAGAACGCCTGGAGCTTATCGGTGAGTTCTGCCGTGGCTGCGGCTACTGTATGCCTTGTCCCGCTGATATTGAAATCAATACCTGCGCCAGAATGTCTCTGCTTCTGCGCCGTGCACCTGCAGCAGGCTTCTTAACTGAAGACGGCCAGGCAATGATGAAAAAAATTGAAGGCTGCTTAGAGTGCGGACAATGTAAAGCAAAATGTCCTTATGGTCTGGACACGCCTGCGCTGCTTAAGAAAAATTATGAGGATTATAAGACATTTTTAAAATAGTACCTCTTTAAGAAAAGGTATTTTCCAAAATCACAAACCGTGTCAGAATCTGTAGTATTGCAAATTCCGACACGGTTTATTATTTTTACCACTATTCTTTTTATTCCACTTCCGGTTTTATTTTCTCCAGATATGCCAATAAACCGCCTTCCTTGCGGACACGCTTAAATTCAATCAGACACATAATTTCCTGCTGATCTGCTTCATCCAGAGATGCAAACTGACGTAACAGCAAAGTGTCCATATCGGTCAGCTCTGTGCCGTACAACAGTTCATCTGCAGATTTGCCGAACAACTCACAAATTTTCTTTAATTCCTCTGTGGAAACCTTTCTTTTGCCGGATTCAATTTCTACTACCGCAGTACGATTAATTCCCATGTACTTCGCTAAATCCTCCTGGGAATAACGCAACTGTTTACGTGCTGCTTTGATTCGTTCCTGTAATGTGCCCATGATATTTTCTCCTTATATCTGTTTTTTTAATAATATCACAGGCTATCCATTTTTACAATAGTTTTTGTTTGCTTTTTTAACATTAAAATTCCATATATTTTCCTGTATTATTCAGCACAAACCCTTGTGGAAACTCCCGTTGCAATAATTCCATTCCTGCTTCTCCGGTGCAATGAGATACTGCAATTGTTTTCACATCATGCTGCTTCAATGCCTCTACCGTTTTTGCCAGACGTTCTTCCTCTGCCTCCACCAGATGAGTTCCTCCAAGCACCGCTGCCACCGGCAGGTTCAACACCCGCTTCACATGCTCGAGCATATTTACAATTCCTACATGAGAACAGCCTGCCACTAATACCAGCTCTTGTTCTGTCAAAATCCCCAGGGAAATTTCATCCACAAAAAAATCCTGCTCATAGCCACTCTCTGACTTTAAAAAGAATTTTGGATTCACCTCTTCAAACCCGCTGACTCTTTGAAAGTTCTTTAACAAAACAATGTGCTCTGTCAGCCAGGTTGCTTCGTCCTCCACAAAGCAAAGTTCCACCGGACTTTCCTTGTTCTCTATCTCTTTCCTTAAAAATGGATTTCCATTATATTTGTAATTGCCATCCTCCAGAAGCTTATACTTCGACTTAAAAAATTCCTTCCCCATGTATAGCGGTGTCTTTTTGCTCAGTTCCTTTAAAAGCACAGGAACCCCACCGGTATGGTCATAATGCCCGTGACTCAGTACCACATAATCGGTCTCTGAAAGATTGATTCCCAACTTCTTTGCATTATTTACAAACGCACCGCTCTGCCCGGTATCAAATAAGATTTTCTTTCCTTCAAATTCCACAAACACAGAAAAACCATGCTCAAAGGCAAGCTTTCCTTCCTCATCCGGCATATTTTCAATTAATGTTGTTATTTTTAAACCCATAACACACTTGTTCTCCCTATATTATAAAAAATTCTTCTATGGTAGTTATACCATATTTTGTATTATTTCACAATGTACGCCCCCTATTTTGTGAAATAAATAAAAATTCAATTTTTTTTAAAAAAATACTTGCATTTTATCAAATTATAGTATATAATCTCTTTTGTGTTCAGGAAATGACAAGAACAAAAAAAATAATATGCATCTCTAGCTCAGTTGGTAGAGCACCTGACTCTTAATCAGGGTGTCCAGGGTTCGAGCCCCTGGAGATGCACTTGAAGCACTGGTTTTGATGCGTAGGCATTGGGGTCGGTGTTTTTTTTGCATATAAGCAGATTTTAATAGTGCCATTCTTTTCAATTGACGAAGCACAAAAAATAAGGTATCATTATTAGTCAGAGCAGACAAGTTGTGTGCTCTGACTAATTTACTATAAGAACAACCCACTTGCCGTTTCAGCGGCAGAATGCGAGGAACCATGAGACTCAGAAAAGTAAAAGGTGCCAAGGAAGCCATTGAATCAAGCTGTCTTGTCGTCCATGATGCAATAACAAAAAAAGGACACTGGCAGGAAGTGTTCGGAAATAAAAAACCAATCCACATTGAAATCGGTATGGGCAAGGGACGTTTTCTAACTGCCCTGGCAAAGCAAAATCCGGATATCAACTACATCGGTATCGAACGCTATGACAGTGTTTTAGTACGTGCTCTGGAAAAACGGGAGCAGGAGGAAGAAATCACAAACCTGTTCTATCTCTGTGAAGATGCCAAAAACATTACAGAGATATTTGCTCCGGAAGAAATTTCTCGGATTTACTTAAACTTCTCCGACCCCTGGCCAAAGGACCGTCACGCAAAGCGTCGCCTAACCTCTACAGAATTTTTTGCCCGCTACAATCAAATTCTTGCAAAAGATGGTGAAGTTATGTTTAAAACCGATAACCGTATTTTGTTTGACTTTTCCCTGGAGCAGGTTCCGCTTTCCGGTTGGCAGTTAAAGGATGTTACCTTCGATTTACATCACAGTGAATATGCGGAAGGCAATATCATGACCGAATACGAAGAAAAATTTTCTTCCATGGGCAACCCGATTTTCCGCCTGGTTGCATACCGCTAAAGATACGAATATACTGATAGTAAAACAATAAGGAGCATCTGTCCATGTCCTACTCTTTGAAACGTCGGCTGGCAGACTATTTTTGGGATCATCCCAAAATGAATTGCAAAGCTCTGTGTATCTATCAGTCTTTACAAGAAGTAATCCGGTTGATTAACCCGCCGGAAAATGAACATACTAAAAGAAGAAAATGTAAATAAGGAGGACAAATCCTCTGCCCGTATAAGCGGGCGGGCATTTTCCTCCGGAAAACAAGGAGGATTATTATGGCATTTCATTTTACTGACGAAAATTTTAATCAGGAGGCACTGTCTTCCGATATCCCTGTTTTGGTAGATTTTTACGCAGACTGGTGTGGTCCGTGTAAAATGCTGGCACCAACCATCGAAGCATTAGCAGAGGAATTTGAAGGCAAAGTAAAAGTAGGAAAGCTGAATGTGGATAATGCACCGGATACAGCGCAGAAGTACGGTGTTATGTCGATCCCGACACTTCTCTACATTAAAAACGGCGAGGTTGTCAACAAATCCGTCGGTGTTGTATCCAAATCTGAAATTGAGCAGGTATTAAACAGCCTGTAAAAGAAATACGAGGAATCTATGAAACATAAAATAAAATACTTCCTGTTTGGAGTGCTTACTACTGCACTATTGGTTACTTCTGTTCCTGTAAGTGCCTATGCCACAGACACAGAGCCTGTTACTTCTGTGGAATGGCCTAAGCCACCGGAAATCGAAAGTGCTGCCGCTGTAGTCATCGAAGCCTCCACAGGGTCTGTTCTTTACAACAAAAATGCATATGATGCTTATTATCCGGCAAGTACCACCAAACTGATGACTTCCCTGTTAGCCATCGAGCAGCGTCCATTGTCTGACATCGTTACCTGTTCCAGGGATTCCGTGGAAAGCATCGGATGGGACAGCAGCCGTATTGGCCTTGTGGCAGGAGAATCTCTGGATATGGAAAATGCTTTGTACGCTATTTTACTGGCTTCCGCCAACGAAGCTTCCTATGCCGTTGCCGAACATGTTGGCGGTACCATGGATAATTTTGTTGCTATGATGAATAAAAAAGCAGCAGATCTTGGTTGTGTTAATACACATTTTATGAATCCCCATGGCCTGGACCATGAGCAGCATTACTCCTGTCCCTACGACCTGGCACTGATTGCCAGAAAGGCAATTGAATACACCACATTTCGCCGGATTTCCGGTTCCTATAACCATCAGATTCCGGCAACCAACAAAAATGATTCCCGATGGATTTCCAACACTCACCCGTATATTAAAAAGAACGTAGTGTACGAAGGTGTTTTTGCCGGAAAAACCGGTTCCACATCAAAAGCAGGCAATTGTCTTGTTACCTGTGCTGAACGTAACGGGATGACCTTAATTTGTGCCATTATGAAAGCGCCAAATTCGGCTACTGTCCAGAAGGATACCGTAACTCTGCTTGATTATACTTTTAAAAATTTTACACTGACTCCATTGGCGGCTTCCGAGGCAACCTCGAAAAATGCTTTTCCGATTCTTTTTGAAGACGAAGAAGCTTTGATTGCCGATGTTTCCTCTCCTCTTTCTGTCAGTGATACCTCTTTAGTACTTCCGACCGGAGCATCCTACGGCGACTTAACAAAACAAATCACCTTAACTCCAAGCATTGCTTTTACTTCCGGAGAAAATGTGATTGGCGAAGTTTCCTATTATTTTGCAGATAACTATGTAGGTTGTGCAGAGATAATTTACCACAGTGAAGATGATATTGTTGTAGTTCCATCACCGACACCAATTCCAACTGTCACTTCTGCTCCAACCGTTGCAGTCGGTACTTCTTCTGATGCTTCCGCTCAGACCAGTGTCCCGGCAAACCCGACCGATGCGGAAAATGATTTACGTCCAATCATTATCGGTATCATTGTCGGTGCCGTTATTCTGGTTGCCGGATTATATCTTGTGCTTATCGAAATTCCGCATCAAAAAAAGATGCGTGCATACCGACGTAAACATGGACGCGGATAAGTATATTAAACAACAAAAATACCTCTGAAGATAATGTGTTTCTTTACCTTCAGAGGTATTTTTCTATTCTCTGTAAATTTATCTTCCCATTGCCTCCAGCAATTTAGCAATGTCTTCCGGTGACATCATGGCACCCGGATCTGAACTAAGACCTGCCATTGGATCTGCCGCCGGTTCAGGAGCCGGTTCCGGCTCAGGCTGTGGTTCCGGTGCAATATCTTCTAATTCCGGAATGTCAAAAATTTCGGAAAGATCAATATCCTCCGGCAATTCCGGAATTGTTATTTTCTCTGCATCCTGTATTGATTCAGGAACAGGTATTTCCTCTACGGAAACAGGTTCAGGAATCGGAATTTCTTCCATTGGAACCGCTTCCGGTACCGGGATTTCTTCCATTACCGGTGTTTCATCTGCTACCGGCAGTTCCGGTGCTGCATATTCATCATCCCCCGGCAAATCAGAAACTGCAAACAGTTCTTCCCCGGATACTTCTTCCAATGATACAGCTTCCTGTACTTCCGCGCCTGCTGCAAATCCACCTGCATTATCTTCAATTGCCTGTTTTAATTCCTGCATTATATGCTCTAATGTCTCACGCTCACTGATAGCCAGCTGGCGAGCATTTTCTTTATTAAATTTGATAATGGACTTTGCCTGCGCAGCCTGTTTTTCAGAAAGTGTAAAAATTACATTCTCCAGATTGTCAACCTTCGCCTGCAATGCAACATTCTGCTTCTTTAATATATCAATCAGTTCCTTCTGAGAGTTTTCCATTTCCTTCATATGCTTTGCAATTTTTAATCGAAACTCTCCGTCTGCCGACTCTCCTGCTCCTTGTACAGCATTTTCTGAGTCTTCCGGCAACCATTCCTTTGCTTTATCTGAAAACAGCGCATTCAAAAACAAAAATGCCGACAGCACCAACAATATTGCTGCTGCAATGATTAAAATAATATTTCCATGGAATCTCATCAGTATATACATTGCAACAAAACATGCTGCTACAAACAAAACTCCGGACCCGATTTTATTCCCCACTTTTTTCATTAAATTCCTGTCGCCCATAAATAACCTCCTTGTCCTTCGTAAAAGTTCTTCCTACTATCTAATATACACCATTGGCGGAAATCCCGCAAGCAAAAGAACAAAGAATGAATCAAATTCCCTATACCTCCTTGACTTTAATTTACCTATCCCCTATAATAAAACAGTGATAAATCTTCACAGGCTTCTATAGTTAAATGGATATAACGGGCCCCTCCTAAGGGTCAGTTGTGGGTTCGATTCCCGCTGGGAGCATTATTTGAGAATTACGAGAACCCTTTATTTAAAAGGAATTCTCGTATTTTTTTGATTTTATATTCAAAAATTTGTTCGATTATTTTGAGAACAGTTTGAGAACAGCTTGAGAACAACTATCAGTTACTATGTACTAAAGCTTTTTCCATCGCTTCTGCTGTCAAATCCTTAGAGCGTCTGTTATAACAATAATTTCCAAAAGTTGTACGCTCATCTACATGACCAACCTGCTGGCGAATATAATTGATATTAATATCATCATTATCAATAAGAGTAGAAATATACGTCTTTCGAATTTTATGCATACCCTTCTCTGATATATTTATATTTCTGCAATATCGTCTGATTCTATCATTAAAACACAGTGCACTCATCCTACCTTTTTTATTAAGAAAAATATAACCAGAGTTATCATAACCATTTTCAATATTACTCTGCTTGATTTTCTCAATAATTTCCCTTGCCCGCGTGGTAAGATATACATTTCTTGTGCCAGCTAATGACTTAGTTCGTTCTGTAATTACTCTTCTAGGAGCACTCCATGTTCCATCTGAATTTTGAGTATAATCTCTAACTTCCATTCGCTGAACATGAATACAATTTTCTACTTCTTCTCCAATATCAGAAAATTTCAAGCCGACCAGTTCAGAAATTCTAAGTCCTGTTTGAAAAGCTAGGATAATTCCAAGACACGCTGTATGATTTGTAACCTCAAAATCTTTATAAGCTTCTTGCTCTATCAGCGGTTGTTCATCCGTCAAAAAAACTTGCGTTTCATCTGGCTTTTTAGGCACTCTGGTGAACATCTTCTTATTAACTTTTACATAGTTAAATGGATTTTCTTTAATTATATCCTTATCAACAGCTAAATCTAAAGCCTGACGCATGATAATTGACATATTGTAAAATTTCTTTTTCGTCATTTGATGTTGTTTTACTATTTTGTGTGCCCACTCATCAAGCATGACTTTATTGAAATCTACAATAGGTATCTCAATTACAGGAGTGCCTTCATAAAACCGCTTCCATAAATAATCAATAGACCTCACATAATCACCAGAAGTTGTATGCAAAGACTTATATGCGAGCCAGTCTGGATAAAACTCTTTTAAACATAGTTTCTTTTTGTCCTGTTGTTTCTCACGCTCCTTATAAAACTTTATGATTTCTTTTTCTAAAAGTTCTTTTGTTGACTTCACAATCTTTTTACGATTGTTTGCTTTTGTATCATCTGGCAGATAAGTTGAAAAACGTCCATCTTTATTTTCTGTTATTTTGTATGGATGTAACTTTAAATATTCTTTGTTTCTCATTTCTTCTAATCTATCAGACACCTCATCTATACTATTAATTTTAGCTGAGTCCAGAAGATATTGCAAGATTTTTTCATCAATTGCTGTGTTCATTTGGCATACATAAGGTATACCCAGTGATATTCTTATATTTACGATATGCTTGTTTTTAAGGGATGCACTTGTTTTTCCTTTCTTGAAATTTGAGAAAAGTTCTCTCTAAAAGAAAGTATTTTTAAAGGGATTTCGATGGTGTTTTTGAAAAAATATTTTAAGAAAATCGAATAATTTATGGGAAATGCGAACGGGAAATGGGAAAATGAAAAATCCCAAAAGGGGGCTGGATTTATGCGGGGTAAGGGGATGTTGGGCAAATGTTCCCATGAGGTAATAGTAGACTCATGGGCACTCCGCCATGGGCGCTCGGCAGATTCCTCGACCAGCTCAACGCGAGCTCACGCTCTGCTTTCTCGCTTTGCTCGCTACTGCCTTGTTGCGCCGTGGGCGGTGATGCATTGGGTTGGTGTGCCTCCGTGATACAGTAGTTTAATTTGGTGAAGAGTATGTGACAAATGGTTAGTCACATACTCTTCATATAGTTATGAACCATCTATTGTGAGGTTCTCTTGATTAATTACAATTGTGGGGTTACCAGAGGCCATCGAGGTCAGCCGTGCCTTGAAATGTATTATTGCCAGTCAATTTTTATACCTTCAAAACCACCTGTTAGTTCTATTCCACCTGGGTATAAAATATATATCTTAACTTCTTCTCCATTTTGTGTTATAGTCTTTGTAGAGTATCTTGCATTAGGATATTTATCGTGCCATGCACAACATTCATCTTCATCATATATTACTATTGGGTCATGGGATTCAGCTAAGCCATCTGGGATGAAGAATGATTTTTTAAAAAATGAATGATAAGTTCCTTTAGATGTTAAATCTTCAGTATAAAAACCTTTGGTTAAGTCATCTGGGTCTACTGGTTTTGTAATTTTTATTGTCTGAGTAGTAGTTTTGTTTGAGGAGGAGGTGTCGGTTTTGTTTGTTGAGTCTACTACTGTTCCCGTGGTTTCTGGTACTTCCAAAAGATAACTATCACTAACATAAGCTACTTGGTTATTAAATTCAATTCTATACCAACCGGTTTCATTGCATTGTCCCGTAACTTTT
>JAZSEW010000103.1:0-21956 GCA_045531895.1 Lachnospiraceae bacterium
TACCACTATAACATCTTCTTCTCCGGTAACCGGAAGTACCTTTTCATTTTTCCCATGCATATGCAGATTATTTGCAGCTATCTTGCCATTGGTGATATAGGCGATTTGCTTTGAACCAAACAAAACACCGCCCAGCATTATAAGAGTCATGATAACTGACAAAATATGTTCCATCGGCTTTCCCTTTACAGAAGATACCAGTTCTTTTTCTTTAACCACACCACAAACTATTCTTTTTACTGTTCCCAAACTTGTTGCTCTCAACTATCCTTATTCCATTGTATGAAAAAAGCGCAGGCTTCATGCCCACGCTTTAAGCAATTTTTTATTCCTACTTGTACTTTTCCACAAACTCCGGTATCGGCATAGGCTTTGCAAAGAAGTACCCTTGAATCAAATCACATTCCTGCTCTGTCAAAAAATCTACCTGCTCACGGCTTTCAATGCCTTCTGCCACAATTTTCATATTCAGCTTCTTCGCCAGGTCAATTACCTCAGAGACAATCAGCAAACCACGTTCTTCCACATCCTCGCCCCGGAAGAAATCCGCATCAATTTTCAACACATCAATCTGCAGTTCTTTCAAAGAATTTAAGGATGAGTAGCCCGCACCGAAGTCATCCATGGAAACCGGGAAGCCTGCTTCTCTCAGCTTCTGTACCGTATTCAGCAACACCTTCTTATCATCAAAGAAAGCACTTTCCGTCAATTCCAGTTCAATCACCTCATGCGGCACCTGATACTTGTCCACAATAGCGCAAATATGCTCCGCCAGGTCCTCTCTTGTAAAATGCGCTCTGGAAACATTTACTGATATTGGTACAATTTTTCGTCCTTCCGCAAGCCACTGTGCCTGCACTCCGGCAATTTCCTCTAACATATAATCGTCCAGTTTTAAAATGAAACCGTTCTTTTCAAAAATCGGGATAAACCGGTTTGGCGGAATAAATCCTTCCGTCGGATGAATCCAACGAACCAGCGCTTCCGCACCGCCAAGCACTTCTTCTGAGGTACTGATTTTCGGCTGTAAATACACCTGAAACTCTTTATTTGCAAGCGCACGCTCCATATCATCTTCTACCTTGCGCTCCCAAAGTTTCTGGTTGTTCATCTCCACATCAAAGAACGCAATTTTATTTTCGGTTTCTTCACCCAGCATTTCACAGGCAATCATAGCATTATTGTACAGCTGTTCTACATCCTTTTCTCCTGTCTGAATCAGGTAGACTCCGACTCCAAAGTAAATCTTCATCCCTGGCACAATACTGTTTAAGGAGCTTTCCAATTCCCTAATACGTGCCTCTAACTGCGCCTTGTCCGTATAGTTTAGCACCAGACCAAACTCTGCATTTTCCTGATGTGCCATAGCCTCCGTACGCTTTAACTGATTTTTTAATGCAACATAAAACTTCTCAACTAATGCTTCACCTTCTCGTACTCCAAAACAGGTACAGAAGCTCCGGTACTTCCGCATTTCCAGATGAACCATGGCATAATTATGCCGCCCTTTGCGATTCTTCTTAAGCAGCGCGGTTCCTTTTTTTACAAACAGCAACCAGTTGTCACCGCCGGTTATCATATCCGTATAAATAATTTTAGTTGTTTTACGCACACTGGATACCATACTGATTATCGAAATCACGTAATACAACACAAAAATGCAAACCAGTAATGAACACAATAAAATACTGACTATCATCATGAGGAAATCATGAAAATACACCGGAATATTGTTTAAAACCATAACTTCCAGACCATCTACCGGAATTACAAACCACAGTTTAATGTGAGTAAACGGCGCACTCAAGTCCACTTCTTTCGTAAAAAATACCTGTTTCAGGACATCGCCATTGACCATAATCTTATCTTCCGTAATTTCAAACACCTGCTCCTCATTACCATCTGAAGGAATCACAAGAAGGTCTGTGTCTGAAAGCATCGTTATAAATTCCATTCCGGCTATCTCATTCTTACTTGGATATTCCCCGCTGCTGGACCAAATCGGCTGCTTCTTATCATCTGCCACTGCAACCGCTTCCATCTCTTCCAGCACCTCAATATGAGACAGGGCCGTGTGCTCAATCTCTTCTCTGTTTTCCGCAGTATAGTCTGCAAACAGTTCTGCAACTTTTCTGGAACGGCTACTGCTTTCCGATAGTTTTCGCTGTACAATATCCAGACCGGATACTGCCAATGACGTTACCATAATAATTAAAAACAGACACAAAATCAACACCAGACCAAGTATCGACGGCCAGATACGTTTTTTCTTAAGTTTCCTTATTCTTTCATCCTTTGATTTACTCATACTACACCTCTTTCGTTCCTTTCTTTACATGTTCAGCTGCCCACTCACTGTAATTATCTCTGTAAAACTCATGATACTCTTCAAACGTAAGATTGCAGTCAAAGCCTAATAATTCCATATCCACACCAAACAATTCCACAAAGGTATGCATCTCTGTCATACCATTGGAAAGATAAAACTGCTTTCTCCGCTTACGTTCTTCGTAGTTTTCTGCTTTCTCCGTTACAATTTCTATTTCCAGAAATACACCCTTCCCTGCATACTGTTCCCGCATCTTCTTAAGGATTTTTGAACCAATCCCCTGTCCTCTGCGATTCTTTGCCACTGCCAGATAATCAAGCAGAACTTTGTCCGGACCATTAATTGTAATGACCATCCCGGCAAATTTTCCATATTCCTCACAGTACCAGACATCACTTCGCCCCTTTTTCCGCATTGAATTAATCATGGAAAAGGGCTTTTTTTCACAGGCAGGAAAAGCAGACTGATACAAAAAATAGATTTTCCCCCATTGTATTAGTGTTTTCGGTTTCTTAATCTGTATTTTTCTTTCCTTATAAGCTTCTATATTCCCTGGTACAAAATTCATAAAAATTTCCTTCCAACCGTACATAATAGTTATTTATATTTTAACACAATGATAAAAAAATAGAAAGAGCAATCCAAAACAGACTGCCCTTTCTGTCATACTTTTTATTTTTGACTCTTCTCTACGCAATGTCATCCATCTGTGCGGTATATAACTTGTAATAATAGCCCTTCTTTGCCATCAGTTCCTCGTGGCTTCCACATTCCATAATTCCACCCTGATCAATATACATAATCTTGTCACAATTTTTAATAGTGGAAAGACGATGAGCGATAATAAATGAAGTTCTTGCCTCTAACATAGCATTTAAGCCCTGCTGCAATGCACGCTCGGTTTGCACATCGATACTGGAAGTTGCCTCGTCAAGCACAAGGATAGCCGGATTGGAAAGCAGTGTTCTTGCAAAGGAAATGAGCTGTTTTTGTCCCTGAGAAAGCAGGGAACCTCGCTCCTTCACTTCCGTCCGGTAGCCATCCTGGAAACGGTTTATAAACTCATCCGCACAAACCGTCCTGCTGGCCGTAATAATTTCCTCCGTAGTCGCATCCAGCTTAC
The DNA here is from genome assembly GCA_045531895.1 of Lachnospiraceae bacterium. Classification (GTDB taxonomy): domain Bacteria; phylum Bacillota; class Clostridia; order Lachnospirales; family Lachnospiraceae; genus SIG299. The sequence continues at coordinate 3,453 of JAZSEW010000103.1, forward strand.
CATAGCGGATGTTATCCTCAATAGTTCCAGAGAAGATAAAGCTGTCCTGCAGCATAATGCCCATCTGGGAACGCAGGGAATGCAGTGTTACCTTGGAAATGTCCTGACCATCAATCAGCACCCGTCCCTGACCCACATTGTAGAAACGGGATATCAGATTAACAATCGTACTCTTACCGGCACCGGTAGGACCCACCAAAGCAACGCTTTCACCAGCTTTTACATTGAAAGAAACGTTCTTTAATACGTCCTTACCCTCTTCATAAGCAAAAGTTACGTTTTCAAAGGCCACATCGCCCTTGATTTCCGGCATTTCCGTAGCATCTTTTGCATCATCCACAGTAACAGGCTCATCCAGTGTTTCAAAAATACGCTCTAAATAAGCGATATTGTTGATAAAGTTATTAAAGATATTTCCAAGGTTCATAATCGGCTGCCAGAACCGTGCCGCATAAGAGGTGATGGCAACAATCACACCAAGACTCACCTGACCCTGTCCCATAAAAATGAGACCAACCACAAACACTGCCGCTCTAACCCATACAGAAATATTGTCAATGCCCGGCCATACAAGATTACTATACATAACCGCTTTCATCCATGAGCCTCTGCAACGGTCCGAAAGCTCTGCAAAGGTCTCTGCATTTTCCTCTTCTCTTGCAAACATCTGTGTAATTCTTGCACCCACAATGTTCTCCTGCAGATACGCGTTTAAGTTTGAGTTTTTGTTAGATACCTGCTGCCATGCCCTACGCTGACGGTTTTTAATCCAGAACATGAACACCGCCAGAATCGGCACTCCCATCAATACCACCAGAGAAAGCTTTACATCCACAAAAAACATAAAAGCTACAATAAAAATCAAATTCATGATTTCCAGTACTACATTGATAAGACCGTTGGACAACATATCCGATACGGAATTTACGTAGTTTACCACACGAATCAGAATCTTACCATGCGGTCTGTCATCATAATACTGAAACGGCAGCTTCTGCAAATGTGCAAAAATATCCTTGCGGATATCATAAATGATATTCTGGCTCACGTTAATCATAATTCTGGAACGAATTGTAGTAAAAATAATACTTAAAATAAAGGTTCCGCAAAGTAATGCCACTAACATAAGCAAACGCTGCACGTCTTTATCAGGAATTGCTTCATCCAAAGCAGTCTGAGTGATAACAGGACCAAACAGACCGGTAATACCACCAACGGCACTCAGCACAAGGGCAAAAATCATCCTGCCCATATATTTTTTAATATAAACAAATGCCCGCAGGAGGTGATGATAATCAAATGGGGTTTCTAAGACTTCATCTTCACGATATGTATTTCTTCTAGCCATGATTACTCTTCTCCTCCCTTCAATGTTTCGCCGGTCTGCAGCTGCACCAGATTATAGTAATAGCCTTTCTTTGCCACCAGCTCATCATGAGTACCTTCTTCTGTAATTCTTCCATCCTGAATAATCAGAATTTTATCCGCAAACTTAGTAGTGGAAATTCGCTGGGCAATAATCAGCTTGGTGCAAGGGAAATCCAGTTCCTTTAAGCTGTGCTGAATCTGCTTTTCAGTTTCCATATCCACCGCAGAAGTAGTGTCGTCCAGAATCAAAATGGCCGGTTTAACCGCCAGAGCTCTTGCCAGAGAAATTCTCTGCTTCTGTCCACCGGACAAGCCCACACCACGCTCACCAACAATGGTATCATAGCCCTCCGGCATTCTGGTAATAAACTTAGCTGCCGCGGAATACTTCGCAAATTTCTCTACTTCTTCTTTTGTAAGACTACTGTCACCATAGGCAATATTACCATCAATAGTATCGGAATACAGCAGTACATCCTGGGTAGCCAGACCAATATTTTTACGAAGCTGGGTAAGCTTCATGGAATTTACATTAATACCATCTACTAAAACCTCACCTTCTGTTGGCTCATAAAAGCGAGGTATCAACTGAATCATGGAGGTTTTACCACAACCGGTTTCGCCCATGATAGCCACAGTTTCACCCGGATTTGCCACAAAAGAAATATTATGAAGCACCGGCAGGTTACCATCCTCATACTGGAAGCTTACATTCTTAAATTCCACCTTTCCCGCAAAACGGTTTGGCAGGTCAACCGCTTCTTCCTTATCCACAATTTTCGGCTCGGAATAATAAATTTCCATGACCTTGTCGGATGCTGCCGAGAAACGCTGAAACTCATTCATAATGTTACCAAGCATACGCATCGGATTCTGTACCGCCCAGATAAGCCCTGAGAATGCCACATACTCACCCATGGTCATCTGACCGTTGATAATAAAAAGACCACCCACAACCAAAAGCACAACCGGCATCAGATTGGCAAACGTTTCGATATACGGAAAGAACGTAATCCAGGTCAGTGCTGTTTTCTTGTTGGTTGCAGAAAATTCCACGCTGCATTTATCAAACTTGCCAATTTCATACTCTTCTCTTGCAAACGCCTTTACTACACGATTACCGGAGATGTTCTCCTGTGCCGCCGTGTTCAACTGGGATAGCTTCTCACGCAGAGCCTTGTGTCTTGGTGCCACCTGATTACGAAACAGCACAATGATAATCATAATAAACGGTGCAATTGCCAGAATTGCCAATGCCAGACGCCAGTCCATATAGAGAAAGTATGCTGCTGTTGCAACTAACAATGAGCAGGACTCCACAATGCTTCGGATAACCCAGGCAATCATATGGCGTACTGCATCCAGGTCACCGGTAACACGTGTCATCAAATCACCGGTACGGTAGGTATTGTAAAACTGCATGTCCTGCCGCTCAATTTTGTCAAACAGATGAGTTCTGATACGGAACAGCACCTTCTGAGACACATGCTCCACATCCATACAAACCAGATATACAATTAATGTACGAATAAAAGTAAGTGCCACCATGGCAAGTACCAGCTGGAAGAACAAATTTCTTTTGGTTACAATATTCTCCGCCGCATTTTCCCCTGTCAGAAATAAATCAATAATCTGCTGCGTAAAATACGGAACCGTCAGCTGCATTACATTATAAACAACAGTTCCCAAAATTCCCACAATATAAATTGCCCGGTAACCTTTCATGTTCTCCCATAGCCAGGCCATTTTCGAGTGTTTCTTTGTGTCCATGAAATCCTCCTTAATAATGAATTTCTATTATCTTTGGTCTATGTAAAGGAATTTTTTGACTCCCCAAATCATCAAAAAATGCCAGTGTTTACATCCACTGGCATTTTACTCTACTTATATGTAAATTTCAATCAGACAAATCTATTTTTAATTGTAAAAATCTATCTATTCTTTATCAAAACATTTACTTCCTCTAGTTTCGACGGATCGACGGATAATATGCATTTAAAATATCCATAACAACATCCTCATAACCTTTTAAAATGACTCTTACATGGGAACCATTCTTCTCGAAGGAAAATTTTAAGTTTCCTGCATTTCTTTTATTTACTTCTTTACAAAAAAATGCCGCTATTTCTTCTGCTTCATCCTTCTCCACACACACATCAAGGATGGTACACATTTCACTGATACGCTTCTCGTTCTGTGCCAGAAAATCGAATACAATTGCCTTGTTCTTGGCTTGAATGCTCGGTTTCACATAAGGATTTTGAAAAAAATCCGCAATATCTTCCTCGGTGAACTTCCAGACACCTTCTACCATTTCTCCGTTTAATATATTCATTTTCATATAATTTCTAAGGGTTCTTGTTGTAAGGCCGGACATTATTGCAACTTCGTTAATGGTGTATTGTTTTTCCATAAATTTTCATTCTCCTCTTTTTAACATAGTATTTTAGTGAATTTTTATGTGCCACCGGTGTTTCACTTGATTTAAGTATATAGCAGAAAAAAGTGAAGTTCAATTTGAAAAGAGAGGAGTTTTTCATAGGTAAACAGACAGAGACCAAAAGCCTCTGCCACAAAATCCGTATGTGGCTGTTCCAATTCCTTTTTTCTGATGAGCGCATTACGTTCACTTAAGATACCAAGCATTTCGTCCACCACTTCTCCTCCCCACATATTTTGTCAAAGTAGCATTTACCGTGTCATTTCACATATGATATAGTACAATTTCTTTAGAAAGGAAATGTGTTATGAACAGAAACAATTTTTTTGATAATAATGATAATTCTTGCAACAGATGTCATCAGAATAATTGTAATGCCCCAAATTCTGGATGTAATATTTGTCCTCCGGGTCCGGTGGGACCAGATCGGTTTCTGCTCATCTTATGATAACAAGAATTATGTAGCATAATATAGTTATTTACCGGAGGGGCATCGTTTTTCGTTGTTCCTCCGGTTTAACTCCTCGTAAGGTACGGAGGTCGCATCCGTAATACCTCCGAATATTATTATAAATTATTCGCTACATTAGTAAAAAACACTGTCTTTCCGCTACCGCTCTGCCATAGCAGCCTGTGAGCTTTCATATAATGACTTTACTAAATATCCTTCAACAACTTTAAAAGTTCCACATATTCTGTTAAAAACTTTTCTCCTTCTGCCAAAAGCAGTGTTTCCCGATTTTCCTTTGCTGCAAGTTCCAGTTTTTTAGCATGCTCCGAAAAATCGTTTGCACCAATGACCAAGGCTGTGCTTTTAAGAGAATGAACAATAATTCTGTAATTTTTCCAATCCCGTTCTGAAAAATATTTTTCAAGCTCCGAAACATATTTCTCACCCTGCACACAGAAAGAACGTACCATTTCCTGATACATCTCTTCATCGCCATCACAATAGCCAAGGCCTGCGTTTTTATCAATCATTGCTGTTTCTTTCTTCTCCGTTTTTTTCCCTTCCACCTGCTTTTCTTCCAATGGTTTCTCCGGTCTTTCCTCAGGCCTTTTCTCCTGCTTTTCTTCCGACAGATATTTGCAAATCATTTCTTCCAGTTGCTGTGCCACAATTGGCTTTGAAAGATAGTCCGTAAATCCTTCTTTCCTATACATTTCAGCCATACCGGAAATAGCATTTGCTGTCAGCACAATAACCTCCGTGTTCCGGTTCGGATTGACCTCGTCTTTTCTTAAAAGATGCAATGTCTCAATACCATCCGGGACCGGCATCATATGATCCATAAAAATCAAATCAAACTTTTGGTTTCTGCATAATTCAAGGCACTCTGTTCCCCCCAGTGCCAATGTCAGCTGAATGCCCGTTCTTTTTAAAAGTGATTTTGCCACTAACAGATTCATCTCATTGTCGTCCACAATTAAAATCTCGGCTGCAGGCGCATATAGTCTTGATTCCAAATTCTCTCTCTCATATGAATCCCTCTGGTATGCCTCATCCAGTTTTCCCAATGGACTTGCATCTATAACCTGCTGTGGAATCTTTACAGTAAAACAGGAACCTTTTCCATATTCACTCGTCACTTCGATGTTTCCACCCATCATTTCCGTTAAACGCTTCGTAATATTTAAACCAAGTCCGGTTCCTTCAATATACCGGTTTTTTTGCTCTTCTAAGCGTTGGAAACTACTAAACAGCCTCTCCATATCCTCGGGTTTTATTCCCATTCCTGTATCCTCTACCGATAAGTGCAGCATAAACTCATCCTGCGAATAAATACCCTTTACCGCAAAAGTAACAGAACCTTCTTTTGTATATTTGACTGCATTCGACAGCAGATTGTTTAAAATCTGACGGATACGGATTTCATCTCCCTTTAATATTGTAGGTAAGGATTCTTCAATATTTACATTTAATGTAAGTTTCTTACTGTCTGCCTTAATTTGAATTCCTTTTACAATGTCCGCCAATATTTTGGACAAATAGTACTCCGTTTCTACAATATCCAGCTTTCCTGCTTCAATTTTAGAAAAGTCCAGAATATCATTAATTAGTCCCAATAAAAGATTACTTGCATTTTCCACATTTTGCGCATATTCCCGTATAGTACCATCCTGCCCTTCCCGTAAAATCATCTCATTCATACCAATAATTGTATTAATTGGTGTCCTGATTTCATGAGACATATTAGCAAGGAACTGTGTCTTTGCATTTCCGGCTGCAATTGCCATCTGTTTTTCTTTTTCTACTGCCAGCATCTCCCTTGCTGTCTTAAAAATAGCAGTAACCAACAAAACAAGTAACCCAAAGCTCAATAGCACTCCGCCATGAATCGCAACCTCCGGCACAAAATTAGTGTAGACTTCCCATGCAGTTACAATAATCATGGCAACAATACCGATAGCAACTTCTCCGTATTCCTGCAGTTTTCCTCTCACTATATCTAAAACAATTGTAATTGCCATGATAAGTATCATTACAACAATACATCCATAAGCAACAATGGATGTATCCGCGAGGTCAGCTACTCCAAACACCTGCAACAAAACAGATGCAAAAAAATCGGCAGCTACAAACCACGAAAGTACTTTGTATAATTTCTCATAACGTTTTTTCTGCAAACGGCATATATATACCATAAATGGATATGGAATCAGTATGGTTAATAAAAATCCAACATACGATGCCACAGAAGAATTTGGCAGAAAGAGCTGACGAATTCTGGATTCCGAAAGCATCGCCAGAGAAAGCTGCAATAATCCCAGTCCCAGATAAGCAATATCCATTTTTACTTTATAGACAATCCGCAGTATACCTGCCACCAATAGTGTGATTGTACTTAAAACAAGCATACATAGTGACACCATAAGAACAACCGCACATTGCTCAAGCAGTGTATAGACGATATCTAATTTCTCGCCAACATAAATTTCATTCAGGAACCCGGAATATTCACATCTGCTGACCGTTTCTATCACCAGAACTTTTCCGGCATCCTCGTCCTTTATCTCAAAAAAAACAAATGCACTGACACTATCTCTTCCAAACAGGCGACTATCCCTGGTGCAATATTCCATTCTGAGTTCCTCACCGACATAGACATACATATCCTGTTGGGACGCTCTCATACACATCCAGGTATCCTGCTGATTTTCTGCCAGAGTTGTTTCTATTCGTACTGTTTCTCCCCGTGCCGCATCACAAGTTCCAGGAAGTTCTATCTGTTCTCTGCTGCCATCCGGAAAAACCCGCTCCCATTGTGATTCAAACAATGTACTTTTTCCTATGCCGGTTGGATTTTCCTTTGGCATAACCAATTCTCCAATGGTAAGAAACAAAATCACACCCAATAACAGCAATATAAACATGCTATTCAGCACTTTTCCAATTTGTTTATCTTTTGTTTTCACCGTTTTTTCTCCTCTCCGGCTACAGTAACACAGTTCTTTTTGCCTGCCAGTAACGACAGTACATTGCTAATTCTACAAAAAAGGTCTTTTATCTAAAACTAATTTTAGCGGTTTAGAGGTTCTTATATAACCCGGAAGTGCATCCTGTAAAACAGCCAAGGCACATACAATAGCAAACAAAGTATTCAAATCATTAAGCGTTTCTGAGGTTTCTGTATCCATTGCCAACAATTGACTTATAAGACCGTCGGCAATCTCCTTAAGAATCTTCTGAGTTTCATTAAAGCTTACACCCGCACGTCTTTGAACTCTTGACAGCATATAGGTATAATCAATATCCGGCCAGCCTACTTCCTTTGAAAAATCAATACATACACCTTCATAGTATGCCTTTATGCAAGTGTCTAAAAGCTCTTTTGGATATGGAAGAGGTCTCTTGGCATATTCATAGTTAAATACATAATGAAAGGTACTTGCAAGATAATGAAAGGCAGGAGCTCCCTCTAAAGCTTCTTTTTTCCAAAGACCTGTCTTGGCATCTGCATTAGCATCCAACCAGTTAAAATAGTAATCCTCCCATTCATCTCCCACCGTATTGGTAAGCAACATGGAAGCATATATCCCCGCACCAAGATGAGCCCCCAGCCAAGGCTCTTTTGCCCAGTTAATACTTTCCATGAACTCATACAAGCCTTCTCTTGTACTGTATCTTTCAAAATCTACTGCTTTATAAAGCGGTTCTGCATCAAGAAGATTCAGTGCCCCACTAACAAAGGCCGTTGTATGGGTTGCAAAATTTCCCGGATTTTCAAACAAACCGTTCTCTTTATTCTGGAAGTCCTGCAAGACCTTAACAAATGCTTCTTTTTCTTTTGCATCCTTTGGAAGCTCATTTACTGTATACAAAATATTAACAGCATTAGCACAGCCATAAGGTGTTGAACCTAAGTTACGACTGTTTTTATCATTCTGCGTTATCCACTGGCTGTACTTTCCCGGTTCCCCGAGATAATGTTTATCTACTATTTTCTTTATTTCTTTCATAAAAGGTCTTAAATCGTACATATTACCTCCATTTCCAATGAAATTATCTTCATTTCACCATAAAAAATTATTTTTCTCAGTGAACTTACTGTCTTTTGGCCACCACAGTAAATTCTCCCGGTATATTACTATTTGTCCATGCCGGATGTTCATCAAATTTTTCCATATTAAATCCGCTTTTGATAATAGCATTAATAATTTCGCTCATCGTGTTCTGTTCCAATTTGTACATGATTTGCATAAATTCATCGATATCATGAAAATAGTGTAACACACCACCCTCCATGAAAACAACATCAAAATAGTTTACATATCTTCTTAACATTCCTTTCGGATTTTCCTTATTCTTACGTACCCGTTCACTTGGACTACCATCTTGTTTCATCCAAAAGCCACACTGCCTTATTTTGACAGCTGTAATCTTTCATCAGTCCTGACACCTCCGAATTCACATATTATCTTCCGCAATAATATAACTGTTATTTATTATACAGTAATATTATCCAAATTGCACTACTAAAGTATCTTTTTTCTCAGAAAGAGATTTATTCCCCAACCTTTAAAAAGCTCACTCCACAAACCACAAAAGCCCACAAAGACAGGGTCCTTGTGGGCAATATTGCTTTTCCTATTTTATGATATACTACTTATCTGCAATAGCAGCCTGTGAAGTCGGGCTACACTGGTAAGGCATTGAGGCTTTCATATACCCCTTAACATTGTAAATCTCACGAATTCACAAACTCTTTTCAATGTAATATTAGTATTAGTACTGGAACATCCATCTCTGTCGATTGTATTCTTCATTAATAGAAGGTACATCTGATGGTAATTCTTCGGATTTGAATATTTTGCATTCGAATTCCCAAGTACCTGTTCTATAAATTTCTTTAACATCTAAACCTTCTTCGAATCCGACTGTAGGAATGTTTCCCATTTCTACCCAACCATCAATACTATCTCTCATATAGTCAAGATAAACTGGAGGACATTCATCAAACTCGGTTGCATCGATTACAAATACAGCAATAATATTCTGGTCGTAATCTTTCTTATAAGAAGGGTCTTCAAGTCTCATTGCCATAAACTCATCCCAAGTCTTGAATTTCTTGGTCTGATTCTGGTAATATGTTCTGTTATCTCTTGTAAACATAGCATCACAACTAAATGCTCTGTCACTGATTTCATTTGTGTAGTCATGGACATAGTACCAACCGTCCTCATAGAACCAGTTGTAAATATGTCCCCAACGACCAGTTTCATAAACGAAGCCAGCACGTTCGAAATCATCTTTCAGAACATAATGTGCTACATTTGCAATATCACAGCAGACACCTTTACCTGCTTCAATAACAGCAGATGCATCCATTGCCCATGTCCATTTACTTTCAGTTGCTACAATGTGGAATGATGGGTCATAGTACATCCATCTTTCTAAGATGTATGCAGTCATGTCTGTAAGGGTATTAATATTATTCTTTACCTTTTCAACATCTGCATCCAACCAACATGTTTCACCACCATTGTTTGGAAGCCAACCAATTTCATTGGTTGTAGTTTCATGGATTACATCTTTACCATTGTTGTAAGTGGTAACAGTTACGTTAAAAGTCTTAATATAACTGTTACAAGCTGCTGTAATGGTAACTTCACCTTCTTTAAGAGGATGTGCAAGACCATTATCATCAATGGTCAAGATATTTTCATCAGAAGATATCCACTTGATTGCTTCATCTGTTTCTAAAGCAAAATACTTGTCCTTATCAACATAAAGAGTAACTTCTTCTGTTGGCAACGCTGCTGTTGTAACAGCTCCAATAATCTTACCAGGCATTTCCATGGAAATTACCGCTTCACTAAAATATACGCTGCTTGTAAGAATAGCACTCGCCATTATTCCTCCAAAAGTTCTCAAAAGTATTTTATGCATATTATTCTCCTTTCGAATAAAAACTGTTTTACTGAAATTATACCATTCTAATATTTACTCTGTCCTGTGCTCTGTGCATACTTTTTAGATTGAGTATATTTCTGCGCATATAGGTCTGGCACATAATGCTCATTTGTAAACATCAAACAAATCCAGCCTTCCGTTCAAAATGCAACGACTCTAACCGTCGTGGGATGATCGGGTGATTTTAACAATTAAACAGACTCCGCACGACACCTATGTGGCATACGGAGTCTGATCTATCAAAATGTAAAGGTAAACGTATTTTTAAACTTCTTCGGAATCTCATATTCATCCGGCAGATTCGGACCACAGGAATAAAAACCGACACCGCGCATTGCAAGGTCGATACATACATTTACAAAGTCGTTTTCAGTGAGTTCAAAAGAATGTAACGTCTCACGAAGCTGTTCTGTAGTAAACGGGTTCACTGAACAGGAGAATGGATGCTCAGCAGTAACTTTAAACAGATTCTTTATCGCCATATATTTGCAAGCGTGATGGCTACCCGACTCCTGTGGACGAATATACTCATAATCATAGTTTTCTTCAGCGGAGCTTACATAGTATCCATACTCACTAGCGACATGCTTATCTACATAGCTCTCGGTAGGACCAAAGCCCACATACGAGAAGTTACCATATGCCTTTTCTACACCAAACTCAATACCGAATCGTGGGAAACGTTCCACATAATCGGCAAGCTTATACTCAATAGTAGCGGTAAGAACATTGCCTGTTACCACATAAAGAAGTTCAAACTCAGCCGCAGGCATTAAACAATTGGCTGCAAGACATCCTTTGAATTTATAGCTGTTGTTAGTCTTCTCACAAGAGAAAATTTGCGGTTTGCATGCATCCAAATGACATCTGCCTATCCAATGCGGAATCAGATCACGATCGTTATCTGTGTAACGGGTGATATTAAAGTGAATCGGTGTACTCAAAACCTCGTTGCCGTCTGCTTTAATTGAGGTAATCTCGCCTGTATGCTCATTTACTTCAATATCAATAGCGGAGGAAAATTTATAGGTGCTGGCCGGAATCTCTACGGAACAAACTTCTGATTTAGTTTTTCCACCATAAACTGCCATCATTTCAAGTGCATTGGATTTAAGTTTTCTATCAGGGGTCAAAAGCCCATCGGCACAAAAGTTACCATCATGTTCAGGTTCTTTAAAGTCACCGCCATAGAGGAATCCGTCATCGGTCTTGATACCGTGGTCAGCCCACTCCCAAACAAATGCGCCCATCATCTGTTCGTTGTTGTAAATCATGTCCCAGTATTCTGCAATATCACCACAGCTGTTACCCATAGCATGGGTATATTCACACATAACAAACGGTCGATTTTCTTCCGGATTGTCCAACACCTTTTCCCTGATGGTCTGGAAGGAAGGATACATCATACTAACCATATCTACAAGCTCCGTATAGTAATATTTTGGATCAGCATTTTGAAGACCTTCATAATGTACAGGTCTTGTCTTATCTCTGTTTTTAATATAGTTTGCCCCTTTAAAGAACGCCTTTCCAAAAGAACTTTCGTTACCAAGCGACCAAATAATAACGCTTGGACGATTTTTATCCCTTTCCACAAGAGCGGTGTGCCTGTCAGTAATGCCTGGGGTAAAGAAATCATTTTCCGCATATTCTTCCCACAGTGGAATATCATACCGCCCGTCACGGCAACAAGCACCATGCATTTCAAGGTCAGCCTCATCCATCACATAAATACCAAATTTGTCACACAACATATAGAATTCCGGACTGTTAGGATAATGCGAAGTACGAACAGCATTCACATTAAGCTCTTTCATTAAATGAATGTCTTTTGCCATATCTTCAAGGCTAACGGTTGCAGCTGTTTCACAGTGAAAATCGTGACGGTTTACACCCTTTAGTTTTACAGGCTCACCATTTATTTTGAAAACCTTCCCAGCAATGCTAACCACACGGAAGCCAATGCTTTCAATTATTTTTTCTCCCTTAGCATAAAGTTCAAGTGTATAGAGATTAGGTTCTTCAGCAGTCCAAAGTTTTACGTCAGGTACAATTATTTCCGTCCTCATTTTAGCAGGAACAATAACGATATTATCCTCAAGCACAATTTTTATATCCGTTTCACTTTCATTGACAAACGTAAGCATGCCATCCTTACCGCTATAAGTGGTTTCTATTTTATAATCAGTAATATGTCCTTCCGGACGGGTGAGCATATATACATTTCTGAAAATACCGGAGAACCGGAACTTATCCTGGCATTCAAGGTAAGTGGAAATACACCATTTAAGAACAAGAACATCGATCGTATTTTCACCGTTTACTACAAGGTCGGTAACGTCAAACTCACTGGTGGCGTGAGAAATTTGGGAATAACCCTTAAACTCGCCGTTAATATAGATGTAAAAAGCACTATCTACACCTTCGAAGTTAATATAATATCTTTCCCCCTTCTGCTTTTTTACGTTAAAGGTACGACGATAATGCCAGCAAGGATTCTCATAAGGAATATGCGGCAACATAACCGGGAATGGATATCGAATGTTAAGATACTGAATATGGTCATAGCCATGCATCTGCACACAGGCAGGTACTGGAATAGATGATTCCAGCATTTCGTTAACATCAAAATCCTCTACGTGGTCGTGCTGCTTAATCTGCCATACACCATCAAGCGAGGTGAATCTGGAGCTTGATGTACGGTCCAGGATACCGTGCTTTGTACGCACGGTATCCTTTTCAGCAAAAGGAATATAATAACTTCTATGAGGCATAGTGCCTATTCTGTCAAATTTTTCAAACTCTTTCATTGTAATCTCTCCTTTCTTTTAAGAGCAATGCATTTGCCTTTTCTACATTCAATTTCGTTAAGAGAAACGTAACCAGCGCGCAGAAGATGGCCGGCAACCACAGATACATAACGTTCAGCATAGAGAGAACGGATTCAGGTTGAACCGCCACACCACCCTCAATGAACCCGGCAGCAGCCAATAACCAGCCAGAGATTGCGGTACCCAGTCCGCCGCCAAGTTTAACACCTAAAGAAGTACAAGAGTACATAGTGCCATCCACACGTTTGCCGGTTGTCAAATAGGTATAGTCAGATGCAGCAGCGATAACTGCATTTAAATCACCCTGCAATGGACACATACCTAAAGAAGCGATTGCAGTAAAAACTAACATCATGGAAACGTTACCCACGTAAGCTGCTACAATTACAAGAATTCTTGCGATGGTAGCTAAAGCGTAACCACGGTAGTTAAGTTTGTACATACCACCAAACTTTGCCACAAGTACGGGCACAAGCAAAAGACCAATAATCATTGGGACGTTTAATGCGGTAGCAAATCTGCCCATTAAATCCGCATCGCCTAAAACGTAAGTCATATAATATGTACCAACACCGGTAAAAGCAGTATACAACTGGGTTAGTAGATAAACGCCCAGAATCAGCAAATAGAACTTATTCTTAATAAGCAGACCGGCAGCTTGACGCAGAGAGTATTTTTCTGCAGGAGCCACGTTTTCCTTCTTAGTTTCATTTTCATCTTCAGGCAACTCCTTCATAGACAGAACAGCCACCGTGTTTGAGATAATACCGATAACAACATAAATGAGTGCTACAATTCTCCATGCCTCAGCAGTATTGCCAAAATGCTCAACCAAATCAAATGTAACAGCCTGAATGATAGTACTAGTGGTAAACGCAAAGACAAAGCGGAGCGAGCCCAACTGAACTCGTTCGCCCTCATTTTTGGTAATGAGAGCAGTCAACGCAGAGTAAGCAATATTATTTGCGGTGTAAAAAACAGCATTCAACATCACATAGAAGATGAAGAAGAAGACGTACTGAGCAACCTTTCCCCATGAAGCAGGGATGGCAAATACCGCATACAAGCATACACCACAACCCAGATAAGGAAACAGCATCCAAGGACGAGCCTTACCCATCTTTGTTTTTGTCTTATCAATAAGAGAACCAAAAAGGACATCTGAGATGCCATCGAAAATCTTGGCAACTGCCATTAAGGTGCCGACGATGCCAGGGTTGAGACCAATTGTATCGGTCAAATACATCATAACAAAGAAGGTCAGGAATGCATATACCACATTTCCTGCAATGTCCCCGGATCCGTATCCGATTTTGTTGTACCATTTTAAATACTTTTTCTGTTCCATAGTTGTGCTCCTTTTCTAAATTTTTTCCGCTCGTAGTTTTATTTTGTACCTTTATTATAGACAATAGCACTATCAGCCGCAATAAATAAAATTGCTCTAAATATGCACAAAATCACTTTCATGCCATTGAAAAACTGCTCATTATGCGCTACAATATATACATAATCACTTATGGAGGGATGAATTTGTATATAAATGTCGCGTACGTAGACGAAAAAAATCCAAATATAGAAGACTTAACTGTACCCATAAAGATAAACAACTGCGGGTATTATCGTGTCCACACCACCCCGGTTATCGAAACACCGCATCCTGAAGGCAGAAACGATTATCAGCTGCTATATATTGCAGCTGGCAAAGGATATTTCTATTTTAAGGGAAGCAAAACACCCACCATTGTTGAAAAAGGACATATGGTGCTTTTCCGACCGAAAGAACCCCAGGTTTATTATTACTATGCGAAGCATAAAACGGAGGTTTATTGGGTGCATTTTACCGGTTGGAAGGTAGAGCAATATTTAGACAGCTATGAGTTACCTAAAAACGAAAACGTATTCTTCACCGGTGTATCGCCTGATTATCCATGGATTTATAATCAGATTATTCGAGAGCTTCAGTTACAACGTGCAAACTATGAAGACGTAAACAAACTGTTTATTCACCACATCTTTTTAACAATCAATCGATACATTAAAGAAGGCAGGCAAATAAAAAATGAAACTATAAGTGACATAGAACGCGCGATTCACTATTTTAATGAAAACTTCAATAAACCGATATCAATAGAGCAATACGCATCGGAACATCTGATGAGTGTCAACTGGTTTATACATAGCTTTAAGGAAGTAATGAACATTCCACCAATGCAATATATCGTTTCTTTAAGAATAAATGCTGCCAAAGGATATCTTGAAAATACAAACAAAAGCATAAGTGAAATATCCGATGCTGTAGGCTATGAAAATGCACTATATTTCAGTCGCCTATTTAAGAAATACACAGGAATGACTCCCACCGAGTATAAAAAGGCGAATAATAAACGGGTAAGTGATTTTTTAGGGAGTGTCCCAAAGTTTGTGTAAACCTTCAAACTGGTGTAAGATATAATTACCCAGTTTGGAGGTTTTATTATGGCAAGAAGAAAAAATGACAGCCCACAAAAAGCAGCAATGAGAGAAATGATGCGTGACTATCTGAAAAATAATGATATCAGCATCAAAAACGGAGCGGATGTAAACTCTGTTATGCGTGACATGATGTCAGTACTTCTGGAAGGTGCCCTTGATGAGGAACTTGACGAAGAGCTTGGCTACTCCAAGTACGATTACCGTAGCAAAGATACAGACAACAGTCGTAACGGACATTCCAAAAAGACCATGCATACCAGTTATGGTGATATGAATATCTCCATTCCGCGAAACCGGAACGGCGAGTTTGAGCCACAGCTCATCAAAAAATACCAGAACACCGTTACCCAGGACATGGAAGAAAAGATTTTGTCCATGTATGCCAAGGGAATGACTACCGGAGACATTGAGAGTCACATGAAGGAACTTTATGACATGGATATCTCAGACAGCACCATCAGCCGTATTACAGACAAGATACTTCCTATCGTCAGGGAATGGCAGGAACGCCCTCTTGCAGAAATCTATGCAGTTGTGTTTATGGATGCAATTCATTATCATGTCCGAAGCGAAGGACGGATTGTAAAGCGTGCTGTTTACATAGCTATAGGCATTGACATGAATGGCAAAAAGAATGTCCTCGGCATGTATGTGGGAGAAAATGAAAGTGCGAAATTCTGGCTCTCCATTATGAACGGGTTAAAGAACCGTGGCGTGGAAGATATCCTGATTGCATGCGTGGATGGTCTTACTGGTTTTCCACAGGCAATCGAAGCCGTGTATCCACAGACGGAGATCCAACAGTGCATCATTCACCAGATACGTAATTCAACCAGATTTGTATCATACAAAGATATCAAAAATCTTATGGCTGATTTAAAAAAAGTATATGCAGCACCAACGGAAGAAATCGCACTTAGCGAACTGGAAATGTTCAGTGAAAAGTGGGATACCAAATATCCAAAGATATATAAGTCCTGGCATGATAACTGGGCAACTCTGTCAACGTATTTTAAGTACCCTGAGGCTGTCCGGAGGCTCATCTATACGACCAATGCCATCGAGGGATTCAACCGCCAGCTCCGGAAAGTAACAAAAAGCAAGTCTGTTTTTCCATCGGATGACAGTCTCTTAAAAATGCTGTATCTTGCAACAATGGACATTACGAAAAAATGGAGCGGTCACCGTCAGGACTGGAGCCAGATTCATTCCCAGTTAGAAATCTACTTTGAGGAACGCTTAGAAGGACGAAATCTGTAAAGAATGGCCTGAAATAGCAGGTCTTTATTGACATGCAAAAAAATCCATGTATAATGCAGATAAGGGCAGAACCCGAAAGACAGGCTCTGCCCTTAAGTAACTATCAACATATCTTATGTCAGTTTTTTGAGTTTACACAAAACTTGAAACGGCCTCGGAAGCAGTTCAGAGTGGCTCTAAGGGGCATAAATACTAAGTTTTTTAAATAGTTTTTTCTTAACCCTACTTATTGTTCAACGCTGCCTGTGAGTCGTTCAATAGTGGCCAATCAATCTCCGGGGGAAGATAGCCCTTTTATCTGCGCAATCCACATGCACGATACTTCTATACACAATATTTCGCAATTACTTCTTCCTTCTCAATAGGCTTTGAGTAATAATAGCCTTGGAAGCTATGTATCCCATATTCCCTGAGTATGTCACGCATTCCGGGGGTTTCGATACCTTCCACACACACCTTTGCTTCAAAAATATTGGCAGCATCTGCTAAGTTGTTGACCAATCTTCTTTCTTTGTCGTCCTCTTCTATTTTTTGTACAAAGCTCCTATCAATCTTAATTGTATCAAAAGGCAAGTTCTTCATCAAACCGATGGATGAATAGCCGGTTCCGAAATCATCCAGCGCTATACGTACTCCACCTGCCCGAAGCGTGATTATGATATTTTTCAACAAATTCTCGTCAAGCAACCTACAGCGCTCCGTTATTTCGAAGCACAAATGATCCGCCGGAAATCCGGTAATTTTCAATATGCTCCAAACTTTATCCGTAAAATCAGCCTGCTCCAATTGCACATAAGACAGATTCACATTTACCACAAAATCCGGTTTCTTACGCAAAATTTTCTTTGCATCTTCAAGAGCCGTCCTAAGAATCCATTCTCCCAACTCCGGGAATAGAGGATCGCTTTCCAGCAACGAAATAAACGCATCCGGCGGAACCACTCCATACTCTTCATTTTGCCAACGAAGTAAAGCCTCCGCACCAATCAATTCTTCTGTATCCGCATCCACAACCGGCTGATACAAAAGATAAAATCCCTTGTATCCCTGGGTAATGGAATTCCTGATTACATGAAGTCTTTCGATTCTTAGCCGTTCATCAGTTCTCAGTTTATTCTGAAACTCCACCAAATCCCCATGTTTAGAGTTCTTTGATTCTGCATAAGCAAAATTGAGACATGCATAAACAGTCTGCTCATCCGCATCATAATCATCCAGCACAAACGTTGCTGCATTTAGCTCCAGTGCAACAAATGTTCCGTCAATATCCAGTCCCTCACGAAAATAAGCTCTAATCCTTTCATATGTATTTTTCAACTCTTCAAATGACTGGTTTTCTGTAATCACAGCAAATTTAGAACCATCAAGGCGGTATGTATTGCTCCGGTCAGACACATGCTCCATAAGATACCTTCCAAAGCGTTGCAACACAATATTCCCCAAACCATATCCGTACACTGCATTAATCTCTGCAAGCTTACTAATACCCAAAACAGCTATTCTCACATCATTTCTGTTTTGAATACATCTTGAAATTTCCTCGAAAAAGCTATACTGGTTACGCAATCCCGTCAAAGTATCAGTATGACTCTGTTGTCTGTGATTACGGATTACACCTCCAAAGTACTCCGGCTGACCACTCTCATCCTTAATCACGATACCCAATCCTGAACAGACATCATATTCTCCATCCGCTCTCCTTGCCCGATATTGTA
>JAZSEW010000095.1:0-4176 GCA_045531895.1 Lachnospiraceae bacterium
AACTGATTTGCTGCAACCGCCTTTTTATGCTGTAAATAAGCTTAGAATTCAATATAAATTTGTTTCCGCAGCCAGTGCTGACGCAGTTAGTAGGTGACTATAGGTTGTTATACCATAACATAAGGTGTAAGTTAAGTATGGTTTGTTAGTTTATATACTGTGTACCGATATTAGAAGTAGATTTAAAGCCTGCGGTAGAAAAGGTTTTTTTATCGCTGACGCAGTAGACATAGTTTAAGTTTTGGGCAAGGATATAGTAATCGTCATCGGCTTCATACATATCGCAGTAAGCGCCAAACAAAGCTTTTGCTTCTTCTTCAGAGGCACAGAAGGTAATATCAATAAACTTGCTGCCTTTTTCGGCAAAGATACGGTCGATAGTCAGGTCAGAGCCTTCCATGGAAGTGTGTTCTGTAAGGGCATATCCGGCATCTTTCAGGTTTTCCATCAGGTCAGATTTTTCAGGGATAACGCCGTTTGTTTCGATAACACCGTTATTGATTGTGATGAAAGGTTCGTCAGCGGCACATGCAACAAAGGAAATAGCGATGACAAGGCATACAATGCATGTAACCGGTTTTAAGTGAAGTTTCATATTTTGTTAGTCTCCTTTTCTTGGTAATAAAATCATTATAACAGACTTTCTGCTAGTGTTCATTAGAGTAACATTAAAAATAAAGGAATATTCATAGAACTATTGACGGATGTTTTAGTATATATTATAATATCGTTAAATGATATCGTGTAATGATATTGAAGGGTGGGAATAGTATGCCAAAAAAATCTATGGAATTATTGACAGAAACGATGTTCTATGTGCTGATGGCATTTTGTAAGGATGCTATGTGCGGTATTGATGTGGCAGAATTTATTGAAGAGCGCACAGGGGGGCGAATTTTAATTGGTCCGGCAACATTGTATACCATTCTTGGTAAATTTGAAAAGGAAAAGTATATTGAGGAAATTCAGGTGGAAGGCAGAAAGCGTACCTATGAAATTACGGAAAAGGGACGTAAGGCTTACACCGAAGAGGTGAAGCGTTTGAAACAGTGTGTGGAAGATGCAAAGGCGGCTGCTTTTGAGAGAGGTGAATTGGATGAGTGGAGATAATGAGGAGAAGAAAACGTATTATCGTCTGATGCCATGCCCGGATTATGATGTGGAGGGTATAGAAAGCTGGTTGGAGGATATGGCAGAGCAGGGGCTGTTTTTGACAGTGGATGGTGTCGGCTTTGGACTTGGATTTTTTCACAAGGACACTCCGCAAAAGATTAAGTATCGTCTGCAGGCAAGTAAGAATAGAAGCGGATGGCTTTCGGAGGAATATGTGCCGGAAGAGGAAGAAGTGGAACTTAGTAAGGCACTGGGCTGGGAGTATGTGGCGAAGTGTGGTGACTTTTTTGCTTACCGTTCTTTGCATGAAAACGTGAGAGAATTAAATTCAGACCCGGAGGTTCAGGCACTGACAATGAAAATGGTACAGAAGCGGCAGTACTATTCTGTTTTTCAGTGTATTTTCTGGATGCTGTTGTATCCTCTGGTAAGAGGCAGAGGAGTTGTTGTTTTGCCGATGCTTTACATGAAAAGCTGGTTTTATTTGTTCAGCGGTGCTTTGATTTTATGGTTTCTTTTTAGTTCTGTCCGCAAGCTGGTATATTACACAAAGCTTCGAAAAAAGCTGAAGGCAGGGGAACAGTTAAATCGGGAAAAAGACTGGAAAAAGTGTGCCTGGTGGTACCCGGTAAGAATTCTTTTAACAATTGTACTTTGCTGTATTTGGGGCTGCATTGTACTGGCAAATTTAGGACGCACAGTACTGTTTGAGGAAGATGTTCCGTTAGAGGAATACACCGGAAATCCTCCGTTTGCCACAATGGCAGATATTGCACCGGGGCAACCGTATGAAATTGAAAACATGGGTTATGTGAATACAGTGACGGAGTGGTCGGATATACTGGCACCGGAAAATTTTATCTGGGAGGAATATGCCACGGTGCAGGTTTCTAAAGATAAATCGGTGTCCGGAGTGTGGGATGTAGATTACCATGAGCTTCGTTGGGAGTGGCTGGCAGAGCTTGTGGCGGCGGATTACTACCGCAAGGATCAAAAGAAAGATTTTAAATTTCTGCGGGAACTTGATTTGGAAATTGACTATGCAGTGGCATATATGGACAATATTCATATGGAAACGGTATTGCTTCGCCATGGAAAAAAAGTAATACATGGTTATTTTCATGAGTATACCGGAGGAGAAGAAGCATACTTTTCTTTGGAAGAATGGGCGGCAATGTTAGCGGAAGGTTTGAAAACAGAAAAATAAAAGAAGGTTGAAAATCCTTTATTTATGCGGTTTGCAACCATTAGTTGCGAAAGTTCAAGCCGGACTTGGTAGTAATTTTTTGTGCGGTTTTGTATAGTAAAGGCACAGGCGAGCCGATAAGTAATCCGGTATCGCCGGAAGGGAGAAAAACAAATATGAAATTAAATGAAAAAATATTTTATTGCAGGAAAAAGGCAGGCTTATCCCAGGAGGCACTGGCAGAGGAGTTGGGAGTGTCCAGACAGGCGGTCAGCAAGTGGGAAACCGGAGATGCAGTGCCGGAAATCGGAAAACTGGTTTCTTTGGCAAAGACCTTTGATGTGACAACGGACTGGCTGCTGTCGGAGGAAGAGCCGGAAGAAGAACCTGAATTTAAAACAAATTACTATAAGGAATCTGTTGAATGGAAAGCGGATGATAGCACCGGGACAGAGAGATTTGAAAAAGTAGCGGATAACTGGATGGATGCGGTTCCGGGAGTTTTGGGAAAACTGGTCCGACGATTTGGATGGATTGCCGGTGTGTATATTGCCATTTCCGGTGGTGGTCTTGCCGGTATTGGAATGATTGCAAAAGTAATTGTAAACAGTATGGTGAATGGGTTTAATAACGCGGCAAACAGCATGATGTCCGGCTTTGGTGGCTTTGGAGGAAACGCAGTAACCTTCTATGATGAGAATGGAAATCAGCTTAGTGCATCCGAAAGTGCAAAACTGGCAGAAATTTTTAATAGTACGGGAAATATAGAAGGAATTTATTCGTTCGGTGGTGATATGTTTAGTTCCGGTATGGATGCAATGAATGGCATGATACAGAATAATCCGGTGTCCATACTGGCAACCTTTATGATTATAATTGGTCTGATTATGCTGGTAGCTGGTATTATATTTGCGGTTATCTGGTATAAAAAATCTTCGGAACAAAATTAAAAATTGTCATAACCTGTAATCTTGTCGAATTTTTTGTTTCTTTTTTTTATAAAAGATGTTATGATAGGAAAGAATAAAAAAAGGACAAAATAAGGGGATAACTATGGATTGGCTTGTTGATTTAATATCCAATCAGTTTTTGATTGTAGGTGTTTCATCCTGGGCAGTAGCACAGGTGTTAAAAGTGTTTATTCATGCGGCAGTTTACAAAAAATTAGAATGGGAGCGTCTGTTCGGTGACGGAGGTATGCCAAGCGGTCATTCTGCTACGGTAACTTCTGTGGCAACCATGAGTGGTCTTGCCTGTGGTCTTGGGAGCTTCGAGTTTGCCATTGCTGCAATTCTTGCTATTATCGTATGTCATGATGCCATGGGTGTACGCCGGGAAACCGGAAAGCAGGCGGTGGTAATTATTGAGATGATGGAGCTTTTAGAGGCTTTGACAAAAAAGGATTTGCCGGAGACAAAGCTGAAAGAATTTGTGGGTCATACACCGTTGCAGGTACTTGCCGGTAGTGTGATCGGCATCGCAAATGCGTGCATTTTATATTTTGTAATTTTTGCGTAAAAAGAGGAGTGGTTTCATAAAATATGAGACCACTCCATTATGTTAGGATGATAAATGCTCCCAGCGGGAATCGAACCCGATTAGGGGGTAAAAAAGTGCTTAAAGAAAGGGGTTTCAGCACCTCATCTATGATTTGTTCTCAAATTTGTTCTCAAAATAGTTTTGTGAACTTTGGAAAATTTGTTGTTATAAGTAATAAGAAAAGGTATAATAACCATAGAAATCAAGGAGGATAACCAAAGATGAAAAAAGCACTCATAACCATATTTGCAATCATCGGTGTAATTTCCACATTACTTATTTTAGTAGGTGTCGGCTATTTTTTAGGAATGAAAAACCGAACTTCCGCACCAGTTCCA
>JAZSEW010000090.1:0-13823 GCA_045531895.1 Lachnospiraceae bacterium
GTCAAGGAAGTCCATGTTTGTGCTGTAGTAAGCATCCACTGTGGAAATATTGCTCCAGTAATCCTCCATTTCGTAAGCACAGATTCTCTTGTTCTCCTTATAACGAATCAGGATGTCCTTTACAAAATCATGGCGCTCTTCTCTTTCTGCTTCTTCGATAAGCTCAATTAAAAGTCTTCTACGGATGATGTAAATACCCGTAGAAATAGTGTTGGACTTGGAAACCAGAGGCTTTTCTTCAAACTCTGTGATTCTGCCGTCCTCATCTACTGCAACTACACCAAAACGTGTTGCATCCTCTTCCGGATCCAGCACCTTGGTAACCACAGTAATGTCAGCCTTCTTTTCTACGTGATGCTCTAATACCTTGTTGTAATCTAATTTGTATACACAGTCACCGGGTGCGATAACTACATATGGTTCATGGCTGTTCTTCAAATAATGAAGGTTCTCTGCGATAGCATCTGCAGTACCGCGATACCAGAAACCGTTATCCTTGGTTACGGTTGGTGTGAATACAAACAGGCCTCCCTGCTTTCTACCGAAATCCCACCACTTAGAGGAGCTTAAATGCTCGTTTAAGGAACGGGAATTGAACTGAGTAAGCACTGCCACCTTCTGAACATGGGAGTTGGACATGCTGCTCAGTGCAAAGTCGATGGCACGGTAGCTTCCTGCCACAGGCATAGCCGCGATGGCACGCTTATTGGAAAGCTCCTGCATCTTTAAATTATTACCACCTGCTAAAATAATACCGATTGCTCTCATCTGCCATCACCTACCTTAATAATATTCTGACCGGATTCCAACATTCCGTGTGGATAGTCATCCATATGTGTACCGCCGGAAATAGCTACATTCTTACCGATGCGCACTCTGTTTGGAATAATGGAATTTTCACCGATAGTTACTAAACCGCCGTTATAAATGTCAGGCTTCCATTCATTTGGTACTTCCTCACCGATACCAAGCTCACATTCCCAACCAATAACACAATTTTCTGCGATAATTGCCTTATCAATCTTTGTGTCATGTCCAACCTCCGTGCCCTTCATGATAATGGAATCACGGACTACCGCACCCTCGGAAATTACTACACCCGGTCCGATGATAGAATTGTGAACCTCACCATAAATTTCTGCGCCTTCACCGATGATAGAACGTTCTACAACTGCGTCTGCTGCAATATACTGTGGTGGAATCACATCTGCCTTTGTGTATACCTTCCAGAATTCCTCATATAAATTGAATTCAGGAATGAGGTCAATAAGCTCCATATTGGATTCCCAATAGGAAGATAATGTACCAACATCTTTCCAGTAACCATTAAATTCATACGCGAATACTCTGTCGCCTCTCTTATGGCAATATGGAATAATATGTTTACCAAAGTCACAGCCAGGCTGTTCGGAAAGAGTAATCAGAGCCTCTCTTAATACCTTCCATGTAAAAATATAAATACCCATGGAAGCCAAATTGCTGCGAGGATTCTTTGGCTTCTCCTCGAAGTCAACAATTCTTCTGGAATCATCTGTAATTACGATACCGAAACGGTGAGCTTCTTCCATAGGAACCGGTATGGTAGCCATAGTGATGTCTGCCTTGTTAGCCTTATGGAAGTCTAACATTACCTCATAATCCATCTTATAAATATGGTCACCGCCAAGAATCAGAACGTACTCCGGATTAAACTGCTCCATATACTTTAAGTTCTGGTAAATAGCATTAGCCGTACCGGTATACCATTCACTGTTTGTGCTCTTCTCATATGGCGGAAGAACAGACACACCGCCTACGTTACGATCTAAATCCCACGGAATACCGATACCGATATGAGTGTTTAATCTAAGTGGTTGATACTGAGTAAGAACACCTACGGTGTCTACACCGGAATTGATACAATTGCTAAGCGGGAAGTCAATAATACGATACTTTCCGCCAAATGTTACTGCCGGTTTCGCAATCGAAGATGTTAACACACCAAGACGCGAGCCCTGTCCACCTGCTAACAGCATGGCAATCATTTCTTTTTTAATCACGATTATCCTCCATTCTTCAAAGCGTTTTACGCTGTATTATTGTTTTATAAAATGATTATAACACTTTTTTTCGTCATTGTGAATATTTTTTACAAAATTCTTTTCGAAAATTTATTATTTTTATTCATTTTTACCAAAGAATCTCATATTTTCTAAAAACTAGTTGCGCAACAAAACTCCGGCGCCTATATTTTAATAAAGAAGCTTTTCATTTTTGAAAAAATGGATTATACTGTTTCTAACGGGTAAATACCCACTACATTATATAAGGAAGTGACTCCTATGTATCAGATTGATTTTAACAAACCGATTCATATTCATTTTATCGGTATCGGCGGTATCAGTATGAGTGCTCTGGCAAGACTGCTGGCCACCCGTGGCTTCACCATTTCCGGCTCTGACTGGCACGAAAATGACCTGACAAGAGAACTGGAGACTCTCGGTATCCGCATTGCTATCGGTCAGCATGCCGCAAACATTACAAAGGCAATCGACCTGGTAGTTTATACTGCAGCCGTTCAGGAAGACAACGAGGAATTCTGCGCAGCAAAAGCACTTGGTATACCTCTGATGCCACGTTCTATCCTGCTTGGCCAGATTATGAAGCAATACCCTCATTCCGTCGGCATCGCAGGAACCCATGGCAAAACAACCACAACCTCCATCCTCTCTGTACTTTTACTGGCAGGAGAACTGGACCCTACCATTACCGTAGGTGGTGTGCTCGACTTAATCGGCGGTAACTTACGCATCGGCGGTTCTGATTATTTTGTGGCAGAAGCCTGCGAATACACCAATACCTTCTTATCCTTATATCCGACAGACGTTATTATATTGAACATTGAAGAAGATCATCTGGACTTTTTTAAGGACCTTGAGGAAATCCGCACCTCCTTTGCCAAGTATGTATCCCTGGTGCCAAAGGGCGGTACTGCTTACGTCAACGCAGAAATTGAAGATTTCCACACTTTATTTGCCGGTGCAGGCTGTGAAATCGCCAGCTACGGAATTATAGAAGGCACCACTGACCTTAACAACCTGTCCGCTTCTTATACTTATGCAGCAGCCAATGTCGCTTATGACAAAAACGGTTGCGGTTCCTTCGATTTTATTGCAGAAGGCAAATTCCTTGGCAGAGTAAATTTAGGACTTATTGGCCGCCACAACGTATCTAACGCCCTGCCGGCCATTGCCCTTGCATTAAAATACGGTGTTTCCATGGAAACTGTACAAAACGCACTTCCGGGTTTTTCCGGCACCCGACGCCGCTTTGAATATAAGGGTACCTTAGGCGGCGTCCGTATCTATGACGATTATGCCCACCATCCAACCGAAATTCGGGCAACGCTGACTTCCTCGGCAAATTGCGGACAGAGCCGTACAATTACCGTATTTCAGCCGCATACTTACACCCGTACCAAAGCACTGCTTCCGGAATTTGCAGAGAGCCTGTCTCTTTCCGATGTAGTTGTGCTTGCAAAAATTTATGCCGCAAGAGAAACCGACACCTTGGGAATTTCCTCTCAGACGCTCGCCGATGAAATTTCAAAAAAAGGTAAAGAAGTTTACTGTTTTGAGACATTCGACGAAATTGAAAATTTTTTATTACAATTTTGTACCGATGGCGATTTGTTAATAACTATGGGCGCCGGAGATATCGTAAAAGTGGGCGAAAACCTGCTCGGCCAATAAATTATCCACAGTATCCACAGCTTATCCACATTTATGTTGAAAACTAAGCTGTGGATTACTTTTTCGCAAATTTTTGTTTTTTTGTAAAATTAGACATTGGTAGAACCCTTAAAAT
The DNA here is from genome assembly GCA_045531895.1 of Lachnospiraceae bacterium. Taxonomy (GTDB): domain Bacteria; phylum Bacillota; class Clostridia; order Lachnospirales; family Lachnospiraceae; genus SIG299. Next base: position 3,847 of record JAZSEW010000090.1, read on the forward strand.
ATCACTTTTGCCAAAAACTGACATTGTGATTTGAAACATTTCCACAAAGTTATCCACATTATCCACAAAACCGTTCTACGAAATAGGTACAACTTTCCACCTATTTCAGAATTCTTTGAAATGTGTTATACTCATTCTCGCGTCAAACAAGTGACGCTCTTTGTGTCTTATCAGACGCACTTTATGAATGGGAGCAGAAACTATGAACACTATTTCAATCAACACCGAACGTAAATTCAGCGCCACTGTGGTGCCAAATCTTTTTATTGACCGCTACATGCCAACGGCCAATGGTGCTTACGTTAAGGTTTACTTATACTTACTCCGCTGTCTTTCCGGCACAGCAATGCCTTTCACTCTCTCCACGGCAGCAGATGCTCTGGACGAAACAGAAAAGGATATCATACGTGCCCTTTCTTATTGGGAAAAAAACAACGTGGTTTCCCTTTCCATGGAATCGGACAGCCTCACCGGCATTACCCTGCTTGACTTAAACGTAGATACAGCCCTTCCAAAAGAAGCAGAACTGCAAAACGGCACCGTTATTTCCATCGAAAAATACCGCAGGGAAAACCGGCCGGAAGCACAGCCTGCTGCAGAAGACCCGTACAAGCGTCCTCTCTATACCGAAGAGCAGTTAGAGGTTATCCGCAGCAGCAATGATGTTACCATGGTACTAAATGTCATCGAAGTATATTTAGAGCGTCTGCTCACCCCACAGGACATCAATCTGGTTGCTTACCTTTATGACAAGCTCCACTTCTCCTCCGACTTAATTCTTCATTTGTATGAATACTGCGTCGGTAAAAACAAGAAAAAGTGTGAATACATAGAAAAGGTTGCCATTTCCTGGCATCAGGAAGGCATCGATACCGTAGCAAAGGCTCAGGAATACAGTATCCTGTACGACACCTGCTTTAATGCGGTTAACAAAGTATTTTCCCTTGGCCGTATGCCTATCGGTCCGGAACGTGACTTTATCCGTAAATGGAGCTCCTGGAAAATAAGTACCGAGCTCATCGAAGAAGCCTGCAACCGCACCATTATGAATATCAACAAGCCGGATTTCAAATATGCCGACCGCATTTTGGAAAGCTGGCATAAAGCAGGAGCAAGCACACTCGTCGAGGTCAAAGCACTGGATACGACACACGCCCTGATGAATCCGCGTCAAAACAGCCAGGGAGATTCTTCTGCACGTCCGACAGCACCAATGACAAAGTCTGCCGGCAGCTACAACAGCTATCCGCAGCGCCAATACTCCAGTGAAGAATTATCTGATCTGGAAAGCAAATTATTAAAGCAGATGTAAAACGGAGGACACATCATGTCTTTAAAAAACTATCAATATAATGCCATTATGCGTACTTATGACGACCGCCGGGCTGCTTCCCGGGCTCTTTTGGACGCCCGTCAAAAGGAAATCGAACAGGCTCTGCCTGCCTATGCGGCACTGCATGAACAAATTATTGAAAACTCCATGCACTATGCCCGGACCTGTCTTTTTTCCGGCGATGAGGCAAAAGGAGCCGAGCTACTGCGCCGACAGAACGAAGAGCTTTCCCATAAAAAAGAAGCACTTTTACTGGCAAACGGTTACCCAGCAGACTATCTTTCTCCGGTTTACACCTGCAAAGATTGTCAGGACACCGGCATGATTGGTGAAGAACGCTGCCACTGCTTTAAGCAGGCGGTAGTTGACCTTCTCTACGCCCAGTCCAACGTATCTGCCATCATTAAAGAAGAAAACTTCGACACCTTTTCTTTTGATTATTACAACGATACCGTTGTGGACCCAAAAACAAAACTGACACCACGACAGAATATAAAACGCATCTACGACACCTGTCAGGCCTTTGTCCGCAACTTTGATAATGAATTTAACAACCTGTTATTCTACGGCAATTCCGGCTTAGGAAAAACCTTCCTCTCCCACTGTATTGCCAAAGAATTATTAGGTACCGCCCATACCGTACTGTATTTAACCGCCTACGAACTGTTTGACATCTTAGGTAAGGCTATGTACGACGAAGATGAAGGCTTCCCTGCCTCTGCGGAGCATATTTTAGATTGCGACCTTCTTATTATCGATGACCTCGGTACTGAGCTTGCCACCGCTTTCACCATGTCCCGCTTAAACCTGTGCATCAACGAGCGTTTCTTAAACCGCCGCGCCACCATTATCTCTACCAATTTTGGGGTACAGGAACTGGCAGACCATTACGGAGAACGAAATTTCTCCCGCATTTTCAGCAGTTATACACCGCTTCGTTTCTTCGGAGAAGACATCCGTTTAAAGAAAAAAGTAGAAGCCCGGTAGCTGTTCTATCCATAAACAGACACCAATTTGCCGAAAATCTTTCGTTTTATTTCGCCAAATAGGTAAAACTGCCGAAACTGCTTCCACCGCCTTGACAAATTGGAATATCAAGGATATGATAAACTCGTTTGAAGTACCTGCTGAGTATAACCGGATACATATTTATCATGTTTACTCAGTCAAAATAACAATAAACAATATGGAGGATAACACCATGCCACAGCATGAAGATTACTTAGCAACCATTCCGGTAGGAAAGCTCGGAATCATCGCTCTGGAAAGTTCCAGAGAAATTGCCGAGAAAGTAGACGACTACATTGTTGAATGGAGAGAAGCCCGTAACCATGAGCACACAGAAACAATCCATTTTAATGAGTATAAAAAGGATTCCTATCTGGTTACTACCATGTGCCCACGTTTCGGTACCGGTGAGGCAAAGGGTGTAATTCGTCAGTCTGTCCGCGGTGACGACTTATACATCCTGGTTGACGTAACCAACTACAGCATGACTTATACCGTATGCGGTCACGAAAATCATATGTCTCCGGACGATCACTTCGCAGATTTAAAGAGAATCATTGCTGCTGTAAACGGAAAGGCCCGCCGCATCACTGTTATCATGCCATTTTTATACGAAAGCAGACAGCATAAGAGAAGTGCAAGAGAATCCTTAGACTGTGCTCTTGCCCTGCAGGAATTGGTAAACATGGGCGTAGACAGCATCATCACCTTTGATGCCCATGACCCTCGTGTACAAAATGCAATTCCGCTGAAAACCTTTGAAAATGTACTGCCGACCTACCAGTTCATTAAGGCACTGCTCCGCAACGTGCCTGACCTTACCATGGACAACCAGCATATGATGGTAATCAGCCCGGATGAAGGCGCCATGGGACGTGCTGTATACTTCGGTAACGTTATGGGTGCCGATGTCGGTATGTTCTACAAGAGACGTGATTACACCACTATTGTAAACGGCCGCAACCCAATTGTAGCCCACGAGTTCTTAGGAAGCGATGTAGCAGGCAAGGATGTTATTATTATCGACGATATGATTTCCTCCGGTGAAAGTATGCTTGACACCGCCAAGGAATTAAAGAAGCGTAAGGCAAAACGTATTTTCATCTGCTCTACCTTTGGTCTGTTCACCAACGGTTTTGACAAGTTCGATAAGGCATACGAAGAAGGACTCATCGACCGCGTCATTACAACCAACCTGATTTATCAGTCCGAGGAAATGCTGTCCAAGCCTTATTACATCAGCGCAGACATGAGCAAGTACATTGCACTGTTAATCGATACATTAAACCACGACGGCTCCATCAGCGGTTTATTAAACCCAACCGACCGTATCCGTGCATGTATTGAAAATTATAACAACCAGCGTACAGTTTAAAAAAATTAAAGCAATTACGGCAGGTATGCAAAAGCACACCTGCCGTTTTCTCATCTTTTCTTTCAAACAAGTTCTACCAATCCGGGTCCTCCGTCGGATCATAGCCGTCCCCGCCGGAAATCTGTGGTGGCGGTGTCACACGATACGCATCTGCCGGTGCCCCCGGTTCCTCCTCCGCCGGGGTTATTTCCGGTGTAACAGAAGGAGACGGTGATGGAGTTATGGTAATATCCGGTGCACGATATGTGCCTTCCACTTCGATATACGGTTCAAATTCCACCATCGGAAGCCCCTCATGAATCCGGTCCATATATGATTTCCAGATGGACAGGGGATATGTATTTCCGGACAAATCTTCCATTTCCTGCGGCATATCACAGCCAACCCATACGCTGGTTGTATAATATGCCGTATAGCCAACAAACCAACCATCCTTCTTATCGTCTGCAGTTCCGGTCTTTCCGGCCGCCAGAGCCGTTTCCAGATTGTTTTTCCGTGCTGTACCTATGGTCATAACGTCCTTCAGCACATCAGTCATCATACGGGCTGCATTTTGCTCATAGATACGCTTTTCTGCGGCAGTATCATCCACTACATCTCTGCCGTCAATATCCGTAATCCGTGTAATACAAGTCGGGTTGCGGAACACCCCGTCATTTTCCAGCGCCGCATAGGCACCTGCCATCTCCACTGCGCTGACACCATAGGTAAAACCGCCGAGTGCCGCCGCCGGTACATAGTCTGTATCCACAATGCGACGGAATTTCATATTCTTCAAATAAGAAAGTCCGGTTTCTGCCGTCAACTCAGAAAACAGCTTCCACGCCACCGTATTTTTAGAATATGCCACCGCTGCACGGGCATCAATTTCTCCAAGATAAGAACCTGAGTTCTTCGGACCACCCTCAAACTTTGCATCCAACACCATGGAATCCGGAGTCAGGCCTCTCTCAAACCACGGCGTATAAATAATCAACGGCTTAATGGCACTGCCCGGCTGTCGGAAGCTCTGATACGCACGATTTAACGTATAGCCCGCGTATTCCTGCTCTCTTCCACCCACAACTGCTACAACATAACCGGTTTCATTATCAATACAGACTGCGGAAGCCTGTAGCTTATATATTCCTTCCTCATTCACCTCCGTAAAACCGGCGGTTCCGGCATTTACTGCCTCCTGCAGCAATGCCTGCTTCTCTAAATCAATGGAGGTGTAAATCCGGTAGCCTCCCGTATACAGCTTCTGCTGCCAGTAATCATAACTTGCATTATACCGTTCCTCATACCGTTTACGTTCCGCCTCACTCGGAAAATCCGTGCGGAATGTGAAACCATCCTCCTCCATCAACGCACGAATAGCACAATAATACACATAGGTTTCCACATAATTATTCCGGCTGATGCTATTCTTTCCAAGCACAATTTCCTCTGCCACTGCCCTGTCATATGCTTCCTGCGTGATTTTTTCGTCCTCCAGCATCTGCCGCAGCATACGGTCTCTTCGCTCCAAGGTTTTTTCCATCCGCACCAAAGGGTCATACAGGCTTGGATTGTTTGGAATTGCACAGATAAACACAATTTCCGACAGACTCAGATCTTTCACGCTTCTGCCCAGATAACCATATGCCGCTGCCTGAATGCCATAATAACCATTACCAAAATAAATATTGTTAAAATAAAATTCCAAAATCTCATTCTTGGAATACAGGTCTTCCAATTCCCATGCAAGAAACACCTCTACCATCTTACGCTCATAGGACACCTCATTAGTCAGATAAATAGTACGCGCCAGCTGCTGGGTAATGGTGCTTCCACCCTGTGTAATTTCTCCCTTGTTTTTCACCAGATAATAAAATGCCCGGACATTCGCCGCAAAATCCACGCCCTCATGGGCATAAAACTTCTTATCCTCCGTTACCAGCATAACATCCAATGCCCATTGCGGAATCTCCTGATAGGTCAGGTAATAGCTGGCCTTTTCAGAACGCAGGGTAGATATTTTTTCGCCGTTCGCATCATATACAATCGTCGTCAGAGCCGAGCGGAAATCATCCACCGTAGAACCCTCTGCAATTTTCTCCGCTCTCGCCTTCAACGCCAGAATCGGACGCCCGTATTCATGATAAAACCAGATTCCTGCCACTATCGCCGCAAGCAGCAGTATAATAATCATAATCTTTATTAAATTCCAGATAAATCTCCCAAGTGCTCTAAAAAATCGCTTCATATGTAATTCCTATCCGTTTTGCCCCCATAAATGGAGCATTATTTTAAAACTATTTTCTTCTGATATCATCTTAATTCATTCTCGTTCCAAAGTAAACATATTTTCATCGAAAACTTAAGGATTTTCCTTGCCAAAAACTGAAAACTATATTATTATTGATTATAGATTTATGTTACTGATTTAACAAAAAAGAAAGCTGTGCGGCAATTATGCCCACAGCATATAACATTTACAGGAGGACTATACTATGCTTCCAATTACAATTTCAATGCAGCAGGTTCAACAGGGAATGATTACTGCAGATGATGTATTAAGCCCATCCGGCCAGCTCGTTATTCCCAAAAACACTACATTGAATCCACGTCTGATTTCCAGACTCAAATTATATAACGTAAAAAAAGTCTGTGTAATTATCACGGAGGATGCAGCCCAGCAGCTCAATGCCGCTGCCGAAAAAAACAAGCCGGTCAACCCGGAAAAAACAACCCAGCAATTCAAGGTATTTAACCGTACCTATCAGGATATGGCAAACGACTTAGAAGCAGCCTTCAAAGAAGTAATCGAAAAGCCACACGAAAATTATGACCCGGCTCCGATTGTCGACCAGATTCTCGACCTTGCCAAAACCGTAAAAAATACCATGCACTTAATGAGCACACTGCAGCTGCTTCGAGAATATGATGACACCATGTATATCCACTCCTTAAGCGTTGCCCTCATTGCACATACCATAGCATCCCAGCAAAACCTTCCTGCTGAGCAGATACGCAACCTTATGTATGCCTGCGCATTTCACGATATCGGCAAGGTACATATCCCGGCAGAAATTTTATACAAACCGGGCCGCTTAACAGACGAAGAATTTGCCCTTGTAAAAGAGCATGCCAATAAGGGTTACGAAATCTTAAACAAAGCCCGTCTTCCTCAGGACATCCAGATGGCAGCCCTGATGCATCACGAACGCTGTGACGGCACCGGATACCCATCCGCACTTACCGGCGAAAAGATTCCTCTCTTCGCCAAGATTATCGCCATTGCCGACGTATATGATGCCATGACGGCACGCCGTTCCTACCGCAAGGAAATCTGCTCCTTTGACGTTATCGCCGAATTCGAGCACAGCGGCTACCAAAAATACGATGTATCCCTGCTGATGCCATTCCTTTCAAGCATTGCCCAGTCCCACTTAAACAACAAAGTACGACTGTCCAACTCCTTAATCGGAACCATCGTCATGATTAACCAGCACAAGCTTTCCAAGCCGGTTGTTAATGTCGACGGAACATTCATCGACTTATCCAAGGAAAAAGATATTACCATCCTTGAATTATTATAATTTCAGACAAAACAGGTGCTGCCCTGTACATTCCTGTACTCCGGCAGCACCCTTTTTATTTCTGCTAAACGCACAGCAGCGGAGAAGTCATATTATCGTCTTCCGGAAGCTTGTCCCTATTCATTAGGTCATCCAGAATTTCCAACAGATGTACCGGATACACCTGATACTTTGCAAGAATATTTGTCAGCTGGCGCACCAGATTAAAATTTGGAGAAACACAAGACACCGCCTGCTCATCCACCAGTTTGCCACGTAAATCACACAACGCGCACTTTATTCCGTATTCATAAAGTTCCGCCTCTTCATATGCCATATTTTGATGCTTCGAAACTGTGTAATATAAAATGTGCTGTTCATTCACAGCGTGAATCATTAGTGACGCATCTTTTTTCATAAATTTCCTCCTAAACTTAATTTCTGGCAAATATTGACTAATTAGTACTTTACATGTTATTATGTAAAGGTAGCCCGGTTCACAGGCGGCTGATTATAAGGGAACCTGCCACCTGCAAACCCAACCACATCCTATTGATTAAGGACGGTGTTATTGTAACACTTCCAGAAAAAGGAGAAAAGATTTTGAAAAACCAAAATTTAAAAAATTTAGAGGAAAAAATGGTGAAAAAATCCACAAAATATATTGATGTCTTTCGTAGAAACATCGATATGTTGATGGAGCAATACGACTACACCATCAAGGAAACCGCTGAAATAGCAGATATTTCCTATGACACCTTCAAGACCTTTCTCTACGATAAAGAGGCCAAGGACTGCCGCCTTTCCACCGCAGTAAAGCTGGCACGAGCCTTCAACCTGAGTATTGATGAATTAGTTGGTGCCGAAACAATCGAACCAAGTTGTCTTGAAAACATCAAAATTTACCGCTCTCTGCCGGATGGTGCCAAGCACCTGATTGACTGGCATGTAAAAAATCAGAAATTCATCCACGAAAAACATGACAGCAAAAAAATTGTCAGCGTCATGCAGCCACTGTGCGCCAACAGCGGCAACCTGAAGCTGACCAACGATTACAAAGAGCTTGTTCTGGACCATATGGACGAGGAACTCTTCCACAAAATTTATATCGGAATTAAAGTTCCCTGCCTGCACTACCTCCCGCACTACACTCAGGGCGATATTCTGCTCCTTGCCAATGACAGAGACGCCATGAAGGGAGAAAATACCGTTATTGTCATCAACAACAACGTTGTCATTACCAACCGTGTGGTAGAAAACGGCGTCGCCAAATACTACGGTCTGCGGGACAAAAAATATCGCCGTAACGAAGACGACGATATTGAAGTGCTGGGATATGTAGCAAAAATTATAAGAGGATAGTAAAAAGAGGCTGTTGCCCGGACACTAAGGGCACAGCCTCTGAAAATTCTTCCGCACTATAAATTTGGCAAAACGACACTCCTAACTAATTTTAGTATAACGGATTTTATAAAAAAATACAATTACATTGTAAGTGCCTCTTTACACAATCCCATATTCCGCATACAGTTTGTTTCTGGACTCTTCTTCGGAAGTCATTTCAAGTACCTCCTCTACCCGGTATCCCTTTTCAAGTAGAACGCGCATCAATTCGCGCATTTTGGTCTCACCACGTTTTTCACCACGAATTTCGCCACGTTTTTCTCTTACATCCAGAGCCTTACACATACTAACACCTTCCTCCTTCTCTTTCTCTGTGAATAAAATTGTCTCATAGCGATTGTCACCGGTAAGTACCTGCATCAGCTTTAAGAACTCATCTACATGCGTGATAATTGCCGGGTCGGGTTCATAGTCCGGATTATTATATATATTCACAAAATAATCCGCTACTACTCTGAAATCACTACGGAACAGTTTTACTGTTTCCTGAGGTAAACGCGGTATATCAAACAGGTTAACCTTGTAATCCGCTATGTAGTTTTCCAGCACAGTAGTGATTTCATTCTTGGGCAGCTCCGGCCAAAAGCTCTTTTTTAGTTCCAAAGGATAGCGCCACGGTTTTTCGCCAAAATAGAGGACAATAGTTACTACCGGATATCGCTCCTTTGCCTTGACCGTTTTCTTTTTACCGCGCACTGTTTTTTCCTTTGTTTTAAGCATCTGCGAACGATAAGAAGCGCCGTCATAGCTCATGCAGCGAAACGGCATGTCACGCTCCGGTTTTGTCTGATTTTCGACACCCATAATAACCAGATTGATATTCCGGCTTTTCCAAAGTTTGTAGGTGTCCCGTTCCTGTTCATGTACTTTTGTGTCATCTGCTTTGTACCGGCTGACCCCGGTGATATCTTCCAAGGCATCAGGACTGACAACCTGTTTGCCACCGAAAACAAGGACATTAAAAATGTCAGCAAACACATCATTCAAAGCGATGAACACTTTTTCTGTTATATCTTTTGTTGAAATACGCAGCTCCTTTCTTCATCTCTCCCAAAATGAAGACTCAGAGTAAATATAACACAAGAATGTGGCATTTGCATGGCAGAAATATCGTGAAAACTCAACACTTTGTTTAACAATTAATTAACAGTGTGCCAACTACCTCTCCCGCTCAATCTTTCCATCCTGCACACGATACACCATATCGCAGCCTGCGATTGTCTGCAGTCTGTGGGCAATAATCACCATTGTCTTTTTGCCATGCAAGCGGTTGATGGACTCCATGATGGCCGCTTCTGTCTCGTTATCGAGCGCA
>JAZSEW010000039.1:0-29473 GCA_045531895.1 Lachnospiraceae bacterium
CCTTAGTGAAAAAGCAAATGCACTCAAAAAAGTGTCATCAAAAGTCATCAATCATGGTCGCTTTATTGAAAACAAAAAAATTGCGGAAACCCTGTAATAATCAAGGTTTCCGCAATCTTAACATGAGTAGCGAGAGGGGGATTTGAACCCTCGACACCACGGGTATGAACCGTGTGCTCTGGCCAACTGAGCTATCTCGCCATGAATGGGACCTATAGGGCTCGAACCTATGACCCTCTGCTTGTAAGGCAGATGCTCTCCCAGCTGAGCTAAGATCCCATATGTACCTCGTAACGAGTACATATGGGATTATAGCAAGCTTTTCCTATTTTGTCAACACTTTTTTAAAATAAATTTTTCAAAATATTTTAACAATATATACAACTTGTGTAAATCCTACAGCAGAGACTTATACAATGCAGTAATATCCTCTACACTTGTTTCCCTTGGATTACCAGGACGGCATGCATCGTCATAAGCAGACTGAGCAAGGAACGGAAGGTCTTCTTCCTTCACAATTTCCTTTAAGTCAGCAGGGATACCAACGTCCTGAGATAACTTCTTAACTGCGTCAACAGCTGCCTTTCTGTATTCTTCCTGAGTCATATTGTCAACACCTGTAACACCCATTGCACGGGCAATTTCACGATACTTCTCACCGGTAGCTTCTGCATTGTATTCCATAACAGTTGGAAGAATGATAGCGTTAGCAATGCCGTGTGGTGTATCATACAGTGCGCCCAGCGGATGAGCCATGGAGTGAACGATACCAAGACCCACGTTGGAAAATCCCATACCTGCAACGTACTGACCAAGAGCCATATTGGTTCTGCCTGCCGGCTCGTTGTTTACAGCTGCACGAAGGCTTCTTGCGATAATTTCAATTGCCTTTAAGTGGAACATATCAGAAAGCTCCCATGCGCCTGCGGTGATGTAACCTTCGTTAGCATGTGTCAGAGCGTCCATACCGGTAGCAGCGGTTAAGCCCTTTGGCATGGTGGACATCATTTCAGGGTCTACGAATGCAACCACCGGAATGTCATTTACGTCAACACAAACCATCTTACGGTTCTTTTCTGCATCGGTGATAACATAGTTGATAGTAACCTCTGCAGCCGTACCTGCTGTAGTTGGAACCGCAAAAATCGGAACGGACTTGTTCTTAGTAGGAGCAACACCCTCTAAGCTTCTGATATCAGCAAATTCAGGGTTTGCAATAACAATACCAATGCCCTTTGCAGTATCCATGGAGGAACCACCACCGATTGCCACTAAATAGTCTGCGCCTGCCGCTTTAAACGCCGCCACACCGTTCTGTACATTCTCAATGGTAGGATTTGCCTTAATGTCAGAGTAAATTTCATAAGCAAGATTTGCCGCATCCATAACGTCAGTAACCTTCTTTGTAACCCCAAACTTAATTAAGTCCGGATCGGAGCATACTAAAGCTTTCTTAAAGCCTCTTCTAACTGCTTCATCTGCAATTGCTGCAATTGCACCTGCTCCATGATAAGATGTTTCATTCAAGATAAATCTGTTTGCCATAACCCACTTCTCCTTTTCTCTTTTTACTACTCCGGTCAGACACCCCCTGTCTGCCGGAATAGTTTATTTTTGTATATAGACAGCGGATTTTATCCGCATAGTCCCATAGCTATCTCTGTCCTTTATCATAAGGGATGCCCTCTGCCTTTGGCGCCTTGGAATTCTTTGATGTAAAGGTAAGCACCAATAGGGAAATAATATACGGCATCATGTTGTAAACCGTACTTGGAATATTAAGTGCTGTCAGGAAATCAAAACCGGAATATACGTTGGACAGTGCACGGAACATACCAAACAACAATGCGGCCAACGCAATTCGTAACGGTTTCCACTGACCGAAAATCATTACTGCAAGAGCCAGGAAACCAAAACCTGCCACGCCGTTTTCAAACTTCCATTCACTTACACCTGCTGTAATATATACAATACCGCCAAGACCACCAAGTACACCGGATATCATTACACCGGCATAACGCATCTTGTAAACATTGATACCTACACTGTCTGCTGCCTGCGGATGTTCACCACACGCCATCAGCCGAAGACCGAATTTTGTTTTATAGAGCAAAATATAGGATGCTGCTAAAAGCAAAAACGCTACCAGCATAAACCAGTTAAACTCAAAACCGCCAACATTTACAATCAAAGATTTCTTTGCTGCAATATATTGCACATCAGAAGACACATCATCCGGATTTGCTGCAGTGTTTACTGCCTTAACAATAACTGTTGCAGCCGCTGTTCCAAGAAGATTTAATGCCGTTCCTACAATGGTCTGGTCTGCTTTAAAGTTAATACACGCCACCGCTAACAGCAGGGAATAAATCAGACCGAATAATGCAGAAATTAAAATGGTTGCAAGGACAATTACAAGTCCCGGCATTCCTGTCAGATACTTCATGGCAAATGCACCACCAAGTGCACCCATTACCATGATACCTTCCAAACCTAAATTAATAACGCCGGAGCGCTCAGAAAAGCATCCGCCAAGTGCTACGAGAATCAGTACGGAAGCATAAAGCAATGTATATTGAAGTAAAAGTGTCATTATTCCCTGCCTCCTTTCTTAGAAGCATACTTATTCATGGCATGCTTCATAAAGAGTACAAATCCGCACAGATAAATAATCAAAGATGAAATCAAGTCTGAAATCTGGGAGGAATACATTGTTTTATCTACATACGCTCCACCCTCGGTAATGTGCTGGATAAAGAAGGAAGCAAAAATTGTTCCGATTGGATTTAAGCCGCCAAGGAAAGCTGCCGCAATACCGTTAAAGCCCATGCCCGGCACAGAGGACTGGCTGGTTGCCCACTGTTCATAACCGCTCAAATAGAACATGGTTGCACCAATACCCGCCAGTGCACCACCAATCATTAAAGTTACAATAATATTTCTTTTTTCTGCCATACCACTGTACTTGGCTGCATTTTTATTCATACCGGTTGCTTTTAATTCGTAACCGAATTTTGTTTTTTCAAGTACAACCCATACAAGCACTGCAATTACTATGGCAAGCGGAACTGCAATAGTTACATACTTATTGTTATAAAACAACTTGTCCAGTCCCAGGGATGGTAAAAGTGCCGCCTTACCATGAATGGAAATTTGTCTGGTATATGGGCTCGTATCCTCTTTTACCTTTGTCAGTAACATATTCATAGAATATAAAGATATCCAGTTTAACATGATACCTGAAATTACTTCATTTACATTAAAATAGGACTTCAGCAGACCACTGATTGCTCCAAGTGCTGCTCCTGCCGCCATGGCAAGAATTGCGCAAAGCCACCATGGCAGTTGCCATGCAAGCGCAGCATAAAGCGCAACACCGGCACCGATAACGTACTGTCCAGCCGCACCTATGTTAAACAGACCAACCTTGTAGGAAAACAGTACCGATAACGCACACATAAGCAACGGTGCTGTTTTCACCAGTGTATTTCCCAAATACTTCAAAGCAATATTTCCGTTCGGGAACACCAGGAAATTCTTTATAATAGTCAAAATACCATCTACCGCTCCCGCCGGATTAATGCACAGCAATACAATAAAGCCAATCAGCAGACCGAGAATAATACAGGTTAAAGATGCTAATAGGGACTGCACCACATTATTCTTCAGGAATGACCCTTTTTCTTTTTTCATGATTACTTATCCCCCCTCTTTGCACCCGACATGTACAGGCCAAGTTCTTCTGCCGTTGTTGTTTTAGGATCCAGTTCACCGACAATTTCCCCCTCATACATCACGAGAATTCTGTCTGGAACCGATAATACCTCTTCCAGTTCTAATGATACCAAAAGCACGGCACGTCCGGCATCTCTCTGTGCCACAAGCTGACGGTGAATATACTCAATCGCACCTACATCAAGACCTCTGGTTGGCTGCACCGCTACCAGAAGCTGTGGGTTCTTGTCAATTTCTCTTGCAATAATCGCCTTCTGCTGATTACCACCGGACATACTGCGTGCAATAGTAATCGGTCCCTGACCGGAACGCACATCATACTGCTCAATGAGGCGTTCTGCATAAGCGCGGATATTTCCTCTCTTTAAAAAGCCTGTTTTCCCGGTAAACTCCGGTTCAAAATACCGCTGGAGCACAATGTTGTCTTCCAGAGTATAATCCAATACCAGACCATGCTTATGGCGGTCTTCCGGAATATGACTCATACCACCTGTATTTCTTTTACGTATGGACGCTTTGGTAATATCATTGCCACACAGAGCAATTTTTCCGTTCTTTACCGGTTCCAAACCTGTAATACCGTATACCAGTTCCGTCTGTCCGTTACCATCAATTCCGGCAATGCAGACAATTTCTCCGGCATGTACCTGAAATGATACATTCTTTACTGCATCCTTTTTGCTTGTTTTACTGGCAACACTTAAGTTTTCTGCTTCAAAGATAACCTCTCCCGGAACCTTTTCGTCCTTCTGGACCACAAAGTCTACATCACGTCCTACCATCATGCGGGAAAGCTCTTCCTTCGTTGTATTCTGAATTTCTACCGTACCTACATATTTTCCTTTACGAAGCACGGTACAACGGTCTGCCACTGCCATAATTTCATTTAACTTATGGGAAATGAATAAAATCGACTTTCCCTCTGCTACCAGATTTTTCATGATTTTCATCAGCTCTTCGATTTCCTGCGGTGTTAATACTGCCGTCGGCTCATCAAAGATTAAAATTTCATTGTCGCGATACAACATCTTTAAAATTTCGGTACGCTGCTGCATACCTACTGTGATATCCTCAATAATTGCATCCGGATCTACCTGCAGACCATATTTTTCTGAAAGCTCCAATACCTTTTTACGTGCAGCATTCTTTTGCAAAAAGCCATGCTTACATGGCTCCACACCGAGAATAATATTATCCAGAACAGAAAAACATTCTACCAGTTTAAAATGCTGATGTACCATACCGATGCCCAAATCATTTGCATCATTTGGATTATTTACTTTAACTTCTTTTCCATCTTTTTTTATTACACCCTTCTCCGGCTGGTATAACCCAAACAGAACACTCATTAAGGTTGATTTACCCGCACCGTTTTCTCCCAGAAGCGCATGAATTTCACCTTTTTTTAATTGCAATGTAATATCATCATTCGCAATAATTCCGGGGAAAACCTTTGTAATATTTAACATCTCTATTGCATATGGATTTTCCAATATTTTTACCTCCCCACCCCGTAATCTGTATTGTATTTATTATACTATACCATCCGTCATATTTCAAATAGAAATATAAAAAGGACGGGATATTTCACCCGTCCTCCTATGCTTTACATCAATATGAAATTACTTGATGTTGCCCTGATAATCAACCTTAGCCGCTGTTGTTGCAGGCTCCTTGGAAATATCGTTGGAAACCTTAATGGTACCATCAAACATCTTCTTTACCAGTGCCTTGTAATCATCCTTGCTGAAACCATTGCCCCACTGTGTAGTGCCCATAGGAATCTGAACATAGTTAGCTTCCGGATCATCACCGGAAATTAAACCTAATGTTTCAATCTTTCCAACATACTTATCCCAGTTACCTTCTACGATAACATCCTTTAATGTATTATATGTTGTGTTGTAAAGACCCTTCATAGCGGATGTAACGGTCATGCCTGCGCCATACTTGCCATCAATGATAGCTGCCTGGTCAACGTCAACACCGATAACCTTACCCTTTACCTTCTGAGCTGCTTCTGCTGCGGATGTGTAGATACCACCACCACATGCGAATACAACTTCTGTACCTGCAGAATACCATGTATCCATAGCTGCTGTAATATCAGCATCACCAAAGAACTGGTTACCGTAAGCATACTTAATATCAACAGTAATACCTAACTCAGCTGCAGCTGCGTCAGCACCCTGTACGAAACCGTAACCAAAACGCATAACCGCAGGAACTGCCATACCACCTAAGAAGCCAAGGTTCTTGTAACCAAGCTTAACTGCTGCATAACCGGCCATATAACCACTGAGTTCTTCCTGATAGATTGCACAGTAGATGTTGCTCATGTCAACATACTTCTTTAAATCCCAGTTTGCAGGATTGTAATCATACTGCTCACCTGCTAAGCCAACTGCTGTTTCTAACAGATCGCCTTCTGCCACGTCAAGTGCAACAAACTTTACATCAGGATAATTCTTCGCAGCTTCTACCAGAGTGCCGCCAAAAGCGTAACCCGGCATAACAATTACATTATAGCCGTCAGCCACTGCCTTATCTACCATTGCCACTCTGTCTGCGGTAGTGTCGCCTACCGGCTTGTAATAGGTGAAAGATAAGCTGTTATCTTCACAGAACTTCTTACAAGCTTCATACGTTGTCTGGTTAAAGGACTGGTCGGTAATATCACCATAGTCAGTAATCATAGCTACCTTGGAGTTACCTGCATCTCCATCCTTGCTGCCACAGCCGGCAAGCATGCCTAAAGCCATAGCAAGTACGAGCATTAAGGATAATACTCTTTTCTTCATTTCTTTGTTCCTCCCTTTTTTAATAAAAAGTATATTTGCATCCGGACATTCCGGTTTTGCACTTAAAGTACATTGTTTGGTGTAAAGCTGAACGGAAGAAGCTCTTCCAGCAAATATCCCATATAATCTTCTATGCCTGTGCCAAGATAAACCACAAACTCTTTTGGATTACAAAACTCCACCAAAGCCTGACGGCATACCCCGCACGGAGTACAAAATTCCAATGTTTCTCCTGCCTTACCGCCCACCACTGCAATTGCCGTGAATTCCTTTTTCCCTTCACTGACCGCCTTAAACAGCGCGGTCCGCTCTGCACAGTTAGTTGGGGTAAATGCCGCATTTTCAATATTGCAGCCGCCGAAAATCTCACCATCTTTTGTCAACAGTGCAGCTCCCACCTGATACCCGGAATATGGGGAATAGGAACGCTTTCGATATTCGATGGCAATACTCATCAGCTTCTGCTCTAATTCCTTAGTCAGCATAAAAAACTCCTTAATAGCCCTGGGCATTCTCATTCTTTGCCAGCTTTACAATACGGCTGGTGCCAAGTCTGGATGCTCCAAGAAAAATAAACTTTTCCGCATCATCAAAAGAAGAGATGCCACCTGCTGCCTTCATCTTTACGTTTGGACCGATATGGGTTGCAAAGAGGGCAATGTCTTCAAAGGTGGCACCTGCTGTGGAAAAGCCGGTAGAAGTCTTAATAAAATCTGCACCGGAATTTGTTACCACCTCACACATTTTAATCTTTTCTTCCTCAGATAGCAAGCATGTTTCGATAATTACTTTTAAAATTTTAGAACCACAAGCTGATTTTAAGGTGCGGATTTCCTGTTCTACCAGGTCAAACCTTCCATCCTTTACCCAACCAAGGTTAATTACCATGTCAATTTCATCGGCACCGTTTGCAAGAGCATCTTTGGTTTCAAATTCCTTTGCCGCCGTAGTCATGTAACCATTCGGGAAACCGATAACGGTACAAATGGCAAGTTTGTCACCTGCATATTCCTTTGCCTGTTTTACATAAGATGGCGGAATGCACACAGAAGCTGTGCCGT
The DNA here is from genome assembly GCA_045531895.1 of Lachnospiraceae bacterium. Classification (GTDB taxonomy): domain Bacteria; phylum Bacillota; class Clostridia; order Lachnospirales; family Lachnospiraceae; genus SIG299. Next base: position 7,598 of record JAZSEW010000039.1, read on the forward strand.
AAGCCATGCCATCATCACAAATCTGCTTAATTTCTGCCCAGGTTGCTGTCTGACTCAGCAATGTGTGGTCTACTGTTTTAAATATATCTTTTCTGTCCATTGTAATTCTCCTTGTTTATGCAAGTTCTAATGCAACCTCCATCATTTCATGGAAGGTATTCTGGCGGTCTTCTGCGGATAATGCCTCTCCGGTGTAAATGTGGTCGGAAATAGTCAGCATACAAAGTGCCTTCTTTCCGGCTCTTGCCGCATTCAGATAAAGAGCTGCTGCTTCCATTTCTACGCAGAGAATCTGCATCTTCTTCCAACGGTCATTCACCGTATTGTCATCATTGTAAAAAATATCAGAGGAAAGCACGTTACCAACAGCCACGTTGATGCCCTTGCTCTCCGCAATTTCTACTGCTTTGCGAAGCAGACCGTAGTCTGCAATCGGTGCGATGGTGCCCGGCAGGTTATACTGGGACGCATAGTTGGAATTAGTGGATGCACCCATGCCGATAACCAGGTCTCTCAGCTTTACATCATCAGAGATACCACCGGCGGAACCAATACGAATTACTGCATCTACATCATAAAAATGGAACAATTCGTAAGAATAAATACCGATAGATGGCATACCCATACCGCCGCCCATAACGGATACTTTCTTGCCCTTGTAGGTTCCGGTGTAGCCAAACATATTTCTTACCGTATTAAAGCATTTTACATTTTCTAAATAAGTTTCCGCAATATATTTTGCACGAAGCGGGTCGCCCGGCATTAACACGGTCTTTGCGATATCGCCCTTTTGTGCACTGTTATGTGGTGTTGACATAATAAGCACGCTCCTTCTCCTTTTTTTGCATTATATATTCTACCACAGTTTTCCTCAAAACTCAATCACTGTCTTACATTTGTCCCCTGATTCTTCTTCTCATGCGTCAGACTTACTCTGAAAAATCGCTTCATAAGCTTTTTAAAATGCAACGGAAACAATGGGAACACATAACTCTTTCCTCCAATCGCCTTGTTTGTTCCGATGCACAAAACCATCAGCAACATTCCTCCGACAAATCCCCACACACTGAAAAAATGTGTCAAAATCAGTGTAATCATACGTAAAAATTTAATGGCATAGCCCAGTTCATAACTTGCCTGGGTATAATTTGCCAGAATCACAAAGGACATATAAAGCAACGGTTCCGCATTAAACCAGCCGGAGGACACTGCAAATTCTCCGATGACCAATGCAGAAATCACACTCAATGGCAGACTTAGCATACTCGGTGTATTCAATGCCGCAAGTCTCAATCCGTCAATAGCAAACTCAAGAATCAGAAACTGCCAGATAAGCGGAATGTTCACAGGCTCCTTTAACGCAATAAACTGAAACGCCTCCGGAAGCCGTTCCGGCTGCTGCATCAAAAGCAAAAACAACGGAGTCAGAATAAATGCCAGAGCATTGGCTGCCACACGGGTCAGGCGCAGATAAGTTCCGGTAACCGGTGGAAAATAATAATCATCTGCCTCTTCTATAATATCAAAAATTGACGTCGGCAATATCATAGCCGCCGGAGAATTATCCACCAGTATGACGATATTTCCCTCCAACACGGCCGCCGATGCCGTATCCGGCCGTTCCGAAAACTTAAACTTCGGAAAAGGATTCCACCAGGAGCTTTCATACAGACACTCTGCCAGACTCTCCTGATTCATGGTCAGACTTTCCACCTGAATATCACTGATACGCTTCCTGATTTCAGTAAGGTATTGTTCATCCACACGATCTGCCATGTAGCAAAGAGCAATATCCGTATGAGATACCGTACCTACACTGCAATATTCCATCGTAAGCTTCGGATCCCGAATGCGGCGTCGAATCAGTGCAGTGTTAAACACCAGGGTTTCCACAAAACCGTCTCTTGAACCGCGCATGACTTTATCCTTTTCCGGTTCTGCCACGCTTCTGGCAGGATAGGTTCTGATATCGATGGAAATCGCCTGCTGATAGCCTTCTATCAACAAGCATGGTGCACCGGACAACACGCTGTTTACCGCTGTCTGCATATCCTTTAGCACTTCCACTTCCACATACGGAATCTGATACTTGGCAAACTCTGCCGCATTCTTCGGCATATCCTCCGGTTTGATGGTAGTAAAACCCTGCATCAGCTTCTGCATGGTTTCATCCTTTATCATCCCATCGATAAAAAACAGGGCTGCCTGTTTATCCGATATCATAAACACCCTTGCCACCACATCAAAACTTGCGTCCACCCGCAGTGCTTCTTTATATCTTAAAAGTTCGGAATAAAACTGTTCCTTTTCCTCCATAAAAAAACTACCTTCCTTTCTATTTCCCTGGAAGGTAGTTTTTGCTATATTTTTCAGAACTATTCAATATCTTACTACTTATTGTTCCAAAATTATCGTTCAAAATTTTCTTTCGTCTCAGTCACTTCATTTTCTTTGGAATTTTCCATCATATCCTGTGTCACTTCCTTAAATTCCAAAGATACTCTGCCGGAGCCTGCGTCAAATACCAGCAGATGATCTGCATCCGCATATTCTACATTCTGCTTCTCTTTATCTTCTTTTCTGCCATTTAAGTAAAAGCTGCCGCTACCCATATCGGTACGGAAATTGTAATCCTTTTCTTCTCCGTAAACTACAACGTTTAAAGAACCGCTGCCGGACTCAAACATACAATTTCCGGTAAGAATTCCGGATACATCCACTCTGCCGGAACCCGTTTCCAAAACCAGATTTTCAGCAACGATATTTTCCAAATTCACAAAACCGCTGCCGGTATCCATAGAACTTCCTCCAAGGCTGGAATTCTGCACAACAAAAGAGCCGGAACCACTGTTAAACACGCTCTTTTCTGCTTCTACATCAGAAATATTTACACCACCGGAGCCACTGTCTACATGTATTCTTTCTGCTGTCACATTAGAAATTCCTACTCCTCCGGAGCCATTATCCATGTTGAAATCCTTAGCAGAAATTCCACTGATTTTTGCACTGCCGGACCCCTTATCTACTTCCACTTCTTTAAATTGCTTGCCCTCCGGCACTCTTACACGAATCTTCGGTGTTTCAATAAAGGAATGATCCCAAAAAAAATTATTTCCATCTCTTTTTATTACCAGCGTCCCACCATCATTATATATTTCATAATCTTCTGAAATGCTTTCATATAACACGGCGATAAAATCACCTTCCCATGTTTCAATAATCAGCTCTCCACTCATACCTTCCAGTTCCAGGGAATCAATAACAGAAGCATCAAACTCTTCTGAACCACTCATCACTTCTTCACTTCCACCAAAATGCATTCCCAGAAATACAACATCACCGTCTTCATCCCTGTACCAGATGCCATTGTCATTCTTATTGTTTCTATCGCCATTATCTTCTGTTTTTTCTACAATATTTTTTGCAATAGCAACTCCTGCCGTTAAACAACCACCGATAATGGAGGCTGCCAGAATCAGTGCAAAAATCACTGCTGCATATTTAATTACCTGCTTCATTTATTTTACCTCCACTCCGCCAAACAAGGCTGTTGCATTTACATATACCGTAGGTCCCACCGGTCCGCCAGCCGGATAATTTTCTCTTTCATTGCTACATCCGCCAAATAAAGATAAATCACTGAGTTTTACAGAAACATTTGCAGGAACCAGAATGTCTATACCGCCAAACACCGCCATAGCGTCAATAGAAATATTCTCTTCTATTTTTGCTCCTCTCAGGTCAATGGTCAGACCACCAAAAATTGCCTCACCGTCAATTCCATAAAAGGTATCCTGCACTACCAGATTCTTACCGGAGAATACTACCAGTTCTTCCATTCGTTTTTCGTTTGGTACCTTTACTCTGCCCAGATTTAAGTGGAACAGATTCTTAAATACCATTACACCACCAATCAGAATCATTACCACCGGTATGAGCATACGACTTAACACTTCCCATGGAAGATAGCCCCGCACACAGGCAAGCAGCGCCACGCCAACCACCAGACCTATGGAGTTGCCAATGCGGATACCATTGCTGACAATACTAAGCAACGACGGTATTATCAAAAACAACGTCCACCATCCCGCAAACAGCAGGTTAAGTTCCCATGCACCTGCCATATCTCCCACAATTCCAATACCCAAGGCAATAAATAACAGCCCCCAAAGGGTATTTCCAATTCGTTTTCTCATAAAAAATCTCCTCACTTTTCTTTAGATTTATGTTTGCTTTATCTATTACTATCTTACATTCGTAAAGCCAAATATGCAAGTTAGAAGATGATTAGAAAATGCTGAGAAAAAAAATACACGCCACTTTCGTGACGCGCATTTTCAAATCTATTTTGCTTTATGCTAACTTAGACTTTGCAACTTCTGCAAGTGCTGTGAATGCTGCTGCATCATTAACAGCGAGCTCAGCAAGCATCTTTCTGTTAATCTGAACATCAGCCAGCTTTAAACCATACATAAACTTGCTGTAAGAAAGACCATTCATTCTGGCAGCTGCATTGATTCTTGCAATCCATAACTGTCTGAACTGTCTCTTCTTTTCTTTTCTGCCTGCATAAGAGGATGTTAATGCTCTCATTACGGACTGCTTTGCAACTCTATACTGCTTGCTTCTGGAGCCTCTGTAGCCCTTAGCCAGCTTTAATACTCTATTGTGCTTCTTCTTAGCGTTCATTCCGCCTTTAACTCTTGCCATTGTCTTTTTCCCTCCTTACACCAAATCTTACAGATATGGTAAAATCTTCTTCATATTCTTTTCGTTTGTCTTGTCCATCATTTCTGCTTTTCTGAGATCTCTCTTAGTCTTTCTGGACTTCTTTGTGAGGATGTGCTGCTTACCAGCCTTCATTCTCTTTAACTTTCCTGTACCAGTCATTGTAAAACGCTTTGCTGCTGCTTTACTTGTTTTTACCTTAGGCATTGTTTCTTCCTCCTTAATACATTCCGGATAAACCGTTGTTTTTTCCATTTTACTTAATGCTTTCGCAATTAACTAACGTTTTTCACCGAGAAACATAATCATGCTTCTGCCTTCCATTTTTGCAGGCTTCTCAATTACTGCAACATCAGAAACCTTCTCGAAAAAGCTGTCAAGAATCTGCTTGCTGGTTGCCATATGAGCCATTTCTCTACCACGGAAGCGAAGGGCTACCTTCACCTTGTCTCCCTTGGAAAGGAACTTCTTTGCCTGATTAGCCTTTGTGTTCAGGTCGTTCTCATCAATGTTTGGAGATAAGCGAATTTCCTTTACCTCAGTGACTTTCTGCTTCTTCTTGGCTTCTTTTTCTTTTCTTGCCATTTCGTAGCGGTACTTACCGTAGTCTACAATCTTACATACCGGTGGCTTTGCGGTTGGAGCAATCTTTACTAAGTCAAGCTCTGCTTCCTTTGCCATCTTTAAAGCATCTTTCGCGGACATAATACCTAACTGTTCGCCGTCTTCTCCGATTAAACGGATTTCCTTGTCTCTGATTTGTTCGTTAATCATTAATTCGCTAATGGTTCTGCACCTCCATATGATATGAATCGACCTACGGGATAAACACTTCAAATCTTTGCTTATCGCGCAAAAACAAAAAGGATAACCTAAGAAGCTTAGATTATCCTTTACTTTCTGCTGTTTATGCGCATTACAACCGTAGTGAATGCATCATGTTTAGAAAATAATCAAACCCTTTTGCGACCTTTGGTGCTGAGGGTGAGAGTGGATACTCTGCTTCTTAGTTTGACGATTACTCGTCACATACTCGATTATATTAACACAAGTAATCGCTTATGTCAATATATTTTTTACATTTCTTCCAAATACTTTTTATATCCAACCGTTTCAATCTTTTCCTTCTTCACCATAACGCTGTCCTTTAAGGATGCCGCATAGTCTTCAATCTTCTGAAGCATTTCATCATCCGATACTGCTAACATCTTTGCTGCAAGAATGCCTGCGTTTTGTGCGCCGTTGATTGCTACGGTTGCCACAGGAATTCCACCCGGCATCTGCACAATGGAATATAACGAGTCTACACCGGAAAGTGTTTTTGTGTGAATCGGCACGCCGATAACAGGCAGTGGAAAAATAGCAGCACACATGCCTGGTAAATGAGCGGCACCGCCGGCACCTGCAATAATTACCTTAAAACCTTTTTCCTTTGCCGTCTTTGCATAATCAAAAAACACGTCAGGCATACGGTGAGCAGAAATTACAGTCACCTCATATTCGATACCGAACTTGTCTAACATTTCTGCCGCCTTGCTCATGATAGGAAGGTCCGAATCACTTCCCATTACAATTCCTACTTTAGCCATTACTAAATCCTCCTGATTTTTTATTTCTTTTATATATTTTGAGGCAATTTTTCTGCCCAACAACCTTATTTTACTTATTTTTTCATAGACTTTTCCATTGCCTCTACTCTTTGGCTGATCGTTGGATGATCATAAGTCAGTGCCACTACCACCGGATGAGGAGTCAAACAAACATATGAATTCTTTGCAAGTTTCTTAAGTGCGGAAACCAATGCCTCCCCGTAACCGTTATCCACCGCAAACTCATCTGCCGCATATTCATATTTTCTGGATACTTTACCGAAAAACAGACCAAGGAACGGAGAAATAAATGCAAGGCACACATTCCCCGCCAGTACAAATGCAAAACCGTAATTTACACCGTCAAATCCAAAATCCTTATATATCTCCGGTAAAGAAACCACTGCCCATAAAGAAACCGTAATAGTCAGCACATTTAACACATTCATACAAAGTCCTTTTAATGTATCTTTGTGCTTATTGTGTCCCATTTCATGGGCAAATACCGCCACAATCTCATCCTCAGTCATCTGTTCCAGCAATGTATCATAAAGCACAATCGTTTTCATTTTTCCAAACCCGCCAAAATATGCATTTGCCTTAGTGGAACGTTTGGAACCATCAGATACACTAATTTGACGCACAGTACAGCCATTCTTCTCCAGAAGCTCTGTCAGACGGGTTTTCAATTCCCCATCTTGCAGTGGAGTCAGCTTATTAAAAATTCTGGTAAATACCGGCTGCAGAAAAACGACAATTACTAAAAATACCATAATCACAACACTCAGCACAATAAGCAGCCAATCGCCCATCGCCTGATGCACCGCAATTACTATGCAAATCAAGCCACACATCAAAACAGTACTGATTAATGTTTCTTTAATCAAGTCAGCCACAAAAGTCTTCTTTGTCATCTTATTAAAGCCATACTTCTGCTCAATTCCCATGTTACGCATATAGGAAAACGGCGTGCTCCAAATCATACTGATGATTGTGTCAGCAATCATAACAGTAATTGCTGCACCATACAACCCCTCTGTACCAACCATATGTACAATTCCTGCATAGGTATTCAATCCAATCAGCAGGAATGCTAAAAAATAGGAAAACAGATGGCGTACCAGAGAAAGCTTGTTGCATTCCTTATCATAAGCCAACCACTTTTTGTACTCATTCTCATCATAAATATCTGCCACATTGTCAGGAATCTTCCGCTCCGCAGATTTTGTATCCAGATAATGAATAAACGTATCAAAAAGGAAGGTAATTCCCATAACCCCCAGAGCTAAAATCTTATAATTCATCCTTTGTTCCTACTTTCTGTCCTATTGTTTCGAAGCCTCATATTCATCCAATGGCTTGTTTAATTCTTCGGTACCCGGCAATACAAAGCGTCCGTTCTGAATTAACACAACCTTGCTTCCGTCCTTCTTTAAGGAAGAAATCTCGCCAATTTCGCCATAAGGAATGGTGATGTCGGTATGACAGTTAAAGTATGCCTTTTCCGGTTCTGTCTTGCGCAGAATTGATACTTCATTATCCCTTGCAATAATTTCCTTGCCATCCCGGTTGTATACCTTATGGTCTTCGCTTCTCTTATAGCAGGTATCACCGATGGCAAAATGCGGTCCGGTCTTTTCTGCAATCAGAATCGGAAGTTTTGCTGCAATGTCAAACTTTTCACCCATAACAAAGGCAGTGGTGTTGGTTCCGATGGCAAACTCCCCAAGTGGCAGCCATTCATGATGATGCAATAAATTCTCTGCCAGGAACTTTTGATTTTCCTCTTCGGTAGTAAAATTTTCACAGGAAAGCTTTGTAGTTTTACCGTTCTCAAACCAAATCTTTAAATTCTTATACTCATAACCGTTTAAAAACACCTTGGAAACATGTAGTAAACCATTCGTTCCCTTAAGTACCGGAGAAGTAAACACCTCGCCCACCGGAATATTGACATCCGCAGTACAGTTTTCAAACTTGGTTTCATTTACCGGGTCTTTCGTCTCCATTAACATAACAGTTAAATTGGTTTCATTTCCATTGGTACCGAGAACCTTACAAGCATAGCCGGTATCCAGCTCATCAATGATGGCCTGCTGAATTTTTGTGTAAACATCATTGGAAAGCGTGTTGCAACGCACCGTTTCCGCAAAAATTTCTTCGAAATTCTCACCAATCGTCGGTACCGGATAAGCAATAATCGTAAAAGAAGTTTCATCATTTTTGATATAAGTGTAGGAAATCCCGGCCCTTTTTTGACTAAACTCCCTGTCCAGCTTAATCTGACGCTTGTCGAGTTGTGCCGCCTCCTTTTTATTTTCCGGTTCAAAATCCGGCTCACCGAAGGTTTCCACCAGGGCTGGTCCGATATACTGCGCAAGAATCTCTTTATTTTCCTCATAAACTGCTGCCATATCCTCCAGATAGCGGTTCACATACAGTTTGTCAAAAGCAAGCGCATAATCCTGTCTGTGGTCATATTCATACTGTCGGTTTACTGTAGTTACCATGTTTCTGCCTCGGGCAGACGGCTGCACAGATACACGGATACCATGCTTCTCAAATTTGGTAATTGCCGCAGCTGCCATACGTTCAAAGCCGATTGGATACAACATAACTGCTACACCGTTTTCTTTTCTTACTATTCCCATAGTCTCAAATCCGCGGATATATCCTTCCACATAAGTATCTGCCATGGCATCAATTTCTTTTTCCGAAAGCCTATTTAAAAATGCAGCAGTCTTTTTTTCAATATCAGTAATATAATCCCCATAGCGATATAAAATTCTCTCATCAGAAGTATCCGACAAAACTATATTTCTGGCAAGGGAGTGTTCCGGATTATATCTGTCCCGAACAGCTTTCTCCAGATAAGCTCTGCGATAATCCATCAAAAAGCTTTTATAAGAAGCTTTTGCATCCTTGGCCGCAAACTCATCATACTCTGTATAACGGCCATACACTTCTAAAAACAGTTCCATCACAATTGTCTGGAAATATAATTTCTGCTTCACAGCACTCTGAATCAGTTCCATAAACTTTGCAGACAACGCAGAAAGTACCTTTCCTTCTCTTACACCAAACTTCTTTACCGTGTACGCCGGATTGGCATAACTTGTCTCATAATTTGCCGGAACAATTTTTATATACAACCGCTCGTTCCAGGCTTCCAACTCTGCCAGAGACTGCTTTGCATAAGCTCCCGTTGCTACCATTTCTGCCATTTCTGCTACAGTTATTATAAACTCAGCCTCTTTTTTAAAATAATCCTGATACTTTTCCGGTACTTCCTGCAACTTTGCGATTTCTTTAATGCGTTCCACACAAAGCTCATATCTCTCCCTGATAAATGTCATATCATTTTCCATAATTTACACTCGCTTTCTTTACTTACTGCTATACAATTGCAACACCCATAAAATACAAGGAAAAGTAGATTACAAATAACAGTCCGTTTAACACTGCTCCCACCGCCGGCAGTGCATAATATACTTCTCTTTCCTGGAACCCCTTAATTGCAAGTATCATTCCCGCCAACGCAAATAATGCATCTGCAATGCCAATTGTTCCAACCACCAGCTCTGCAGTCCCCCGGGTAAGGGCAGAACAAACACAAAGTGCAATAAAGATTCCCCAGCTGATTCCTCCAATTACGGTAGCAATCACACCACCTCTGGAATGTTTTCTTCCTGCAAAATGCAGAGAACTCTTTTTCTCCATATTAATCCTACTTTCTGTTACATAACGGTTTCCAGATCAGATAATAACCTAAATATCCAACCAGCCCGCCAATTGCATTTAGAAAAATATCATCTACATCAAAGGCTCCCACCTTGGTAAACAGCTGTACAGTCTCCACTGCCAGACTAAACAAAGCAGACAGCAGAACACAGCCAAATATATTTTTTCCTATACGGCACAGTATCGGCAAAAAAAAGCCAAACGGTGCAAATGCCACAATATTTCCTGCCAAATTGATAATCACACTGCTCCAGCCCAGATTATCCCTGTTTTCCCAAAACCGCCTGATTTCCTTAAACAATTCCAAATTATAACGATATCCACTATCCATGGTTCTTCCATAGGTTTCCGAAAAAAACAGCAGGTAAAACAGCAGAAGCAGATACGATATAAAAAGGATAACAGCCACAGGATGTGGTTTTATTTTTACATTCTGTTTCATTTTTTCCTCTATTCTTATTTTCTGATTTCAAAATCAACTGTGCTCCCGGCACAATTCTTCCAATTTTAAAGTATACCGTATCCTCAAAATATATGCAAGCATTGATTCTTTCAACGAAGAAAAAGAGCTTCCAAAGGAGCTCTTTTTCTTTATGTAACAAAAACGTTACATTCTATTTCAGATAATCTTCTGCAAATTTTTCATACGAACAAGGTTTTCCAAAATAGTATCCCTGAATATAATCCGGTCCCATTTTACAAATCTTGTTCAATTCATCTTCTGTTTCAACACCTTCAATACAGAATTTAGAACCGATGCTGTGGGTCATATCAGCCATGTGCTGCAGCAATCCAAACTCATAATCGCTCTTCAACGCTTTTAAAGTAAACGAACGGTCGATTTTAATTGTGTTTGGTGTTAAATGACTTAAATAATGGAAATTGGAATAACCGGTACCAAAATCATCCAATGCTAACGGAATACCATACTCCTTTAAACCATCACAGAAGCGGATAAAATTTTCATTTTCCTCCAGAAAGCCACTTTCTGTCAATTCAATAATCAAGCTGGCCGGCTCTAATTCGTACTTCTTTAAACCGGTAATAATATCATCTAAAATGTTGCTTCTTAAAACCTGTACATAAGAAAGATTTACCGATACTCTGAAGCCCGGAATCGTCTTCTGAATCAGCTTACATGTTTCCATGGCTTTATAAAGAATCCAACGACCTACCGGAATAATCAGACCGCTGTCTTCCAAAAGAGGAATAAACTCATACGGTGTTATATTTCCCTTTTCTTCACAGTTAAAACGCATCAGCGTTTCTGCACCAATCAGTTTATTCCGCTTAATGTCCATAATTGGCTGAAAGTGGGCATTAAAACCGACAAAATTATTATTAACTGCATTACGCATAATTTTGGTCAACTCCTTTTTATGCGTAAATACATGATAATCTGCTCTCGTATACAGATAAAATTTGTTTTTTCCACTATCCTTTGCCTCATTCAAAGAGAACTCCGACAGTTTCATCAAATTATAGTAGGTGTGGTTTACCACGCTCTTAAACTCCATGATTCCGGCAGAAATTGTATAAAAAACTTCATATTCATTTTCAGCAATAAATTCATTGATACGCTGACGAATATCTTCGTACAGACGGATTGCTTCTGCACTGTCACGGCCGGAAAAATCAACGACAGCATATTCATCTGCCACAATACGGTAAAGCTTCTGGTCCGGACGAATCACCGAAGCAATACATTCTGCAGTTTTACGGAGAATCATATCACCGTAATCCATACCCTGATTTTCATTAATTTCCTTAAAACGGTCAATTCCCAGTCGAAGCAGGAATCCATCCAACCGTCCGTCATGCTCGACCAGATCACGCTTTAAGCTGGATTCTCCAAGCAGACCGCTGACATTATCTGCCATCTGCTTTTTACCAACTTCATTTATACAGCCAATTAGAAATTCCGGCTCTTCATTTTCATCAAACGTTACGCGACCACGGCAGTTAATCCAGATAGCACGGTGCTCCTGATCGTACCACCGGTACTGTAAATCATGAAATTTCTTTTTTCCTTCTTTAATAAGAAAAATGTCTTCTTCCACCAGCGGTAAATCCTCCGGTAAAATTACTTTTCTTAAATTTTCGATTACATTATGAAACTCCGTACTTGGAAGCAGAAAACGAACTGCTGCATTTTTTGAAATACAATAGTAGTCATTCCTTAAATCCATAATGTACAAATAATCATCCATGCTGGTATCCAGCGTTTTTATGATATTTTTAAATTGTTCGATGGAAATTCTTTCAAGTTTTTCTTCCATGCTTTGTACCCCGTTTATCTGCTGTTGCAGTTTTCTCTGAAAGTCCCGATGCTTTACAGCATCCTCCATTGTCATAATTTTTGCTAGTATAGTCAATTGTACTACATTTTGCCAATTTATGCAACCGTATTCTGACAAGTTTACGATTTACTTTTGGTATACTTTCTCCCTGTTTTATGATAAACTATAGAAAAAACAAAGGAGTTTTTTCATATGTTTCTCTCCTGTTTCCGTATGATACGTACATTTACTGCAAAGCTGCGGGATGATTCCATCTCTGCCTTTGCTGCACAGGCAGCATTTTTTATTATACTGTCCTTTTTTCCGTTTGCTATGTTTTTACTCACATTACTGAATTATCTTCCGGTTTCAGCCGCTGACTTACAGACAGGCATTTCCGGTATTCTTCCCGAAGCTGTCAATACTGTACTGGGCACTATCTTTGCTGAACTTGTTGAAAAATCCTCCGGTACGGTGCTTTCTGTTACCGTTATTGCTGCTCTCTGGTCCGCTTCCCGGGGCATGCTTTCTCTGGTCAGAGGATTAAACTCCGTCTATCAGCACAAAGAAACCAGAAATTATTTTCTCGTCCGCGGTGTCTCCATGCTGTATACTCTTGTGTTTGCCGCACTCCTTATCGTAACTTTAGTACTGCTTGTTTTCGGCAACCAGTTATACCGCTTCACTATTGCAAAGCTGCCCTTTCTCGGAGAACTTGTGCTGATTATCATGAGCTTTCGTTCTCTGATTACCATGGCATTGCTGACGTTTTTTTTCCTGCTCCTGTACCTGATAATTCCAAATCGAAAATCCCGGCTGGTTCACGAGCTCCCCGGTGCCATTCTCGCCGCCGGTGGCTGGCTTGGCTTTTCCTACCTGTTTTCCTACTACATTGACCATATGAATACGTTCTCCTATACTTACGGAAGTCTGACTGCACTCGCTGTCTGTATGCTGTGGCTCTATTTCTGCATGTACATCATGTTTATCGGTGCAGAAGTCAATATGTTCCTTGCTGCTGGTAGAGATAAGTAATATCCGTGTCTCTGTAATAATGCGTTAGAATATCCTCAAAATCCCTGCCTATTGATGCCAGATATTTTGCTCCATACTGACTCATTCCACAGCCATGACCATGACCGCCGCCTCGGACCGAAAAATAATTTTCGCCTTTCTCGACAGTAAAATAAGCACTTGGCAGCAGATTACTATTGGAGGTAGCCGTTCCATCCTGCAGATACACCGCATTCAACGGTGCCAACACATAACGGATATTGTATTCCTTCTGAATCAGATAGGTTTCCTCGCTTCCTACAAGTATCAGTTTTGTAATTACCCCGCTGTCCCCTCTCTCTGCAACTATAATATCCTCTATCATACCAAATTCCTTTACTTCTCCCTGTTCAAATCGCATTTCATCTTTTTCCTCCGACACTTTAATGAGAATTGCATCCGGAGCGGCACTCTGCCTTTCTTTCAGCCGTAATAGAACCCTGTCATTCAGTTCCGTTCCTAAAACCGTATTCCAACGAAACCATACCGAGTCTTCATCATACCACTCTCTGTCGCTGTCCAGATAGTCTTCAAAATCCTTTGTATTTTTCAGGCTGTCTACATCACTCTCCTTTGCCTGGGCAACTCCGGCGAGCAAAGTCCCTGCACTCTCTCCCCATATATCATAGCTGTCTGCCGTATGTCCAAAGGAGCAGGAAAAATAATATGCCGTAATACATTTTCCTTCTCTCGAAAGTATCTTTCCAAAGGTCCCCTTCACTGCCGCTATAGACGCCTCGGTTTCTCCATAATTCTGATACACCTGGCAGGCCATACTGTCATCCACATGAGCCCCAAATGCGCTATACCGGTTGGCAAGCAATTGATTGCATGCATAGTTTCTGGTATAAACCGCCTGTGCTTTCAACGCCTCTGCTCCAAAGCTTTCCGGCATTTCACTCGGCAAAACACCATACAAATATTCTTCGAGAGAAAGTTCATTCACCACCAGCAATTTTCCTTCAAACAGTGCCACTTCCAACGTTCCGCGGTAGGATGGCACCCCCACGGCTCTCTTTACACTATAAAGTGACAGTTTTCCATCCTTTATTTCCGTACCCAGATACACTCTGCCGCCATACTCCTCCACCAGTTCCGGTGTCAGAATTATTTTATCACCTCCATCCAGCCACTTTGTGTTTCCAACCCCATCGCTGACATAAAACTTCACCTCACTTCCACACTCTAATGTGTCATGGTAATAGCCTCCATACGAAGAAGTCTGCAAAAGCACCCGGATAGAAGTCACTTCCACCGGTTCCCGAATCAATGCCGCACAAACGCTGTTGTCTGCCAATACAAAGGCCGAGGTTGTATAACCTACCAACACTTCCTGCCAGGTAACTTCTTCCACTCCGTCGTATAAGCGGTACACTCTGCTCCCCCGCTCCAACGGAACCTTTCCATAGCCCTCCAGTTCCACAAAGTTTTCATCAACCCTCAGCACCTTTGCCTCTATAGTATCCTGTTGTACTGTTATTCCGGTCACAACGCCCTGTTTCACTGTCAAATCCACAATGCACTCCTGCAAAGCGGATTCAAGAGGAGAAGCCAGCCGGTATTCCCGTTTTTCCCCGTCATGTAATACCGTAACCGACTGCTGTCCTGATTCCAACAGCCACACATTGTTAAGCTGTAACGGCAGTTCCGGTGTCGGTGTTGCTGTAGGAGTTCTTTTTTTACTTATGTCGAATTCTTCCTTATCTTTTACCAACAAAGCAACACATAGTATCAGCAGCAATGCCAGGCTGCATATTATTTTTCCGTTTCTTGTATTCTTTTTCATTCTCCTTCTCCTTTTCCTGCATACTCCTGTTTTTACTATATGAAACCTGTCCTAAAAGTATGAAAAAAAACGGCATGTGGTAAAAATCTCCACATGCCGTTTTTTTCAAATCACGTTCTACATATAAACCAAAGCAAACCGCAATGCAAACAACAATGCAATAACCGTAACAACGATATCTTTCTTCTTATACTTACCTGTAAAAAGAGCAATCAGTACATAAGCAATGGCGCCCACACCGATACCATTGGAAATGGAATAGGTAAGAGGCATCATAACAAGTGCCAGAAATGCCGGCACCGCAGACAGCATATCGTCCATATCAACCTTTGCAAAGTTCTTAAGCATAAGAACACCAACATAAATTAATGCCGGAGCTGTTGCACAGCCCGGAACAATACTGGCTACAGGACTTAAGAACAGGCACACGCCAAAACAAATTGCCACAATAATGCTTGTAAGACCGGTTCTTCCACCTTCTGCCACGCCGGAAGCAGATTCCACAAAGGTTGTAACTGTACTTGTACCAAATACAGCACCGGCCACTGTACCAACAGAGTCTGCCGTCATCGCTTTATCCACGTTAATCGGGTCGCCATTTTCGTCAAGCATGTTTGCCTGAGCCGACGCACCATACAACGTACCAACAGTATCAAACATATCAACGAGGCAGAACGTAATTATCAGCATGACTGCATTAAATACACTGCCAATATGTGCACCTGTGAATGCTTTACTCCAAGCCTCTCCATCAAACAGACTGGTAATACCGACTGCACCAAAATCCTTAAACGCCTGGCCTACACCGGCAATATCAAAATCAGGGGTCTGTCCGGTGAATACATAATAAAGCACTGTAGAAGCAACAATACCGATTATGATATTGCCTTTTACCTTTAACTTACTCAGAATCGCAATAATGATAAAACCAAGAAACGCTACAAGTGCCGGAGCTACTTCTGTTATCCAGTCACCATCCTTTATATTGACAATCTGCACCAGTGTATACTGATTTGCCTGAATGAGTCCCGCATTCTGCATACCAAGGAACGCAATAAATAAACCGATACCGGCCGGAATTGCCTTCTTTAAACAATCCGGCATAGCCTTTGCAATATATTCTCTCAAGCCGGTAATACTCAATACCAGAAAAACAAGACCGGACAGGAAAATAATCACAATACCGGAATGATAACCTGTCAGGATATCTTCCCCGTTAAAAAAAGCTCCTGATACAAAACATGTACAAAAGAATGCATTCAATCCCATACCGCAGGCCAACGCGAACGGCAGTTTCGCATAAAGCCCCATAATTAACGTTCCGATAACCGCACCTAAAATGGAAGCAATATAAACCGCATTCCAAATTTGTCCCAAAACAGTTCCATCTGCACCAAGACCGGCAAGCCAGCCATTAGCACCCTCTGCTGCCACCTGATTCGGATTTACAAATACAATGTACGCCATAGCGAAGAATGTTGTAAGTCCCGCCATGATTTCAGTGCGCACAGTGGTATTGTTTTCCTTAAGTTTGAAAAACTTTTCCATTGTAAAAAAGACCTCCTATGTATCATGTAATTTTATGCGATATGCTTATTTTACCACTTCAGAAAAAAAATGTCTATTCAATTTGATACGATGTTCCTAACATCCGGTCATAATTCTGATAATTTCTTTATCTGTCTCCTTCATGCCGACACTGCCCAGTCTGCCAATATTCATGAGTGTATTTTCCACTCCCTTGGATACCAGACCGTCACCACCGACAAACTGCTGACCTTCCAAAAACATTTCATACCCGAAAATACCGGCATCCACTGCTGCTGCAATTTTTCCTGCGCAGGAGGCCTTTGCACCATCACAGACAATGCCAGATACAATAGCCAGCGCATTGACAAGCGTATGTGCTATAGTCCGGTAATCACCGCCCTTCAGGTAAGCAATACCGCATCCCGCACCACAGCCCGCGCTGATGGCACCACAATAGGCAGAAAGCCTGCCGATGCCGGATTTCTGATGAATGGTAATCAAATTGGAAACTGCCAGTGCACGATACAATTCTTCTCTGGTTTTTCCCAGCCCTTCAGCATAAACGATGACCGGCAAAGATGCTGTCATTCCCTGGTTGCCACTGCCGGAATTGATAATCACCGGCAGCTCGCAGCCGCTCATTCTGGCATCAGAACCAGCAGCCGCATATGCCTTAGCTTTGGTACGCAAATCCTGATTATACTTTAACAGTACACTGCCCACATTGGCACCCCAACTGTTTTTCAAGCCTTCCTCCGCAATGGTCATATTATAGGAAATCTGACGTTCAAAAATTTCTTTTACCTCTGTCACATCCAGGATATTTGCAAACTCCACAATATCCTTAATATTCAGCAAGCTTTTATCTGCCAGTAAACATTCCTCTGCCTGTACTTCACCGGCTTTAAAAAGCACTTCACCATTTTTTTCAACAAGTACAATATTGGTGTGATAGCCGCTGATACGGACTACTGCAGATTCACTGCCTTTATGCAGAATCATCCAGATATCCAATGCTTCATCCCCCTCGGCAGGACGAATTGTAATAGGACAGGTTGCAAGAAAATCCCGCATTTGATTTTTCTGTTCTTCCGTAACCTCCGCAATAACCTCCAGAATTTTTTCAGCCTTACCACCCACAATTCCGGCTGCCACAGCTGCTTCAATGCCTTTTAAACCGTTGGTGTTCGGCACAATTACACTCTTTACATTTTTAACAATATTACCACTGACATATAGAGTTACACTGTCTGGTATATCGCCCAACACATCTCTGGCCTTAGCTCCGCAATAAGCAATGGCAATCGGCTCGGTGCAGCCCATGGCCGGCACCAGTTCTTCTTTTAAAATCTCAATATAAGTTGAATATGTTGTATCCCCTTTTTTCATAGACTCTTCCTTCGTATTATTTTATTAATTACTGCTGGTAGGAATATATGGAAGCAATGCGCCTGCCACCTTATTGATTGGCATAGTCTGGATATAAATCTTCCCCGGTCCGCTTACCACGGTATTGAAGAAACCTTCACCGCCAAGCAGCTTGTTCTTAAGTCCCGGCACCTGTCTGATTTCCATACTGCAGGTTGCTTCCATTGCTGCCAGATAACCGGTATCCAGAACCAGACTCTGTCCTGCCGCCAAATCATATTCCATTACTGCACCATCAAACTCTACAAATGCAGTACCGTAACCGGAAAGCTTCTGCATAATGAAACCTTCTCCTCCAAAGAAACCTGCACCTAACTTCTTCTGGATATGTACACTTAATTCCACTGTATTCTCAGAAGCTAAGAAACCGGACTTCTGCACAATCAGTTCCCTGCCCGGTGTAATTTCAAACGGTACAATAGACCCCGGAAAGCTGGATGCAAATGCAATCGTTCCTTGTCCACCCCTTGCTGTATATGTATTTCTAAATAAAGATTCTCCGGAAAACATTCTGCCAAGTGCCTTACCAAAGCCTCCGGCATTAGTTTCCATTTCCATATTTGGAGACATCCAGCTCATGGAGCCTCTTTCTGTAATCATCTGCTCTCCTGCCTCTAGCTGGCAGATTGCAACCGGTAGCGGTGTTCCTTTAATTTCATATTTCATGGTAATCCTCCTTGTTTTCTTTTATTCATTACTGCGTCAAATGGGTTACTCTTTTTGTACATTATATCCCATACATCCTTGATTTTCCACAGTTTTTTGTTCTGACCGGTGCCACTTACTGCATGTTCATTATTTCGCAGACTTTCATCAGATTCTCCATTTGAAGCCCTTTCGAGGCATCCACACATACCAGATGCTTTCCAAGTTCCGCATTTTTCTCATAAACAGTACCAAAATCACTTAAAATTACATATCGTTTCACCTTTGGATGCATTTCCAGATAATGTGTTATCTCTTCCACTTTGTTCTGATGCCCATCTGAAATAGCAACCACTTCTGCCTGCGTCCGTTCTACCAGATTTTTGAGATTTACATCGCCATCCATATCCAGAAAGATTGTAAAACGGTCATCCGGAATCAGGGTAAGCCAGGTCATTCCCTTTCCGCAGACAGGCACTTTCCCGGACTTTTCATACTCCCAAAACCCTTCTTCTCCATCCGTTAAATAGTTAATGGATACCCAGCCTTTGAACAGCTCATTGTCCATGTGCATCTGATGGTACGGAAAATATTGAAAAACCATTTTTTATCACGGGTTAACCGCATTTTATTCATGAGGTGACCTCCTTACGCCTGTGCTTCCACTTCCGCCACCAGTTTTAACAGTTCCATATCCACCTTTTCTTTCCCGTATTGCTCCAGAAAATAGTCTGTGTATTTATCTGTTCCCAGGTTATAGTTCAATGACCAAAGCACCCAATACAGGTCAATATGCTTATCACCGACTCCGGCCAGTCCCACATCAATAAAGGTACTAAACTTCCAGTTATCCAAGACGACATTTGGCAGACAGAAATCCCCATGGATAAAGGTATCCTGTTTCAGCCTGTTTGCATTCTCACCTTTAGCATAGATGTCCATGCACATGGAAACCGGAACATTTTCTATTGGTCTGCCATGCAGATATTTCATTGCTTCCGCAAGCACTTCACACAGTTTTTCAGGGTTATCTAAATACTGCTGTGCCAGGGCATCTTCCCCTACCGCTTCCTTTGTCACCAAATAATCCCTATCTTCTGAGAGATACGCTATTACTTCCACACCCATTCCGGCGTTTTCAAAAAGTTTTCCCAATTCGGCGTCTTTCTTTAAAGCGCCTATTTCCGCATATTTTATGTAATATCCCTGGGTACTGTACAACGTGGTCATGGTTGGATGGGAGCTGCTGTCGTATATGGTTGCTCCTTCAAACAGGTAGTGAAGTTCCTTTGGAAAATCAGTTAAATTTATTTTTGTTTCTGTCTTTTTCATGATTATTTTTCAAAATCCTCTCTAAGCATTCCCCGGATGTTATGTTCTCAGTACCGGGATATCATCCTTCTCCAAATGGTCACGTATCAATAGCAGTGTTTGATATTCTCTCTGATTCCAAGCCTGCTTTCCCTCTTTTTCAAGCATCTCTTTATTCTTTTCCAATGCTTCCTCCAACGTATACAATACTTGCTTAAATCCATGTTTCCTCTCATTTTCCGTGTAGTTACACTGTCCTTTTTCCGGATACACATCGCAAAAGTACAAACGGCTGATTTGATGCCATATCATAGGTTCGTGCACGGACAATCTCTTTTCTTCTATTTCTCCAAACGGTACGATGGATTCCATAATTACATCATAGCCTGTCTCCTCTTTTACTTCCCGCGCCAATGCTTGATAATCATCTTCTCCACTATCTATTCCGCCTCCCGGCAGTTTAGCTTCTCCAAAGTTATTCTCAATCATTAACAACTTTCCATCAATAAAAATAATTCCCCTTACCGCCACCCGGTAAATTTCCTCTAAATCGGGAGAATAGTTTTTCTCGTCCATTGTAAGTATTCTTTTCATACTATCCTCCGGTCGGGTTTCTTTTGCCCTTTTACGATTCTTGGCATCAAGCAAGGAACCTAAACATATCCCCATACTCATCCCCAGTGGCAACCATAAACCAAGATTGTCTGTGGACGTACCAATTGCGACACCAAGTGAAATTCCCAGGCACATACCGAATGCCATATGACTGGTCTGGTTTTCTGTTTCACTTTGTTTTTTCATATATGCCTCCTCATATTTATCCTTCATTTAACACATCTAATATTTTAATCGTATCATATCTTTCACCACAAGCGGTACAAATCCAGTCACAGTTACTTTTCTTCGCCTTTTTGTGAAGAAAATCCAACTTCCCGTTACATAGCGGACAAGGCTGCGGCGTTTCAAGCCACAGACTTTTCAAGAATTTTACAGCCTCATCCCTGTTATTCATTTTATATTTTGCCAAGATATCTTTTTCCATACTATCTTCCCAATCTTTAAACTTATTTCATTCGGTATTCCTGCCCCGGTGCCAGTAAAATCACTCGCTCCGGATTCACAACATTGTCAAAAACATTCTGTGGGTTGCCGTTAAATGGTGTATCATCCGGTGCATCCACTGTTCCCCAGTGAACAAGTACCAGTTTTGCATTTGGATAAGCAGCAGCCAATTTATATGAATTTTCCAAACCTATGTGCGCAAAATTATCCGAGAAGTCAAACAGTATCACATCCGGCGGGTCCATGTGCAACTGGCATTCCATCAACTTGGAGTCTCCAACACACCAGATGGTTGCATCACTAGTCCGCAAATAAAAGCCGCAACATTCTCCGTCTTCCCACACGCGGTAATTATAGCTTTCAAACATTCTTTGCCATGCGTGGTCTGCCGGTGTCAGTTCAATATCTATATCAGCAACTTGAATATGCTCGTGTATATCGTGTCCGATTCCGTTAACGTCGCACTCTTCTTTCAATAGCGAAGTCACATAATGCGTTGTATGATATTCCTTGCATACCGGTTTTAAGGCTTTACAGGTTGCTCTGGAATAATGGTCACTATCCGAATGAGTAAGAAGAACCACATCAACCTTTGGTATTTCCTGCGGCTGAACCGGCATATCAATCAGTAACGGCATATCAAATCCTTCCAATACAGGATCAATCAAAATGATGATTCCGTGACTATTTATCATGGCTCCGCCTCCGCCTAGCCAGTAGACAC
>JAZSEW010000107.1:0-45619 GCA_045531895.1 Lachnospiraceae bacterium
GGATTATGATGCAGGACAGCTTTATCTTCTCTGGAACGATTATGGATAATATTCGCTATGGTAATCTGACCGCTACCGATGAGGAAGTTATTCAGGCAGCGAAAACCGTTTGCGCTCACGACTTTATCATGAATCTCGAAAACGGTTATCAGACACAGGTAAATGAACGAGGCAGCCGTTTGTCTGCGGGACAGCGTCAGTTGATTTCTTTTGCAAGAACACTTGCTTATAATCCAACGATTTTAGTTATGGATGAGGCAACCGCAAATATTGATACGGAAACCGAATTGTTAATTCAAGAAGCATTGGAAAAATTGATGCAAGGAAGAACTACTATTATGGTGGCACACCGCCTGTCTACCATCCAGCACGCGGACAAGATTATGGTTATGCATAAAGGAAGAATCCGGGAAAGCGGAACCCATCAGGAACTGCTTGCCGGAGATGGAATTTATAAAAAATTATATGAGTTGCAGCTTGCGAATGCTAATTCATAAAATGCAGGAATATATTTTTAGTAAAGAAATTGTAGTATGAGCAACAAACTAAGTCGTAATTGGTTGACAAAGCGTAGCTTGGAGTGTTACAATACGGACAATCGAAAACAAGGAGGGAGATATCAGAATGGCAATTTTTACAGGTGCAGGTGTAGCCATTGTTACACCATTTAAAGAAAATGGAGATGTTAATTTTGATAAGTTGGGAGAATTAATCGATTTTCAGATTGAAAATGGTACAGACAGTATTGTTATTGTAGGAACTACAGGTGAGGCTTCCACATT
Source organism: Lachnospiraceae bacterium (assembly GCA_045531895.1). GTDB lineage: Bacteria > Bacillota > Clostridia > Lachnospirales > Lachnospiraceae > SIG299. The sequence goes on from JAZSEW010000107.1 coordinate 783, forward strand.
AACTCATGAGGAGCATGTAGAGTGTATCCGCTATGCAGTACAGAAGACTGCAAAGAGAATTCCTGTTGTGGCAGGCACAGGTTCTAACTGTACAGAAACAGCTGTTTATTTAACAAAGGAGGCTGAAAAAGCAGGTGCAGACGGTGCTCTTGTAGTTACTCCATACTATAATAAGGCAACTCAAAAGGGGCTTATTCAGCACTTTGGAGCCATTGCAAAATCTGTAGATATTCCTCTTATTTTATATAACATTCCGGGAAGAACCGGCTGCAACATTCTTCCTGCAACCGCAGCAACCATGATTAAGGAATATGATAACGTTATTGCTATGAAGGATGCTACAGGTAATCTTCAGCAGACACTGGAAACTCTGGAAGCATGTCAGGGTGATATTGATATTTACTCCGGTGAAGATGCTTTGATTACTGCAATGATGTCCATTGGTGGTAAGGGTGTTATTTCCGTATTATCCAATGTGGCACCACGTGATACCCATGACATTTGTGCAAAGTATCTGGCGGGTGATGTAAAGGGCAGCTTAGAACTTCAGATGAAATATCTGCCACTGGTTCGTGCATTGTTCAGCGAAGTAAATCCAATTCCGGTAAAGAAGGCGTTAAATCTGATGGGAATGGAAGTTGGTCCAATGAGAATGCCACTCACTGAGATGGAAGAAGAGCATGCAAAGGTTCTTTTAGCTGAACTTAAGAAGGTAGGGATTGTAAAATAATGACCAGAATTATTATGTGCGGCTGTAACGGCAAGATGGGCCGGGTTATCAGCCAGTTGGTAAAAGAAGATGAAAACGCAGAAATTGTTGCAGGTGTAGACATTTCCGGCGAACAGTTAGATACATATCCTGTGTTTACAAAGATTACAGAATGTAATATAGAAGCAGATGCGGTTATTGACTTTTCTGCACCGGTAGCTTTAGATGATATTCTTTCTGTTGGTATTACAAAGAATTTACCGTTAGTGCTTTGCACTACCGGTTATAATGTGGAACAGCTTGCAAAGATTAACGAGGCATCTGAAAAGGTGGCAATTCTTCGTTCTGCCAATATGTCTCTTGGCATTAATTTATTACTGGGTCTGGTGCAGGCAGCAGCAAAGGTTCTTTCCGATGCTGATTTTGATATTGAGCTGGTAGAAAAGCACCATAATCAGAAGGTGGATGCTCCGTCCGGTACTGCGCTTGCGTTGGCAGATGCCATCAATGAGGCATTAAACAACGAGTATAATTACAAGTATGACCGTTCCGCAGAGCGCGTAAAGCGTGATAAGAAAGAAATTGGTATCAGTGCAGTTCGCTGCGGCACCATTGTAGGTGAGCACGAAGTGATTTTTGCCGGTACTGATGAAGTGATTGAATTTAAGCATACTGCTTATTCAAAGGCAATCTTTGGTAAAGGCGCAGTTTCCGCAGCAAAGTACTTAGCAGGAAAGTCTGCCGGAATGTATAGCATGAAGGATGTTATAGAGCTGTAAAATAAAAATATGTAAAATAAAAAGGGGCTGTCGTTAGACAGCCTCTTTCAATTTCGCCTTTTGGCGTTTGCTCGCATAGATTAGTTAGTTGGCAGCGTCCGGTGTGGATTCTGCGTTTTCGGCAGATTTACCAGTGGCATTCAAATTCTTTATGAATGTTTCAAAGTCCATTTCTTCCGGGTGGGAGAGGAATGGATCTGTATCTTCCTGTTCCGGTACTGGTGTTGCTGTCGGTTCAACAGAAATTTCTTCTGTTTGAGTTATTTCAGAAGGTACTTCTGCAGAAATCGGTTCTGTCGGAATTTCCGTTGCAGGAACTTCTTCGACAGGTACATATGTAGGAATCGGTGTTACATCCATCGGCTGTTCCACAGAAACCACAGGTGGTTCTTCGATAACAACTTCCGGAGAAACAGAAATCTTACAGACAGCAAAACGACCATTATCAAGCTGAGCGAATATGTAAGTAGAACCTTCGGCTTTTGCGGTAACGCGGCCACCGGCACTAACAGTGGCAATGTCTCTGTTATAACTGGAGAATTTAGGAGCTTCTACTGTGTTTAAAGGCAGGACAAATCGCTCGAGCGTTAATTTTTGACCAACTATCATCGAAAGTTCCAACCTGGAGAACTGTACGCTGATGGCAGGTGGTCCTACCTTGATGTCACAGGAAAGAATAGCAACTGTATTCTCGCCTTCCGTTACGGTAACGAGAATGGTAGAGGTGCCGACAAGATTGCCGGTAACAATGCCATATTCGTCAACAGAAGCAATTGCCGGATCGGAAGATACGAAAGTAACTTCCTGACCCTCGATCAGATTGTATACATAAAGGGAAAGAGATTTTCCTTTTACGATAGTCTGGGAATTTACATTCAATTTGATATCTTGAGTTTCGTCCGCATATGCTGTGAGCATATTGTTGCACGGAAGCGAAATTCCAAGGAAAAGAATTAAGCCGAAGATAAATAAACCTTTGAATCGATTTTTCAGCCTCATGGCTTTTCCTCCTAACTTAAAAATCCTTGCGTCACATCCTGAAGTCAGTTTAACAGGTCTTTTTGTCAGAACAATGGCAAAACCGTGACACTATCATGATATTTTCAAAAAAATGGTATCTTATTTTTGACACAATTGCCAGATATAATAATCTTGTATTAATTGATTAATTTCACTATAATATACACAAAGGATAAAACATAAAGCTAAAGGAGGATTGCTACTATGTCCTACATACTGATAGCGGATGATAATCCCGATATTACCAGTATTTTATCACTGTATGCAGAAAAAGAAGGATTTCAGCCGGTGGTGGCTGCAGACGGCGAAGAGGCAGTACGTCTGTTTAACCAGTACAACCCGGTAGTTGTTTTATTAGATGTTATGATGCCAAAGGAGGACGGCTACGAGGTATGCAGAAAAATTCGGGCCAAGTCTGATGTTCCGGTAATTCTTGTTACGGCAAGAGGCGAGGATTTTGAAAAGATTATGGGTCTGGATATTGGTGCTGACGATTACATCGTAAAACCATTCAGCCCGAGTGAGGTTATGGCAAGAGTCCGTGCGTTGCTTCGTCGTATGACAAAAAACGAAAAGGAGTCCAATGCTAACATTTTACGTGTCGGCAATCTGGAAATCAATCTGGAGGAATATACTCTTTCTATTGGTGACACCAAGATGGCGTTGACCAAAAAAGAAATTGAAACCATGTGGACGCTGGCAAATAATCCGAATAAAGTATTTACAAGAGATAACCTGTTGGACAGCTTATGGGGGTTTGACTACTATGGGGACCCACGTACGGTAGATTCTCATATCAAGAGACTTCGTGCAAAGCTGGATACGGTCGAACATCCGCAGTGGAGTATTAAAACTATCTGGGGCGTGGGTTACAAGTTTGAGATTGAAGGTCAATAATGAAAGAAGAAGCGTTAAAACCAAAATATAATCGGTTGTTTATCAAGACATACACCAGATTCGCAGCGGTAATTACAGTATTTGCACTGTTGCTGGGTGTGCTTTATATGCGTATGTACGAAGAAGCAACGGTAGAAAATTACGAACAGCAGCTGACTAAAAAAGCTCAGGCGATTTCCAACCGGTGCAGTACCTACTTTCTGGATAATCAGTATTATGAATGGATGAGCTATCTGATTATGCTTTCTGAACTGGAAGGAACCGAAATCTGGTCGATTTCAAATCCAAATGCCATTTATCCGTTAAGTAAGGACATGTCCACAAATTTGGACGCCGATTCATTAACCAAAGAATATGTGGAGGTTGCCCTGATTGCTTTTAACAATCAGGTGGAAATCCGAACCCAGTTCAGTTCTTACCATGAATGTGACATTGTAACGGTTGGTGTGCCGGTGCAGGGTATTAATGGAGAAGTGGCCGGCGCCATTTTGTTAAACTCTCCGGTAGAAAGCCAGAAGGAGGTTGTGGCCAGCAGCTGGTACATGATTATCATGAGCAGCATGGTAGCCCTGATGATTTCCTTTGTGATTGCTATTCCGTTTGCGAGAAGTCTCGCACAACCAATTACGAGTATGCGGTCGACAGCATTGGAACTTGCTTCCGGTAATTACGAAGCAGAAACCGGTATTGTCCGTTATGATGAAATCGGTGAGCTGGCAACTACTATTGATTTCCTTGCAGATAAGCTTGCAGAAAATGAGATTGAACGGAAGAATATGGAGCAGATGCGTATGGACTTCTTTGCCAACGTATCCCATGAACTTCGTACTCCGATTACTGTGGTAAGAGGATATACAGAGTCGTTGGTGGACGGTGTTGTGTCCGATGAAGAACGCCGTCAGCAGTATTATGCAAGAATGCTGTCGGAATGTCAGAGTATGGAACGTCTGGTGGGCGACCTGCTTCTGCTTTCCAAAATGCAGAATCCGGATTTTCTGGTGGAAAAAGAACCGGTTACCCTGCAACAGGTATTCCACGATATCAAGCGTACTGCCTGGGCCATTGCTGATGAGAGAAATATCGAAATTGTAATGAACCAGCCGGATACTCCGTGTGTGATGATGGCAGACTATGTGCGGCTGCGCCAAATGTTTGTGGTTATTGTAGACAATGCAATTAAATTTTCCAACGAAAATTCCAGTATCTACATTACGATGGAGTGTAAAGAAAACATCCGTGTTTCCATTAGGGATGAAGGGGTTGGTATTTCGGAAGAAGAGCTTCCGAATATCTTTGAGAAGTTTTATAAATCAAAGCTTCGCCAGAATGCCAAGGGCTCCGGGTTGGGACTTGCAATTGCACGTCAGATTTGCTTGAAGCATGACGGAACCATTCAGGTGGAAAGTACGGTAGGTGCAGGTACGACGTTTACCTTCACTTTCCCAAAGTTGGAAGAATTAAATGCTTGCTAAATTCTACAAGATGTAGTACAATAAAGTTACAAAAGTTCTTATCCTAGAGTGTACGATACTCCCTGTTATTTTGAACCTACATTACTTTAAAAGGGATTCCAATATCTTTAAGTGGATGTCAGGCCTCCGAATGCGCAGTGGAAGGCAGAAGCTTAATTGAGGTTACCCACCTAGCTTCGCTAGGAGTCAAAATACGGGAAACGGCATTCCGGGATAAGGACGAAAGAGAAAGCAGTAAGGTACATAAGAAGGGGCTACAAAAGAGAGTTCCACAAAAGATGACTTACTAAGGACAACCTACCAAAGATGATGTATACAAAAGATGACTTACAAAAGAATGCGTATACAAAAGATGGTTGTTACAAAAGAAAAATGTCTAAAGTACAAAAGATAAAGTACCGGGGTGTCGCAAAAGCGGCACCCTTTTTTCACGTTATAGAAAGTGCTTCTTTGTTTTATAGAATTGTTGTAATTTTGGCATGAGTTGTTTATAATTATAATAAACGGATTAATAAGTAACTTTGCAGAAAGGTCGGAGACACAATGAAAGATGGATTTATAAAAGTGGCAGCAGCAACACCCGAGGTCAAGGTGGCAGACTGCATCTGGAACGGTGAGCAAACCATAAAATTAATAGAAGAAGCAGAACAACAGGGCATAAAGGTATTGGTATTTCCGGAACTTAATATTACAGGTTATACCTGTGGTGACTTGTTTTTGCAGGATACTTTGCTGGAAAACGCAAGGAAAACCATGTGGCAGATTGCAAAAGCAACCGATGGTAAGGATGTATTTGTTTTTGTGGGACTTCCAATGCAGATTAAGGATAAGCTGTACAATGTGGCAGCGGCAATTCAGAATGGGGAACTGCTTGGACTGATTCCAAAGCAGTATATTCCAAACTATTCCGAGTTTAACGAAGGAAGATATTTTCAGTCAGGAAGAGCGGAGACTGTGGATGTTTTTGTAGATGGACTGTTGGTAGCCTTTGGACAGAATCTCTTGTTTACCAATGAAGCAACCGGTATGACTCTGGCGGCAGAGGTTTGCGAGGATTTATGGGCACCGGTACCGCCGGGCTCTTATCATGCGTTGGCAGGGGCAAATGTACTTGTTAATCTGTCTGCCAGCAATGAAGTGGTGGGAAAGAATCTACGCCGTCGTGATATGGTAAAAAAACAGTCCATGGGCTTACTCTGTGCTTACATTTTTGCCTGCGCCGGAGAAGGAGAATCTACTACCGATTTAGTGTTTGCCGGACATAATCTGATTGCGGAAAACGGCGTAATTTTAGCGGAAAAACGTTTTAAAACGGGACTTTGTGGGACGGAAATTGATATGCAGCGTCTGCGCAGTGAGCGTCGCCGGATAGGAAGCTTTGAAACAAAGGAGAGAGAGGATTATACCGAAATTTTCTTTACTTATCCTTCCATGAAGCATGAAAAAACGGAAACGGAATTAACACGTCCGGTGGAAAAGTCACCGTTTGTACCAACAGATAAAACGGAATGCGGAAAGCGTGCAGAAGAAATTACCATGATTCAGGCATTGGGGTTAAAGAAACGTCTGCAGCATACAAATTGCAGGTCGGCGGTTATCGGCATTTCCGGTGGTCTGGATTCTACTCTTGCACTGCTCATCACTTGTAAAGCATTTGATTTGTTAAACATTCCCAGAGACGGAATTACTTCTGTGACAATGCCATGTTTTGGTACTACGGACCGCACCTACAATAATGCCCTGACTCTGGCAAAGGAGCTTGGCACGACAGTCAGAGAGGTGTCAATTGCAGATTCCGTGAGAAAGCATTTCGAAGATATTGGTCATGATGAAACAAAGCATGATGTTACCTACGAAAATTCCCAGGCAAGAGAGCGCACCCAGGTACTGATGGATATTGCCAATCAGGTGAATGGTATGGTAATTGGTACCGGAGACTTGTCGGAGCTTGCTCTTGGCTGGGCTACTTATAATGGTGATCACATGTCTATGTACGGTGTTAATGCAGATGTACCGAAAACATTGGTGCGTTATCTGGTTGCTTTTTTTGCTGATGAAGCGGAAGAAGCAGAGAAAACTGCATTGACAGAGGTATTAAGAGACATTTTAGATACTCCGGTGAGTCCGGAACTGTTGCCGCCAACTGACGGAGAAATTTCTCAGAAGACGGAGGATTTGGTCGGTCCTTATGAGTTGCATGATTTTTTCCTGTACTATATGCTGCGGTTCGGCTTTTCACCAAAGAAAATATTCCGTCTGGCAAAGTATGCCTTTGCAGGCGAGTATGAAGATACGGTAATGCTGCATTGGTTAAAAACATTTTATCGCAGATTTTTCAGCCAGCAGTTTAAACGTTCCTGTCTGCCGGATGGTCCGAAGGTGGGAACTGTAGGCATATCCCCAAGAGGAGATTTGCGTATGCCAAGTGATGCATGTGCACGGATGTGGCTGACAGAGCTGGAAAGATTATAAAAAATTCAGCCTATGCAATAAGAAACATCAAAAATGTAGGTACACATTTTTTGACTGTTCCATTGCATAGGCTGAACTGCTACAATCCTGCCGATATACAGTTACTCGGTAATCTCTGCTTTTTCCAGTGTTTTCTCAATTGCTTCCACCAACAGGGTCTGGGTATATGTACTGCCTTCGGTAAATTTTAATTCCTCCACCGGGATATTTTTACTCAGCTGCAGCTCCAGGTCCTCCAGAGCAGGAGAAAGCAGGGGATACATGGTTTCCACCGCTTCATCCAGATTGATTAAGCGCACGGAATTGATGTGATCGCTGTCGCAAACCAGCTCCAGATGAATGGTAGTGTCATTTAACTCCATGGTGGAGGTATAGACCCCCGGATAATACAGGGCAGAAGTTTCTGTACTGTGACCCGTGGCAGCGCTTCCTCCAATGCCCGGGGTGGATTCATTATCCATGGATACCATGGCAATGACGAGAAGCAGTATGACAATACCGAAAACAACAAGGGCGGCGGTCAGGAGAAGTTCTTTTAATTTGAAAACAACAATTTTTGTTTTGGACATAAGCACCTCCAAGGATTTTCTGATATCAATATATGCAGGTGGAAAATGTTTCAGAACAGCGATAAGGAGAAGGGCATGGCGTTACAGCTGATTTTAGGTGCCTCCGGCACGGGAAAAACTACATATTTGTACAATACGGTGACTGCACTTGCGGCGGAGCATCCGGAAACAAATTACTATTTTATTGTGCCGGAGCAGTTTACTCTCCAGACACAGAAAGAACTGGTACAGCATAATCCGGCAGGAGGAATTTTTAATATTGATGTCTTAAGCCTTGCACGTCTTGCTCATAAAATATTTGGGGAACTGGGCAGAGAACAGCGCAAGGTACTAAAGGACATTGGTAAGAGTATGGTAATGAAGAGGGTGCTTTCCGAATGCAGGGAAGGACTGTCCTTGTTTGGTGCCAATGCGGGGCAAACCGGTTTTGTGGAAGAAGCGAAATCATTATTATCCGAGCTGTTTCAGTATGGTATTGGTGAGGCTGAACTGCAGGACATGATAGACGAAAATAAAGAAAATGAACTGCTCTGTAAAAAGCTTGCAGATGTATTGTTAATTGTCCGCAAGTTTAATGAGCTTTTAGGGGAGCAGTATATGACTTCCGAGGGGATTTATGATGCGCTGGCAGAGTGTATTGAGGAATCCCATGCGATGAAAAACTGCGTGGTGATACTGGAGGGTTTTACCGGTTTTACACCGTCCCAGTATGACCTGCTGCGTAAACTTTTTCGTCTGGCTAAAACCGTGTATCTTTCGGTTACAATTACAAAGGAAGCCGCTTTCGGACCTAAAAAAGACCATGATTTATTTTCTATGAGCCGGAGTACTGTGGAACGTATAACAAAGCTTGCCGGGGAGGTGCACTGTGAAGTACTGCCTCCGATGGTGGCAGGAGAGCAGGACTACCGCCATAAAGAAAATACGGCATTACATCATTTGTGGGAGAGTCTGTTTAGGTATCCGGTGCGGATAAAGTCTGCTCCGGTGGAGCAGGAGCTGAAGGTTTTTGCGGGAACGGATGCAAAAGAGGAATGTCGCTACGCAGTAACTAAAATATTGCAGTTGATTCAGAAGGAGGGCTACAGGTACAGGGACATTGCAGTAATTGTCAGCGATATTAACCGGTATGGAGAATTGATGGAGCAGGAACTGAACCGTTCCGGCATTCCCTGCTTTCTGGATTATAAAAAAAATATGTCAGAAAACTCCTTTGCAGAATATTTAAAGGCAGTTCTGCGACTTGCTGAGGTGGGTCTGCATACAGAAGGAGTACTATCTTATGTGAAAAATGCCCTGTCCGGCTGGGACAAGGAGCTGGTATTTGAGTTGGAAAATTACTGTCTGGCTCTTGGAATTAAGGGATACCAGTTTGAAAAGGAATGGAAGCGGACCTACCGTACCCGTACTGAAGTATCTTTAGAGAATCTGAATGCTCTCAGAGAAAGACTGGTCGCAGACTTAACCCCTTTGATAACTGCTTTTCAGGAAAAGAATGCAACAGTGGAAAATTTGACCCGTGCCTTATTTTACTTCTTAAAGGACCATGGGCTGGAGAATCGTTTAAAAGCAAAAGAAGAAGAATTCCGGGAAACAGGTGACAGGCTTCGTGAAAGGGAATATGCGCAGGTGTATCGTGTGGTACTGGATTTGTTCGACCAGCTGGTTGAACTGCTCGGAAAAGAAACAATTACACCGAAGGAATATCGCGAACTGGTAGAAACAGGTCTTCGGGAAGCTAAAGTCGGTTTGATTCCGACCGGCTCGGAGCAGGTGGTTATCGGTGATATGGAACGAACCCGTCTGAAAGAAATCAAAGCACTGTTTTTTCTTGGTGTCAATGACGGTAAGGTGCCCACGGCTTCGGGTAATCAGGGGATTTTTAGTGATAAGGATCGAAAAGAATTGTCAGGTAATAAATTTGAACTGGCACCGGATCCGGTAACCAGAATGAGTAACGGACAGTTTTACCTGTATATGAATCTGACAAAGCCGTCAAAGAAGCTTTACTTAACCTATGCAGCAGTGGGGGAAGACGGAAAGACCATCCGTTCCTCTTATCTTATCGGAAAAATTAAAGCACTGTTTCCGGAGCTAAGTATTCGTACCAACTATGATTCTGCGGCAGAAGCACTGGTGCAAAATGACAAAGGACGCCGGGCATTCCTTACTTCGTTGCGTGACTTTGCAGCAGGGGAGGCAGCGGAAAGCTTTGGTGAATTGTATCACTGGTATGCTGAAAATCTGGTAAAAGAGGAATTGGACCGGCTTATTTTTCAGTCGGTAATGATAGCGGAACAGGAGCAATTGTCTCCGGAGACCGCACAGGCATTGTATGGTAATACCATTGTGGGAAGCGTTACCCGGATGGAGCAGTATGCCCGGTGTGCTTTTGCGCACTTTTTAAAGTATGGACTTGCTTTGGAAGAACGACAGGAATATCGTCTGCAGGCTCCGGATATCGGCAATTTGTATCACGATGGTCTAAAGAGATTTGGTAACGAACTGCTGACAATGGGAAAGAAATGGCAGGAAATTTCAGCAGAAGAAAGAGAAGCCTTGGCGGAGCGTTGTGCAAAAGAGGCAGTAGATGCGTATGCAACGGACATTTTCTTAAGTTCTGCAAAGAATCAGTATCTGACAAAGCAGATGGAGCGGGTGCTGAAAAAGACACTGGATATTTTAACCGTGCAGTTAACCGGCAGTGAGTTTTCACCGGAGGCTTTTGAACGTTCCTTCTTTCATACGGACAGAAATCTGAGCCTGTATGGTGTCATTGACCGTGTGGATTCGTGTGAAACAAAAGATGGAAAGCTGATTAAAATTGTGGACTATAAGTCCGGCACAAGAGATTTCTCCATGGAAGAGTTGTATTACGGGCTTTCCATGCAGCTGGCTGTATATATGACTGCTATTCTGAGAGAAAAAGAAAATAAGGCTGCGATTCCGGCGGCTATGTTTTTTTACCATGTGGATGATCCGATTGTGGAAAAGTCCGACCATGCAGAAGCAGATGTTCTCAAAAAACAGCGGGTAAAGGGTTTGGTAAATGATAGAGCAGAGATTGTGAGAAAATTGGATGATGCCTTTGCGGATGCGGCAGGCGGGTTGGCTGCTTCGGTAAAATCGGTGAAAATTCCGGTGGAAACGGACAAAGAAGGTAACTATAAGAAATCCTCTAAGGTGGCGACGGATGAGATGTTTGCTGCAATTTCCGACTATGTGTATCGGAAGTTAAAAGAAGAAAGTGAAGAAATTTTATCCGGTGCAGCGCAGATTGCTCCATACAAATGTAAAAAGAACACAGGCTGCGATTATTGCAGTTACGCATCGGTATGTGGCTTTGATAAAAAGAGTGGAAGCAAATACCGGATGCTTGCACCTATGAGTGACGATGAAGTGTTTGAAAAACTGTGTGGTTTCCGTAGACAAGACGAGGAACTTAAGAAAGGAGAAGCGGGCAGTGGCGGAAATTAAATTAACCCCGGAGCAGCAGAAGGTAGTGGACACCGGAAACTGCAATTTACTGGTGGCTGCCGCTGCCGGCTCCGGAAAAACAGCGGTTTTGGTAAAACGAATCATTAAAAAAGTAACAGAAGAGGGGCAGGACATTGACCGGCTTTTAATTGTAACGTTCACAAATGCGGCGGCAGCAGAAATGCGGGAACGTATTGGTGCGGCTATTGAAGAGGCGTTGGAAAAGAATCCGGATAATGTTCATCTGCAGCGACAAATGCTGCTGCTTCACAATGCACAGATTACCACCATTCACAGCTTTTGTCTGTCGGTTATCCGGGAATTTTTTCATTTGCTGTCCTTAGACCCGGGCTTCCGTATCGGAGACGAGGCAGAACTGTCCCTGTTAAGGGCAGATGTACTGGAAGAGGTATTGGAAGAATACTATGAAAAGGAAGAAGACTCGTTCACTTCCTTTGTGGAAAGCTTTGGCTCTGCCAAAAATGATGATGCAATAACCGGATACATTAAAAGGCTATATGAGATTGCCATGAGCCAGCCATGGCCGACAGAGTGGATGGATTCTTTAACAAAAGGGTTTGGAATTTCTTTGGAAGAGTTCCGATTTCATCCGATGCTTGAACGTGTCATGCAGGAAGTAAAAAGCTGTCTTGCAGATTGTTTTGCGGTACTGGAGAGGTTATTTGCCCTGGTGGAAGAGCCGGATGGTCCGATTGCCTATAAAGAAAATTTCCTGGCAGATGAAACGGAGCTCTTACGTCTGTCCGGTGCAACAAAAGATTATATGACTTTTTCTGCCGCTCTTTCGGAAATGAAATTTACAACTCTGTCCCGAAAAAAGCAGCAGACGTCCGAAGAAAAAAAAGAACTGGCAAAAAGCCTGAGAGATCATATAAAAAAGCAGTTAAAGAAGCTTCAGGAGGATTTTTTCTACGAAAGTCCGGAAGAACTGTGGCAGAGTATTACCCATATGGAGCTTCCTATGCAGGGGCTGGTTTCCGTAACAAAGGAATTTATGTCCCGCTATGAGGAAGAAAAGGAAGCGAAAAATTTACTGGATTTTAATGATTTAGAGCATATGGCGCTCCGCATTTTGGTCGAACAGGATGAAAACGGAGCGGTTTGTCCGACGGCGGCAGCAAAAACCTTGTCCGGACGTTTTGACGAAATTATGATTGATGAATATCAGGACAGTAACCTGATTCAGGAATCGGTGCTTACCAGCGTGTCCGGCACATGGAGGGATACTCCGAACGTGTTTATGGTAGGCGATGTAAAGCAAAGCATTTACCGGTTCCGTATGGCCTGTCCGGATTTGTTTATGGAGAAATACGCAACCTATGGTACGGAAGGAAAAGCGCAGAAAATAGATCTGGCGAAAAATTTCCGTAGCAGACACGGCATTTTAGATGCCATCAATGTGCTGTTTGCAGGACTGATGCACAAGGAATCCACAGAAGTGGAGTATGATGCGGCGGCGGCCCTTTATTTTGGTGCAGGCTATCCGGAAGAACAGCCGGCCCACAGTACGGAGGTGCTGTTTGTGGCTGCGGAACCAAAGCATCAGGAGGAGGCTGAAGATACCGATTGGCTAAGCTATGACGGCTGGAGTGAAGATTCCGGCATGGAAGAAGCGATAAGTGCAAGCGCAGGTATTGCTGAGGAAGGTGAACTCAGCCAGGAAGAAAAAACACTGGTGCAGGCAGAAGCACTTGCTGTAGTAAATCGTATCAGGGAATTAAGAAACTCTGATTTAACTATTGGTAATGACAGCAGAAGCGTGGATTATGGTGATATTGTCATCCTGCTTCGTACCATGAGCGGTTGGTCGGAAACATTTCTGGAAGTGTTTGCGGAACAGGGAATTCCGGCGTATGCAGACACCAGTGCAGGTTATTTTAAAACCTTTGAAATCAGGAAAACGTTAGACTTTTTGCGAATTTTAGATAATCCAAAGCAGGATATTCCCTTTGCGGCAGTACTGCATTCTCCGATTGGAGGCTTTAGTGCTCAGGAACTGGCGGAACTTAGGGTAAAGTATGGTACTGTTTCTGCGGAAAATAAAACAATCCGATGCCTTTATGCAGCAGCAAGGGAAGCTGCAAACAATGCACCGGATAAGATGACGGATGGCGTAAATTCCAAGGCGGCCCGCTTTTTTAAATTGTATGACCGTCTTCGTGCGGAGGCAGAGTATGTAAGTATTCATGAACTTATTGAACGTTTTTTCCATGCCAGCGGCTTTTATGATGTGGTTACAGTGATGCCGGGTGGTGAGCGCCGCCGCGGCAATCTGGATATGCTGGTTGCACGGGCAAAGCAGTATGAATCCACCAGTTTTAGTGGCCTGTATGATTTTATACGCTACATCGACCGACTGATAAAATATGAAGTGGACTTTGGCGAAGCAGGAACGATAGAAGCGGGCCGGATGGTTCGTATTATGAGTATTCATAAAAGTAAAGGTCTGGAATTTCCTGTCGTATTTCTTTGCGGCATGGAAAAGAAACTGAACCGCATGGATATGCGAAGCCGGTTGATTTTTCATTCCAGACTCGGATTGGGACCGGAATATGTAGATACCTCCTTGCGTGTAAAATCTCCCACACTGCTGAAAAAAATCATTGCAAAACAGATGAATGAAGAAATGATTGCGGAGGAATTGCGGGTACTTTATGTTGCCATGACCAGAGCAAGGGAAAAACTGATTATGGTTGGTACGATGAAGGAGCCGGAGAAACGCTACGCGGCATGGCAGGAACGTTCCGAAACGGTAAATGAACGAGGCTTGCTGGCATCCTACTGCTCTAAAGCAGATACGTATTATGACTTTATTTGTCCGCTTTTATTTGCCGGAGGAGCACAGGAAGGGATACCGTCGGCAGCAGCATGGACCGGGATACTTCCGGGAGGTGTCAGTGTTTCCATTACAAAGCATATGGAGAATCGTGAATTTCCTGATGCAGTATTTCATGGACGGTTTGTTCTTCGGGAGTGTGGCGCGGAAGAACGGAAAGAACGGATGGAAGAGGCACAGCAGACGAAGGAAGAATTGCTTGCTGTATTAGAGCAGATGAAAACCATGGAGCCGGAAACTTCGGAAGAAGCCGGGGCAGTACGGGAACTGCTTGATTTGCAGGAGCAGTTTGAATATCCTTACAGAGTGGAGGCAAATCTGCCGGTGAAGGTAACCGTTTCAGAGTTAAAGCGTTTGCATATGGAAGAGGAAGAACAGGAATCTATAGAGGAAATTCCGTTTGATGAGATTGACCGACACGGTGATTTGATAATGCAGGTAACGCCGTCCGGTGAGCTGGTGTTACCGGAGGACGACAGCATGTATCCGGAGTTCTTAAAACCGGAAAAAACTCTGTCCGGCAGTGACCGCGGTACGATTTATCATCATGTGATGGAACTGATTCCGTTTGAGGAACATATGTCAAAAACAAAAGTAAAGGCAGCACTGGATGCCATGGTGGCAGCAGGCAGACTCCGTCCGGAAGAGAGGGAGGCAGTAAACGATTATAAGCTCAGTAAATTCTTTTCTTCGGAGCTTGGAAAGAAAATGTGCCGGGCAGAGGCGCAGGGAATGCTGCATCGTGAACAGCCTTTTGTTCTTGGATTAAAAGCAAAGGACTTATATCCGGAATCCGACAGTGAAGAAATTGTATTGGTTCAGGGAATTATTGATGCATTCTTTGAAGAAGAGGACGGCCTGATACTTATGGATTACAAAACGGACCGCATCTACGAAGATGCAAAAAACGAACTGACGAGGAAGTATCAGAGCCAGTTGGGCTATTATCGCATGGCACTGGAACGTCTGACCGGAAAACAGGTCAAAGAAGTCTGGTTTTATGCATTTGCAACAGAGGAAGCATTTCAAATGGATTAGAGGACATACTGTTTATATGTTTAGAACAGGAAGTTAATGGCAATACTCAGAGTATCAAATGATTCTCTGGGAGGTATCCATGAAAAAAAGAAAACCAATTGTACTTAGCGAAATAAAACCGGAAGAACAAAGAAAGTACGAAATAGCCAAGGAACTTGGGCTGCTCGATAAAGTGCTGGCAGAAGGCTGGCAGGCTCTCTCTGCAAAAGAAACCGGAAAAATAGGCGGTATGTTATCAAAAGCTGCCAAGGAAGCAAAGGTAGTAAAGGTTCGCTGAGGTTATGCCATCCGTCATACCTTTGGCTACGAACCAGACCTACAAGGGCTTAAGACATTTAATTTCGATGTAATTTGGCTTGTGAAAAATCAAGAAAATCCCTGTTATGAAATTATCCGAAGAAAACCCTGGAGAAACGTCCTCACTTAATGAGGTAATGCAACCGAAGGTTGCACGAATTTAGTGAGGCTACGTTTCGATGGTAGCGCGAGCGTGTTTTCGCAGGATAATTTCATAACAGGGATTATTAATTTTCACAACCTATCGCTGGAAACTAAATATCATACCCCTTAAGCAGCTTTGCGCGGCTTGGGTGTCTTAACTTTCTCAGTGCCTTCGCTTCAATCTGACGAATTCTTTCTCTGGTTACGTTAAACTCCTTACCAACTTCCTCTAAGGTGCGGCTTCTGCCGTCCTGTAAGCCAAAGCGGAGCGTCAGGACTCTCTGCTCACGCTCGGTAAGGGTTTCTAACAGCTTGCTGATCTGATCCTGCAACATGGAGTAGGCAGCAGCTTCTTCCGGTCCCATAATACGCTCGTCCTTAATGAAGTCGCCAAGGTGGCTGTCGTCCTCTTCACCGATTGGAGAATCTAAGGAGATTGGATCAGCGGAAACCTTTAAGATTTCTCGTACCTTGTCTACCGGAAGTCCCATAACATCGGCAATTTCCTGCTCGGATGGTTCACGGCCCAGCTCCTGCATCAGAGTACGGGAAACACGGTAAGTCTTGTTAATGACCTCGGACATGTGTACCGGAATACGGATAGTACGGGACTGGTCTGCAATGGCACGGGTGATGGCCTGACGAATCCACCAGGTTGCATAAGTGGAAAATTTATATCCCTTAGTATGGTCAAATTTTTCCACGGCCTTGATGAGACCTAAGTTTCCTTCCTGAATCAGGTCAAGGAAAGAAAGACCACGACCGACATAACGCTTTGCAATGCTGACAACGAGACGCAGGTTGGATTCTGCCAATAACTGCTTGGCAGCCTCGTCACCGGACTGGATACGTTCGGCAAGAGCAACTTCTTCTTCGATGGACAGCAGTGGATAATCACCAATTTCTTTTAAATACTGCTTTACCGGGTCATCGGACATGACATTGGCAAGGGCATTTAAATCTTCTGCTTCCAGTAATGCTTCGTCCTCCTGATCCATATCAAGCAATGCATCTTCGGATGGTTCATCATCCTCTAATGGTGTCATAACGACGATTCCCTTGTTTTCCAGATACTCGTAAATTTTATCAATCTGGCTGGAGGATAAATCGAAGCCTTTGAAAAAATCATTTACTTTATCAATTTCAAGAACGTCTTTGTTAGCACGTCCCAAGGCGACAAGCTCTTGTAACTTAGCGTCGAAGGATGCCTGTGATTCATTCATTTTTTTTTCCTCATCTCTACTTTTTCTAGCATAAAAGCCGACTAAACGACATTATAACACAGGTGAGGGTAAAATGAAAAGAGAAAATTTCATTTTCATAGGAAATTATTATTTAAAACAGGATTTTGCACTTAGCCCCTGAAAAAGTGCGTTTTTTTGTAGAAATTGCATAAAAAACAGCATGTATTTTCTATTTGAGAGTATCAGGCAATAGGTGTATACTATATACATAAGATATCGCGAAGTCTTTTACTTTCCAGGCAGAATCTGTCGGAATTTCCAATGTGACAATATGGAGAAATGCCTTGCAAGGTGTATTAAAGCACTGTATAATAAGGAGGAATAGAATGTTAAGTACAAAGGTTGCAGTGGCCGTAGAAAAGAGGAGTGGTTTTATGCCATCAGAGAAAGAAAAGGTATATACGTTAGAAGATATTGAAAATCTTCCGGAAGGGGAGCGTGCAGAGCTGATAGATGGGAAGATTTATTATATGGCTTCGCCAAAACTAACACATCAGAGATTACTTGTGGAATTATCTGTAAGAATTTATAATTATATTAAAGCAAAGAACGGTTCCTGTGAGGTACTTCCGGCTCCGTTTGCTGTTTTTATCAACAAAGATAAGTATAATTATGTGGAGCCGGATATTTCTGTTGTCTGTGATAAAAGTAAATTGGATGAAAGGGGATGCAATGGTGCACCGGACTGGGTGATTGAAATTGTGTCGTCTTCCAGCAGACAGATGGACTATTACAGAAAAATTTTTAAATATAGTTCCGCAGGCGTACGGGAATATTGGATTGTAGATGCCCAGAAGAACCGGGTTTTGGTGTATAATTTTGAATCCGAGGAAATTCAGGATTACACTTTTGCAGATTCGGTAAAAGCAGGTATCTATGAAGATTTTTATATTGACTTTTCAGAACTGCCGGTTGGGATGTAAGTCTCGACCGGCGATTTTCATTTTTACTTTAAATTATTCATTTACTATCAATTTTAGAAAAAATCGTTAGAAACAGGTGTCGTTGTTGTAAAAAATAGTATACGATTAAAAGGCAATAGGATTTTTTTGGGGGAAGTACGCAAGAGGGTAATAGTAAATGGATATTGGGGAACAAATCAAAGAATTACGCGAAAAAAAGAATATTGTGCTGGAAGAACTTGCTCTTGGGGTTTGCACAGTGGAGTGCTTAAGAAAAATAGAACAGGGCAAAGAAATGGTGAATAAGCTTTTTACGGAAATTATATTTCAACGTTTAGGAAAATC
The DNA here is from genome assembly GCA_045531895.1 of Lachnospiraceae bacterium. Lineage (GTDB taxonomy): Bacteria > Bacillota > Clostridia > Lachnospirales > Lachnospiraceae > SIG299. The sequence continues at coordinate 19,005 of JAZSEW010000107.1, forward strand.
TACAGACAAGCTGGAACTGATTGTTTCGGAGGAAGTTTATGAACAGGAAGCACAATGGGAACATTTTGAGGAATGTTTAGAGCTTGGAGACAGAGAACAGGCAGACGAAGTGTTAGAGCAATGGCTGAAGTCTGCACCGGAGGACAGCAATGTGCATAAAATGTTTTACTGCCGAAGTAAGGCATATGTAGAGTTTCGCGTGGAACAAAATCCGGAAAAGGCAAAGGCGTGGATGCAGAAAGCACTGGACATTACGATGCCGGGCTGGCAGGAGCGTCCTTTGGAGAAATACCGGATTTCTACAATAGAGATGGAAAATTTGTTGGCATATGCCAAGGTACAGATTGCTATTGGAACAGAGCCGGAATTAAAAGGGGCAGAACAATTGTTGCTTGCCTGTCGGAAGTTTATCGATGAACGGGTAAGTGATGGAGAAGAGCATGCGAAGATTGTTGTAAAATGTGCGCACCTGTTGGCCGGACTATATATAAGACAGGGAAAAACGAGAGAAGCAGAGCAGTTAGAAAAAAGAGCTTTAAAGGAATTGCAGGACTATGGTATCAGTTATTTTATGGAACCGGTATTGGAACTTCTCGCACAATGTAATGCGAATAAAAACAGGAAGAATCCGCCGTATCAGAAATATTTAGATGCATTGCGCCGTGTAAAACGGTATGCAGGTGAGGATTGGAAGTTTACAGATTCCATATTTAAAAATTGCTCCCAGCAGACCTACTATATTGACCACGAATTGTTTCGGGAAGAACGGATTGCCCAGGGCTACAGCCAGGAACAGGTGATAGAAGGTGTGTATAAAAATCCGGAGTCACTTTCCAGAGCGGAAAAAGGTATAGCTACCATGCGGAACAGCAAGTTAAACAAGCTGTTTCAAAGGCTGGGAATCGAAAAGAGCCGTTATAATGGTTTTGTGGTGACGGACAGCTATGAAGTGTTGGAATTGAAGCAAAAGGTGGATATTTTTATTAGCAGAGAGTGTTATAGGGAGGCGGAAGAAGTATTAAAAGAATTAAAGAACAATTTGGACTTAAATATAGCAGAAAACAGAAGATGGATACTGGGATATGAAATCTCAGTGGAGAGAAAAAAGACAGGGAATTCCAAAGAAAAACTTTTGGAAGAGGCAATGAATTTGTTGCAGGAAACCTATCGTTTACAAACCCTTGGTGCTTATCGTTCTCCAATGGACAGAGAGGTATTTTTAATCAATCAGATAGGAATTATACTGCGAGAACTTGGCAGAGAAGAGGAGGCGTTACAACTGTTTTTCAGTGTTACGAAAGCTATGAGAAACAGCAGGGTAAGTCTAAAAAAACGCAGTAGAAAATATAGTTTGCTCAGGACAAATTTGGCGAAATGGGAAAAATCTATAGAAATGGCAAAGGAAAACATAACTTTTACCTTGGCTTGCGGAAAACTGCGCACATTGCCAATGAATTATATGACGGTAGCTACTGCTATGATTAATGACCCGACGAATTGGGAAATTTGCCGGGCCATGATAAAAAATGCTTATTTTTTATGTGAATTAGCAAAAAACGATGTCAATAAGGAAAAAGCAAAGCAATACTATAAAAGGAAGTTTGGAGAGGAGATACAATATTAGTCTACGTTGCCAATATCATCAAAAGGGTTTTCATCACAAACAGATGCAACCGGACGGGCAGAATGGCAGTAAAATGTACGACCTCCTGCGCATACTAAAAAAGAGAACATCAGACAAATAAGTAAACCACGTAATTTTTTCATAACGAAATCCTCGCTTTCTTTTGTTAAAATTTGTGATGTGATTATAAGGTATAAGAATTAAAAAGACCATGACTTTTCCGTTGAAAAAAATTTTTCTTTTCAACGGAAAAGTCATGGTCTTTTTTGTCGAACGGCGGTAAAGTAAGGGCGGAATTGAAATCTATAAAAAAGGAGAGGAACAATGGGCATACAAATCCGGTATAAACAACAGCCCGGAATCGATGTGGAAACCATCTCGGTGCTTGGCTCCTTCTGCGGTTATAATGCCGAAAAAGGACGCATGAAGCAGGACGGAGAAGAGTGGGTATACGAAGCAAAGATTTCGCCGGGAGAACATTATTACAGGTTTTTAATCAATGGGTCAATTTTATTGAATGACCCTGTGGCGAACTGTTATGCACCACGGGAAGAATGTGAGGAAGAAGCATGGTCATATCTGAAAGTGGATGCGTTAGGGCGGCGTCTGTACAACAACCTGCCGTACACCGTACATATCGGGGAATATACTTTGTCCAACTCAATGACGGAGGAAGACGTGTTGGACAAACATAAATTCAACGCTGTGCTGGACAAAAGGGTGACAGCAAGGTTTGATTTTCAGCAGGTAAAAGGAGTGCATCCGGTAACAGTACTGTGGTGTGACCACACAGGACGTCCGGTGGAGTATGCCGAACAGATGCTTTTGCCGACAGGAGACGGAGAAACGGCACACCTGTGGTTCTGGCTTGATTTGGAAAAGCTGGAACAACCGGAGGGAACATGGACTCTGAAACTGTTTGTGGACGGAAGCTATGTTCTGGAAGATGTGTTCCGGGTAGGAACAGCGTTTTTATACACCAGGGAAGGAAAACTGAAAATCAGTTAAGGAAAACAGGGAGGAAAATCCTCTGCTCGCAAGAGCAGGCTCGCATTTTCCTTCGGAAAACAGGGAGGATTGAAATGGCACTTACATTAGGTTCAAACCACAGACCGCTGACCGCGGTATCGCTGTATGACGGATGTGGTTCTAGTACAAAGTCAACAACAAAAAACGGCACCGGCACACCAGTAGGCAGCAGTGTTGCTAAGAGTGGTGCAGCAGCGGCAAAGGCAGCAGCTTCTTCGTCAAAAAGCAATACGTCATCCAAAAACAATACTGCGGCAAAAAATACCACTGCCAAGAGTAATAACACAAAAAGCAGTCAGAATACGTCGAAGAGTAAGAGCGCAGTAAATTCTGCAAAAACGGCAAGCAATTCAAAAACAAATAATAAAACTGCATCAAACACTACGGTAAGCAGTAACGTAGCAGCAAAGACTACTACGGCAAGCAATAGCAGTAATGTAGGAAAGACAGCAGCGACCGCTGCACAGAAAGCGGCTCAAAAAGTAGCCTGGGAAGAAGCAGCAAGAAAAGCGACAGAGGAAGCCGCAAAAAGGGTGGCAGAGGCAATGCAACGGGCAGCAGCGGAGGTTCAGAAAAGAGCGCAGGAAGAGGCAGAAAGAAAGGCAGCCCAGGAAGCGGCACAGAGAGCAACAGAGGAACAGCGTGCAAGACAGGCGGCAACGCAAAATGTTGCAGATGATATCGAGGTAAAAATAGCAGACGTTTTTAATATAAAAACAGGAAAAAATAAGGCTAATGTAACAGAAAGTAGTACACAGATGGCAAACGTATCTGTCACATATAGTAATCCGGGAATTTTACTGGCAAGTAATGACCCTGGGGCTAGTATACCAAAACAGGGAGAGAATTATACATATTTTGAGTATATGGATGATAGGAAAGAAAATATTAAAGAGGAATTTAAAGAACTGCTGGAGAGTAGAAGAGAAGATGGGAGTAATACTATTGATAATCTAAAAAAAATAGGCTATAATTTTTTAGAAGATACGGAGGAATGTGTAGATGAATTGCTTGATTCTGGCTTGAAATATGGAATTGGCATGGCATGTAGCGGGGCTGAATATGCAGAGAATTCATGGAAGAATTCGGTGAATTTGTTGAATGATACGTTAGATACAACAGATGCTATAGGTAAATCAACAGCAAAATATGGTACGGATTTGTTGACAAACGGAATGATTTATTATGAAGAGTTAAATGAGAATCAAAGAGAATACTGGGAAGAGAATGGTGAAATATGGAAAAAGGCTGAGGCGGATACTAAAGATTTTGTCAAGGACACGGAAGAAGACTGGAAGACATTTAAGGAAGAAGTTAGGGAAAACATAGAAGAATATCAAACTGGTGATACAGATAGTTTTTGGGTAACAGCAGGGAAGACAGCGATAGATGTGTATCAATTAAAAGAAAGGGTAAAGGCTAATGGAAGAAATTTAATATGCGATTATGGTAGCGGCATCTTAAATTTTTCCTGGAATTCAACAAAAACAGGTTTTAGAAACATAGGTTCTGCTTGGAATTTTGGCGTTTCAAATGTAAGAAGCACAATGACATATGGAACTGACATCATGGAAACTGGGAAAAAGCAAATGATAAACATGCAAAATGCAGATAAAAATATGCATTGGGAGTTTGATATATTTCGGTGGGAAATGGAGAAAAGAAGAAGTGCCCTGGAATTAGAAATAAACGAAAGTATAGATAAATATATACGTGAAACGAATAGCAACATAAAATTAGCAAAAATTCAAGGGTACAATTTTGAGAGACACACAGAACAAGAGATAAAGCAATTTTGTGAGAACAGGGAGGCTGATGTAAAAGATATAGAAAAAGAAGTGAAAGAAGATGTAGAAGAGGCGACTACATACGTTGAAGAAACGATAGAGGAAATGCCATTAGAAGAAAAAGCACATTTTGCGCTTGATGCATTGGGACTTCTATATGATGGTGCGGATGGTGCAAATGCTTTACTTTATGCGGCAGAAGGGAGACACGAAGAGGCAGTAATTTCCGCTGCAGCACTAATCCCAATAGGGGGGATTTTTGCAACAGGAAGTAAGTGGACAGATAATATTACAGACTGGGGAAAAGGCCTCTCTGATATATTTAAAATCACTAAAAAAGGTGTAAGTGATGTAACTTCATTTACAGATGAAGTGGTAGAAGGCATGGCAAAGCAGGGCGATGAACTTACAGAGGAAGTTGCTGAAAAAGTAGGAAAGGAAGTTATTGAGGGTGGCACAGATGTACTTAATAATTTAAAACCGCAAAATTTAATGGATGAGTTAGCAAGTAGCGGTGTTAAGTATAATCCAGATGATGTAATAGCAGTAACAAAGACTGCGGATGGGAAATTGGTGTGGTTGGAAAATGGAACGGATACGGCTGGATTAAATCACATTATCACTGAGCATGCTGACGATTTCCTAAATAAAGGAATAACGCAAGAGCAAATTCCAGATTATGTAATGAATGCATTGGAGAATGGGAAAATTGTTGGATATCAGGGAAGAGGAACAGGCAGACCAATATATGAATTTACATATAATGGGGAAATACATAAAGTAGCTATTACAGTAGGTGATAATGGATTTGTAGTTGGTGCTAATCCCAAATAGAAAGGAAAGTGTATGAAAGTAATTAAAATAAAATTTGAATATGGATGTTTTCCTGTGTGGATTTACGGTGAAAACGATGAACTAATTGATAATGATTTACCACCATATTTGGTAGGAGATAGTGATGTTGACCCTAAATTTGTCCGCATTCAAGAAATGTATGATAGTTTGTATTTAAACGATGGAAAAGAATTCAAGTATATTGGATTTAAAGAGAATGAAGAGAGAGAAAGCTTTTTCAGAGAATTGCTTTTGGCAATAAAATTTTTAAAAGATAAATTGGATGATGAGTACACCATAGAGGACAATATGGAGCATGTAAAGAAATTGCTATAATACCTAAACAAAATACAATTGAGGATATTCTATTGGTGATAAATGCCATAGAATATCCTCGTTTTTCTGAGATATAGTAAAAACGATAATACTATCCAAAAGCATAAAAACTTTTGGAACAGCATAGAAAGTTATGCCATACGTTCTTTCTCCCAACGGCTCTGCCGGTGGGTGTCTATCGGCTTTATGCCGCCAAGGGCGGCATAAAGCCTTTAACCCGCACTATTTTCGACCCTAGTATTTTTCTTATATTTTCTAAAAGCACTTTCGTTCACATTTCCCCAACACGGCTCAATAATTCCATTATGGGTAACTACCTCGACTTCGCTCTTAAAATCGCACACAGGGGCAACACAGGCTCTCACAAGGGCAAGAGAAAATTGTTTTGTCCGTCTGAAAATCAGATTTGGGCAATATTACTTGTTTTTCTCTGTTTTTGGTCTATGGCATAAAGCCTATTCTGCCGTCAAATCGCCCCATTTCCTTTCGAATTGTTGAAAACTTAAAAAATTGACTTGCAACCTTTCTTTTTCAGAGTTAACATCACACACCACGAAGGCAATCTTCTTTTGCCTCGTGTCCTGTGTTCTACAGGAAAATCCTTAATCCGAAACGGATAAGTAGATTGGCTGTGCCACCCGTGCCGATTCCGTTGCCCAGTGCGTAATTCGGGGATACTGGCTTATCAGTTGAGGTTGCCTGTATTTTGAAGTCAAAAGATTTGGGAGGAAATGATTTATGTATGACAAAGAAGATGCCAGTGCATGGTCTCCTGAAATGAGAGAAGGATTGCATCAAGCTTTTGATATAACAGCTAATTTTCCGTGGCTAGGAGGAATATGTGACTGGTTGAATGCAGAACTGTATGAAGCAGAGGGAGATGATGCAAAATCAATGCTATACAAAGGGCTGACGGTTCTGCCAGTGATATTAGAAGGTGGAGGTTATCTGGCGAAATTAGGAATAAACGGGTATAAAACAATGAAAACCGCTGATTTATTAGAACTTGCTTTGAAGTCAAATGTTCTGGACGAGTTGACAGAAGGTGTGGTAAAATATAGTGACGAAACAGTAGAGGCAGTAGAAACCGTTACGAAAGAGATAACAGAGGAAGCCGTTGAGCGGGTAGAAAAGGAAACTGCTGAAGAAATATTTGAGGAAACAGCTGAAAAAGCAGGAAAGGAAGTTATTGAGGGCGGCACACCAACAGTTCAAAAAGTCTTTACAGATAATCCTTTTGATGAAGCAGGAAATTTAAAACCTAATATTAAGTATCAAACGGGTGAATATAAGTATAATTATGAAACAGATGCTAATGGAAGGATATCTAATTGGAATACTGATAATCTGCAATTGACGGAACGAGAGAGTCGACTAAATTATAACTCAGACACTCCAGGAAAAATTGAAGGAGACCATGCAGGACACTTAGCGGGAGATAGGTTTGGTGGCTCGCCAGAATTGGATAATATTGTATCTCAATCACAAAATGTTAATTTAAGTCAATATAAAAAAATTGAAAATCAATGGGCAAAAGCTATAAGGGAAGGAAAAGAGGTAACGGTAAATGTTGATATTAAGTATGATGGAGACGGTTTACGTCCTATAGAATTTAATGTAGAATATACAATTGATGGTGACTTCTTTAGTCAAAGTATCTTAAAATAATGGAGGAAATACAATGGGAAAAGTGTTTGAAGACTATTTTTCAGAAATACAAGCGGACATGGTGTCAATTTGCTTGGAATATGTGGAAAAAAGAGCTGAGAAGATTTATATTTATTGTTCTTTTGAAAATGGTATGATATCCAGTGGTTTTTTTTATAAAGTTAATAGTAAAATTGTAAAGAAGAACAAACTAAATGACGTTATAGTAGATGGGCAAAAAAAATATGATGTCTCAATACCTAGACAAAAGGGAGCTATTAATATTATTAATGATGATATAAAGGCTCTTAAGAGGTTATGTCAAGAATATCAAAAAGAAATGCCAACACAGATTAAATTGATATATGATGTTATATCTAATAAACTAAATGCCGATTATAGCTACGATATAATATTCAGTAATGATCAAAACAAGACAGCATATGATGTTTTAGATGAATGGTATCAGTTGGAAAAAAGTAATGAAAAATAATTTATAAAGGTCGGTACAGAAAATAAAATGTGTTAATTCCAACTGAGATGAAATTGTATTACGATATAATATCAGAAAAGTATGACAAAAAGATGTAATGTGTGTGCAAAAGTGAAAAGAATAAATTTCTATCAAAAAAAATATGAAGCCTTGGAAACATTTTATGGGTGGATTGATCAAGGAAGTGAATACGATATTGCAGTTGGACAAAGTGTTTATTATAATCATGGAATGGAAGAAATTGATGAAATTATACTGAACATTACAATTGCAACCAGATATTCCAGATGTGGTAAAACAATATCAGAGCAATTCAAAAAAAGATTAGAAACTGTCATATCTAAAGTTAAGACATTAAATTTGCAAGAGTATGGTTTGACGGATGAGGAAATAAAAGTCTTTAACGAAGAAGTAGAGGAAGTGGAAGCATTAATTTTGTAGACTCGATGTCAAGGGTGGTAGGAGTTAAGCAATCAGACAAAGGATTATCAACACTTGGAAGTGCAACAAGAGAAAATGCAATGTTAGCAGGTAAAGCATGGTTGGAGATTCTTACAATGTAATAAAAGATAATGCAGGAAATGTATTAGGATGTTCCTGGGCAAATGGAATGAGAGCATTTAGAATACAATATAAATCTAAAGAAGGGATGTGGAGAGCCAATTCCCAAGAGAATATAAAGGATAATAATCCATATCCTAACCCAGGGCGACGCAGTTCTCAATTAAAGAATTATATATCGATATATTAGATTAATGAAGGAGTTTTTATGGAGATAAAAGCGATAAATGTTAAACAAAATGATTGCATAGACAAAGAAGACTTTTTTCTATCATGCGAAGTATTTATTGGACCTAAAGATGAAATGTATGTATATGAAGTTTATGATTTTAACATAATCAGTATTAAAAGACTTTATGATGAATTTCCAGATAACGGAGTCATGTTAAATAAAGGTTGGATGATTGCAAAATATTACGACGAGTATGAAATAAGGTGCAAAATAAATTCAATAATCCAAAGTTGTATTGCTGAAAACGATGAAAAGACATACAGCAATATCGGTTACTATTTAAGAATACAAGAGTCATAATATTTAATTATGTCTCCACTTAAGAACATCCGAAATCAAAACTGAATATTATTTTTAAGACTTAAAACGCATTGCTTTCATGGTACTTGGTGCTGTGGAGACGATGCGTTTTCTGTGCGATATCTACGCGCGGAGTACGGCTACAATGCCGAGGATTACCGCTGCTACAAAAATGTGCAGGAAAATGGATTTTTTGATGAAACCTACTATTTTTACGAAGGCACCCATGTTATAATGGAGGCAGATTCCACAGGAACCATCAACGCCCACAACATGTATGGAACGCACCTTGCCGCCCGCACGGTGGACGGACAGTCCTGCTACTACCTGTATAATGCCCATGGCGATGTAGTGATGCTGATGGATGCAGTTACCGGGGAGGTTGCAGGAACCTACCAGTATGATGCCTTTGGTACGCTGCTCTGGTCTGATGGTTATGCTGATAACAACATTACCTATGCAGGCTACCAGTATGACGAGGAATCCGGCCTGTACTACCTGAATGCGAGATACTATGACAGTACAACGGCACGCTTCCTGACGGAAGATACCTACCGCGGCAGACAGAACGACCCGTTAAGCCTGAACCGTTATACCTACTGCCAGAATAATCCGGTACATTACACCGATCCAAGCGGGCACAGTTTTTTAGGAGCGGCACTTGCGAAATTTGTAGGTGGTGCTGTCATTAACGGTGTGGTAGAACTGGCCAGCCAGGTGTTCATAGAAAAAAGAGAAAAAGTAGACTGGGGCTCTGTGCTTTTCGAAGCAGCAGTTGGCGGTGTGGAAGGCGTATTTGGCGGAACCGGCGGAAAGGTAGTAAAAAAGTTTGCCGGGGAAGTACTGGAAGAAACCGCTGAGTACGGCTTAAAGAAGACAGCAAAGAAAGTTACCGGGGTAGTAGTCCATGACGCAGTAAGCGGTTTTGCAACGGATGTGGCATACCAGAAGATTGTCGAAGACAAGTCCTGGGATGAAGTAGACTACGGAAGTGCCGTAAGGAGTGCAGCTGTTGATGGTCTGATGGGCGGTGTCATAGAACTTGGCTCTGATGCAGTAAAATCAGCCGTAGGCTCCTTCAATACCTCCAGACGGAACGTGGATATCAATGTAGACCCTGGCGTTGATGTGGATGTAGATGCCCCGAAAAAGAAAACGGATGCTCCATCAAGTAAAACCGATACCACAACAAAGAAGAGTGTGGATGTACCAGAAGCGGAACCGGCTCCGAAGTCTACATTGCCAGATATGCCTGAAAAGGCAAAGTCTGCCGGAGCAAGTGTAAGCAGTACACCAAATATGCCGAAGTCCTCCACACCGGAACTTCCAAGTGTATCTAATAAAGCAACGGAAGTGATGGACGAGCTGGGAGACAGTGTACCGACTGGAAGCAGGAAAATGAACTTGCAGTTCTTTGCAGATGACTCAGTAATTAGTGGTAGTTCCTCAAGATATGATAAAACAGGCTATCAGTCAAGTGGAAGAAGTAATAATTTATTTGGAAGAGATAGGAGTACAAGAAGGACAGCCAATCTGACTGAATGGAGAAGAAGCATAAGTAAGCAAGATATTCATAATGAGATGAGGCTTTTTTTGGGTGATGATTATGTCAAGATAGATTCTGGTAAATGGAGAAGTCTTGATGGAAACAGGCAATTTAGAGTAAAACCAGATGACTATTTGGGAAATCATGGAATAGGTCAACCAACCGTACCAAATACACCTCATGTACATTTCGAGTTTTTGACTCCAAGAAGTAATGGAAATGGTTTTGATGTAATAAAAAATATTCATGTACCTATTAAATGATTAGAATTGGAGAATTGAATTATGATTGAAATGTTTAAGAATAGCACTATGTCATATCTCCTAAAAGTAGATACACAAGGTATTGAAGAAATGCTGAGGTATATCAAAACAGTTTCAGAAAAAAGCGAAGGATATATTCAAATATTATATTCAGGACGGGAAAAAAAATTTGTAATAAAGCTTGATTCTGATGTGGATGAAATGTTAATTCGTGAAGATATTGTAAAAGTGTATATGGATGAAGAAGAATTGGAATATTTAGAAGAGAGATTGAAAAACTCTCTAATGAGTAAATACTTTTATCCAGCAGAAATATGTGAACGAAGGTATAAGAATAAGTGTGTTGCCATATATTGTGATATAATATCTTAAGTGTGAGATAGCACAGATTGTATTAGCTTGAAATTTAAGAATTAGCAAAAGCCAGCATGGAAAGAATGATTCCTGCTGGCTTTTTACCTTATGGTGTGCCTGGTGACGCACGTTTCTTAAGGGTTATTTATTGAACTTGAAAGGGTGAGGTTTGGAATTGACAATAAAAAACTGGTTTCTATCATCATCAAAAATTTAACTAAATTTGAATATGGTGAATTGAAAGATAGTTTAAAATTATAAAAAATGAATAAGAGAGCGGGCTTTAGTTCCTATACCTATGACAATATCGGTAACCAGACAGGCGTAACAGATGCCCTGAGCTACAACCACCAGTATAGCTTTGCTGGAAGAGGCCAGCAACCGCGGCATTACAACGTATACCTATGATGGTGCGGACCGTCTGGAAAGCGTAACCGAACCGGAGGGAAAACGAACTGTATACACCTATGACGCTGCCGGGAACCGTAAGACCATGGAAACATGGTACGGAACAGAACTTGCAGAAAAGCGTACTTATGCATATGATGAACGCAACTGTCTGCTGGCAGAAATCGTAGACGGAACCACGAATGTGTCTTATGAATACGATGCCAACGGCAACCTGCTGAAAAAAGTATCAGGAACCGAGAAAACACAGACGGCAACCGGACAGGCCATGACGCTTGAATTTGCTGCGGAGGCAGACGTGGAACCCGCAACCGGAAGTGCAGTGGAGTTATATACATATGACACCTACAACCGCATGACCTCTTACACTGGCAGTGATACCTGCGCAGAGTATAGCTACAATGCGGAGGACTACCGCTGCTACAAAAATGTGCAGGAAAACGGATTTTTTGATGAAACCTACTATTTTTACGAGGGTTCCCATGTTATAATGGAGGCAGATTCCACAGGAACCATCAACGTCCACAACATGTATGGAACGCACCTTGCCGCCCGCACAGTGGACGGACAGTCCTGCTACTATCTGTACAATGCCCATGGTGATGTAGTGATGCTCATGGATGCAATGACAGGTGAAATTGCAGGAACCTACCAGTATGATGCCTTTGGTACGCTGCTCTGGTCTGACGGTTATGCCGATAACAACATTACCTATGCTGGTTACCAGTATGACGAGGAATCCGGCCTGTATTATCTGAATGCGAGATACTATGACAGTACCACGGCGCGCTTCCTGACGGAGGATACCTATCGCGGCAGACAGAACGACCCGATAAGCCTGAACCGCTATACCTACTGCCATAACAATCCGCTGATGTATTGGGACCCAACAGGGCATGAGGCACAGAAATATGAGAAGGATTATTTCGTTTCACTTACAACTGGAAATCTACATCCACACTGTAAACTTGGTTCAAGAGGCAGCTATGTACATCAAATGGAACAGATATTGGAAGCAGCAGGGTATCCTACGGGGGATAGTACAGATAGTATTTTTGATGGAAATACTTTAATCGCTGTTAAAATGTTCCAGCGGGATAATGGATTAAATGTGACAGGCATAGTTGAACAAAAAGCCTGGGAATATTTAAAAATACAGCAGGACTTAAAGACGCTGGAAAGCAAATACAAATGCCGGGAAATAAGTAAAGAAGAGTATGAATCATATGTCTATGGCCTGAAAAGAAATGCTAGCAATACGCCATATTTGTATGATGATGTAACACCGGAAGATGTAGAACGTGAGATGTATGACCGCTTTTATGTCGGACTGGCTATTGAAGCAAGTCTGTTAGAAGCAATGGGAATGGTACTGACTATGGGTGCATCTGAAATAATAGGTGACGGGGCAGACTTGATATTTGATATGCCTAGTGCTTTCGTAGACCCAAATGCAAATACAATAGGTTCTGTCGTATTTGATTCCGTATGTCTGCTTATACCTGACGGACCATTAAATTATGCGGATAATGTTGCTGACGATGCTGTTGATGTGTGGAGAATGACTGGTAAGGGTGGCACAAAGACTGTAAAAGAATTAATAAGTGAAAGTGATGCCGCAAAAAAATGGGGAATGTTAGATGACGGAACTAATCAGGGAGTAAAACATTTTAGCGATTATTGGGAACAATATCCAGAGAGAATTCCCTCATTGGAGCAACGATTAGGAATTCAAGAAGGTGCATTTAATAATTCGCTGGATGGATTTAACAATTTTACAACACAAGCAGAACGTGTTATTAGTGAAGCAAAATCAGTTGGAAATGTTAGAAATATAAATGGCAAAATGATTTATTATATTGATGGTGCGGCTAACCCCAAAAAAGGAGTTGTAGTAATAGTGCGTGATGGAAAAATTCAATCTATGATGCCAAGCGATTTAAAATCATTTAATAAGATGCAATAGAGGAAACAAAATGAAAAAATATATAATAAACGAAATTTATTCGGACGGATACGAAAGATTTGCAATGGTTGAAGAGGTTGGGAAAGATGTAAAAATAACTGTGCATTTTCTTGAGTATGATGAATATTTAGAGAATAGTGAAGAGTCACAAAAAAAGAAAAAGGGAGATATATTAGAAGGGGACATATCAATCGAACTGGTAACTTTTAGCCAAAGAGTAGATGAAGACCTTATTCATCATCAAGAAATACAAAAATCTCCACATATCGAAGCAATTATTGAAGTGGCCCAAATTATTGATGAGTATTCCGTATATGCATTTTCATCCATATTAGATGATAAGGTTTTGATTGAGTTTGAAAATGCGGTAAGTTACAAAGTGGGAGAGAGAGTTTTGGTTATTGGATCTTTAGAACTGAGTGAACCATCTTAACAAAAGTAACAGCGTAACAAATGTAACAAGATTGTAACATTTCTCTTGACGTCACCAAAGCACCCATGTTACAATGGCACGCAATAAGGGGGTAAGGGGATGAAATATTCTCTCAATACCTAGATGTAAACACAAAATCGAGAATGTTTTATTAGCGACAACTGCTATGGAACATTCTCGATTTTTCTGTTACAGGGTAATCTCGATAAAACAGTCCTCAAGCATAACAAATTTTGGAACAGCAGAGAAAGTTATGCCATACCACATTTCCCCCAACAGTTCTGCCAATGAACCAGCACTATTTTTGAACCTAGTATTTTTCTAAAAAATTCAGTAAGTAACTTCTTTGACATTTCGTAAAACCATGGAAACATGGTATGGAACGGAACTTGCAGAAAAACGTACTTATGTGTACGATGAGCGTAATTGTCTGCTGGCAGAAACCGTAGATGGAACCACAAATGTATCTTATGAATACGATGCCAATGGCAACCTGCTGAAAAAAGTGACCGGAACTGAAAGAACACAGACTGCAACCGGACAGGCCATGACGCTTGACTTTGAGAGTGAAGCAGCCGTGGAAACCGCAACCGGAAGTGCAGTAGAGTTATATACATATGACACCTATAACCGTCTGATTTCTTACGAAGGTGGTGATACCTACGCGGAGTATGCTTACAATGCCGAGGACTACCGCTGCTACAAAAATGTGCAGGAAAACGGATTTTTTGATGAAACCTATTATCTGGAATAAATTCCTGTCAGCACTTCCCTTTGGTAAGCCTTCAAATTCGGCAATTTTGGATACTTTTCTGCAATATCCGCTGCTTCCTGATTATCATACGGAATACTCAAAATCTCACAGTGAATCGGTGATAATTCTTCGCTGCCAACTTCGCCTTCTATCAGGACGGCATGAACTCTTGGTAATCCGATGCTGTTACCGACACTTCCGGTGTTGATGGCATAGCCCTGGCTGCAGGTGCGCAGGTAAGGCATGTGGCTGTCCGCGCAAATGTAGCCGTGATATTCCCGGTCAGAGATTTTGGAATGAAAGCCCATTGCCATGGTATCCCAATCATCATATGCCTGATACAGCCTGTCCACAGGACGTCCGTGGAGCAGACGGAACCACCAGCCACCAATCAGTACTTCATCTTCCAGAGGCAGACTGTCAAGCCATCTCATACGCGCTTCCCCTAATTGCTCCCAATAAAACTTATTTTCCGGCCAGGAGCCTTCTTTATAGGTTTGACAAATACCGTCATCCCAGTTTCCCTTTACAAAGTGAGTACAGTGAGTTCTCACCCAGTCCACCGCCTGGTCATTTCCCGGTCCTTTGCCGACAGCATCGCCCAAAAACCAGATGTCATCCGGACGAATTTTTTCAATTTCTTTTTCTAATGCCCTGACTGCAGGCATATTTCCATGAATATCTGCAAGAAATAATAATTTTCCCATAATAACCTCCGTATCATTGCTCCCCTGCAAAAACTTGCAGAGTAGCTTTTGGTATCATAAATTGTACCACATACTTTTAGCGGTTGAAAAGGTAAAACTGCATGAAACTACAATTTCTACTTAAAGAAAAACGAGGAGCAGGATATCTTATTTGGGATAAGGTAGTCTGTCTTTTCTGTGTTTGAAATTTTGAAATTTTATACCAACAAACTAATTGACACAGAATTACCGGAGGAATATAATTGAAGCAGTATGTTCGCAGAAAAAGAACAATAGAAACAAGGAGGACAAATCCGCTGCCCGCATTAGCGGGCGGGCATTTTCCTTCGGAAAACAAGGAGGATTATAATGGCAAAGATCAGAACAAGATATGCACCAAGCCCAACCGGACGTATGCATGTCGGTAACTTAAGAACTGCTTTATATGAATATTTAATCGCAAAGCACGAGGGTGGTGATTTCATCCTTCGTATTGAAGATACAGACCAGGAACGTTTTGTGGAAGGAGCAACCGAAATCATTTACCGTACCATTGCAAAGTGCGGCATGGAGTATGATGAAGGTCCGGATAAGGACAAGGGCTTTGGTCCATATGTCCAGAGTGAGCGCATGAAGACCGGCGTTTACATGGAGTACGCAAAGAAGCTTGTTGAGATGGGTGAGGCATATTACTGCTTCTGTACCAAGGAGCGTTTAGACACTCTTCGTACTTCCGTTTCCGAGAGCGATGAGTCCAAGGAAATTGTTAAGTATGACAAGCACTGCTTAAGCTTAAGCAAGGAAGAAATTGAGGCAAAACTGGCAGCAGGAGAGCCATTCGTTATCCGCCAGAATATGCCAACCACCGGAACGACATCCTTTACTGATGCGGTTTACGGTACTATCACGGTTGAGAATGAAGAACTGGACGACATGATTTTAATCAAGTCCGACGGTTTCCCAACCTACAACTTCGCTAATGTTATTGACGACCACTTAATGCAGATTACCCACGTTGTTCGTGGTAATGAGTATTTATCTTCCACACCAAAGTATACAAGACTTTATCAGGCCTTTGGCTGGGAGGAGCCTACGTATGTACACTGTCCGCTCATTACTGATGAGGAGCACCGCAAGCTTTCCAAGAGAAGCGGTCATTCCTCTTTTGAAGATTTATTAGAGCAGGGCTTCTTACCGGAAGCAATCGTAAACTTCATGGTACTCCTTGGCTGGAGCTCCGGTACTGACCGTGAAATTTTCTCCTTAAAGGAGTTAGAGGAAGTATTTGATTACCACCACATCAACAAGTCTCCTTCCGTCTTCGATATTCAGAAGCTTCGCTGGATGTACGGCGAGTACATGAAGATGCTTGACGATGATAAGTATTTAGAGCTGGCCATTCCTTATGTGAAGGAAGTCGTAAAGAAGGACTATGATTTAAATAAGATTGCTTTACTTGTAAAGACACGTATTGAAACTCTTTGCGATATCGGAGAGAAGATTGATTTCTTTGATGAACTTCCGGAGTACGATACTGAAATGTACGTGCATAAGAAGATGAAGACTACCAAGGAAAGCTCTCTTACCGTATTAAAGGATTTACTGCCGGAATTGGAAGCGCTGGAGGATTATTCTATCGCAGGTGTTGAGGCAGTTTTAATGGGCTACATTGCTAAGACCGGAATCAAGAACGGTCAGGGCTTATGGCCGGTACGTACTGCGGTTTCCGGCAAGCAGTCTACACCGGGCGGTGCTTATGAGATTATGGAAATTCTCGGCAAGGAGGAATCCTTAAACCGTATCCGCAAGGCAATTGAAATGCTGAGTGAATAATAATAGTTGGAAGAAAAGGAAGGTTACATTTGAATTTCAACGAAGCACAACAAAAAGCAATAGCACACAGAGAGGGACCGATGCTTGTATTAGCCGGTCCCGGCTCTGGTAAAACAGCCGTAATCACAAGAAGGGTTCTGGAGCTGACCAAACAGGGTGTGGCTCCCGGAAATATTCTTGTGATTACTTTTACCAAGGCGGCAGCTACGGAAATGCAGGAGCGTTTCGAGCGGTTGCAAAAAGAAGAAGAGGGAACTCTGCCTGCCGGTAGAGTTAATTTTGGAACCTTTCATGCGGTATTCTTTAAAATTCTGAAATATGCATACCGGCTGGATGCTTCTAATATTATAAGAGAGGAAGTAAGCATTCAGCTTTTGTCTGACCTGATTCGCAAGTTGGAAATGGAAATCGAGGATGAAAGAGAATTCATCGATGGTATCCGTTCAGAAATCAGTAAAATCAAATCCGAGCGTATCGATATTAAAACCTATTATTCCATGAATTGTCCGGAGGCACAGTTTCAACGGATTTATTCGGAGTACACAGAAAAAATGAAGCAGCAGCGGCTGATTGATTTTGACGATATTTTGCTGTACACCTATGAACTGCTGACGAAACGTTCGGATGTTCTGAAACTCTGGCAGGAGAAATATCAATATATTCTGATTGATGAGTTTCAGGATATCAACAGAATCCAGTATGATATTATAAAGCTGTTAGCAAAACCGCAGGATAATTTGTTTATTGTGGGGGATGATGACCAGTCCATTTATCAGTTTCGTGGAGCACGTCCGGAAATTATGCTGAATTTCCCGAAGGATTATAAAGCTGCGGAGCAGGTACTTTTAAATTATAATTATCGCTCTCAGGAGGAAATTGTCAAGGCGGCATTGCGGCTGATTGGCAATAATAAAAAGCGTTTTGATAAAAAAATTCTTGCGACAAAGGAGCAGGAGACTCCGGTAGCTACGGAAAAGTTTCCGACACAGGAGGAAGAAGGAGAACGTATTATTGAACTGGTACGAAAGTATAAAGCTCAGGGGATTCCTTATAAGGAAATGGCGGTGCTGTTTCGCACCAACACCCAGGCCCGGAGCGTGATGGGAAAGTTGCTATCATACAATATCCCGTTTCAGATGCGGGATGTGATACCGAACCTGTTCGATCACTGGATTGCGAAGAATATTATCGCCTATATTAAACTGGCCATGGGAAATCGTGACCGGGGATTGATGTTGCAGGTGATGAATCGCCCGAACCGTTATCTTGCAAGAGATACTTTGACAGAGCCTGTAGTGGATTTTAATAAGTGGAAGTGGGCATACCGGGACAGAGACTGGATGGTGGACCGGATTGATAAGCTGGAATATGATTTGGAAATGCTGTCAAAAACTAATCCCTTTGCTGCCATCAACTATATCCGCCGGGGGATCGGATATGATGATTATTTAACGCAATATGCGGAATACCGGCGGATGAAGCCGGAAGAGTTGATAGAAGTAGTTACGGAATTACAGGAAAGTGCCAGAGGATATGATACCTTTGAGGAGTGGTTTGCTTACATGGAGGATTATCGTAAGGAGCTGGAGCACCAGAAGGAACTTCGCGAAAAGCGGGATGTGGATGGGGTTATGCTGGCAACGATGCATTCTTCGAAGGGATTGGAATATGAGGTGGTGATTCTGCCGGATGTCAATGAGGGGATTACGCCGTATAAGCGGGCGGTTTCTGATGATGAACTGGAGGAAGAACGTCGCATGTTTTATGTAGCCATGACCCGGGCAAAGCAGTATCTTCACGTGTTTTCTGTAATGCGTCTGCATGGAAGGGAAATGGATTTGTCACGGTTTGTAGGAGAAATGGCGTTGGGAGCATCAGAACTGCTTCCGGGAACTCATGTGATACATAAAACCTTCGGAAAGGGAATTGTAGTGGAACAAGAAGGAGAAAAGGTCCGGATTTATTTTGATTCCTGTGGTGCAGAACGGTTACTTCAATTAGATATCTGCAGAAAAAACCATGTATTAGTTCTGGAGTAATGCATAAACTATTCTTAACGGAAAGTTAACAGCACACTATGCTATGATATATCGTGAAAACACGGTAGGGTAGCAGTGCTTTTAATTTACGTTAAGGAGGAACCGGTGGTGACGAACAGGCAGAAGGTTTTATTGGTAGAGGCTGATAAAGAATATAGCAGTTCTCTGTCCGGACTGCTTTCGGAGCATGGGTATGAAGTGCTGGTTACTACATCCGGGGAAGAAGCGCTTCGCATGGCACTGTCCCACTGCCCGGAGTTTATCCTGACAGAACTGGAGCTTCCCGATATGAGTGGACTGCAGGTGGTGCATTCTATAAGAGAATGGTCCTTAAATCCGATTTTAGTAGTGACAGATAAGGCAGAGGAATCGGATGTGGTGGAGGTTCTGGATGCCGGTGCAGATGATTATATAATTAAACCGTATCGGCCGTTGGAACTGTTGGCAAGAATGAGGACGGCATTTCGTCATACCCGTACCGGCAGTGGTAATTTGAAATTTGCCAGTGAAGGTAAAATTGTAGTAGGGCGATTGACCATTGATTATAATAAGTACCGTGTGTATGTGGATAAAACCGATGCAGGATTAACCCAGAATGAATTTCGCATGGTAGGGCTGCTGGCTAAATATGCCGGAAAAGTGTTAACCTACGAGCAGATTATCAGAGAACTTTGGGGTCCAAATGCAGACGGTGAGGATAATCAGGTGCTTCGTGTGAATATGACAAACATCCGAAGAAAAATTGAAGATGATGCGCTTCATCCAAAATATCTTTTTACGGAGAATGGTGTGGGATATCGTATGGTAACCCAGGAGGAAGCTGCACAATGGGATTTGTAGAAATAACTCGATTTTTGTTTGTTTTGCTACTTGATATAATGAGGAAAATGTGCTATATTACTAAGTAATGAGAATTTTCCTCATTTTTTTATGCTCAATATTTGTTAAAAAATAAACAAAGTTAAGAAAGGAACAGGTGACTATGAGTAGAAAAATCACTATTATCGGTGCGGGAAGCGTAGGTGCTACTATTGCGTACACTTTATCTCAGGATGACATTGCATCTGAAATTGTAATGATTGATGTAAAAAAAGACAAGGCAGAGGGCGAGGTAATGGATATCATCCAGGGAACCTGCTTCAGAGATCCGATTTCTATTACGGCAGGTGATTATGAAGATGCCAAGGGTTCTGACATTGTTATCATTACTTCCGGTGTGGCACGTAAGCCGGGTCAGTCCAGACTGGAACTGACACAGACCAATGTAAATATCTTGAAGCAGATTACTCCGCAGATTGCTGCTGCGGCACCAAAGGCAAAGTACATTATTGTAAGTAATCCGGTAGATATTATGACCTACGTGTTTACAAAGCTTTCCGGTATTCCGGAGAATCAGATCATCGGTTCCGGTACAATGCTTGACACGGCAAGACTTCGTTGCGGCATTGCTGAGCACTTTAATATTGCGCAGAAAAATGTTCATGCATATGTGTTTGGTGAGCATGGTGATACTTCCTTTATTCCATGGAGTAAAGCAAGCATTTCTTCCATTCCAATGGATGAGTATGCAGAGCTGATGAAGGCAAGAGGCGTGGATGTTCAGCCGATTGACAAGGCTGCTATGTTAGAGTATGTACAGAAGTCCGGTGGTAAGATCATTGCCAATAAGGGTGCTACTTTCTATGCTGTATCTGCTGCAGTATGTAAGTTGTGTAGTATTCTGTTAGCTTCTACAGAGTCCATGAGCTGTGTTTCTTCCATGATGCATGGTGAGTATGGTATTGAGGATGTCTGCTTAAGTACTTCTACATTAGTTGGTCCAAATGGCTGTCGTGGTAAAGTAGAAACGAAATTAACAGATGAGGAAGTTGCACTGCTTCGTAAGAGTGCAGATACCTTAAAGGAAATTATTGCTCAGATCGAGCTGTAATCGCAAGAATTAGAAGGAGAATGGTTTAGTTATGAAGTACACTTATTATCCGGGATGTACCTTAAGAACAAAGGCAAAAGACCTGGACGCTTATGCCAGAGCTTCTGCAAAGGCACTGGGATTTGAGCTGGAAGAGGTAGAAAACTGGCAGTGCTGTGGCGGTGTATATCCACTCGGTACTGATGAAATTGCCTCCAAGCTTTCTTCCGTTCGTGTGCTGAATGAGGCAAAGGAAAAGGGTCAGGATTTAGTAACTCTCTGCTCTGCATGTCATCACGTAATTAAGCGTGTAAACAATGACATGAAGACAAACGAGGACATCCGCACCAGAGCAAATAATTACATGCAGATGGAAACTCCTTATGCAGGAGAAACCAATGTATTACATTTCTTAGAAGTGCTGCGTGACAAGGTTGGTTTTGACACCTTAAAGGAGAAGGTTGTAAATCCTTTGACAGGAAAGAAGATTGGTGCTTACTATGGCTGCCTGTTACTTCGTCCCGGCAAGGTTCTTGGATTTGATAATCCGGAAAATCCAACTATTATTGAAGATTTTATTCGTGCTATCGGAGCGACTCCGGTGGTTTACCCATACCGTAACGAATGCTGCGGTGGATATATTTCTCTCAGAGAAAAAGAAATGGCAAAGAATATGTGTGATAAAATTAAGGAAAGTGCATCCGGCTTTGGTGCAGAGATGTTAATTACTGCCTGCCCACTATGCATGTACAACTTAAACAAGAGCTCTGCAGAGCTTCCTGTTTACTATTTCACCGAATTACTTGCTGAAGCACTTGGAGTAAAGGAGGAGGTTAAGTAATGAGCAGCGCAAAGAATCAGGCTGAAAGAATTAAAGAAATCAGCGGCGTAAATCCGTTAAAGTGTATGAAGTGCGGTAAGTGCTCTGCTACCTGCCCTGCCTTCAATGAAATGGACATTAAGCCACATCAGTTTGTGTCCTATGTGCAGAATGGTGATATTGATGCTTTAGCAAATTCCAAGTCTCTTTGGAAGTGTCTCTCCTGTTTCGCTTGTGTAGAGCGTTGCCCAAGAGATGTACAGCCGGGAAGACTTATCGATGCAGCGAGACAGCTGGTTGTTCGCCAGAAAGGTCAGACAGGTCTGGCTCCTGAAGAAATTCCGGAGTTACTGGATGAGGACCTTCCACAGCAGCTCTTGGTGAGTGCATTCAGAAGATACAGGAGGTAAGCCGTAATGCAGAGAATAGGTGTTTTTGTCTGCCACTGTGGTAGTAATATTGCGGCTACGGTAGACGTTAAAAAAGTTGTAGAAATGGTTGCTATGGAACCGGGTGTAGTACATGCAGAAGACTACCAGTATATGTGTTCCGAAGCAGGCCAGGCAAAGATTGCAGAAGCAGTTAAAGAAAAGAATTTAACAGGTATTGTTGTATGTTCCTGTTCCCCACGTATGCATGAAAATACCTTCCGTACTGCTGCGCAGCGTGCGGGAATCAACCCATACATGGTGGAAATTGCGAATATCCGTGAGCATTGCTCCTGGATTCACAAGAATGTAGAAGAAGCAACCGAAAAGGCTGTAATTTTAGCAAGAGCAGCCATTGCAAAGGTGAATTTAAATGCACCGCTCCAGCCGGGCGAAAGCCGTGTAACAAAGCGTGCATTAGTTATCGGTGGTGGTATCGCAGGTATCCAGACTGCACTTGATATTGCAGATGCAGGTTATGAAGTAGATATCGTAGAAAAGACTCCAAGTATCGGCGGCAGAATGTCCCAGTTAGACAAGACATTCCCAACTCTTGACTGTTCCGCATGTATCCTCACTCCTAAGATGGTAGAGGCTGCGGCTCATGAAAAAATCACTATTTATACATACAGTGAGATTGAAAAGGTTTCCGGTTTCGTCGGTGACTTTACTGTAGATATCAGAAAGAAAGCAAGAAGCGTTGATGCTAACAAGTGTACCGGTTGTGGCGTTTGTCAGGAAAAGTGTCCTTCCAAGAAGGCTCCAAGTGAATTCAATCGTGGCTTAAATACAAGAAGCGCTATCTACACTCCATTCGCACAGGCAATTCCAAATGTGCCGGTTATCGACAGAGATGCTTGTCTTAAGTTTAAGACCGGCAAGTGCGGTGTCTGTGAAAAGGTTTGTCAGGCAGGCGCTATCGACTATACACAGCAGGATGAAATCGTAACCGAAAAGTACGGCGCAATCGTTGTGGCTACCGGTTTTGATACCATCAAGTTAGATAATTACGATGAGTACGCATACAACCAGAGCAAGGACGTTATCACTTCCTTAGAGTTAGAGCGTATCATGAACGCAGCAGGTCCTACCAAGGGTCATTTAGAGCGTTTGTCCGACGGTAAGCATCCAAAGGAAATGGTATTCATCCAGTGCGTGGGTAGCCGTTGTTCTGACAACAGAGGTAAGAGCTACTGTTCCAAGATTTGTTGTATGTACACAGCAAAGCATGCAATGTTAATCCGTGATAAGTATCCGGATGTAAACGTAACCGTATTCTACATCGACGTTCGTACTCCTGGTAAGAACTTCGACGAATTCTACAGAAGAGCGGTAGAAGAATATGGTGTAAATTATGTCAAGGGTCAGGTTGGTAAGGTTATTCCACAGCCAAACGGAAAGCTCCTTGTTCAGGGCTCCGACTTACTTGACAACAAGCAGATTCTTAAAGAAGCAGATATGGTAGTTTTAGCAACTGCGATTGAGCCGGAACCATCCGTAAGACAGATTGCAACCATGTTAACTGCAAGTATTGATACCAACAACTTCCTGACAGAAGCACATCCAAAGCTTCGTCCGGTAGAATCCCCAACCGCGGGTGTATTCTTATCCGGTGTCTGCCAGGGACCAAAGGATATTCCGGAGACCGTTGCCCAGGCCGGTGCAGCAGCAGTAAAGGCTATCGGCTTACTGGCAAAGGATAAGTTAATGACAAACCCATGTACCGCAAAGGCTGACGAACTCATGTGTAACGGATGTTCCACCTGTGCGAATGTATGTCCTTACGGTGCAATTTCCTACGAGGAGAAGGAAGTCAACGACCACGGTATTCGTGAAACACGCCGCGTAGCAGTAGTAAACAATGCACTGTGTCAGGGCTGTGGTGCATGTACCGTAGCTTGTCCATCCGGTGCTATGGATTTACAGGGCTTCTCTAACAGACAGATTATAGCGGAGGTAGATGCAATATGTCGATAAACAATGAAGAATTCAGACCGAAAATTGTAGCGTTCTGCTGTAACTGGTGTAGTTATGCAGGCGCTGACTTAGCAGGAAGCAGCCGTCTGGCTTACCCTGCTGATGTAAAGATTATCCGTGTACCTTGTTCCTGTCGTGTTAATCCAATGTTCATTTTAAGAGCATTTGAAAAGGGTGCCGATGGTGTTATTATGTGTGGATGCCATCCGGGTGACTGCCACTACAGCACAGGTAACTATTATGCGAGAAGACGTATGACTCTTCTGTTCTCTATGCTTGACTATATGGGTGTGGAAAATGGACGAACCCGTGTAGAATGGGTATCTGCAGCAGAAGGCGTGAAGTTCTCTCAGACTATGAACGAATTTGTAGAAAAGATTCATTCTCTTGGTAAGAATGTAAGATTGGGGGATTTAAGATGCAAGAATTAATCAGTCGTGCAAAAGAGCTTCTGGCAAACGGTACCGTAGCCCGTGTTCTTGGCTGGAAGGCCGGCGACCTCCCATACAATCCGGAACCGGCTTTCTTCACCACAGCAGAAGAACTTGAGAGTTTTGTATATAACGGTTTTTGCGGCGCAAACCTTAGCAAGTACATGATTGAGGCTTCCAAGTTGGAAGGCAAGACCATGATTTGCTTAAAGCCATGTGATACCTATAGCTTCAACCAGCTCATCAAGGAACACCGTGTAGACCGGGATGCGGCATACATCGTTGGTGTTGGCTGTATGGGTAAATTAGATATTGAAAAGGCAAAGGAACTTGGAATTAAGGGTATTACAGGTGTATCCGGTGCAGAAATGTCCGACGGTGCAGAAACTCTTACCTTCCAGACTCTTTATGGCGAAAAGACCTGCGCTTACAAGGATGCAATGTTAGAGCGTTGTCATGTATGTAAGGGCAAGGAGCATATGATATATGACGAGTTAATCGGCGAGTCCAAGGATACTAAGGATGCAGAGCGCTTTGCAGAGGTAGAAAAAATTGAAGCAATGTCTCCTGCTGAAAAGTTTGCTTTCTTCCAGAAGGAACTTAGCAAGTGTATCCGTTGTAATGCCTGCCGTAACGTATGTCCGGCCTGCAGCTGCCGTAAGTGTGTTTTCGATAGCACCAAGTTTGACAGTGCCCAGAAGGCAAACGTGGATTCCTTCGAAGAGAAGATGTTCCATGTAATTCGTGCGTTCCACGTAGCAGGACGTTGTACCGACTGCGGCGAGTGTAGCAGAGTATGTCCGCAGGGCATTCCGCTTCACTTATTCAACCGTAAGTTCATCAAGGATATTAACGAGTTATACGGTGAGTATCAGGCTGGTGCTGACACTGACTCTAAAGCACCACTTACTAACTTTACTTTTGACGATGCAGAACCAAGCATCGTAACGGAACGGTAGAAAGGGGATAATGTATGTATAAGATCGCAAAAGAAAATCTGTCGGCATTATTCCGGTTAATCGCCGAAGATAAAGCATTATATTTGCCGGTAAATAACGGCGGTCAGGTAAATTTCGCAGCATGGACCGAAGAAGCAGAGGTTGACTTAGACACTTTAAAGAGTGTAAAGTCTCCAAAGGATGCGTTCTTCCCACAGAGCGAAAATCTGTACACCTGTTACAGAGACGGCAAAAAGATTAAGATTGAGCCGGAAGAATTACAGAACCAGAATTTTGTTGTGTTCGGTATGAAGGCTTGTGATGTAAAGGGTGTTGAGGTTCTGGATAAGGTATTTTTATCCGAGCCGGTAGATACCTTCTACGCTGCAAGACGTGCTCACGGCACCATCGTTGCCATGGCTTGTCATGAGCCGGAAGAAACCTGCTTCTGTAAGGTATTCGGCATTGACTGCGCAGAGCCTGTGGCAGACGTTGCTACCTGGATGGTAGAGGGCGAGCTGTACTGGAAGGCTCTCACTGAAAAGGGTGAGGCACTCACAAGTGCGGTAGCTTCCCTGCTCACAGAAACTGACGAGGCTAAGGTAGAGGCTGAAAAGACCGCTATCCGCGCTATCGTAGAAAAGCTTCCATATTCCAATCTTTCCTTAGAAGGCTGGAATGGTGATGCTTTAACAGAAAAGTTTGATTCCCCGGTTTGGGAAGAATTATATAAGCCATGTCTGGCATGCGGCACCTGTACTTTCGTGTGTCCAACCTGCCAGTGCTACGACATTAAGGACTACGATACAGGACACGGTGTCAAACGTTACCGCTGCTGGGATTCCTGTATGTACTCTGATTTCACTATGATGGCTCACGGTAACAACCGTACCAGCCAGATGCAGAGATTCCGTCAGCGTTTCATGCATAAGTTAGTTTACTTCCCTGCAAACAACGACGGTATGTATTCCTGCGTAGGCTGTGGCC
>JAZSEW010000014.1:0-28210 GCA_045531895.1 Lachnospiraceae bacterium
CACTGACGTTGGGATTCCCGTTTAACACGCGGGAAACGGTGGCAATGGAAACGCCGGCTTTTTCTGATACATCATATATGTTCATAACGCTATCTCCGTTCTTTTGTTTTATTGAAAGAGTTTTCAGCTTTCAAATCTGAAAGCGCTTCCAAACAAAAGCAATAAAAAAAGTTCTTATTCAACATTATACAACGAAAATCTATGATTTACAAGAACTTTTCGTGATAAAAATACATTGACAATAATGAAAATGAATTGTAAAATAGAAGATGTAAATGCTTACATATTTTATGATATAAAGGAGAAGCAAAAGATGGAATTGTTAAACAAATCTATTTCAGGAGCTGTAGAGCGTCCGGTGAAGGTTCTTCAGTTCGGCGAAGGTAATTTCCTCAGAGGTTTTGTGGATTACATGATTGATGTAGCAAATGAAAAGGGTGTATTTAACGGTAGCGTAGCAATTGTTAAGCCGATTGCGTACGGCAACTTAAATATGTTCCATGAACAGGAAAACCAGTACACCGTAGTTCTTCGTGGTAAGGAAGATGGCGCAGAAAAGGTAGAAACACGTGTTATCACCAGTATTGCAGATGCGGTGGACTGTATTGAAGAGTATGAAAAGTATGCTGCATATGCAAAATGTGAGACACTTCGTTTTGTAGTGTCAAATACAACAGAAGCGGGTATTGTTTATGATGAGACAGATGATTTTAATGCACTGCCGCCAAAGACATATCCAGGTAAGTTAACAAAGTTCATGTATGAAAGATTTAAATATTTTAATGGTGCTTCCGACAAGGGACTTGTTTTAATTCCATGTGAGCTGATTGAAAATAATGGCGGCAACTTAAAGGATTGTATCTTAAAGTTTGCGAGCTTATGGAACCTGGGTGACGATTTTATTTCATGGGTAGAAAATGACTGCATTTTCTGCAGCACCTTAGTTGACCGTATCGTAACAGGTTACCCAAGAGAAGAAGCAGAAAGCATCTGGGAAAAGCTTGGCTATAAGGACAATTTAGTAGATACTGCAGAGGTATTTGCTCTTTGGGTAATTGAAAGTGCAAAGGATATTTCCGCAGAGCTTCCTTTAGATAAGGCAGGTCTTCCGGTTATCTTCACAGACAACCAGAAGCCATACAGAGAAAGAAAGGTTCGCATCTTAAACGGTGCCCACACTTCCTTTGTACTTGCTTCCTATCTTGCAGGCAAGGATTTTGTTAAGGAATCCATGGAAGACGAAGATGTACGTAAGTTCATCATGACAACCGTATTTGTTGAAATTATCCCAACCTTAACCCTTCCAAAGGAAGAACTGGTTGCTTTTGTTAACGCAGTAATCGAGCGTTTTGAAAATCCATTCATCAAGCATGCGTTGTTGTCCATTTCCTTAAACTCCACCTCCAAGTGGAAGTCCCGTTGCATGCCATCCTTAACAGGCTACATCGAGAAGACAGGCGAGATTCCTTCTCACCTTGCATTCTCTCTGGCAGCGCTTATGAGCTTCTACACCGGTACTGAAATTAAGGAAAGTGCTCTTATCGGTAACAGAAACGGCGAAGAATACAAGATTTTAGACGATGCTTCCGCGTTAGAGTTCTTTGCAGCAAATTCCGGTAAGGACAGCTTAGAGTTCACAAAGGCATATTTAAGCAACACTGCATTCTTTGGCAAGGATTTAACCACATATGCAGGTCTTACAGAAAAGGTTGCAGGCTACCTGGATGATATCCGTACCTTAGGTATGAGAGAAGCTATTAAGAAGGTTAATGCATAAGATTGGAGAATTACATGCAGGAATATATTATTATCAATGAAAAGGATAACGTTGCGGTAGCTCTGACCGATCTTAAGGCCGGTATGGTTATCAAAGCAAAGGATAAAGAGGTTGTTGTTAAAGAAGAAATTATGCGTGGACATAAAGTTACTTTATGCGACATTCCTGCCGGAGCAAACGTTATCAAGTACGGTGATCCTATCGGCCATACCACAGAGGATGTGGCTGCGGGGTGTCATGTACATACCCAGAATATAAAGACAAATCTTGGGGAATTATTAGAGTATGAATACCATCCGGTAGGCGAAATTACATTTCCTCAGGCAGAAACAAAATATTTTGAAGGTTTTAAGAGACCAAACGGCAAAGTGGGTGTCCGTAATGAAATCTGGATTATTCCTACGGTTGGTTGTGTAAATAATATTGCGACTGCCATTGCAGAGGCAGGAAAGAAAAAACTGACCGGTTCGGTAGAGGACGTTATTGCATTTCCTCATCCATATGGTTGTTCCCAGATGGGCGACGATCAGGAAAATACAAGAACTATTCTTGCTGACCTGATTAACCATCCAAATGCGGGAGGAGTTTTAGTACTCGGTCTTGGCTGCGAAAACAGCAACATTCCGGTGCTTAAGGAATACATCGGCGAGTACGATGAAAATCGCGTAAAATTTCTGGTTTGCCAGGAAGTAGAAGATGAGATGGAAGAGGCAGACAAGCTTCTTGACGAATTGGTGGCTTATACTTCTCAGTTTAAGAGAGAAAAGACTCCTGCTTCCGAGCTTATCATCGGTATGAAGTGTGGTGGCTCCGACGGTCTGTCCGGTATTACTGCGAATCCAACAGTTGGTGCATTTTCCGATTTACTCATCGCTCAGGGTGGTACCACAATTTTAACCGAGGTTCCGGAAATGTTCGGTGCAGAAACTCTTCTCATGGACCGTTGTGCTACACCGGAATTATTTGAAAAGACAGTAGCTCTGATTAATGACTTTAAGGAATACTTTAAGCGTCATAATCAGACCATTTATGAGAATCCGTCTCCGGGTAACAAGAAGGGTGGTATTTCCACGTTAGAAGATAAGTCTCTCGGATGTACTCAGAAGTCCGGTAAAGCACCGGTTATGGATGTACTTCCGTATGGTAAACCGGTATCTACAAAGGGATTAAATCTGCTTAGTGCTCCGGGCAACGATTTGGTTGCTTCTACGGCACTGGCAGCGTCCGGTGCACAGATTGTGCTGTTTACCACAGGGCGCGGAACACCGTTTGCTTCCCCGGTACCAACCGTAAAGATTTCCACCAATTCTCCGCTGGCTGACAAGAAGAATAACTGGATTGATTTTAACTGTGGTGTACTGGTAGAAGATGCTTCCATGGACAAGCTTTCTGCGGAACTGTTTGATTATGTGCTTGCAGTGGCTTCCGGTAAGAAGGTTAAGGCAGAGCAAGCAGGATTCCACGATATGGCAATCTTTAAGCAGGGCGTAACTTTATAATATAATTGTACGATAAAAGATTGCATTCCATGAAATAGTACTGGAAATTTAGATGGAATTATAGTAAAATATGATTATCTAAGGACAGGCCGGAAAAATTTTCTGACTTGTCCCGGTAATCCGGAAATAACAACATATTAAAGGAGATTAAGACAATGGCAAAAGTAGTAACAATGGGCGAAATTATGTTAAGATTATCCACACCTGGTAACGAGAAGTTCATCCAGGCTGACGAGTTTGATGTATGCTACGGCGGTGGCGAAGCTAACGTAGCAGTTTCTCTTGCAAACTATGGTCATGATGCTGAATTTGTAACTAAGGTTCCGAAGAACCCAATCGGTGAGTGTGCAGTTGCAGCGTTAAGAAAGATGAACGTTGGCACACAGAACATCGCATACGGCGGTGAGAGACTTGGTATCTACTTCCTTGAAACCGGTGCAGCTATGAGAGCATCCAACGTAGTTTATGACAGAGCACATTCCTCCATTTCTACTGCTACAGCAGAAGATTTTGATTTTGATAAGATTTTCGAAGGTGCTGACTGGTTCCACTTCACAGGTATCACTCCGGCAGTTTCCGATGCAGCAGCAGAACTTACTGAGGTTGCTTTAAAGGCAGCAAAGAAGGCTGGTGTTAAGGTTTCTGTAGACTTAAACTTCCGTAAGAAGTTATGGACTTCTGAAAAGGCTCAGAAGGTTATGTCCAACTTAATGCAGTATGTTGACGTATGTATCGGTAACGAAGAAGATGCTGAAAAGGTTCTTGGCTTCAAGCCGGGTAACACAGACGTAACAAGCGGTGAGTTAGAGCTGGCTGGTTACAAGGATATTTTCGAGCAGATGGTTGCAAAGTTCAATTTTGAGTACGTTATCAGCTCCTTACGTGTAAGCCACAGCGCTTCCGATAACGGCTGGTCCGCTTGCATCTATTCCAGAGATACAAAGGAATTCTATCACTCCAGAGAGTACAGAGTAGCTCCTATCGTTGGCCGTGTAGGTGGCGGTGACTCCTTCGCAGGTGGTACTATCTGTGGTTTCCTCGATGGCAAGAACTTCAAGGATGCTCTTGAGTTCGGTGTAGCTGCTTCTGCATTAAAGCACACCATCCCTGGTGACTTCAACCTCGTTTCCAGAAGCGACGTTGATGGTCTTGTTGGCGGCGACGGCTCCGGTAGAGTACAGAGATAGCCGAATAAGGGCGGAGCTCGATACTGTGTTTAATTGCTTTGCAAGCTTGCTTGTAGAAAGCAATTTGACACAGTATCGACGGAGCGAATGCGCATGAGGAAAACCGTAGGTTTTTCGAATCGCCGCCCTTATTCGTAACAATAAGTAAGAATAGATTTCCCCGAGCCGTGGCTTAACCCACGGCTCAACTTTCATGCTATATAAAATATAAAAAAGAGAGGTACATATTATGGAACTTAGAACAGCAGCATCCCCAAAGGACGTAAAGCACTACACAACAGACAGACTTCGTGAAGAATTTTTAATTGATGATTTATTCCAGAAGGACGTAATCAAGTTAGTTTACAGCCACATCGACAGAATTATTACCGGTTCCGCAGTGCCTGTAAAAGAAAAGTTAGTACTTACCGCAGGTGATGAACTTCGTGCAGATTATTTCCTGGAAAGAAGAGAAATGGGTGTAATTAATATCGGTGGTGCCGGTGTAATTACCATTGATGGCAAGGATTATGCAGTGGCATATAAGGAAGGCATGTATATCGGCATGGGTGCCAGAGATATTTCCTTTGCAAGTGTAGATGCAGCTAATCCTGCAAAGTTTTATTTAAACAGTGCACCTGCTCACAAGTCTTATCCAACCGTGCTGATTAAGCCGGAAGGTACACCGGCAGAAGGTGTTGTTATTGTTAAGGATGAAAACAAGGTAGAGCTTGGCAGTCTTGCAGATGCAAACCACAGAACTATCTGTAAATACATTTTACCGGGTCAGGTAGAAAGCTGTCAGTTAGTAATGGGTATGACAAAGTTAGAAGAAGGCAGTGTTTGGAACACTATGCCTTGTCACACTCACGACAGAAGAATGGAAGTTTATTTATACTTTGATATGAAGGATGATGCGTTAGTATTCCACTACATGGGCGAACCTACCGAAACACGCCATATTGTAATGAAGAATGAGCAGGCAGTGATTTCTCCTAGCTGGTCCATTCACTCCGGATGCGGTACCAGAGCATATACTTTCATCTGGGGCATGGTTGGTGAAAATCAGGCTTTCGATGATATGGACGGCGTTGCTATGGGTGACATCAGATAAAGGAGATTGTTATGATTCGAGCAAAAATCGAAGAATACAGGGTAACAAAGGATAATAAGGTGTTGGATGAAATTAAGGCAGTTGCAAATACTTCTAAAATTGCATTGGCATTTTTATATACGGTGGAACCGGACAATTATAAAGATGCTATGGAAGATGCTGCAAAAGAAATTGCAGCACTTGAAAGAGATGAGGAAGATTTATTTTCTGCGAAAGGTATTAATCAGGAAGAATTGTTGCTTGAAGTAATGCCGCTGTATACTTTATATGAATCCCGTTTAAATAAAAAAGAAAACTACATTGATTTGGTAAATCAGTGTAAGGCTGCTGTTAAGAAATATCCGGGAAGTAATTTGGTTTTTACTATGCTGGCAGAGGTTCTGGAATTCTTTTCTGAAGAAATTTACGAGCATTACAGAACCATTCAGCGGCTATTATTTACCCAGTATGTAGCTGTGGCAACCCACATGACGGAGAAAACAGTATATGCGCTTGCAAAAGCATGTTTCTACAAAGCAATGCTGTTAGAAAAATATGAAAATGATTTTAAACAGTTTGCAGTAAAAGAATATCCGGCAGCTTATTATGCAGTAAAGCGTCTGGAGCATCGCTTTGAGCGGAACTAATACAGGAGGTACGCAGTCATGGGAAAATTAGAATTTAAATTTATTTTTAAAACTGCAAGAAGTCTTGTATTAGAATTAAAGGATTGCGGTTGCTATACCTCCAAGGAGGAACATGTTGTTTATGTAAATGGAGTGGAAGCGGAAAGAAGCAATAAAATTGTCATTTCTCTGTTTGATTTAAAGCCTGCTACTGCATATGAGGTGCAGGTAAAGCTCGCAGATAAGGAATCTGATGTGGTAACTGTCTGCACAGAAAATGAGTTTGTAACCTTAAATGTAAAAGAATTCGGTGCAAAGGGTGATAATGTATCGGATGACACTTTGTTTATCCAGTGTGCCATCAATGCCTGCCCGAAGGGTGGAAGAGTGTTTATTCCGGCGGGGGATTATCGCATTACAATGCTGTTCTTAAAGAGTGACTTAACACTGGAACTTGCAAAAGGAGCAACCCTGTATGCGACTACAGACCGTACTAAGTTCCCGATTTTACCGGGGGTTATTACAAGCTATGATGAACAGGACGAATATAATCTTGGTACCTGGGAAGGTAATCCAATCGATTGCTTTGCAGGTATCATTACCGGCATTAATGTTGAAAATGTGTTGATTACCGGACAGGGTGTGATTGATGGATGTTCTTCCTACGAAACGTGGTGGGCAGATCCAAAAACACGTAAAATTGCCTGGAGACCGCGGCTGGTATTTTTAAATCACTGTAATAATGTTACGCTGCATGGTGTACAATTCCAGAACAGTCCGTCCTGGAATCTGCATCCGTATTTCTCAGACAATTTAAAATTTATTGATTTAAAGGTACTGAATCCAAAGGACTCCCCGAATACTGACGGTTTGGATCCGGAGTCATGCTGTAACGTGGAGATTATCGGTGTATATTTCTCTCTGGGTGATGACTGCATTGCTATCAAGTCCGGAAAGATTTATATGGGTGCAAAGCACAAAAAGCCATCAGAAAATCTGATGATTCGCCAGTGCTGTATGAGAGATGGTCACGGCTCTATTACTATCGGCAGTGAAATGGCCGGTGGAGTAAAAAATTTAACCGTAAAGGATTGTAAGTTCCTGCATACTGACCGTGGTCTGCGCATCAAGACAAGACGCGGACGGGGTAAGGATGCTATTATTGACGGTGTTCTATTTGAAAATATCGAAATGGATCATGTAATGACGCCAATTGTTATCAATGCATTTTATTTTTGTGATCCGGATGGACACAGTCAGTATGTACAGTCAAAGGACTATTTCCCTGTAGATGACAGAACACCGTACCTTGGTGAACTGAATTTTAAAAATATTAAGGCTACCAATTGTCATGCGGCGGCAGCATATATGTTTGGTCTGCCGGAACAGAAAATTAAGAAGGTTGGCTTTGAAAATGTCAGCTTTACTTATGCAGAAAATCCAAAGGCAGGTGTACCGGCTATGATGGATGGTGCCGATAAAACGGCGAAGTCCGG
Organism: Lachnospiraceae bacterium; assembly: GCA_045531895.1. Lineage (GTDB taxonomy): Bacteria > Bacillota > Clostridia > Lachnospirales > Lachnospiraceae > SIG299. Next base: position 7,658 of record JAZSEW010000014.1, read on the forward strand.
TATGCTGGCAAAAAATCTTGCGGTTTTGGAACTGAAAAATGTTACAATTTCCGGTCAGGATGGAGAGGAAATAACCTTGGAAGGTGTTGATTCTTTCATTCGCGAGTAATAGGTAAAATTGAGCTATTGTTGAAGATGAAAGCAGCAATAGCTCTTTTTTACTCTTAAGTTTTCTGTAAAAAAGTCGATATATATATTATATACAGAAAATTCGCGGTTTTTGTGAAAGCAAGGAGGCTTACTATGAATCGAATGGAAATCAATGGTCCGGGTGCGGACTTTCAAATCAGAATGAAAAAGATTTTATCAGGAGACTCTACGGTGAGCCGTGTGGAAGCAAATAAGGCTTATAATAATGCCTCATCCTTTGGAAGCTATTTGCAGGAAAGTGGACGAAAAATGGTTGCCCAGAGCATGCGTTGGATGGATCGTTATCTATTGAATCTGATGGGAATTAAGGAAACAGATACCATAACGCTTTGCGGCACTATGGAAGAGTTTGGCGCTTCAGGACATATTCTTGGAAACATTCCGCTACGACCAAATACGGATATAACCATGCTTAGTAAGCAGGCGGAACTGATAGCAGAGGGAACCGGTTTGGAATTAAAGGATTATATTGATGTGACAACCAGAATTAAGCATTATGCACTACGAATTCCGTTTGATATTCGGAACAGTTGTATTGATGTAGAACTGGATTACCAGGAAAACAGTTACATTATTACGATTCAGGAACTGGCGTTTAAAAAACAGTGTAATGAGGTAATCAAAAAGTTTCTTGCCTGGTGGGACGGAAATATGTGGCAACAGATTTCGCCGGAAATACTGTTTATAAAGCGTTTTTGTGAAATAAAGTCAGACCGCATGAAATCGGAAGAGCAGAAACGTTCGGCACAGGAATTGGAATTGGTAAAACAGGAGCATACAGAAGAGTGGAAGGAACGAACGTTAGAATATGTACAGCAGGTAGATTGGGATAAGATAGACATTGGACTTGGTTTTTCCATGGTGGACCCGATGGGAGCAGCGGTGGAATTACGTTTGCTTAATTTGCCGGAAAATGAATTGTCGAGGTCGGGGATTTTACTTCCACAAAAACTTCATTTTGCTGAACTGGATCAGGGGATTATTATCGATAATCAGTTGGATTACGTTCCGGATGGATTTAAGACAAGGATACTATGTGCTATGGTAAAGCATATGAATGAGGTGTATAAGGCAAAACAACCGGATTTCTATGAGTATAAGAAGTGGCACACTATTTGCGAACGGCGGGATTTCACTATGAAATTTTCCAAAAAGTTTACCTATTATTCGGATGAAGAACTGGGTATTGTACAAGGGGAAAGAGTGTCATTTGCTGAGTGGGAGAGAAATGTGGTGCCGGGTGGCTATGAGAATTTGTATAAAGAAGAGTAGGATGATTAAAGTAGAAAAAGGAACGGAAACTGCAAAATGGTAAGAATAGTTTCCGTTCCTTTTTTGTACAAAAAGTATAATCAGCAATACACTCTACATATGTAGAAAAACTTAATTTAATGCTTTTACGGTAACTTTTGTAAAATCTGCATATCCCTTATGAATACTAAGGTCTAATGCTGTAGAAAAGATGCCGAATCTGGCTCCGACCCAGGTGTGATCCTTTGGTTTGGAGCTAAATGGGACTTTTGTAAATTCACTTTCATTCTCAAGCTTATAATACATATGGCAAATCTTGTCTGTTCCAAATACAATACGTAAAACAGCAGTGGAAGTTGTTTCGTTTACGTGGACTGAATGCAAAATATTTTCTGTCTTACGGTCGTTGGTATTGGTATCCTTTATGACAGCAGCTTCTTTTTGGGTTTCTGATTCCAGATAAACAAGCTGTAATCGATTCTCTGTTTTACGGAAAGCAAGAGCAGAATATTCGCCACCAATCATAAGTATACCTGCCTGTTCCATGTTCTGTAAGCAGGAAATGTCCATGAAAATGTCTGCGGTAAATGCCGGGCAGACTAATTTCTGGGTTAGTACGTTGGCACAGTTCCAGAGGACAGGAGACGATTCATCAGTTGGATTTAAACTGAACAAACGCAGAGCTCCCGGACGTTCGGCTAAGGAATAAAACTCTTTTTTGCTGTTGGCAAGCCACTGCCACTGAAGTCCGAGAACAGGATTGTCAAAATTATCAGAAGCGGCCAAATACGATGGTTCTACTGGAGTAGAGATTCCACCCGGTTTTGGATATACGTGCTGTGGTTCACCACAGTCGATGCCTTCTATATCTTTGCCGATAACAGGCCAGTCGTTTTTCCAGACAACCGGTTGCATATGGGTGATTCGACCGTAAACGCCGGCATCCTGAAAATGAATGAACCATTCTTCTCCGGAAAGAGTGTCTACCAGACCACCCTGATGAGGACCGTTGATGTCGGAACTACCCTGATGCATCACAACTTTTTCTTCATAGGGCCCATATAAATTTTTAGAGCGGAGCACAGTCTGCCAACCTGTTTTGACACCGCCGGCCGGAGCGAAAATGTAAAAGTAGCCATTACGCTTATAAATCTTTGGACCTTCGATGGTTGGATTGGTTTTAGTCCCGTCATAGAGGAATACATCATCACTGATTGCATGCTCTCCATCGACAGTAATCTGAAAAATACCTAAAATACTCTTAAAACCAATACGGCTCTTGGCATAGCCGTGAACTACATAAGCGGTACCGTCTTCATTCCAGAGTGGGCATGGATCAATATAGCCTTTGCCGGGCAGGATAAGGCACGGTTTAGACCAGTCCCCTAATGGGTCTTTTGTTTTTAACATAAAAATTCCCTGATCTGGCATTCCGACAAAAATGAAAAATTCACCATTGTGATAACGGATACTTGGAGCCCAGATGCCCTTGGCGTGGGCAGGAGAGTCATACATTTCAAAGTTAAGAGCTTCCTTGATGGCGTAGTTTTTCAGCTCCCAATTGACTAAGTCCTTAGAAACCAGAATTGGCAGTCCGGGAATATAGTTAAAACTGGATGCTGTCATATAAAAAGTATCGCCAACACGGCAAACATCCGGGTCAGAGTAATCCGCATACAAAATTGGATTTTGAAAGGTTCCGTTTTCTAAATCGGAACACCATAAACGTTCTTTTTTCATAATTGACCTCATTTCTAAAAATATTTGGTACATATAGCAAGAACAGAAGCTGTATGAAAGCTGTCTAAGGCTCAATTGCTGCAGAAAGTGGCTTTTCCGGGCCATCTAATAAAAGCTCGGCATATATTCCCCCAAGTTTTTTCAGTTCTTCGGCAATCATTCCGGCAAAGAAAATTGCCCCTTCCGGACGAAGATGGGAGTTGTCCTCCTTACCCTCCGGGAAGTTTTTATATAAGCCTGCCGGGAAATTCATAAACCACTGTTTACTTGCTTCGTCACCGATTTTGGCTACAGCGTCAAAGCTTAAGGTACATAAATCAATCAATGGAACATTAATACGTACTGCCAACTGGCGCATTGCTTCAGGATAGTCTCCGTGAGTATCCTTTAAATTACCGTTTTTGTCAAAATTGCGTCGGCAGAGTGGAGTAATCAGTACCGGATGCGCTCCGCGATTTCTGGCTACGGTGACAAATTTCTCTAAATTTACCTGATAATCACCGTAGGCATCGGTATAGCGGCTCGGATCTTCTTGCTTTTCGTCGTTATGGCCAAACTGAATAAACAGAAAGTCTCCTTCACGGATATCATTATAAATGGCAGCAAGACGGGATTCGTCAATGAAACTCTTTGTACTTCTGCCGTTTTCAGCATGGTTTTGAATGATGTGCTGCTTTTTCAGGTAGAGTGGAAGTGCCTGACCAATGCCGGTTTCCGGGTAAGTGTAAATGTTTTTCTGGGCGACAATAGAATCGCCGGCGTAATAGATTCTGGACATAATATTCTCCTTTTTTATATTATTCTTCTTCGACTGTGCGGAATGCCTTTGGAGAAGAACCATGTACTTTTTTAAAGGCACGGCGGAAGGTGTTCGGATTATTGTAGCCTAAGTGACTGTATAATTCCGATAGCGGCGTGTCGGTTTCGCGAATCAGGTAAAGCGCCCGATTCATGCGGATTTCTTCCAGATATTCCGAAAAGTTTCGTCCGGTTTCTGCTTTGAACAGGTAGGAAAAATAACTTTCGGAAATGGAAAATACCTCGGATATTTTTTTTAAGCTTAAATCCGGGTCATGATAGTTTTTGTTAATGTAGGACTGAATATTTGAAATCAGCCGATTTCCTTCCGGTTTGTGATTAAAGCAGGAAGAAAGAGTAAGGGCAAGTGTCTGCATATCTTCAATGGACTTTGCTTCTCTTAATAAAGCATCAAAGTTTTCCGGAACAGAAGAGGTATCGGAAGATTCCGACAGTCCATAGCGGATTTTCACAAGAGTAGTTCTTAAGTCGGAAAGCAGCCATTGCAGAGTTGTATCGGAAATAGAACGGTATTCCACGTTTTCACGTAGAATCAGCTTAAATATTTCCTGAATCTGTACGAGGTTTGCCGTCTGAATAAAGGTACCCAGCTGTTGTGCCATTTCATACGGGTAGTAGTATGTTTCGTTGCTTCGATGAAGCTCACGATAGCTTTGAAATATGGTATCGTCCCTTAAGGAGGTTACAGCCTCTAATGCCTGCTGGTAAGATTTCCAGAAGTATGGAAGCTTTGTGTTGGAATCACCGAGACCACCAAAAATCCATAAGGAGTAGGAGGTCAGCAGATGCTCGTGCAGTTCCGTAAATTTGGTTCGAATATGTTCGATACAGGACGGGTCCTCAGTATCTGTATAAGAGGACAGAAGCAGGGCAAAATTATTGACATCAGGATGGTAAATAAGTATATCGTTGCCGAAATAGTGATAAAAACAACGGTATAATAAGGTTTCATATTCCTGAAGCTTATATTCTGTCAGTTCACCGGTTTCTATCGCGTGGGAATCCAGTTGTTCCAGACGCAGGGATACTAAAAGGACATGAAAGTGAAGTTCTCCCAGACCTTTGATTTTTAAAAAGTCATTGATTTCCTGAATATCCTGGCTGGTGGAAACAGCCCCTTTCATAATACGGGCTACATAGGCACTGTAAACAAGAGGACGCTGCTTTTCCAAAGCATCCTGCAGGGAAGTGTTCTTCTCTTGTAGAATAATATTTTCCCGATGAGAAGTTTCCAGACGGTCTGTCATCAGCTTAAACGGTCTGAGGTTTACTTTGGAAAGAGACAAAATTATCAGGAAAGAAACAATGCAGACAGCTACAATCGCAAAGGCATAGGTTATCTGGTAGGCTGTCAAATCATTTAATAAATATGCTGTTGGCTGGATTAAGTAGTAGTTCCATCCATTGAATGCGGAAACGTTTTTTGTGATGGTAAACTGTTTGCCTTTGTGTTTAAATTCTTCCGGTTCTTCCGCTGTATCAACGGAATCTGCAAGCTGAATCAAGGAATCTACTTCTGTAGAAAAACTATCAAGGGATCCAATGGAAAAGATAAAACTACCATTTTTGTCTGTAACATACAACAGTGAAGAACTGCTGGTAAGCACTTCCTCAAAGTAGGTGCCAAGAGCTTCCATGTTTAATTCAAAACAGGCAATTCCCGGACGGTAACTGGAAGAAAATCCCGGAGGTGACAGTGGGATTTTATAAAGATAAGCACTACCCGAAGCGGAAGCGTAGTCGGAAAAAGGCAGTAACATCATAACATTGTCATAGGATGCTATTAAAGCGTCTCTCGCGGATTCTAACTCCTCAGAAAGAGCGGTACGTTGAAAATAAAATAGTTCTTTAGAGGCAAACTGCCCCGGCGACAGGAAGTAATCTGATTCCGGCAGATAAACGTAAAAGCTGTTAATTGGCAGCATATCCTGCACGGACATAAGATTTGCCAGATATTCCATGGAATCTTTTCCCTGGGCGTAAAAATTGTATGTTTTATTTTCTGTACCTTGATAGGATAAATTTTTGATGACTTCATTGGAACTAATCTGAGTGGTCAGGGTGCTGAACAGGTGCAGGGCAGTGTCCATGTCTTTAATGCTGTTGCTGAACAGCGTGTAATTCTGACGGTAAGTATTACTGCGGTAAGTGCTGCTTAAGGAAAACATAAAAAAGAAACCCAATACAAGTACAAAGAGTAAAATTGTGCTGTAAGAGGTTACAAAACGGAATAAAAGGGAACGGTTCTGGTCGGTCCTTGGTTGCTTCATATGTAAAATCTCCTGAGTTGGTGGTACTGAATAAATAGTAACTATTCAGTACCACAACATCACCATTCATAAAACCTGCCCACAAGCTGTCAGTCGTTGCGTTGCAACTTTTGTTTTATTTATGTGGATTTGGTGGTACTAATCGCTTTTTATTGCCATAGGTACAGTCTTACAAGCAAGCTTGCATTCTGTACCTATGGCAATAAAAAGGCTGAATAGTTACTTTCTAGTATAACAAAGTGCATAATTTATTGCAACTCAAAAAGTGCATTTTTTACGTTTTGTACAAAAATGAAAGCGGTTACAATCAAAAGAATTGTAGCTTGTTTCTAATACTGTATACATGATATTATTAATACATCATTGGGGAGAAGAGTCCCTAAAAAATGGATGGAGGAAATTTTCATGAGAAAGACATGGAAGAAGCTCTTAGCCATGACATTGGCTGCAACAATGACACTGGGATTTGCAGCATGTGGTGGCGGAGAAAATAACAACGCAGGAACAACTCCTGCACCAACCACAGCAGGAAGTAATGCAGGTGCTGATAACAGCAATGCAACAGGAGAAAAGAAAGAATTAGACAAACTTACCATCATGGTGGATGGTACCGTACAGTTTGCAAATCCGGCCCACGGCGGTAAGGAATTTGAAGCAGCACTGGAAAAGTTAATGGGAATTGATGTTGAAATCATTATGCCGGACCATTCCAGTTACTACAGCACCGTATCCCAGACCTTTGCAAACCCGGATAAGTCCTTCTGGCCCGACATTGTACTGATGGGTTCCACTTACTACGTTCAGTATGCTCAGAACGGTATTTTAGTTGATGTAACCGATATGTGGAACAATTCCGAAATCAAGGCTTCCGGTCGTGTGACAAACGAGCAGATTTTTGAAGACAGCCTGATTGACGGCAGATTATATGGTATTGCGCCTGCCAGAGGTAACGGTTGTGTTACTTATGTAAAGAAGACATGGTTAGAGAGAGCTGGTTATTCTTTGGATGACCTTCCAAAGACCTATGCAGAATATACAGAAATGTTAGACGCATTTAAGGAACTCAGTCCGGAAGGTTATGCTCTTACTTCCGCTGGTCTTGTTAACGAAGAAGCACCTTATACCAATTACTTACCGGAATTTTTCTGGAACGCATATCCAGACTTTTATCAGAAGGCTGATGGTACCTGGGTAGACGGTTTTACTGAGCCGGAAATGTACGATGCATTGGAAAGACTGGCAGACGGTGTCAGCAACGGATGGATTGACCCTGAATTTTCCACTAATCAGACTTCTGACTGCCGTAACAAGTTCTATGCTGATAAGTGCGGTGTATTTACATACTGGGCAGGTACCTGGGCAAGTAATCTGGAAGAGAACCTGGCATTAATCGGTTCTCCATCCGAATTAGTAGCTTTAGAGCCAATTGAAGAACTTGGTAAATATGTAGAGCGTTATGCTCCGATGTGGGTTATTACAAGTGCATGTGAAAATCCGGAGCAGGCTTTTGATTTATTCTTTGGTACCATGTTAGATGGCGGAGAAGGTCAGAGTCTCTGGACATATGGTGTTGAAGATTTACATTGGAGTACAAAGGCAGAAACCATTACTACCGGTACCGGCAGAAAGGCAAAGTCCATTGACTATGCTGAGGGTGAATTCCACTTCAGAGCGGATTTGGAAACAGGTGTATCCTTATACAACAAGAACCATATCGACCCAATGTTAGCAGTAGTTGCAATGCAGGATGGTAAGGATGTAGGTGTCAATGCCATTGATGAAACAGCAACAAATTCTGCAAACCTGTTCTATGCAAACAGTGTAAGTGCACCGAAGATGGTTTCCAATGATGCGATGTACAAGTACTATTCCACAGTAATGTCTGCAAGAATTATGTTAGTTGAACTGGTAGCTTCCGGCGAATACTCCATTGACGATGCCATGGCAAGATATCAGGATGAGCAGGGTGCTAATGTACAGGCAATTCTTGATGCATTAAACAAGTAATAAGCAGAAGGTACAAAATAGTTACTAAGAAAAGGGAGAGACTGATGGGAAAAGTGAAAAAAGCAAAACAACAGGGCAGTACAAAGCCTTTGTCTGCCCGCCTCTATACCTATCGCTGGTTCTATCTGATGTTCCTTCCGGTATTGATTTTTCTGGTTATATTTAACTATATGCCGCTGGCCGGATTACGCTATATGTTTTACAGCTACCCGGATGCGGATAATATTGTGTGGGTTGGTCTGGAAAACTTTAAGCGCCTGTTCGGGGAAAAGATGTTCTGGACCTCCTTTATCAATACCCTGGAGCTCAGCATTATAAAGCTGTTATTAAACACATTTATGGCAGTTATCATTTCTTTGCTGTTAAATGAAATGGTAAACATTTATTTTAAAAAGATTACACAGACCATTATCTACCTGCCGCACTTTATGTCTTGGGTAGTTACGGCTTCTGTATTTACCTTGATTTTATCTTACTCTAATTCCGGTCTGGTAAATTCCGTGCTGGAATCTCTTGGTATTATTGTAGATGGTGAAGAAATCAAGTTCTTAGAGTCGGTAGAGTGGTGGCGTTTTACCTACTACCTGATTAACATCTGGAAGGATACCGGTTGGGGAACCATTATTTTCCTTGCAACCTTATCCGGCATCAGTCCTGAACTTTACGAGGCTGCCCAGATTGACGGCGCAAACCGTTGGGCACGTATGAGATACATTACGTTCCCAAGTCTTGCGAATACAATCATTACAGTATTGATTCTGAATCTGGCAAAGATTATGAACCTGTTCGAATCCGTATTTGTATTAACAAACAATCAGGTAACCGATGTATCCCAGGTATTACAGACCTATGTATATGATATGACCTTTGGTTCCGGTGCGGACTATGGTTTTTCCACAGCGGTTGGTTTTTTCCGTTCCGTTGTAGGCTGTATCCTGGTTATCGTATGTAACTACGCAAGTAAAAAAGTCCGCGGACGCGGAATCGTCTAGGAGGTAAGAACATGGAAAAGAAACAGAAATTTTCACGTACCAGTATTGCTTCCATGATTCTTTGCGTACTGATGGTGGCAGCATTTTTCCTGCCAATCAGTACAGGGACTTCCATGACAGATGTATCCTTGAAGCATGCATACAATCTGGTAGATGTATTTAAAATTATTGCAAATCCGGGAGCTTATACAAATGGTGCAGCTCCTGCTTTTGCAGCACCGTTTATTATGTCCTGTTGCGGACTGGTAATTGCTTTTGTGGCAGTTATCGCTTTATTTGTACTGATTTTACGCAAGGCGGATAATGGTGTGAGAAGAGTATTGGCCGTCTGCATTTTGTTTTTAACGCTGTTTATGGGATTATTATATAATTCTTATATGACCAGTATTGCAATGCCAATCTATGACAGCAAGGATTCCTCTGTAGTATTAAAAGAGGCAAACAATTTTTACGAAAAAGATATTTTATTTGAAATTCAGTTAAAGAGCCGTACCAGTTCTCCAAATAGCTGGAAGAGACCGTTAGAAAAGTTTATTGAAGCACTTCCGGAGGTGTTCGCAGATGGAGAAGATGTAACTTCCATGACAGAAAAACTGACGGAATTAAAAGCTTACTCCGAACAGTTTGGTTATGAAACGGCAACGGCGGATAAAAAGAAAGCAAACACTCACATATTGGATGAATTACTTAAGATGATTCCGGTGGAACGTCAGCAGGAGATTTTTGCTGATTACTTCAGCCAGAGAACCAAAGAGGTTTCCGCAATTAATTCTACCTATGGTGTGGGCTATTTGATAATTCTTTTACTGTCAGTAGGCTTGGTAGGAACCTGCTATTCGGAGCGAAGTAAGGAAGGCTATAAGAATAACGGAATTCCTGCAAATTGCATGTTTGTTGGTTTGATGACACTGACCTTTGTATTAACCTTATTTTATCCGATTTTTAATGCCAGTGGTCTTACCACAGGACTTACCAAAACCTCAGTGTTTTGTGCACTGCTTTCTTTGCCAAAGGTACTGAATATGAGAGAAACAGCAGTAACTCTTGGTATCAATCCGGAGGTAATGAACCAGGCATGGATTACGCTTGGTGCTGTGCTTCTGCTGGTTTCTTTAGTATGCATGCTGGTGTTTATTGCCATGGCAGCAAGAAAAACATATCGTAACCTGCGTAAGGTATTTGGTGTGGCGGCAGCGGTTCTTCTGATTACAGGCGGACTTTTGATTAACGTTGGTCTTGGCGAAAATGGTGTTTACAATGAAGCGTTGATGGAATATACAGGAGGCTTGACCCTGGACGGATTTTTCTTCTTTATTATCGGTCTGATCCTGGCTTCTGCCATTGTACCATTTACCGTTTATATTGATAAAGAGCGTTTTAAGGCGTTCTCTATCATCAACGTCATCATTTTCCTTGTGGTATGTGCATTTATCATCGTTCCACTGTGGAAGGTACTGGTGGATTCTCTGGATGCACAGGCTGGCTACGGTCTTAGAATGTGGCCGAAGGAGTTCTCTATTACCGGTTACACCACGATTATTACCAATGTGGCGCTTCGTCGTCCGTTCCTGATTTCTGTACTGACTACACTTTGCGGAACCTTAATTGGATTGACGCTGTCTACCCTTGGTGCATATGTACTGATTCAGTTTGATATGCCTGGCAGAAACTTCCTTGCAGGTTTGTTATTGTTTACGATGATTTTCCAGGCGGGCATGATTCCGACGTACCTGTTAATGACAGAAGTTGGTTTGTATAATTCCCTCTGGGTAGTTATTTTACTTCCGGCAATGAATGTGTATAATCTGGTATTGATGAGAAACTTCTTTGAAGGTATTCCAAAGAGCCTGTTTGAGTCGGCTTCCATTGACGGCTGTACACCAATGGGAATTTTTATAAAGATTGTGCTTCCGCTTTCGAAAGCGGCTCTTGCTTCCATCGGTTTGATGTTTGCGGTTGCTTACTGGAATGATTACACAAACTATAAGCTTTACATTGCCAATACTGAGCTGCACAACTTCCAGATGAAGCTTCGTGATATGTTCTACGGAAGCTCCGGTGCGGATGCGGTTGCCGGTGCTAATACGGAAACATTGCAGAATGCAGCGATTATGGTGGCAATTCTGCCGTTTATGATTGCGTACCCATTCTTACAGAAATATTTTGTAAAGGGTGTTAATGTTGGTGCGGTAAAAGAGTAGCAATACTTGTTACTAAATTGATTTTGTGATATACTTAAGGCTGTGAATTTCATGCTTGTGCATTGATTCGCAGCCTTTACTTTTTTATAATACATTTCGCATTCATTTTTCTGTCCACTCAGCTGCTTTCTACGGAGGCTTGCCGCTTTTTCTTCAGGGACGAGGACGTATGGCGGCTCATTGGCGTTTTACAAGAACTCGGCGGCGGATGAGATGTTGGTTGTGTTTTATGGATTTGGATTATTCAAAACATCCTGTGGATGTGTTTCTAAAAAGGCACACAGGTGCTCTTAGACAAGCAAGCTTGCCCAGAGTCACCTGATGCACCTTTTTAAAATGCTGCGCATTTTTTGAATAATCCAAATCGCCAAAGAGAACATCATCCTCCGCCTCAAACAGCTTGCTAAAACACCAAACGCCGTCATATCATTCCTGAAGGAAAAAACGGAGCCGCCGGGAAAGCACTGAACGTGGATGCGAAAAATGTGTGCGAAATAAATATGATTCCGGAGGTTGGTATAGGATGAATGTGAAAGAGTTAGAAAAAGTATTATTAGAGCAGCTTACGGATATGAAAGTGAATGCGGTAGCTGGTGAAGAAACGGATAATTATCCGGTGTTCCTGGATAGAACGGAAACCGATAATTCAAAATGGTTAAAATTGCTTACAGAATCGTTAAAGTCCGCTAAGACATTTGAAATTCATTGCTGGAATGAAGAAAAAGAATGGATTGAGATAGCGCTACAATATGGTGTGATAAAAGATGACGATTGGAAATATGGAAAAATCATTACGGGAAATGTAACACAGGAATTTTGTGATATGCTTCTTGATATGCCGAAGCCACAGGATACGGAGCTTTGTAATAAAATGACACCATTTTTTAATGTGTTTTTGGATAGTGGTTTCCAGAGTAGTCATTATGGGACAGAGCTATTTATACATAAAGGAGAATTTTTTTAATGAAAGCAATTACAATAAAACCTTTAACACCGGAACTGAATGAGGATTATCTTGATAAGTAGAGGTGACAGGAGTTAAACAAGTATGAAGAAAAAATGGAGAAAAGTTATGACAATTGCTCTGGGAGTAATAGTGTTTCTGACTTTAGCGACATATATCAATCATAAAATCAGGTTACATAAGGAGTCTGAATTGTTAACACCACTTGGACAAATGGTGGAAGTGGATGGTCATAAGATGAGCATATATACAGAAGGAAGCGGTGATAAAACGCTTGTATTTTTGTCTGGTGGTGGTACTTGTTCTCCGATATTGGATTTTAAATCTCTATATTCCTTATTGAGTGATGAATATAAGGTGGTTGTTGTGGAGAAATTCGGGTATGGTTTTAGTGATGTTGTGGACAAGGAAAGAGGGATTTCGTCCATATTGGAAGATACAAGAACAGCATTGGAATTGGCCGGTGTTGATGGAACTTATATTTTATGTCCGCATTCGATGTCGGGGATAGAGGCGTTATATTGGGCACAACAGTATCCGGAGGAAGTGTCCGCAATTATCGGTCTGGATATGGCTGTTCTAAACGCTTATGAAGAGTACACTATCAATATGCCGATGCTTAAATTATCGCAATTTGCCGCAACTATTGGGATAACAAGGCTTTTGCCTGACATGATTATGAGTATGAACGGATAAGTGAGGAGATACGAAAATTTATTTTATACAATGGGAATCGTGGTTAATCACTACATAAAAATGTGCAAATACACATAAAATAGTAATGCCTGTTGAATAAGTAGCCATTTGCTAGTATAATATCATTACTAAAAAGTGTGACAAGACACAAAAATAGGGAGTGATACTGTGGAAATTAAGAGAGATGTATACCTTGAACAGTTAAAGATAAGAAAAGACAATGGAATGATTAAGATAATTACAGGAATCAGAAGATGCGGAAAATCTTTCCTGTTATTTGTATTGTTTAAGAAGTATTTATTGGAGAGTGGTGTAGATAATGACCACATCATTGAGATTGCATTAGATGGGATTGAAAATGAGGAACTGAGAGATCCGAAAAAGTGTTATCAGTATATTAAGGATGCAATGAAAGATGAACAAAAGTACTACTTGCTTTTAGATGAAATACAGTTTATGCCCCGATTTGAAGAAGTGCTGAACAGCTTGCTTCGTATCAGCAATATTGATGTATATGTGACCGGAAGTAACTCTAGATTTTTATCAAGCGACATAGTAACTGAATTTAGGGGCAGAGGAGATGAAATAAGGATGCATCCTTTATCCTTTGCGGAGTTCTATGACGCTTACGATGGGGATTATGATGATGCTTGGAATGAGTATATGATATACGGTGGACTTCCTCAGGTAGCACAGTTTTCTGTTGAACGCCAAAAGACTGAGTATCTAAAAAATATTTTTACGAATGTTTATATTAAGGATGTGGTAGAGCGGAATAAAATTCAGAATGTTGATGAGATTGGAACTCTGGTAGATATTCTTGCTTCTGCCATAGGAGCTCCTACCAATCCGACCAAAATATCAAATACCTTTAAAAGTGAACGGGGTATCAATTACAGCAATAAAACTATATCCAACCATATTGATTATCTTGCAGAGGCTTTTTTGATTTCTAAAGCGGACCGGTATGATATTAAAGGCAGAAAATATGTAGGTGCAAATCTGAAATATTATTTTTCAGATATAGGACTTAGAAATGCAAGATTGAATTTCAGACAGCAGGAACCAACGCATATTATGGAGAACATTGTTTATAATGAGCTGCTTATCCGAGGTTATAATGTGGATGTTGGTATCGTTGAGGTGTATGCAAAAAATAGTGAAGGAAAAACGACTCGTAAGCAGTTGGAGGTTGATTTTGTAGTAAACCAGGGGAGTCAGAGATATTACATTCAGGTTGCTTTCGATATTACTTCTGAGGAAAAGCAGACACAGGAGCTTAATTCGTTTAGGAATATTCCGGACTCATTTAAGAAGATTGTTATAGTAAATGGAACGGGGAAGCCGTGGAGAAATGAGGAGGGATTTGTAATTATGGGTATGAAGTATTTTCTGCTGAATGCGGATAGTTTGGAATTTTAAGTGGTTTGATAGATAAGGAGAATTACTATGAGCAGCAAAAGAAAAGTAACAGAGGAGCCTAACAGTCGTTCTGTAGAAGAATTTTCTGCAATAGAAGATCGCTTTATCGAAGTGTATTCCAGACATAGAAATCAGCCGATTCGGGTGTTGATTGGCCTGTTTAAAGGGCATTACAGCAAATTTTTGCTGGCCGGCGTGTGTTTTTTTATCAAACACAGTCCGGTGTGGATGTCGCCGATTATTCTTGCAAACATCATTAACCTCGCGACAGAAGGTGGCGAGAACGTCATTGCGAAAATTGCGGTCAATACAGTGGCACTGATTTTTCTGATTGCGCTCAATTTTCCGTTGAATTATCTTTATACAAGGTTACGTAGTCTGGCTGCCAGAAATGTGGAAGCGGGGCTGCGTGGAGCGCTGGTAAGAAAACTGCAGTTATTGTCCATTTCTTATCATAAGGAAATGCAGTCCGGACGTTTGCAGTCAAAAATCATGCGTGATGTTGAGGCAATCGAGACACTGTCCAGACAGATGTTTGTCAGTCTGATGAATATTGCTCTTAATCTGGGTGTATCTTTTGTTGTGACGATAACAAAAAGTAAAATAGTTTTCCTGTTTTTCCTGTTGACGGTACCGGTGGCTGCACTTACCATGGTATCCTTCCGTAAAAAAATCAAGCAGAGAAATACGGAATTTCGAAAAGAGATGGAGGAAACCTCTGCCAGGGTCATGGAAATGGTAGAGCTGATTCCGGTAACCCGTGCCCATGCTCTGGAAGAACATGAAATCGAAAAAATGGAGCAGCAATTGAATGAGGTGGCGGAAAAGGGATACCGGCTGGATATTATTCAGGCGAATTTTGGTGCGGTTGGCTGGTGTGTATTCCAGTCCTTTCAGGCGTTGTGCCTTGGCTTTACCGGATATATGGCATACAAAGGAGAAATCAGTGTAGGTGATATTGCGCTGTATCAGACTTATTTTGCCACCATTGTCAATCAGATTTCCAATCTGATTACACTGCTGCCGACCATATCCAAAGGAACCGAATGCATTACCAGCGTGGGAGAGGTTTTACTGGCCCATGATGTGGAAGAAAATGAGGGCAAGGAAAGGGTAAACGAAGTGGAAGGAGACTTTGCTTTTGCGGATATTTCCTTTTCCTATGATAAGTCAAAGCAGGTGCTGAATGGTTTTAATTTAAAGGTTAAGGCGGGAGAAACAATTGCACTGGTAGGAGAATCCGGTGCCGGAAAGACCACTTTAATCAATATGGTAATCGGATTTCATAAGCCGGATACCGGTATGATATTTTTAGATGGAAAGGACATGGATGAACTGAATCTTAGAAGCTACCGGAATTTCCTTGCGGTGGTGCCGCAGACCTCTATTTTGTTTTCCGGAACTATCAGGGATAACATTACTTACGGTATGAAGAATATTTCGGAGGAAAAGTTATGGGAGGCAATCCGGGCTGCAAATTTGGAAGGCTTTATCAAGTCGCTTCCGCAAGGCTTGGACACTAAGGTAGGTGAGCACGGAGGTAAGCTTTCCGGCGGTCAGCGTCAACGTATTGCCATAGCAAGAGCGCTAATCCGTAATCCGAAAGTGATTGTACTGGATGAAGCAACCTCTGCTCTGGACAGTGTATCAGAAAGAGAAATCCAGAATGCTCTGGAGAATCTGATGAAGGGCAGGACAACCTTTGTGGTGGCACATCGTTTATCTACAATTAGAAATGCAGATAAAATTGCCGTGGTGGGTGACGGTATCTGCAAGGAGTATGGCACGTATGAGGAACTGATGGAGAAGAAAGGGGCATTCTATGAACTACGGAAGCTTCAAATTGAGTGACGATTAGAAAAATTAAGGACAAATTAAAAAAATTAATCCGATTTTAATTCGTTTCTTATTGACTTTTTGACCAATATAAGCGAAACTATATAACGTAAACATTGAAAAACAAATTTTTGTTTCATAGAAGAAAGGATGGTATATTACAATGGGAATTATCGCACGTTTCAGAGACATTATGGCAGCTAATATCAATGCACTTCTTGACAAGGCAGAGGATCCGGAAAAGATGATTGATCAGTTAATGAGAGATTTAGTAGACGATCTTGCTGATGTAAAGAAGGAAACAGCAGGCATTATTGCTGCTGAAAAGAGCGCAGAGCGTGAAATGAACGAATGCAGCAAGGAAATTGCAGACCTTGCTACATATGCAACAAAAGCAGTTCAGGCCGGCAACGACGATGATGCTCGTAAGTTCTTATCCGAAAAGGCTACACTTACCAGCAAGCTGACAGGTCTTACCGAGGCTTACCAGTTAGCTAAGCAGAATGCAGACAATATGCGTGCTATGCATGACAAGCTCGTAAAGGACATTGAAGAATTAGAGTCCAGAAGAGAAATGATTAAGGGTAAGATGGCGGTAGCTAAGACACAGAAGAAGATTAACGAGATGACCGGCAGTGCTATTTCCAGTGCAAACGACAGTATTGCAGCATTCTCCCGTATGGAAGAAAAGGCAAATAAGATGTTAGACGAGGCAGAGGCTTTAGCAGAACTCAACAAGGGTGCTGACACAAAGATTGAAGATCTTAAGAGCAAGTACTCCGCTACAGATTCTGACATCGAAGCAGAGCTGGCAGCATTAAAGGCAGGATTAAATAAGTAATCGAATTTATCAAAGGATATCCTGTGTAGAATTTCTGCACAGGATATTTTGTTAGGAGGATTATATGGGCAGAGCAGGCGGTGGAAGCCGTGGCGGCGGTGGCCGCAGTGGTGGCGGAAGTTTTTCCAGAAGCGGAGGCAGTTTTAGCAGAAGCAGTGGCAGCTTTAGCAGAAGCAGCAGTAGCGGTAGCAGCTTTGGAAGAAGCGGTTCAGGAAACAGACGCAGTAGCAGCAGTAGTTTTGGTGGAGGGTTCGGAGGATCATCCTTTGGCGGTTCTCATTTCGGAGGTTCTTATCACAGACCGCCAAGACCGATTTTTATGGGGCCTGGTCACGGAAGAAAAACAGTTATTATCAATAATAGCGGTAATACTACTTACAATGGAACAAACACGAATACATCTGCCGGTACAAACGGCGGTAACACATATAATGCAGGTTCTGCATCACAGAGCTATACGGCACCAAAGGAACTGACGCCGGAGCAGAAAATCAGTAGAGCAGAGCGTCTGGCTGCGGAAGCAAGAGAAGCAAGAAAGGGCACTGTTGGTAAAGTTCTGATTGCGATTATTTTGCTGGTAGTCGGTTTGTTCTTTACTATGAAAACAAACAATGACGTGTTTGAAAAGGCTAATTTAAAAGGAACAGTAGATGTCGGCTATGCATACGATGATGGATTTACCTATAATGGAGGCAGAACAGAGCAGGCATGTCGCGCGTTCTATGAAGCAACCGGTATTCCGTTATATTTTTATACGGTGGGTGAATATGACAAGGATGTAAATACCTGTGATATTTATACAGCACAGTTGTATGATAAGATTTTCGATGATGAAAATCATGTTATGGTTGCGTATTATAACAATGTAGACTGGTGGAGCTGGCAGTATGGTGCAAATGCATCCTATTATATGGGAGAAAGTGAAATCAATGATTTAATCGATGAAATTTATCGTTACTGGGACGATAGCAGTTTAAGTAATGATGCTGTCATTGCGAAGGGTATTGAAAGCTATCAGAATGAACTGATGTCCGGAGACAGTGGTGCGGAGCTTTTTGCCGGTCTTTTGATGCTTGCCGGTGGTATTGTACTTATTGTGGCGATATATCAGCATATCAGTAAAGGCAAAGAAGCAAAGCGCTACGAAGAGGAAGCACAGAAGCTTCGTACCGATTTAATATTAAGTAAGCCGTTAGAAACCTTTGGAAATCAAGAGGTTGAAGATTTAAAAGATAAGTACGACAATATGTAGGAGAAGTTATGAATAAGTATTTATTTGTACATTTTATCGGAGAAAGTGAGTCCGGAGAGCAGATTTACTTTTCCCTCAGTGAAGACGGATTACATTGGCAGGACTTAAATAACGGTCAGCCGGTGCTTGTTTCGGAGCTTGGCGAGAAAGGTGCCAGAGATCCGTTTTTGATCCGTGACGAAAAGAATGGAGTATTTTATCTAATAGCCACAGATTTGCGCATTGCTTCGAAAAAAGGCTGGCATGTGGCACAATACGCGGGCAGCAGGAGCATTATCGTTTGGAAATCCGAGGACCTGGTGCATTGGAGCGAGCCGTGGAGCAGCGAAATCGGAACTGCGATAAGTGGCTGTGTTTGGGCTCCGGAGGCAGTGTACAGCACAGAAAAGGATGCTTTTCTGGTGTTCTGGGCATCCATGACAAAGCTTGGCAAAGATGAGGAAGCAAAGCAGAGAATTTTTGCGTCTTACACGAAGGATTTTGTGACTTACACAGAGCCGGAAATTTATATTGAGCGGGACAATCATGTCATTGATACGGATATTATAAGAATTCCGGAGGGCTATGTGCGCTTTTCCAAGGATGAGACTACAAAGAATATCCGCATGGATTTTGGCAAGACGCTGGATAAGGACAATTTTACGGATATCAAGTCGGAAGTGCTTGATAATCTGTTCGGTGTGGAAGGTCCGATTGCTTTTTATATGGAAAAAGAGCAGCAGTGGTGTCTTCTGGTGGACCGTTTTGCTACCGGAAAGGGCTATTTGCCGTTGATTTCTAAGGATTTGTTGTCCGGAGAATTCCGAATTCTTGAAGACGGTGAGTTTGATATGGGAAGCACATTAAAACGCCATGGTGGTATTTTGCCGATTACTGAAGAAGAATATCAGCGATTAAAAGAAGGAGTGATTACATGTCAAAGAAAATCCATGTAAGACCGTCCGGAGAGCAGTCCAAGGTAGGATTTGCTGTAGGGATTGTTTTTTGCCTGATTGGTTTGTTCATTGCAATTCCGGTGTTTGGTCCCTTCGGCATTCTTTGGACGGCAGTGGCTGGAATTATTACTTATACCCACTGGCGAAATGGTTTTACGGATAAAAAGATTGCCAGCAAAGTGATTGAAATTGAGGAGGCAGAAGACGGTAATGTGACGGTAACATCACATCAGGGCTTTGGAACAACTTATACCGTGCATGAAACGGAAGGTCGCAGTGGAAGCAGCGTTGAGAGCCGGTTAAAATCCCTGCAAAGTCTGTATGACCAGCGTTTGATTACCAGAGAAGAGTATGAGGAAAAGAAGCAGGAAATTTTAAAAGAGTTATAAAAACTGCTTGACAATAATGAAAAACAGCAGTAGAATACAGAAAACTTTTAGAAAGGTACGGAGTACAATGAATCAGAGTTTTAACCTCAATTATAATATGCACAATAATAGACGTATTAGCCTGTAGCCGGGCAGAAAGTGCACGGTGTAAGGCGATAGGTCTTATATGTCGTGCATAAATCGAGGTTGGATAATTCATTGGAACGATGATAGAATTATTAAAATGATGAGAGCACTGACATATAAGTATGTTGGTGCTCTTCGTGCATTTTAGGAGTGTTTATATCTGTTAAGAGGCAGAGGATTCATTTTCTCAGGAAAGGAGACAGTATGATAAAATATCCGGAATATGAAAACTGTATTACGAATCTGGCGGTGTCTGTGTTAAAAGAATTTGGAGTGGACACCGGGGAAACTAAGGGGTTGCCGATTTGCGAGAAACTGTTCCAAAAGCAGTATAAGAACATTGTGGTGTTGTTGCTGGACGGGATGGGGGTGTCCATTCTTAATAAGAATCTAAAAAAGAACGGTTTTTTTCGCAGCCATTTAGCGCATACCTACAGTTCCGTATTTCCGCCGACTACCGTGGCGGCAACCACTTCCATTGACAGTGGGAAGTATCCGACGGAGCATGCCTGGCTTGGCTGGGACTGTTATTATCCGGACATTGAGGAAAATGTAACGGTGTTCCGTAATCTCAAGTCCGGTACGGAAGAACCGGTGGCTGATTACTTTGTGGCAGGAAAGTTTTGTGGCTATGAGAATATTGTGAGCCGGATTACAGCAGC
>JAZSEW010000058.1:0-18405 GCA_045531895.1 Lachnospiraceae bacterium
GAATAATAATAATCGCTGTCAATAATACCGACCGTATTGTTTAACTGCAAGCGGAACTTAAAACCCAATCCGCTGCGCGGAAAACACATCAGCACATAATCGTCTCTCATAAAAGCCCGGATTCCGGTAGGTATTTTAATAGTTTCCCCCGGTTTTAAAGAAAAAGTGAGGGGACTATAAAAATCATATCCCGCAGAACCTTTGGTAGCGCGCTTTGGCAGCTTGATTTCTTCATAAATCTTCTTTGCACCTGCTTTCTCTCCACCAAAAGTATCCAGCCAGTCTGCTACAAACCGTGTTTCACTGACTTTTTCAAATTTCGCTATTCTGTTCATTATAAATCTCTCCCGTTTTAAGCAGTATAAGGGCATACTGCAATTCTGCTTTTGCAAAATTACAGCTGCCCTATTCTTCTTTCTTATAATTCCTTTAAGAATGCCACATAGCCCTGCTTTGCTTCATAGACATCAGACTTGCTGACAATTTCCCAAGGAGCGTGCATGTTTAATACAGGTACACCACTGTCAATAACCTGCATATTATACTTTGCCATGATGTAAGCAATAGTACCGCCGCCACCTTCATCCACACGGCCAAGCTCAGCTGTCTGGAACGGAACCTTGTGAGCTTCCAATGCTGCACGAAGCTTTGCAATGTATTCCGGATTTGCGTCGTTGGAACCGGACTTACCA
This sequence comes from Lachnospiraceae bacterium, assembly GCA_045531895.1. Classification (GTDB taxonomy): domain Bacteria; phylum Bacillota; class Clostridia; order Lachnospirales; family Lachnospiraceae; genus SIG299. The sequence goes on from JAZSEW010000058.1 coordinate 693, forward strand.
CGGCTGCCGGTGTACTTGTTAAATACAAGACCCTTGCCGAAATAAGCAGTATTCTTCTTTTCGTTGACACCCGGATAGTTCGGATCAAAAGCAGCACTCACGTCAGAAGAAAGCATATGGGAATTTGCAAGAGCACGTCTTACCTTTAATTCGGAATAGTCACCCATACGGTCCATTACTTCTGCTACTGCATTCTCGAAAAATACAGACTGCATACCGGTAGCACCCACACTGCCGATTTCTTCTTTATCCACTAACAGGCAAACCGCAGTACGGTCTGTCTTCTTTAATTCGAATAATGCCACAGCGGAAGTATATGCACATACCCTGTCATCGTGACCATAACCCATCACCATGCTTCTGTCCAGACCAAAATCCCTTGCTGCACCGGCAGGAACTGCTTCGATTTCTGCGGAAACAAAGTCATCTGCTTCAATGTCGTAGGTATCCTTTAACATCTTAAGCACATTTGCCTTCACGGCATCCTTTTCTTCACCTTCCAAAGGCATGCTGCCGATAAGGATATTTAAGTCTTCACCCTCGATAACCTCAGATGCCTTCTTACCCATTTGCTTTGCAGAAAGATGGATAAGCAAATCAGTAATACCAACTACCGGATCATCTGCCTTTTCACCGATACATACATTTACCACGGTGCCGTCCTTTTTCACCACAACACCGTGCAGTGCCAGAGGAAGAGTTACCCACTGATACTTCTTGATGCCGCCGTAATAGTGGGTGTCAAGCAGTGCCATTTCGGTATCCTCATAGAATGGTACCTGTTTTAAATCGATTCTTGGAGAATCCACATGGGCACCCAGAATCTTCATACCCTTTTCCAAAGGTTCGGAACCGATAAGAAACAGTGCCAATGCTTTGCCCATATTGTTGAAATAAACCTTGTCACCAGCCTTTAACTGCTTGTTCTCTGCGATTACCTGATTTAAATCCACATACCCCTGTGCCTCTGCCATGCGAATCGTTTCAGTCACACATTCTCTTTCTGTTTTACAGTCAGAGATAAACTTTTTATATCCTTCGTTTAATTTGAAAACATCTTTTTTTACCTTCTCGGAATATCCGAGCCATGCATTTTTCTTTTCCGGCTTTTTAGCCTCTTCTTTTGCTTTCTTTGTAGCCATAAAAAATACTCTCCTTTATTCTCTAATGTGTCCAGTATACTCTTTTTTTCGACAGAGCACAAGACTATTCTGCACTTTTCAAAGACTCTACCATGTCAATTTTTCTCAGTTTAAAGAACATGCCAAAGTTAATTAAAACAGCAAATACACAGGTCAGAACTACACTGTAGAAATAGCTCGGAAGCTCAATATTCCGGCCAAACATAATCATATCTACTTCTACCGTCAGAATAACAAAGCGGTGCAGGAAAAATCCCATAACCACCCCTGCCAGAATACCAAGTACAGTCAGCAGAACATTTTCGCGGTACACATAAGTTCCTACTTCCGTATCGTAGAAGCCCAGCACCTTTAAGGTTGCCAGTTCCCTTCGACGTTCAATAATATTGATATTATTCAGGTTGTACAGTACAATGAATGCCAACATTCCTGCTGCCACAATCAGCACAATTACTACCAGCTCCAGTGCCTGCATCATGGTTGCCACCGTTTCCTGCAGTTCATGAACATAAGTTACCGCATTTACCGCATCATCTTCAAGAAGTTCTCTGGAAAATTCCTCTTCTTCCTCTGCTGTCATTTCCGGCAGTTTCAAATACAGCTGGTTGAACTCCGGTTCTTCTTCAAAAACCTCTATATACTGTGCCACGCTCATGTAAATATAATGGGACATATAGTTTTCTGCCACAGCCTTTATCTCCACCGACCGCTTTGTAACATCGTCCACATGAAGTTCAATTTTATCACCTGCAGAAACCTCCAGCATTTTCGCCAGTTTTTCCGAAATAATAATACCACTGTCATCCAACGTATACTTTTCCTGTGTAATTCTGTCCTTTAATTTCAGAAATTCCTCCAAATCTGTTAATGTTTCCGGTATAAACAGGCTGACAGATTTAATTGCCGCTTCAGATTCTGCATCCAACGTCTTTATCTGGGCAAACAACCTTTTTTCCATCAGACGTTCCGCCTGCATTTCTTCTAATGCAATATCTGTATCCTCAACGGAGATATAGGCATCATAGGTCCAGATATGCTTATACTGGTTATTCACAATTTCCATAATGGAGTCCCTGAGTCCAAAACCCACCAGCAGCAATGCCATACAACCACCGATACCGAAAATCGTCATAAAGAATCTCTTCTTGTATCGGAACAGATTCCGGCAGGTAGCCTTCCAGGAAAAGCTTAAATGATTCCACACCGGTTTTACATATTCTAAAAATACCCGTTTACCTGCCGCCGGTGCTACCGGACGCATGAGAATTGCCGGTGCTGCCATCAGTTCCTTATAGCAGGAGGACATAGTTGCTGCAATCGTGCAGATAACCGCAATCATTACAGAGGTAATGGACAGTCCCCATTGAATCGGCATCACTAAAAACGGAAGATTGGAATACAGAATTCCATAAGCCGTAATAATTACCCATGGGAACAAATAACTACCGATAAGAACACCTATCACACCGCCTAACAAGGTAGCCGACAGAGAGTACCACAAATATTTTGAAACAATGGCTCTCTTACCATAACCCAATGCCTTCATAGTACCAATCTGGGTACGTTCTTCTTCAATCATTCGTGTCATGGTCGTCAGACTCACCAGTGCCGCCACAAGATAAAACACTGCCGGAAACACATCGCCCAGATTACCGATTCTTTCTGAATTCATGCCATATTCTACAAACTGTTGTACCGTATTTCTGTCCAGCACATACCATTCCGGCATTTCGACATCTTCCAATTCTTCTTTTGCATCAGCAAGTTCCAGCTTGCCATCCTCTAATTCCTTTTTACCATCTTCTATTTCTTTCTTGGCATCTGCTATTTCAAGCTTCGCATCAGCAAGCTTTGCCTTGGCATCCGCAAGTTCTTTCTTTCCTTCTTCTAAATCCAGCTTTGCCTGCTCAAGCTCTGCCTTGCCTTCTTCGTACTGCTTTCTGCCGTCTTCCAGTTCCAACTTTGCCTGCTCGTATTCTGCTAAACCTTCCTCATACTGAGTACGACCATCCTCAAGTTCTGCTTTCGCCTCTTCTATTTCAGCACGACCAGTAGCAATCTCCTTTCTTGCAGCTTCCAGTTCTGCTTTTCCAGCCACAAGTTCTGCTCTTCCCTTTTCTACTTCCTCCCAGCCATTTTCTATTTCTGTTTTAGCCGCCGCCAGCTGTTCCTTTGCTAATACCAGCTGCTCTTTTCCGGCAGAAAGCTCCGTCTCTGACACAGTTATTTGTGCTTCGCCTGCAATAAATTCTGCTTCCTTTTCTGCAAGCTGCTGCTTTGCCGCAGTCAGTTCAGCTTCTGCCATAAGCAGTTCTTCTGTTAAAGGCATTCCGTAGGCTTCTAACTGTGCTTTGGCTGCATTTAGTTCTTCTTCCTGCATGGCCAGAGCTGTTTTTCCTGCTTCCAGCTCTTTTCTTCCTTCTTCCAGTTGCTCCTTAGCTAATGTAAGTTCCGTTTCACCCTCCAGCAATTTTTTTTCATTTGCAGCAATTTCTGTTTCTGCCACAACCAGTTCTGCTTCTCCTGCCTTCAGTTCTTCCTCTGCCTTGACAAGCTCTGCTTCTGCATCAGCTATCTCTTTTTCTGCTTTGGAAAGCTCTGCTTCACCATCCGCCAGCTCTTTTTCTGCATCTGCAAGTTTAGTCTCACCATCCGCAATTTCAGCAGCAGCCTCTTCCAATTCTTTTTCTGCATCCACCAGTTTCACTTCACCATCTAAAATCTCTGCTTCTGCGTCGGCAAGTTCCAGTTCACCATCCGCAATTTCCTTCTCACCATCCGAAATTTCAGATTCTGCGTCGGCTATCTCAATTTCTGCATCCGCAATTTCTTTTTCAGCATCTGCAATCTCCTGCTCACCATCTGCAATTTCTTTTTCGGCATCCGCTATCTCTGCTTCCGCTTCATGTACATCTTCCCAATATAGTTCTGTCACTTCTGTAAAACGTACTTCACAACGTGCATCTGCAATAACTTCCACCCGTTCTACTACTTCCGCAATGTAGTCCTCATATTCCTCCGTATAAGGATTATACTCCTTGGCACCCTCCACTGTGGCATACACTACCGAGAATACCTCCATGGAAAACGCTTCCTTCGGGAGGAACAAAAAACCGTCCTCCACACCGGTACCAATGCTCACTGCACCACGCTGCCAGGATAAATAGCTTGGAAATACACCACTTCCTACAATCGTAAAGGTATCCTCAGCCAGAATATCAGAAAGTTCCGTATTTGCATCCGCCTTTAATGTAATTACATCACCAATCGCATATCCATGGGATGACATGAAATCAGCATCCACAAAACATTCCTTTGCCGTTTCCGGTATCCGGCCTTCTTTTACATATACCTGATTGATAGCATCTCCCAAGGAATATACTGTCATCTGGTAATCTCTCTCTTCAGTGTCCCAGAACAATTCTGTCTGATAACCACCTTCTGCGAGGTCAATTCCCTCAACTGCCCCTATTTCTGCCACGTCCTCTTCCGTCATACCAAGGGTACCAAGCACCCGGATATCCATATAGTTGGTTTCATCAAAAAATTCCTTGGCACTAAGCTGCATGTCCGGCTCTGCAGAACGCACACCGGCATAAAAAGCCACCCCCAGCGCCATAATCAGCAGAATGGAAATATAGCGGTTAAAGCTTTTTTTCATTTCACGTATTAAATCAGTTCGCTGCGCTCGTTTCATTTCTTTTTCCTCACTTTACCATTCAATCCGGCTGACATCCATCGGCTGTTCATTCACCCGCATAGCACCTACTTTTCCGTTCTTAATTTCAATCACACGGTCTGCCATCGGTGCAATGGCCTTGTTGTGAGTAATAACCACCACCGTAGTTTTTGTTCTGCGGCAGGTATCCTGTAACAGTTTTAAAATGGACTTACCTGTTTGATAATCCAAAGCACCCGTTGGTTCATCGCAAAGCAAAAGCTTCGGATTTTTTGCCAGGGCTCTTGCAATGGAAACTCTCTGCTGCTCGCCACCGGATAACTGGGCCGGAAAATTCTTCATACGTTCCTTCAATCCAACCTCCTCCAGAGCCTCGGACGCATTCTTTGGATTTTTAATAATCTGTTGGGCAAGTTCTACGTTTTCCAATGCAGTTAAGTTTTGCACCAGATTGTAAAACTGAAAGACAAAACCCACATCTTCCCTGCGGTATTTTGTCAAACGCTTCTGGTTATAGGTTGCCACGTCCTCCCCATCTACCAGTACGTTTCCGGAGGTTGCACTGTCCATGCCTCCGAGAATATTCAGCACAGTAGTCTTTCCTGCACCGGAAGGACCAACAATAACAACAAATTCCCCTTTCTCCATTTCAAAGGTAATACCATCTGCTGCATGAATCTCAATTTCACCTGTTTTGTATACTTTTTTGACATCTTTCAACGCAATATACGCCATATTTTTCCATAGCTCCCTTTCCTATAGTTTATTCGATAATTTTCGACACGTATTGTTTTGATTATATCACTATATCTACATTTCGTGTATGAATTTTTTCTAAAATGTTCAGGTTTTATAAGAAAACCTCACGCATAATACGAAAACATACAGTTGATTTTACTTGACATATGCATCTTACAGTTGTAAGATATCATTATAAGGTTTCTTACGATTGTAGGACTGCTTTGTTTTTTACATATACTTACAACGACAGAAGAAATAAATTTTTACAACATAACCGGAATAAGGAGGAAATCCAAATGAAATTAACCGAAGCTGAATGGTCTGTATTGAATGTTCTCTGGGAAAAAGAAGAAGTTTCTCTGAAAGAGCTTACCGATGCCCTACTCCCAAGCAAGGGCTGGAATAAAAAAACCGTATTCACTTATTTGACCCGCATGGAAAACAAAGGTCTGGTTGCCATTGACCGCTCCAAAGAAAAACCCTATTCTGCCGCAGTTTCCAAAGAAGCCTGTGCAAAACAGGAACGAGAAGAACTTTGTTCCAAAGTGTACGGCGGTGCCACCGGAGAAATGCTGGCTGCGTTCTTAAAGGAATCATCTATTTCCGTAGAGGAAATTAACCATTTAAAAAAGTTACTTAATGAAATGGAGGTATAGACAATGCACAACATCTGGGAATTTCTCTTACAGACCGCTTCCGTCACCCTGATAGCCATACTGCTGCTTGTGATGAAGCTCCTGTTTGAGGATAAACTGTCACCCCGCTGGCAATACGGCATCTGGAGTATACTTGCGTTGCGCATTCTGCTTCCTGTCGCCACCAGCCGCCGGATTCTGTTTTCCCTGCCTCTTTATATAGAAACCTTAAAAACCGTAGTAGAGAAAAATTTTTCCTCCGCTTACACTGATGTCTATCAGGCCATTTCCCCTGATTTGCCGGTTCCGCTACTTACTGACGTACCAGCAAGTCTTACCGACTGGATGTTTCTCATTTACACAGCCGGAGTCCTGTTTTTCCTGCTCCGCTACCTGGCAGCCTATCTCCGGCTCCGCCATTTGCTGAAAAAGGGCGTTCCGACAACTCCTGCCTTGCAAAACCGCATTGATGCCATTTGTGAAACTCATCAGCTCAAATGCTGCAACACTGTTCTCGTAGAGGGCTTATCCTCTGCTTTCGTCTGTGGTATATTTCATCCAATACTTGCTCTTCCTGCAAATACCGAAGTAGACGGCAAAATCCTTCTGCACGAACTGCTTCACCTAAAGCATCGTGACGCCTTGCAAAATGTTTTCTGGTGTTTCCTTCGTGCCCTGCACTGGTGTAATCCACTGCTTGTACCGTTTTTTCATCGTATTGAAAACGATATGGAGTCCCTCTGCGACCAGCGGGTTCTGGAGCACCTTGAAGGAGAAGAACGCCGGGAATACGGTCTTATTCTGCTCGCCATGGCAAACGACACCTATGCCCGCGCTCCGGGAACCACTTCCATTTCCAACGGCGGCAAAAATATTGCCCGCCGAATTGCCGCCATTGTGCGGTTTAAAAAGTACCCCAAGGGTATGGCACTGGTTTCCATCTGTATTTTCTTCTTACTTGGAATCCCTTCTCTGGTCGGCACCGCTGCCACCTATGATACCAATTATTTCATGCCTCAAACAGAAACCGAGCTGACCCGTTCTCTTGCCATGACAAGAATTTACCGCTGTAACACCATGGCAGGTGCCCTGGACACCTATGCCAAAGGCTTGCTTCTGCATAATGGAATTTATCTTGCTACTGCATCGCCTTTAGAAAAGCAGGCAGAATATGAATCTGCCATGCAAAGCAATCTGGAAAACGGTTCTGCTCTCTGGTATTTACCACCGGAAGGAACTATCTGTTTTCCCAATCTGAACAAGGGCTACCAGCTTTACAATCTGAAGCAGCTAGGCAAAAATTGTTATGAGATTCTTCTCATCCTGCCGATTTATAATCAAAATTCTGTCGGAGAATATTACCAAACCGCAGACGGACAGTTAGCAGACGAAAGCTCCCATCTTGTTGACACCTGCTATCTTATGATTCCGCTCCACCTTTGGAAGGAAGATGGCTGGGTTGTGGAGGAAACCGTTGAACGCACTCTTTCCTTAAAACGATACGAAGATACAAGTTATGACGAACGTTCCAGTGACATCCCATGGCTGAAAACAGTAACTCAGACCGGCACCACCGGAACCCTCACCGTGTCCGCCAAACTGTTTTATTCCGTTAATAATACTATCAGCAATGCCAATGAACTCAGTTTCCTTCCGTTTTCCTCCACGTCCTTCAATCAAGCTCCGCAGCCAAATGCTAAGTTTGATGAAATACGTCTGGAAACCGGCATAGAATACACTTGTGAGAATAACACCTTGGGCAGCTATCCGCGAAGACAGCTTGGCATACAAACGGCACGACTTGATTCCAAAGAAGAGCTTTCAAAACTTGACTGGCCAACAGAATATATGAATATAGCAGGAAATGTAACCGGTTCCAGTACTCATGGTTATTCCTGGATGAGTCAGACCATTACCTCTCCGGCAAAAGAAAGCTATTCCCTTACGGATGTTGGCATTGATACATTGTATGACTATGAAGAACTTCCGCCGGAATTGCCTTACGGTCATCTGATACAGGTTTACTGGGATTCCATATTTCAAGAAGAATTTATTATCCGTTGGGAGGACACACCATGAATCACGAAAAACTTTGCAGATCAATTAAAAGCATTGCCTGGGGCTATATTCTGATCCACTTAAATCTAAACATCGGCACCCTTGATATACTGCCGGACTTTGCAGGCTACCTGTTAATCCTTGGTGCTCTTCCTGTTCTCGGACAGCCAGAGCCCTCCGCCTTGTTGCTGAAACCCTTTTGCATCGGGCTTGTACTTTGGAATCTTTGCACATGGCTTGCTACCCTGATTGGCATTACTTCTTTAGGTTACCTGCCCTCTCTGCTTGTTTCCATCGTCGACCTGTATTTTCATTTTCAATTACTGACGAATGTTGCTGCCGTAGCACGAACCTATGGCTGCCCACAGGAAAAAGGTATTTTACATCTTCGTACCATCCGGACCATTATGAACACTCTGTTTGCATTGCCTCTTCCCTGGAGTGAACAGAATGTACTTACTGTAATTATGCTTCTCTTCTCGCTGATTATTATATTTGTAACCTGCACCACTCTGTTTTCCCTGCATAGAACTTTACGGGAAAACATACCGGAAGAAGAGCTGTAAAGATCGAAAACCATATCCTCTGCTGACCTGTGCTAACAGTCTGAGCAAGGATATGGTTTTCTAAATTAATCGTTATTTAAGAACGTATGTAATGCCTTAATATACTCCGTTCCGTCGTATCCTACAACATACAGATAATTACCACTTAAGAAGCTCGCAACCCCATTTTCCTGAAACAGAAGATACGCATTCTCTATCTCATAAACAATCCGCTGTCCTTCGAGAATAACAATGTCGCTCAACGGATAACCATACTCGAAATCTTCAAAAACGCTTTCGCTTGGTGCTGTCAGGCGATTGCCGTTCTGTACGCTCCAAATCTGATGATTTTCATCCAGCCCATATACATAGGAGCTGCTCATTCCATGCTTCACATCAATCAAACCGCCCTGATACAGTAAAGAAACTATATACTGTGGAGTCAGCATTTCTTCTACATAGTAAGGATCTTGCATTGTATCACCACAGTTTTCATTCAGAACCACATAACCATCCTCGGTGTAATAGAACACATAGTCCTGTAAATCAGCCTTTAACGGAATACTGTACTTGATTAAATCCCCCTCTGCCGTATATTCCTCAACAAATAGCTCATCACCAAATTTACGGTACATCACATAGGCATTATTGCTCCAGTTTATTTCTATACCGTCCGGAATCATACCATAACTATCCCGGAGAATTTCGCCATCGTAGGTGCAGTATACCCACTCACACTTATTCTCATCATAGTAATAACAGAAGTTTTCGAAGAAATTTGCAGAGTCAAAAGCATTTACAATAGACTCTTCAAAAATCGGTTGAATGGCATCAATATTACTATCCAACAGGAAAATCTGATTGCAGTATTTTACCGCATAAATTTTTCCATCTTCTACCAGCGTTGGTCCATACAGATTAATTTCGCAATTAAAGTTTTCTCCGTCTCCATATTTATCCAGAAAAATTCCGGTATTGAATACGACATTTCCGTCTGCATCAATCAGACATCCTCCGGCATCCATAAGAATATACTGTACCTCCGCTAAACACTCTGCATCATCCGGTATGGCTGCCGCTGTCTCACAATACACATACGTCAATTTCAGATTTTCATCATAGAAACGATAGGTACACCCATTTTCCCAATTTACATAATCATAGGACATTTCCATGTAGCCATTTCCAAATGGATAAATAGTCAGCCAGTCCTCCATGGAAACCTTTTCAAGAAGTACTTCCCCTGTTCCGTCAATAATACTCCAGTTTCGCCAGTTATCATCCTCCGGCGGCACTGCAAAATAACCACGGTCGATATCCAGTACCGACATCGCCTTATAGCTCGGTACAATAGAGTACTCACCCTTTTCCAAATCATAAATGCCATACTGGTCTATCTGCTCTCCGGCAGCACTCTGGCGAATCTGTCCAACCGGCAGATAGCGGCTGGTATAAATGCCCTGAGATGCGTAATTTAAGGATACATTGTAGAAATTTGCAACCTCTTCCCACTTATAATTGTATACCGTCATGTCTCCATAATAATACTCTGAGACCATATTCTGAGAATTCATAAAAATAAAGTACTGGCCTTCTTCCAACGGCTCCTTTGCTAACACTTCTACCTTTTCCCGTTGCACTGCCTTTGCATCGGAAATATCTGCTCCCACAGGCATTTGCATCGGAACATAGCCTAAATCCAGCACCATCTGCTGGCCTGCCTCTCCGGTAAGCCAGTCAAAAATCTTACGAGCGTTAGAATCAGCCGGTTCATCCGTACGGATTACCGCATAGAAAGCATTGGTCAACTGATAAGAACCATCATAAATGGTCCGGGTAGACGGAATCACACCATCCACTCCCATGAGTTTTAAATCCTTTTCAAAATACATATTGTTGGCATAATAGAATACAGAATAACCAAGAGTATTATCCTCGTTATTGTAGGACAGCATACCTTCCAAAATATCGGACATAGTACTGTAACGGTACACATTATCACCGCTTACCATTTCCGCATCTCCCATCACAAGCTTCTGCATGAGAGTCTGACTGCCGGAACCGACCGGACGCTGAAAAGCAAGCAACTCCTTATCAAGACCGCCCACCTCAGACCAGTTGTTTATCTTGCCGGAATAAATATCCACTAACTGCTCCATGGTAAGACTTCCTAAAGGATTTGCCGTATTTGCAAGAAATACCAGTGCGTCCAGACCAATCGGTTTAATACACAGCGGTTCTGTCTTCATTCGCTCTACGATAGTTTCCGCCGGCTCATACACGATAAGCAGTTCAACCTCACCATCATATAAACGTTTGTAAGAGTTTGTTGTTTTTGTATGTATTACTTCCTTAGCTGCCACCTCGGCGCTTTCACCGGTTGCTGCCATAAATACTGCCTCAGACAGTGGCAGTGTTGCCGTGGAACCGTCTACCACCGGGTAGGTATCGACTGTCATGGTACCTACGATATCCACTACTTCACTCTGCGGCACCGGAGAAACCATGGCAAATGGTGCCTCTATTTCTACCGGAGCCGGTGTTGGTGTATTCATTGGCTGCTCGGTTGGTACCGGAGTTTCCGTTGGCATGCTTGTAGCAATCGGTGCTGTAGGTGTAACACTCTCAGTTACTTCCGGTTGCATTGCAGGTTCTGCCGTTGGGGCAGAAGTTGGTGTCGGAGTCTGTTCAGAAACAGTTCTATTACATCCGGCACATAACACTAACATACTTAAGATTACTAATAGGCTTACGTATTTTTTCTTCATTTTCCCCCTCCAATCAAAAAAAGAGTATGTTACATTAAGCATACTCCTTTTTTATGTCATTTACCAGTCAGAAATGTTACAATTGTATTTACTTCGAAAATTTCATCAGATTCTTCAAATCTTCCACCGTAAACTCGTACTTCTTATCGCAGAAATGGCAATTTACCTCAATCGGCTTGCCCTCCTCAATCATCTCCTGCAAATCTTTTTTTCCAACACTGGCTACTGCTTTCTCCACACGGTCTTTAGAACAGTTACAGTAATACTCTGTAGATACCTTTTCTAAAATCTTTGGTTCAAAGTCCGCCAGCACATATTCTAACAGTTCCTCCGGTGTCATGCCCTCGTCAAGCAGGGAAGAAATGTGTGTTACCTCTGTCAGCTTCTGTTCTAATCGGGCAATCACTGCTTCCTCCGCAAACGGCATGAGCTGAATAATAAAACCACCGGCCTGACGTACCGTGTTGTCCTTATTCATAAGAACGCCAAGCGCCACTGCAGACGGCACCTGCTCAGAAACCGCAAAATAACAGGTAATATCCTCTGCAATCTCACCGGAAATTAAATCCACCTGACCTACATACGGCTCCTTTAAACCAACGTCACGGATAACCTGTAACATACCATGACCCACAGCACCGCCTACGTCTAACTTACTCTCTGCATTTGGCGGCAACATTACGTTTGGATTATGCACATATCCCTTAACTCTTGCCTTGGAATCTGCTGTTACCACAATACCGCCAATCGGGCCGTCACCACGAATCTGCAAGGTAATTAAATCCTTATCGCCTTTCATCATGCTGCCCATCATGGCACCCGCGGTAAGTAAGCGTCCCAATGCTGCAGAAGCTATCGGACTGGTCTCGTGCATTCGTCTTGCTTCTTCTACTAAATTTCTGGTTGTGGCAGCGAAGGCACGAACCTGTCCATCTGCTGCAGTTGCTCTGACAATATAATCCTTATATTCCATGTCTGTTCTCCAATCTAATCAAGTAATTCCACAATAAACTCGACAACAAGTTCCAGAATAATTTCAAAGATTTCTGCTGCCCAGTCAATCTTTCCGTTTTTCTCTTTCTTAGGCATTATAACCCGACGTTCTGTCAGAATGCAATCCATTTTTTTATCATGCTCTTCTGTCGGAAGCTTGCCCGGATAAATCTGGCAACGGTATGCCAGTGCCATCAGATACGGCTTAACTCCATAGGTAGCCTGCATTCTGTCCAGATAGCGGTCATAATACCCACCACCATAGCCGATTCGTCTGCCTCTGCGGTCAAACACCGCACCCGGCAATAGCATAATATCACTTTCCACCGGAATTACCGGTTCTTTTTCAAAAATCTGAGGCTCTAAAATATCCTGATAGCCCGGAAACAGTTCATCCCAGGACTGAATTTCATAGAACTCCATATCCTCCCCATCTACTCTGGGCACTGCTACACGTTTACCCTGCTTTAAAACAGCCTGTATCAGTTCCTTTGTTTCCACCTCGCTCTTATAAGAAGCATACACAAATACTGTTTTAGCTACCTTAAACCGCTTATTCGCACAAACCCACTCCTTTATTTTTTTTGAAGCAGCTCTCCGCTCTTCCGCATTCATTTCATTTCTTTTTACCAAATAGGCAGACCGTATTTTTTTCTTCTGTTCTGTTTTATTTCCTTTGCTCATAATATTTATTCTCCTGATAGGTTTCTTTTGCTATAAAATATACCCGGTCAGTGTCTGCCGTTGGTGTTTCTTTACTGCAACCGCCATACACCGCAATAAACTCCAGTCCTGCTTTCTCTAACAAAGAAATTATTGTTTCCACAGAATAGGCTCGCTGCACATGAGATTCCTCCAGACGTTCATACAGTGGCGGAAGTTCTTCATCCGCTTCATCCTCTTCTTCAAACTCAGCCTTCGTGTAAATGGTAATATCATACTGATTGATACCGGTTTCTCTATCATAATAATTTTCCCAGATAAGACTGCTGTCCTCCCTGTTTTCCGCAATCACACAGTCCCCCATCAGTACTTCGTAATTATACGCCGTCTTCATATCAAAGATAAAATAACCACCCGGGTCGAGATAATTGTTCACCAGCCGAAACACCTGCAGTAATTCTTCCTCCGTAGTAATATAATTCATGGAGTCACATACACTGACAATCGCCGCCACCGTGCCAAACAATTCAAATTCCCGCATATCCTGGTTAAGATATAAAATATCGCCTTCTTCTTCCGGGTGCTCATATCTGGCAATGTCTAACATTTCCTCTGACAGGTCAATTCCTATCATATCGTAGCCTTCCTTTGCCAGCAGTCTTGTCATCGTACCTGTGCCACAGCCAAGCTCTGCAAGCAGGCTCCCGGGTGCCACACCATACTCTGATAAAAGTCCGGTAAGGTACTCTGTCCACTCTTCATAAGGAATATTATCCATAAAGGTTTCGTATACTTTTGCAAAGCCCGTATAGGCATTCATTGATTTGCTCATTTGTGTTCCCGCTTTCCATCTGTTAAATATGTTCCATTATTTCTCATTATATGCGTTTTCCCTTTGAAATGCAAGGTTGTGTGAACAGTAACTTGAAAATGCATCTTTCTCTCTGTTATAATAGTCTTAATTACTTTTTGACAAACAAGGAGGTACTCTATGAACCTGATTTTTATCCGCCATGGCGACCCGGATTACAGCATTGATTCCCTGACAGAAAAAGGCTGGAGAGAAGCCGAACTTCTTTCTGCCCGTACTGTCAAATGGAATGTAAAAGAATTTTACTGTTCTCCCCTTGGACGTGCCAGAGATACTGCTTCTTTAACATTAAATAAGCTAAACCGTGCTGCCACCACCTGCGACTGGCTCAAGGAATTTTTCATTCCCGTCAAAGACCCCGAAACCGGAAAAGACCGCATTCCATGGGACTTCATGCCAAACTACTGGACAAAAGAACCGGATTTTTACCACAAGGATACCTGGTTCACATCTCCTGTCATGCAGACCGGCAATGTGGAGACCGAATTTGCCAAAGTAAAAGACGGCATAGATACGCTTTTAAAAGAACATGGTTATGTCCGAAACGGTAACTATTATAAGGTTATTCAGGGGAATTCCGACACTCTCGTATTCTTCTGCCATCTCGGAGTGCAGTTTGTGATACTCTCCCATCTGCTTGGCATTCCTGCACCGCTTTTATGGCAAGGCTGTTTTGTAGCACCTACTTCCGTCACCGTACTTACCACAGAAGAAAGGGGTCAGGGCGAAGCCTATTTCAGGTTAAGAACACTGGGCGATACTGCACACCTGTATGTAGCAGGCGAACCTTATTCCCGCTCCGGATTCTTCAAAGAACAATTTTCAGACGATATAACTCCTGATAACACACCAATTATTCTAAGTTTTTAAGCTATAACGATACAACAATCAAAGAACATGGAACTTCGTTTTTATTCACGATTCCATGTTCTTTTTTATTCTTCACAATTTCTTTACTCCTGTTTTATACAGGTTCCTTTTATTTTTCCAAACAAAGATACTGTTTATAACACCACCCGGAATAATAATTCGCGAAATTACAAATTATAATTTCGATAAGTAAGGAGAAATAAAATGAACCGAATCAGACCCACCTATGACCGTATTTCCGTAGGAGCACGAATTAAAGCACGCCGCCGTAATCTGGGATTATCTCAAGAAGCTCTTGCAGAGCAAATGGACCGCGATACAAAGTATTGTTCCGATATTGAACGCGGTTACTGCGGCATGTCTGTTGAGACCATGCTTTTATTCTCAAAGCACTTGAAGATGAGTCTGGATTATATGATGTTTGGTCTCGACAAAGCACAGGACTATCTTGATTCCATCCCGGAAGATGAATTGCGCCAGCGTGCTTTGGAACTTGAGGCTTCCTATGCACTTAATATTAATAAATATTTTGACGATATGAGACGAAAGAGAAAGAAGAAAAAAACAGATAGCTAGAGAAAAGGGGCATGACAAATGTTGCATGCCCCTTTTTATAAATTTGTTACAGAATCAGCAAAATATTTCATTCGCAACAGGTTTCTTCTACTTTTTGCATATATTCTTCACCCAACCGGTAACGCCCTCCGGCAACCGCTTATCCGCCGGAGTACCATCATCAAACATCAGATTATGCTGCACCCAGTTAATCATGCAGTGCTGACCCATTTCAAAGCCATAGAACACAGAGCCGATTCCACCATCACCGTTATATACCCACTCAGGAAAGAAACAAAGACAATTCTTCATATCAAGAAGCTTCTCCTGTCGCGGCAAAATGCACTCGTCAAAGGTTGCCATTTCATCGTGTTTTCCGTGGGCAATCAAAAGTTCAATGCCGGTCTCAGAAATCGTATCCAGTGCCTCGTCCGACGGAATATAGCCGGAAGCAATCGGCATAGCTCCGGTAAAATAGCCAGGATACATTTCTGCCATCCGCCAAGTGAAGAAACCACCGGAAGAGGCACCCATCACAAACTTTTTGCTGATGTTTTCTGCATGCTCTGCACACACCTTGTCATAAATTTCCTTGATTGGATTTAAATGAGCATCAGACCAGGTGCCGATGATTCTGCCATCTTCCATTCGTTCTTCATTAGCAAGCGGCACAATAATATACGCTCCTCCCATACTCTCCTGATACTTTGGAGAGGCGTACTGCTCCGCACCACAGCACATAATACAGGCATCTTCCATAAGAGAATTGCTGGCACCATGAAACCACATGGTTACCGGATACTTGCCTGCCGGGGCTGCACCATGCTTTACCGGGTCGTACACATAGTAGGTGATATCGCCGGTTTCCGCACAAGGATGCACATATTTATCAAACAAATGCAGATATTTCCGGCATTCATAGGTAACGGAATAACTGATAAACTCATCTTCTTTCATATCTTTTGCCCAATCAGGAATTACCGTTTTATTTTGTTCTGTTTTCTTAAAATCAGGAAGTGCCATCGCCTATTTTCTCCTTTCGCTTTCCACAACGTAAAATGCGGTTTATGAACAAATATCAAATTTTATTTCTTCATAAACCGCTTGAAATTATACGTTTGCTACATCATCAAATACATTTTTCAGTGCCGGATACAACTTCTTAAATACCTGATACTTCTTCTCGTACTTAGCCACCAGGTCTGCCTCAGGCTCAGTTACCTCAACTACACGAATTAACTTGTCTCCTGCTTCTTCTACATTTGTAAATGCACCGCATCCAACTGCTGCAAGAATTGCACCTCCATAGCCGGGACCTTCTTCACTATTGATGATTTCTACGCTGACATTCATAATGTTAGCAATCATCTTTCTCCAAAGCGGACTCTTTGCGCCACCGCCTGTTGCACGCACGCGGTCAATTTTTACACCAAGGCTTCTTGCAATTTCAACAGAATCACGAAGTGCGAAAGTAACACCTTCAAGAACCGCCTGTGTCATGTCAGCGCGGGTAGTATCCATGGTCATGCCGGTGAAGGTACCTCTTGCATTTGGATTATTATGCGGGGTACGCTCACCCATTAAGTATGGCAGATAATATACATGATTTTCACCAAGCTTTGTAATTTGCTTCTGTTCTTCCGCATATTCCTTTGTTCCGATGATTTCATCCATCCACCACTTGTTGGAGGAAGCTGCGGACAACATACAGCCCATTAAGTGATACTTACCGTTTGCATGGGCAAACATATGTAAGGCGTTGGCATCATCCACTGCAAATTTGTCACAGGAAACGAATACGGTACCGGAAGTACCAAGGGAAACGATACACATACCGTCCTTTGTAGTACCGGTTCCTACTGCACCGGCCGCGTTGTCACCGGCACCTGCAATAATCTTAACATCAGCAGAAAGGCCAAGGCGTTCAGCCACGTCCTTCTTGATGGTTCCTACTACTTCATAGCTTTCGAAAATCTTAGCGAGCTGTTCTTCCTTCACATCGCAGATTTCCATCATTTCCTTAGACCAGCACTTATTTTCTACATCCATAAGAAGCATACCGGAAGCATCGGAAACATCGGTGCAGTGTACGCCTGATAACAAGTAAGCAAGGTAATCCTTAGGAAGCATAATCTTTGCAATCTTTTTAAAGTTTTCCGGCTCGTTCTTCTTTACCCAAAGAATCTTTGGTGC
>JAZSEW010000023.1:0-25107 GCA_045531895.1 Lachnospiraceae bacterium
CCGGTGTCAACAGGATACTATATAATGATGGGTCATTTTTATAATGAGGAGAGTCAGAAATGGAAGCAAGAAAGTTAATTAAGCTTACTGCCCCGGAGGAAGTGCAGGAATTTGTTGCTGCAGCATCCGAATGCGACTTCGACATTGATGTGAGATTCAACAAGGTAATTGTAGACGCAAAATCCTTTTTAGGTGTGTTAAGTCTCGTAACTTACCCGGTTATGATCTTCAGTCAGGGAAGCAACAGTGAGTTTGATCAGTTGCTGGAAAAGTACGCAATTGCGTAACTTTCGGCAAAACAAATTTGCAAGTAACAGACGAAAATAAGAAAAAGAGGCGGTGCCAAAGGTAGTTTCATTGACACAGCCTCTTTTTCTGTGGTGTATTTTGCGCCGGAATGCGCAAGTTTATAGAAAAATTAGTTGAAATAAGTCCAAGATATGGTTATACTAGTATAGATGCAAACTATTAGAAAGAAAGGAACTTTAGTTCATGTATCGTTTGATTTGTAAAGATGGAAATGCAAAACGTGGCGAAGTAACCACGGTGCATGGAACCATTCAGACGCCGGTATTTATGAATGTTGGTACGGCAGCAGCCATTAAGGGAGCAGTTTCCACCATGGATTTACAGGAAATCGGCACTCAGGTGGAATTGTCCAACACCTATCATCTTCATGTAAGACCGGGCGATAAAGTTGTGAAGCAGCTGGGCGGACTTCATAAGTTTATGAACTGGGATAAGCCGATTCTGACTGACTCCGGCGGATTTCAGGTGTTCTCTCTGTCAGGGCTTCGTAAAATTAAAGAAGAGGGCGTTACCTTTCAGTCCCATGTAGATGGCAGACGTATTTTTATGGGACCGGAAGAGAGCATGCAGATTCAATCCAATCTGGCCTCCACCATTGCTATGGCGTTCGATGAATGTCCGCCTTCCACGGCAGCCCGTAAGTATATGGAGGATTCCGTGGCAAGAACAACCCGTTGGTTACACCGCTGTAAGGCAGAGATGGACCGTTTAAATTCTCTGGATGATACTATCAACAGGAAACAGATGCTGTTTGGCATCAATCAGGGAGGTGTGTTCCACGATATCCGTATCGAACATGCCAAACAGATTACGGAGTTGAATTTGGATGGTTACGCGTTGGGTGGCTTAGCTGTGGGCGAATCCCATGATGCCATGTATGAGGTTATTGAGAAAACAGTGCCATATCTTCCGGTGGACAAGCCAACCTATTTAATGGGTGTCGGTACTCCTGCTAACATTTTAGAGGCAGTAGAGCGTGGTGTTGATTTCTTTGACTGCGTATATCCGGCACGAAATGGCCGACACGGCAATGCATATACAAATCATGGGAAAATGACGTTGCTCAATGCCAAGTATGAACTGGACGACAGACCGCTTGATGAAGGCTGTCAGTGTCCGACCTGTAAGCATTACAGCAGGGCATATATCCGTCATTTGTTAAAGGCGAAGGAAATGCTGGGTCTTCGGCTTTTGGTAACCCATAACCTCTACTTCTATAATAAGATGATGGAGGAAATCAGGGAAGCGATTGAACAGCAGCGCTTCTCGGAATACAAAAAAGCAAAACTTGCGGGCTTTGAAGAAGGCGACAAGTAAATTATAAAGAAAAGAGGATAAAACAATGAAATTATTTCCAATGATTTTAACTACTGCAACAGGTGAACCGGCATCTATGGGAGAGTTATTGATGTCTACACTTCCAATGTTTTTAATTTTGGGTCTGATGATGTACTTTATGATTTATCGTCCACAGAAGAAACAGCAGAAGAAGCAGGATGAGTTAATGCGTTCCATTGAAATTGGTGACAGTATCTTAACAACCAGCGGATTTTATGGTGTAGTAATTGATACGGTGGATGATGACGTTATCATCGTTGAATTCGGTAATAACAAGAACTGCCGTATTCCAATGAAGAAGGCAGCTATTGTAGAAGTAGAAAAGCCTGAGAAGGAGTAAAAAGATAGAAGTTTCCGGTCACTAATAAGGAAGATAGGTTGGCACACTAATTGCTGTAAATGCAAATTGGTGTGCCGCTTTTTATCTTATAAAGTTTTCACAAAATGTACACGTTTTCATCAAAAAGTCTCCACGAATGATGTTTATATTAGTGATGTGCAAATGAAACACACAGTACTTTAAGGGAATATATGCAATACAGAAAAGGAGATTATTCGATATGAGAAGAAAAAATTTATGTTTGTGTACGATTTTAGTTGGCAGTATGCTTTTAGCTGCCTGCGGCAATTCGTCAACAGCTGATACCCAAAATAATTCAGTAGTTGCGGAGAATAATACAGAGTCTGAAAATTCGGATGTAGCAAACCAGGGAGAAACAAATCAGATTATTAAAGAGGTCTTTGATACAGTAACAGGAATGATACAAAACATAGATAACTCTACAGTTACACTTGCTGTTATGCGTATGCCAGGAGGTCAGATGCCAGGTGGCGAAGTACCAGAAATGCCAAGTGGTGAGCTGCAAATGCCGGGTGGCGAAGTACCAGAAATGCCAAGTGGTGAGCTGCAAATGCCGGGTGGTGAAATACCGGAGATGCCGAATGGCCAGCAGCCACAGATGCCGGGTGGTAACATGATGGGTGGAGAATCGGAGGTTGTAAACGTTACGATTACGGAAAATACTGCCATTTTAGATGCTTTCGGTAAGGCAATTACAGTAGAGGAGTTAGGGAATTCTTCCATGGTTACAGTACAAATGGATGTAGAAGGAAATGCGATATCTATTACCCTCTCTGACATGAACTTTGCCATGGGTGGTCCTGGTGGAATGGGTCCCGGAGGAATGAGTCAGGGTGCGCCAACTTCCTATGATGCTTTGATGTCTTATACAGAAGATACTGCTGTAGCGGGTGAAACTATTTCTTCCACCGGTGTGGATGAAAATGCAGTTTTGGTGAGTGATGGCGCGACTGTTATGTTAGACCAGATGACATTAAATAGAACATCTGCAGATTCCACCGGTGGAGATTCTTCCAGCTTTTATGGAATTGGTGCAGCAGTTTTAGCGACGGATGGTACGGTGGAGGTTAAGAACAGCGTAATAGAAACGGATGCAGCGGGTGGAGCAGGTGTCTTTGCTTACGGTACGGGTGTTGCTTATGTATCGGATTCCGTTATCACTACGACTCAGAACACATCCGGTGGAATTCACGTTGCAGGAGGCGGCACGTTACATGCTTCCAATCTGACAATTGAGACAAATGGGGAATCTGCAGCGGCAATTCGAAGTGACCGAGGAGGCGGAACAATGATTGTAGATGGCGGAACTTACACTTCCAACGGTCCCGGTTCTCCGGCTGTATACTGTACCGCAGATATTTCTGTTGATAATGCTACCTTGACGGCAACCGGTTCCGAGGCTGTGTGTATTGAAGGTCTCAATAGTTTAGTGTTAACAAACTGTGATCTTACAGGAAATATGCCTGATTTGAGCCAGAATGATTGTACCTGGACGGTTATTCTTTACCAGAGCATGTCCGGGGACTCAGAGATTGGTAACAGTACATTCACTATGCAGGGTGGTTCTCTGACTTCTCAGAACGGAGGTCTGTTTTACACAACAAATACAGAGAGTACCTTCTACCTATCTGATGTAGAAATTACCTGTGCAGATGATTGTGAATTTTTCTTAAAATGTACGGGTAATCAGAACCAGCGTGGCTGGGGACAGAGCGGAGCAAATGGTGCGGATTGTACTTTCACGGCGGATGCCCAGGAAATGAGAGGAAATATTCTTTGGGACAGCATCAGTACGTTGGATTTTGCTATGCAGAAGGGCAGTACGTTAACAGGTGCTTTCCTACAGGATGAGAGTGCGGCTGGAAATGGCGGCAACGGTTATGCTAACCTTACCATTGATGAAACTTCAACATGGATAGTGACAGAAAACAGCACACTCAGCACTTTGAACTGCAAGGGAACTATTGCGGATGCAAACCAGAATCCTGTGACGATTCAGGGAATAGATGGGACGGTATATGTGGAAGGCACAAGTCCATACACGATTACGGTTACTGCTTATAATAAATAAAATCATACCAGAATATAAAAATAGCGCCAGCCTGGAGTAATCATTTATTCCGGACTGGCGTTTTCGTGTTTGTGATGATGATCGATACTTGCGGAAAAAAGGGAGTAGCATTTATTTTGCGGCCATTACATTTTCCAGAACAGAGTATGGGATCTTTAAATTGCCTTTTCCGCTACCCAGTTCGATGGCAGGTTTTACGGCACCGTGGAAGTCGGAGCCACCGGTGGCAACCAGTCCAAAATGGTTCGCCAGGGCTTTTACGTTCACTTCGTCCTGTCCGCGGTTATTAGAGTAGTAAACCTCGATGCCTTTTAATCCTGCATTTTTTAAACGCTCTACAAGGGCATACAATTCATCATGAGGAAGTTTATAAAGCAGTGGGTGTGCCAGAACCGGTACGCCCCCTGCTTTTTTTATGATACTGATTGCCTGCTCCGGAGGCATATATTCTCTGGCAACATAGCATGGACCATCATCACCGACATATTTTTCGAAGGCTTCCTGTACGGATGCCACAATTCCTTTTTTCATTAAGGCTCTGGCAAAGTGGGCTCTGGTAATAACAGAGTCGGTCGCATCTTCCAGTAAATCTTCCATGGTTAATGTAATGCCATGTTCGGCAAATTTTTCTAACATTTTATCATTTCGACGGTTGCGGTTTTCCAGAAAGGAAGTCAGCGCCCGGTCTAAGATTTCATTGGTTTCATCAACCAGAAGTCCAAGAATGTGAATATCTCTGTTTTTGTAGGCGGCGGAAATTTCCACGCCGGGATAGACTTCGACAGGATGTCCCTGGGCTTTGTGCCAGGCGGCCCGCTCCTTTGCTTCGGCAACGCCACGTAATGTATCATGGTCGGTGAGGGCGAAAGCAGAGAGTCCGACTTCTGTGGCGTGGTCTACCAGTTCGGTGGGGGTAAAAGTGCCGTCGGAAGCGGTGGAATGTACGTGTAAATCAATATATTTCATAAAATACCTCGTTTTCTGCGGGAAAGTCATAGCCGGACCATGACTTTGGATGAATGTGTATTTCGTGTGTTTCTATGGAAAGTATAGCACAAAACTCTTATTTTCTCTATGGATTTTATTGAGAATAAAAATTATTTTAAATAAACAGTATAAAACAGTTGACAACAGTTACAAACTGTTATATACTGTTTATGTCGACAGGTACTATATAGTATTGATTTAGTGAGGTAACCAATGAATTTAATTATTAATAACTCTTCCATGCAGCCAATCTATGAGCAGATTGTGGAGCAGATAAAGAGCATGATTATGCAGGGAACCATGCAGCAGGAGGAAATGCTTCCTTCCGTGCGAAGCTTGTCAAAGGACCTGCGCATCAGTGCCCTGACGGTAAAGAAAGCCTATGACACCTTAGAGCAGGAGGGCTTTATTGTCACAGTACATGGCAAAGGAAGCTTTGTGGCCGGAGTGAACCAGAATCTGTTATTAGAGGAGCAGAAAAAGGAAGTAGAGCGGGATATGGAAGCAGCAATTCGCAAGGGAAAGAGCTGCGGAATGGAAGACGAGGAGCTTCGTCAACTGTTTGATTTGTTAATGGAGTAGCTGAATAGCTACGAATGTAGTTATATGTTTTGCACAGGAGGATGGAGAATATGAAACTGGAATTTAACCAGGTAGTGAAAAAGTATGATGGATTTATGTTAGACTGCACTATGACAGTGGAGGAAGGCTGTGTAACAGGTTTAATCGGAAGAAACGGTGCCGGTAAGAGTACAGCGTTTAAGGCGGCGTTAGGGCTGATACGGTTAGATGGAGGAACGGTTACACTGGATGGTAAGGATGTAGCAAGCCTTGCCGCTAAGGAAAAAGAAAAGATTGGTGTGGTACTGTCGGATTCCGGATTCAGCAGCTATCTGGCAGTGAAGGATGTTGTGTGCATTATGAAGGGAATGTACAAAAACTTCCGTAAAGAAGAGTTTTTAGAGCGTTGTAAGCGGTTTGGTCTTCCGTTAGATAAGCAGATTAAGGATTTTTCCACCGGTATGAAAGCAAAGCTTAAGGTATTGACTGCCATGTCTTATGGGGCGAAGCTTCTGATTCTGGATGAACCGACTGCAGGTCTTGATGTGGTGGCACGAGATGAAATTCTTGACATGCTGCGGAATTATATGGAAAGCGGCGAAAACAGTATTTTAATCAGCTCCCATATTTCCAGTGACCTGGAGGGGCTGTGTGACGATGTGTACATGATTGATAACGGTAAGATTGTGCTTCATGAAGAAACCAATGTGCTGCTGGATGAATTTGGCGTGTTAAAGGTAACACAGGAGCAGTACGACAAGCTTGACAAGGCGTATGTTATGAGTAAGAAGAAGGAAGCCTTTGGCTATGCACTGCTTACCAGAGAAAAGAGATTTTATCAGGAGAATTATCCGGAAATTGCTATAGAAAAGGCTGGTATCGACCAGATTATTACGTTACTGATTTCAGGTACAAGAGAAGGAGCTTAAAGGTGAAAGGGTTACTGATAAAAGATATATGTTTACTGATGAGGCAAAAAAAGATGTTGCTGTTGTATGCAGTGCTTCTTTTGGTCTTCTGTCAGTATGGTAAGGAAGTATCCATAGGATATTTTATTATGAGTTGCTTTTTTCTGGGAGAGAATACGATTTGTAATGATATGGACAATCATAATCTGGGATATTTGATGACATTACCGGTCAGCAGAAGAACCTATGTAATTGAAAAATATGCATTTTGTCTGGTTCCGGGCATTGTGGTTACTGCACTTGCTGTAGTAATATGCCTGGCGGTAGCTGGTATACAGGGACAGATGACAGATGCTTCGGTAGTGGTGGTAAGTTGTGTGGGATTTTTTCTGGCGTGTTCTTTATTGGATGCAGTTTTTCTTCCAATAGAATTACTGGGAATGGAAAAAGCAAAAAAAGTGCTGAATATAGCCTGCGCTGCTGCTGGGGCATGTCTTGGTATGTTTGCAATAAATGAGAAGGCTATGGAAAGGGTCCGGACATATGCCATGAGTGTAATAGAAGGTATTAATAAGGCAGGACTTGGAGCAGGGGCTCTTGGAATCTGGCTTGCTGTTATGGCTTCTTCGATAGTTTGTTCTATAGTTATTATGGAGAAAAAACAGTTTTAAACTTAGATTGTATTCCTATATTGGGAGCTTAGGAGGTTTGTATGAAAGGTTTATTGATTAAGGATATGCGCATTTTAATGCGTCAGAAGATGACATTTTTGATTATTGTGTTGTTAGGAATATTTATGTCCATGAATGGAGGAGATGCCAGTTTTTCCCTGGGTTATATGATGGTGGTTTCAGCAATGTTGGTAGTTACTACTATTTCCTATGACTATTTTGAAAATGGTATGAGTTTTATGTTTACGTTACCAATCAGCAGAAAAAGCTATGTGGTGGAAAAGTATGTGCTTGCTTTGTTGGTGGAACTGGTCATGGCAGGTTTTTCAGTATTGATTCAGGTAGGAAGCATCTTATTAGGAAATCCGGCAGACTGGATGGTATTACTGATAACCGGAGTTGGGTGTTTTGTAGCGGCAATGCTTCTGCTTGCGATATACATTCCAATTTACATCAAATGCGGACCGGAAAAAAGCCGCATAGCAATGTTTATTGTCGTTGGTATTGTTGCTGTAGGAACCTATCTGGGTGCCAAAGTGGAAGCGCTTCAGGGAATACCGGAACGACTGATAGGGGCTTTAAGTAAAATGTCGACGGTACAGATAACAGCTGTTGGTGTAGGAATTTTTGTACTGGCTATGCTGGCATCGGTAGGAATTTCTATTGGAATTATGGAGAAAAAAGAATTTTAAAGAGGAAGGCACACCTGTTTTGCGTTGGGTGTGCCTTGAAATTTTTGAAATAAGACTTAGCTTAACATTCCGCCCACACAGCCTGCAATCAGTCCAAAAGCCAGAAAAGTCAGCACACGGTCAATACTGATAGCGGCTACCGGTGTGATGCAGAACAGGGCAATCAGATAAATGAGGAAGAAGGCTGCACCAAAGCCAATGCCCCATAAGAAGCGTTTTGCTTCGGCGTGCTTGGAAAAATACCAGCTGCCGGTAAAGGTAGAGAGGCAATAAGCAACAATAAGCAGTGGGGACATGACAGAAGTCTGCCACTGGGTCTGCTGCATCACAAAGGCAAGCAGGAAGACAAGGGCGGTCATCAGAAGTGTGGAGAACAAAAGTCCCTTTACCAGGTAAACTATATTTTGTTTCATAGAGGAATCCTCCGATATGTAAAAATATGTATTGGTAATTTATATGAGAAAATGAACAGACCTAGAATTGCTATTTACAGAAGTATAAAAGTAAATTGCCCCGGCAGAATGCTCTGTCAGGGCAGTTTTTTAATGCATAGTGTTATTACAACACGGTCAATGTTTGTATGGCATCTGTTTTAACAACCGGCTTAAAGTGTTCTTCAAAGTAGGAAAGAGAAGAATAAGCGGTGTTAACCGGAGTACCGTATTCACAAATGACATTGCAGATACGATTGAATTCTTCCGGTGTGTGGTCCGACATATGAAGCACCAGATAGTAGCAGGCAGCTACTTCGTCTTTATACAGGGTACTTTCGCCAAAGTAATATGGTGAAATGAGCTGAGCCAGAGTAGTGGCAGCACTGAGAGTAGGGAAGGAATATACCTTTGTCAGGCTGACAGCGGCAGGCGCGTTTTCTTCCTGAGGCGGTTCTTCGGTTGGCGGAGCTGTTTTTTCCATGGCTTCTTTGCTTTTTCCAAGCAGAGCGCCCAATTGGCCAAAACATTCTAAAATCTCATCCGCAACAGAAGAAGTGACAGAGGAAGAGTCCTCAGGATCTAAGTCACGGAAAGATGAAAAATTTGAAAAACGGGTATCCAGTTCATCCGGATCTTCCACCTTGGTAACAACTAATACAAGGCAGTCTCCGGAAACCGGAATGGCTTCTATCATAAGTGGGATATCATCTGCTTCGAAACCACATTCGTAAGATGCCTGAACCATCAGCTCACGAAATAAGTCTTTGGCTTTGTCGGAGCCGTAAGCAAGTTCACTGAGTTTCAAATCGCGGTCAGCGAGATCCTGACGGCTTAGTGTACAACGAATCTGGGTTTCACTGATTTTTTCGATTTTCATTGTGCTTACCTCCTTCATGTTATAAGTACCAAAAGTATAATTGATATTGTAGGTAAAGTCAATATGCGGAGCAAAGTTTACTTTTTTTTAATCTTTATTTAGTTAAAAAAACAGCAAAGGTGCATGAATAAAGGAATGTTGGATTTTCATACCGTTAAATTGCACGAAAAATGGCATTGATTTTCTACATGTTCGCAATAGAATAACCCCTTGTGAAACAGAAGAGGACGGGGTATAATAAAAATGCAAAGTTACTTGTTTCCCCTAGTAAAACGAAAGGAGTTTATGATACCTAAAGAATTACTGAACAAGTACCATGTATTAAAACTGTTGCATCATGGTATCGGTGGTGATGTATGGCTGGCAGAACATATTTCCCTCGCTTGTAAGCGGGTTCTGAAAACCATTTCAAAATCGCATCCTCAGCATGATGTACTTGCCCGTGAGGCAAAAATGCTACAGCAATGCCAACATTCTTCAATACCTATCATATACGATATTCTGGATTTTGATACTGAAACTTATATTGTGGAAGAATTTATCGAAGGTGAAAATTTAAAACAATATATACTCAGAAAGAGAAGTATCTCTGCTTCTCAACTTCTAGATATTTCCATACAATTATGTGACATCTTAATATTCCTGCATAACCCCGCAAGACCAATACTATACCTGGATTTAAAGCCGGAGAACATTCTGATTGTGAATCATAAGGTGAAGTTGATAGACTTTGGAAGTGCCATGTTCCGAGAAAATCAGAGTGAAGTAGGTTATATTTTTGGGACACCGGCATTTTGTGCGCCGGAAATGAAAACGATGGGGAGGCTGACAGAACAAACAGATATTTATTGTATGGGCAGATGTATGGAATACATGCTGTTTCATACGCCCGATGCCCCAAAAGGGTTCCTGAATATTGTAGAACGCTGTTTGAGAAAACGTGGTAAAGAGTATTGTTCGGCAGAGCAGATCGGAAAAGACCTGAAAGGAATTGGCCGTAAAAAGAAAAAGGAGAAGAAAAAAGAGGCCTGGTATGCCGTAACAGGTGTCCTTTCAGAGCATGACAGCAGTATGACTGCCTTACAGCTCGCAATGTATTTGCAAAAACGGTATAAAAAGCCTGTTTTGTATTTGGATTGTACGCAGGAGAGGCAGATAGAACACCTGGAAACGTCAGGACAAAAACAAAAGAATTCAGGGGAACAAAACAGCTTTGTATTCGAACGTAACGGAATTACGGTGGCAAAACGTGTGGCGCCACAGGAAATCAGTGGTTGGCGAGGCAGAGGATATGCCTGCGTTGTCTCTTGTTTTGGGAAACAGAGTCCACTGCTTTCCGGCTGCCCGTTTCAATGTTGTCTTATTTCCGGGGCAGTAACCGAATTCAGCCTGAAAGAATGGAAAGAACTGTTGCTGTCGATTGGCAAAGTTCACAATATAGCGGTGGCACTGACCGGAGGTGATAAGGCTCTGGCAAAAAAGGAGTTTGGCAGACTGTGTCGCATTGAGGAGCTGTCGACATATTTCAGCGCGTTCGGACAAACCAAATCATTTGAAAAGCAAATGAAACGCCTGCTAGGCGGAAAGTAACCAGTTGCATATCTATATAGGAAAAACTCGTCACAAGGCTCTTTTATCCGATAGACAATCGCAGAAAGTTACAGCAGGAAAAGGCAGAAGGAAGAGCATTCTCGACCGCTCAAATCAGGGAGTTATTTCTTCTTTCTGCCAGTTGTGAAATTTATAATGACAGTATTCGAAAAATTTGTTATACTCATAATGGTGGCAAGTGATTTTGACGGATATACTATTGAAAAATACAGGAATGAGGTTCAATTCGAATATGAAAAAAGCGTTTAAAATTAAGTTGATATTCAGTACAATTGTTGTTTGTGGTATTATTACTGCACTGGCAATTGCTTTAATTAATAAATATACACCAAGTGAAACTATGCGTACATTAGATAATTACTATGATGTAGCGTCGGATGAAGCAGTAGTACTTTTAGAAAATGAAATATATGGTGAGCGTGCGTTGTTGAGAGAAGGTGGAATATACCTTAAACTGGATACGGTAGACAGTATGTTAAACGATGACTTTTATTTAGATGAAACTGAGCAGATGTTAAGCTATGTGCTTCCGGATGCGGTAATCAGGGCAGAAGCCGGACAGGCTTTTTATTACAGCAATGAGGAGGTAATTTTGCTGGAACATCCGGCATTATTGCTGATAGACGGGGTATATTATCTGTCCTTGGATTTTACCGAGATGTTTTCTGATATGACTTATGCTTATTATGAAAATCCAAGTCGGGTTGTGATTAATTATCAGTGGATAGATTTCCTGTATTATGACACGGTGGAAGCAGACACGCCGGTTCGTTTTGAACCGGATATAAAAAGTGATATTCTGCGTCTGTTGCCTGCGGGGGAAAAGCTTTATTACATTGGTGGTACCGGAACCGGTGGCAGAAGCTTTATTAAAATTATGACGCAGGATGGAATTTATGGCTATGTGCAGAGAAAATTTCTCGGAGAATCCTATTATGCCGCAATGCAGAGCACTTATGTGGAACCGGAGTACAGGCACACTACTATGGAAGAAAAGGTGTTACTCGGCTGGCATCAGGTGACGGTGGCAAAGGCTAATGACAACTTGGAACAGTTGGCAGAGAAAGCAGCGGAGATGAATGTTATTTCTCCGACCTGGTATCGCCTGACAGATACCATGGGGAATATCAGTTCTCTGGCAGATGCCGGTTATGTACAGCGCGCCCACGACATGGGGCTTCAGGTATGGGCATTAATTGACAATTTTGATTCCGAGGTGAGTACATTCGATTTGTTGTCGTCTTCTGCTGCAAGGGCAAACTTAATTAATAATATGATGGCAGAAGCAGAATTGTATGGTTTTGATGGTTGGAATGTCGACTTTGAGACACTCTCTTCCAAAACCGGTCCGCATTATATCCAGTTTATAAAGGAGCTTTCGGTGCGTTGCAGACAGGAAGGAATTATCCTTTCCGTGGATAACTATGTTCCGGCTCCGTATAATGAATTTTATGATTTGGAAACGCAGGGGAAGGTTGTAGATTATGTTATAATAATGGCATATGATGAGCATTACAGTGGCTCTCCGGAGGCGGGTTCGGTGGCTTCCATCGGATTTTTGAAGGAAGCTGTCAACAATACACTGTCAAAAATGCCGAGAGAACGTATTGTAATGGCAATTCCGTTTTATACAAGACTGTGGGCAGAACAGGAAGCGGACGGCACCGTGAAACTTTCTTCGGAGGCACTTACAATGAATGGAGCCCGGGATGTATTGGAGCGTAACAATGTAACAGCAGAATGGGATGAGGCTACGGGACAGAACTATGCGGAATATTCTACAGATGGTGTTACCTATAAAATCTGGTTGGAGGATATAGAATCATTACACGAGCGTTTGAAGGTAATTGCGGGAGCGGAAGTTGCCGGTGTGGCAGCGTGGCGTCTTGGCTTTGAAACAGAAGACGTCTGGTCGATTATTGACGACTACATTCGTTAGTGGTACGGCAGTAAATCAGGAATAAAGAACATGCTTTTCTGAATACAATGATTGCAAAGTCCAGTGGTGCGGCGAACATGTCAGAATGCCGGGGAGGTTCATGAAAGAAAAGGCAGTTACTTTATTGTTGTTTGCAGGAATTCTTTTGCTTGGCAGTGCATATATGCAACGGGCAGAAACAGAAGATGATATATATACAATGGCAGATGCCGGAGAACGTCAGATTGTGGTTCTGGATGCCGGACACGGTGGTCGGGATCCGGGCAAGGTGAGCCCTGACGGAATCTTGGAAAAAGATATTAATCTTTGCATAGCAAAGAGGCTGAAAAATCTGTTGGAACAGAATGACATTACAGTAATAATGACAAGGGAAGAAGATAAAGACCTGGCTTCTGAAAATGCGTCAAACCGTAAGAATGAAGACTTAAAAGCAAGAGTGGATTTACTGAAGGAAATGCAACCGGTACTTATGGTAAGCATCCATCAAAACAGTTTTCAAGAGGAAGAGGCAGATGGTGCGCAGGTGTTTTATTACTCCGGGTCGAAAGAAGGAAAGCTTCTCGGTACAATTGTACAAGAGTGTCTGAAAAGTGAAATTGGAGATGGAAATCATAGGGTGGCAAAAGCGAACAAAGAGTATTATTTGCTGAAAAAAGCGGTTTGCCCGGCGATAATTGTGGAATGTGGATTTTTGTCAAACAGGGAAGAGGCGGCATTACTTTGTACAGAAGAATATCAGGAAAAACTGGCGTTTGCCATTCATCTTGGTATCTTAGAATATATTAATACCGTAGATTGCACGGAAGAATAGAGAATGGAACATGATGGAAACAAAAATAATAAAAATTGACAGAAATAATCCTGATAAGGAACTGCTGCAAGAAGCAGGAAAATTATTAAAGCAAGGGGCATTGGTTGCTTTTCCCACAGAAACCGTCTATGGTCTGGGGGGCGATGGACTACAGGAGAATGCAGCGGCAAGAATTTATGCGGCCAAGGGAAGACCATCCGATAATCCGTTGATTCTGCATATTGCAGATATGAAAGCACTGGATGTTCTGGCCGTAGACATTCCGGAATTGGCGTATCGTCTGGCAGAAAAATTCTGGCCGGGACCGTTGACCATGATTTTAAAGAAAAGTCCTGCAGTACCTTATGCAACCACAGGTGGTTTGGAAACTGTGGCAATCCGTATGCCGTCCGATGAAATTGCAAGAGAGATTATCCGGGCTTCCGGGTCCTATATTGCCGCGCCGAGTGCAAACTTATCCGGCAGGCCGAGTCCTACAAAGGCGGAACACGTGATTGAGGATTTATCCGGCAGGATAGAGATGATTGTGGATGGTGGTGATTCCGATATTGGATTAGAGTCTTCCATTATTGATTTGTCCGGTGGTGTGCCTTTAATTTTGCGCCCCGGCTATATAACCAAGGAAGATTTCGAACAGGTAGTGGCGGAAGTAGAGTATGATAATGCTGTGCTTGCCACAAAGCCACAGGAATCCATTGTTGCAAAAGCACCGGGGATGAAATACCGCCATTATGCACCGAAGGGGCAGATTACAATTGTGGAAGGCGAGTCTTTTGCAGTGACAAGCAAAATTAATGCTCTTGTAAAAGAACAGGAAGCGAAGGGAGTCCGAGTGGCGGTGCTTTGTGCAGAAGAAACAAAAGAAAGCTATTGTTGTAAGCATATTTATTCCCTTGGTTCTTTAAAGAGCGAAAAGGATATTTCTGCGCATTTGTTTGCGGTACTTCGCTCATTTGATACAGAACAAATGGAAGTGATTTATTCTGAAAGCTTTGAGAAGACCAGACTCGCAGGAGCAATTATGAACCGGCTGAGAAAAGCGGCAGGGTACCAGATATTGCAGGTGTGATTTGACGATAGACCGGCTGTGTGGTAAAATGGCGAAAGAAAGGTAACGTAAATAGTTACGAGAAAATAGAAAAAGGGAGAACAATACTATGATAGCTTTAGGATGTGACCATGGTGGATTTGATTTAATGCAGGAGGTTATGGCTCATTTAGACCGGAGAGGTATTGAATACAAGAATTTTGGTACCTTCACCAAGGACTCCTGTGATTATCCGGAATATGCAAAGCTGGTGGCAAATGCCGTAGTAGACGGAACCTGTGAAAAGGGAATTTTAATCTGTGGTACCGGAATCGGTATTTCCATTGCAGCAAACAAGGTGCCGGGTATCCGTTGTGCATTATGCCATGACTGTTTCAGCGCCAAGGCAACCAGAGAGCATAACAATGCCAATGTGCTTGCTATGGGTGGCAGAATTATTGGTGCAGGACATGCTCTTGATGTGGTGGACTTATTCCTGGATACACCATTTTCTAATGATGAGAGACATATCCGCAGAATTGAGAAAATAGAAGGTTAAATAAAAAAGGGGAGCGTAAGCTCCCTTTTATTTGTTTGATGTGTATGGTGCCAACTCAAGTCTTACAAAGTAACCCTTATCGTGGTTACATACCGGACATTTTTCAGGAACCTGCGTAGTATCAATCACGTTGCCGCAGTTTAAGCACATCCATTGGCAGGAAACATCTGAAATGAAGAGCTTATTCTGCTCCAACAGGTCTGCAAAATGGGAGAAGCGGTCTGCATGGGTCTTTTCAATTTCTGCAATCATCTTGAAATCTGCGGAAACCTTTGCGAAGCCTTCCTGATTGGCAACTTCTGAAAAATGCTTGTACACATCTCCGTATTCTTCTAATTCATTATGCTCTGCATAACGGAGCAGCTCAATAATGGATTCTGTGATATCTACCGGATAGGTTCCGTCGATGGCGATGTTTTCACCTGCCATTTCCTTTAAGTGATTGTAAAATATTTCTGCATGTTCTTTCTCTTGTTTTGCTGTGAATTTGAAGATAGCAGAAATGACATAAAGGTTTTCTTTTTTTGCCTGACCTGCAGCAAAGGTGTAACGGTTTCTTGCCTGACTTTCACCGGCAAATGCTTTCATAAGATTTTTCATGGTTTCGCTTGTTTTAAAATCAACTGCCATAAAGATACCCTCCTGTTTTTATATGATATGGAGAGTATTACCAAAGAGGAAAAGGAATATACTTTATCATGCAGTCGGTTAATTCAGAAAACTTATTCTGATGAATGTAGGATAAAAGCCTGTCTGTAGAACGAAGCGCCTGTGCCAGCATATCAGCTGTGATGAGCCCCTGCTCCAGTGCTTCAGCGGCTTCGTCAAGGTCAACCACGCGGACAGTACCGTCCGGGAAAATGACTACATCAATTAAGAGGTCGGAAAAAATCAAGTTATTGCCCTCAACGGATTCTGTAATGATATCACAGTACCAACGGGTAAACGTTCCGTCTAAATTATAGTGGCAGCTGATTTTAAAGCCTTCTTTACGGTAATAGGCAGAAATGCCGGATGCAAAGTCGGATCGTGGTTTTAGGGTATTCCAGGCTGTAATAATTAATTCATCATCTGCATACAAAATTTTGTCGTCCTTTAAGAGCTTTAATTCTTCCGGAATAAAACGTTTGCGGTAAAGGTTGATATCTGAGTAATCCATTGGCAATACCTCCCTGCTTGAGTAGAGTTTGTTCTTATGGTATTCTATCATACTTTTTAGATTTTTACATTATTTTTTCCAAGTTGACGGATAAAAAAGCAATATCATAGGAATTATCTCTAAACGTCCGGCCAACATGTCGAACATAAGTACAAATTTAGAGAGGTTTGAAAATTCGGAAAAGTTTCCGGTGGCACCAACCATATTAAGACCTGGACCAATATTATTCAAGGTGGCGGCAATTGCAGTAAAATTTGTAGTAGTATCAAAACCGTCCAGAGAAATCAGCAGATAGGAGGTAATGAAGACTACAATGTAAGTCATTAACAGTACGTTACAGGAATGGGCGGTGGTGTGTGGAATTTCTTTGCCATCCATTTTAAGAACGTGAACCCGGCGAGGATGAATCTGTTGCATCAGTTCCTTGCCGACTTGTTTTAAGTAGATCATAATTCGTGATACTTTGATACCACCTCCTGTGGAACCGGCACAGGCACCGATAAACATCAGGCATACCATGAGACCGCGGGAGAACTCCGGCCACAAATTAAAGTCTGTGGTGGCATATCCGGTGGTAGTCATAATAGAGGCTACTTGAAATGTAACATGCAGAAGACTTTCGCCGGCGGCATAGCCGTGGGAAAGCAGGTTAGCCATAAGCAGGATTACAGCTCCGGCATAAATACCGAAGTACCAACGTACTTCTTCCATTTTGAAAGCGTCTCGTATGCGGCGGATAAGGATATAATAATAAAAGGTAAAGTTAACTCCAAACAAAAACATGGAGACTGTTAATACTGTCTGTAAATAAGGAGAATAACCGGCAATACTGTCATTTTTTATACCGAATCCACCGGTACCTGCTGCGCCAAAGGCATGACACAGGGATTCAAATAACGGCATTCCTCCTGCGAGGAGAAAAATAACCGTGATAATTGTCATAACAAAATAAATGGTGTACAAAATAAAAGCGGTCTGTCGCATTTTTGGTACCAGCTTGCCAACGGATGGTCCGGGTGATTCTGCTTTTAAAAGGTTCATTGTAGAACCGCCGGTCATCGGAAGAATGGCAAGAATAAATACCAGTACACCCATGCCGCCAATCCAGTGACTGAAACTGCGGAAAAACAGATTGGCATGGGAGAGCCCTTCAACATTTGTAAGGATGCTGGAACCGGTAGTAGTATAGCCGGAAATTATCTCAAACAGGGCATCGATGTAGGAGGGAATGTCTCCATTCAGTACGAAGGGAATGGCACCGGTTATACTTAAAATAATCCAACTCATGGCTACAGCAACAAAACCTTCTTTTGCATAAAAGGTTGTATTTGTTGATTTAATTCTGCGTAACAGAATTCCTACAATGGTACAGCAAATGGAGATAACCAGATACACCAGTGTGTCGTGGTACTCTTTGTATACCAATCCTACCAGACAGGATGGCAGCATAAAAATTCCTTGCAAACCAAGTACCCAGCCGAGAATGTTTATTATAATGGAATAGTTCATATGCTTGTCCTCTTTATTCCTCTAAGATGTCAGAAATGTCCTGTAAGCCTTTGTTCGTAGTAACAACAATTACGGTATCGTTTAATTCAATGGTATCACGACCGGATGGAGTGATAATTTGTTTGCCGCGAACAATACAACAAACCAGAAGATTGGATTTCAATTTCAGGTTTAATAATGGAATGCCAATAACAGGACAGCTTTCGCGAACATGAAATTCCAACGCTTCTACCCGGTTGTCCATAAGGCGATACAATGCAGCAACGTTACTGCCATAGGCATTTGTCATGGAACGTACATATTTTAAAATATATTCGGTTGTTGTATTTCTTGCAGAAATTATACTGCCGATAGGAAGCTCTTCGATGATTTCATCTTGAGCCATTTTGCTGATTTTTGTGATTTTCTTGCATTTTGGAGCCATTTTATCAGCATATAGGGAAAGAAATATGTTGGTTTCGTCCTGTGTGGTGAGGGAAACGAAAGCATCCATTTGGGATAATCCTTCCTCTAACAGATTTTCGTGTACTGTGGCGTCTGCGTTGATAATCATTGTTTTTGGAAGAGCAAGACTTAAGAAACGGCTGCGTTCCTTGTCTTTCTCGATGATTTTTACTTCGATACCGGATTTAGATAGTATCTCTGCAAGGTAATAAGCAGTTGTACCGCCGCCTGCAATCATGACGTCACGAATTTCTTTGATAGTGGATTTTTGCAGGTCGTTACAGAAACTGGCAATCTTCTTTCGCGGAATAATTACAGAAATGGTATCTCCGGCATGCAGGACACTGTTTCCGTTAGGAATACTGGTTTCATGTTCGTGTTCCAGAATACAAATTAATACCTCACGGTTGAATTTTTTGGAAAATTCAAAGACTTTCATATTATTGTATGGAGAGTTTTCCGGAATTGCGATGCGGAGCAAATCCACCCGGCCTCTGGCAAAGGAACTAATGTCAATTGCATCGGGAACCTGAATTAATCGCGCGATTTCATGGGCAGCGGCGTATTCAGGGTTGATGCTTAGGGAAATACCCATGGCAGCTTTTAAATATTCAATTTCATTAAAATACTGAGGGTTTCTGACCCTGGCAATGGTATGACAGTGATTGCCGGCTTTTTTGGCAATCAGACAGGTGATTAAATTAATTTCATCTTCGTTAGTAACGGCAATTAATAAGTCTGTATTTTCGATGCCGGCCTCCTGCTGTACTAAAAAACTGGTGCTATTGCCGGTGAGTATTTGAATATCCAAATTATCAACTACCGGTTGAAGACGTTCTACGTTTTTATCAATCAGAGTAATGTCGTGCCCTTCATCGTTTAACTGTTGGCATAGAGCATAACCTACTTTACCACAGCCTACAATAATAATTTTCATTGTGGAAAATCCTTTCGAATTAAGGTATATTTTTTTGTTTGGATGCTATCACCCAATATATCATATAGTATAGCACGGTAACAGTGTTCTGTCACGAAAAAAAGTTCATCCATTACGTCAAAGAATTAATGGACGGAAAAATAAAAAAACTTCTATCTTTTATAAGAAAAGTGTGGTAAAATAGTACTGTTAACTAAAAGGAGACTGGATAATGGCAAAAAAAGGTGGAATTGCAAGAAGTTTCATGATGATATCCCAAATCAGTATTACCATGCTGGTTCCGATTTTCTTATGTCTCTTTTTGGGGATAAAATTAAACGAGTGGCTGGACAGTGTGTGGTTTGTACCAATTTTTTTGTTCCTTGGTATGGGGGCTGCCATTCGTAATGTGTATCAATTGACAAAAAGCTTTTATGCAAAGGACAAAAAAAGAGAAGATGATGAGCTTGCCTACATTGAAAATCTAAAGAAAGCAGGCGAGAGAAATAAACAAAGGAGAGAACAAAGGGAGAGTACAGCGGAAAATAAAAACATATAATTGTCATTAGATTGTTGGAGGATTTGATTATGCAGAAAGAAAAAAGGACATTATATGAATTGTTTGCAGGAATTGTTGTCTGTCTCCTGTTGTTTTTATTGGGAAACTTGTTTGTGTCCAATCATTTGGCGTATACACTGGGACTCGTACTTGGTGGTGTGATTGCAGGAACTATGAGTATCCATATGTACAATGCGCTTCAAAGAGCGATGTTGTATGATGCAGAGACGGCGGCAAAAAAAATTCAAAAGGGTACCATCCTGCGGCTCTTTTTTATGCTGGCAGGTCTTGTTGCTGCTTTAGTATTGCCACAGTGGATTTCCATTATCGGTGTGGCACTTGGTGTATTAAGTTTAAAGTTTTCGGCTTACTTACAGCCGTTAACCCATAAATTTTTAGAAAAATTTATAGACAAAGGAAGGTGAGAAAGTGGGACCAGGGAGTGTCTTTCGAATGGGCATACTGGCAGCCTCTGAAACAAAGGTAACCTTTGGTGTGGATGGTTTGTTAAAGTATGAATTGTTCGGACAGGAACTATGGATTACCAATACGCACGTCGCTCTTTTGCTGGTAGTATTGACATTGGCGATTTTTTCGTTGGTTGCCAACCGTGCTATCAAAAAAGCAGACCCGAACGAGGTGCCGGGAACGTTCCTCAATATCATTGAGTACCTGGTAGAAACCGTGGACAACCTGACAAGAAATAATATGGGAGATAAGCATTTTTCAAAGTTTTCCAACTATATTGGAACGCTATTTGCTTTCCTTCTCGTAGCAAACTTGTCCGGTTTGTTCGGACTCAGACCGCCAACAGCGGATTATGGTGTTACCCTTGGACTTGCCCTGATTACTTTTGTACTGATTCACTACAATGGTTTCAAGTACGAAAAAGCGGGACATGTTACCAAGCTGTTCCAGCCGTTATTGTTAACACCAATTAACATTATTGGTGAAATTGCAACACCAATGTCCATGTCCTTACGTTTATTCGGTAATATTTTATCCGGAACCGTAATGATGGGTCTGTTATATGGTCTGCTTCCAAAACTGCTGCAGTTTTTCATCTGGCCGATTTTCGGTGGATTACATGTCTACTTTGACGTGTTCTCCGGCGCAATTCAGTCTTATGTATTCTGTATGCTGACAATGGTATTTATTTCTCAGTGCTTTGGAGAAGAGGACGCCTAAACAAAAAATGGTAAAAGTGATGGGAAAGTCACTGCAACGCAAGTTGCAAAAAAGAAGAAAGCCGTAAGAATACGGCGGAATGGAGGAAGTTTTTATGTTAGAAAATATCACAGGCGTAGATTTTATTAAGGGTTGTTCTGCAATTGGTGCAGGTATCGCAATGATCGCCGGTATCGGACCTGGTGTAGGTCAGGGTATCGCAGCCGGTCATGGTGCGGCAGCAGTAGGCCGTAATCCTGGCGCAAAGGGTAACATCATGTCTACTATGTTGCTTGGTCAGGCCGTTGCCGAAACAACAGGTCTCTACGGCTTTGCGGTAGCTATTATTCTGTTATTTGCAAATCCATTTATCTAAAAGGATAAAGAAAAAATAAAGGTGAAGGAGGCCGAATCTTGAGTAATATAGTATTAGGTTTATCAAACCGTATTTTCGGACTCGATCCACAGCTGTTGGCAGATGTTGTCATTCTGGCTCTTGCAGTAGGATTCCTGTTTTTCTTAATGTCCTATCTGTTATTTAATCCGGCGCGGGAACTCTTAAAAAAGCGTCAGGATAAGATTCGCGAGGAAATGGAAACTGCAAAGAACGACATGGCAGAGGCTAGTCGTATGAAGGCAGAATATGATGCAAAGCTTGCTGCAGCAGAAAAAGATGTGGACGCTATTCTTAGCGAAGGCAGAAAGAAAGCTTTAGCCCGCGAAAATGAAATTGTGGCAGAAGCAAAAGAAGAAGCTGCCAGAGTGATGGAACGTGCGGAGAGAGAAATCGAACTGGAAAAGAGTAAGGTCAAAGATGAAGTCAAGCAGGAAATGATTGGTGTTGCAAGAGAAATTGCAGGCAAGTTTGTTGCCGGTTCTTTAGACGATGCAGCCCAGGCTAAGCTGATTGACGAAGCATTGAATGAAATGGGTGAGGATACATGGCAAAATTAATTGAAGGATCCTATGGAGAAGCCCTGTTCGAACTGGCATTAGAGCGTAACGAACTGGATTCCATAGCAGAGCAGGTGGATGTGCTTGCGCAGTCCTTTGCCGAAAATCCGGAGCTTTTAAAGCTTTTAAATCATCCGAAAATCAGTAAGGAAGAAAAGATTTCCGTCATTGAAAACATTTTTAAAGGACGTTTTTCGGACGATATCGTGGGTTTCCTTGTGATTATCACAGAAAAGGATCGAGGTGCCGAAATAGAAGGTATTTTAAGCTATTTCCAGGCAAAGGTTCGTGAGTATAAAAAGATCGGAGTTGCCCGTGTGACTTCTGCGGTGGAATTATCTGCTGACCAGAAAAAGCGGGTAGAAGAAAAATTATTACAGCAGACGTCATATGAAAGCTTTGAGGTGGATTACAGAGTGGATGCTTCTTTAATCGGTGGCATGGTAATCCGTATCGGAGACAGAGTGGTAGACTCAAGCATCCGTACTAAAATGGACAATATGACGAAGAATTTACGGAAGGTATCTCTTTCGTAAAATTAAGTAAAACAGAAGGAAGGTGCTTATATCTTGAATTTAAGACCTGAAGAAATCAGTTCGGTAATCAAAGAACAGATTAAAAATTACAGTACAAAGTTAGAGGTATCTGATGTTGGTACAGTAATCCAGGTTGCAGACGGTATCGCACGTATCCACGGTCTGGAAAAGGCCATGCAGGGTGAACTGTTAGAGTTCCCTGGTGAGGTATACGGCATGGTACTGAATCTGGAAGAAGATAACGTAGGTGCGGTACTTCTCGGTGACAGCAAGAGCATTAGTGAAGGTGACACCGTAAAGACCACAGGACGTGTAGTTGAGGTTCCGGTTGGCGACGCCATGCTGGGACGTGTAGTAAATGCCCTTGGCCAGCCAATCGATGGCAAGGGACCAATCGAAACAACAAAATTCCGCCAGATTGAGCGAGTAGCCTCCGGCGTAATTGCAAGAAAATCCGTTAATACCCCACTGCAGACCGGTATCAAGGCCATCGACTCCATGGTACCAATCGGACGTGGACAGCGTGAACTTATTATCGGTGACAGACAGACCGGTAAAACAGCTATCGCAAT
Source organism: Lachnospiraceae bacterium (assembly GCA_045531895.1). Taxonomy (GTDB): domain Bacteria; phylum Bacillota; class Clostridia; order Lachnospirales; family Lachnospiraceae; genus SIG299. The sequence goes on from JAZSEW010000023.1 coordinate 22,973, forward strand.
TGATACCATCATTAACCAGAAGGGCCAGAACGTAAAGTGTATCTACGTTGCCATCGGTCAGAAGCAGTCTACCGTGGCTTCCATCGTAGGCACATTGGAAGAGCATGGTGCTATGGATTACACCACTATCGTAGCAGCAACCGCTTCGGAGCTTGCACCATTACAGTACATTGCTCCTTACTCCGGCTGTGCCATCGGTGAAGAGTGGATGGAAAACGGACAGGACGTTTTAATCGTATATGACGACTTAAGTAAGCACGCAGCGGCTTACCGTACCCTGTCATTACTTCTTAAGAGACCACCGGGACGTGAAGCGTTCCCAGGTGACGTATTCTATCTGCACTCCAGACTTTTGGAGCGTGCAGCAAGATTGTCTGATGCACTTGGCGGCGGTTCCTTAACTGCCCTGCCAATCATTGAAACCCAGGCAGGTGACGTATCCGCGTACATTCCTACCAATGTAATTTCCATTACCGATGGTCAGATTTATCTGGAATCCGAAATGTTTAACTCCGGTTTCCGTCCTGCGGTAAATGCGGGTCTTTCCGTATCCCGAGTTGGTGGTTCTGCGCAGATTAAGGCGATGAAGAAGATTGCCGGACCAATCCGTATCGACCTTGCCCAGTATAAAGAGCTGGCAGCATTTGCACAGTTTGGTTCCGATTTGGATGCAGATACCAAAGAAAAGCTGGCACAGGGTGAAAGAATCCGTGAGGTATTAAAGCAGCCTCAGTACAAGCCAATGCCGGTAGAATATCAGGTAATCATTATTTATGCAGCAACCAAGAAATATCTCTTAGATGTTGCAGTGGAAAGCATCCAGAACTTCGAGAAAGAGCTGTTCGAGTTTATCGATACCAAGTATTCCGAAGTTCCAAAGGCAATCCGTGAAGAAAAGCAGATGTCTGAAGAGACAGAAGGCTTGTTAATTAAGGCAATTGAGGAGTTCAAAAAAGAATTCAGAGGATAGAGAGGTGTAATGTAACATGGCTTCCATGAGAGATATCAAGAGGCGCAGAGAAAGTGTACAGAGCACCGGACAGATTACCAAGGCGATGAAGCTGGTTTCCACCGTAAAGCTGCAGAAAGCAAAAAGCAAGGCTGAAAATACAAAGCCGTACTTTGAGCATATGTACAAGGCGGTGAATTCCATGCTCCGGAAATCCGGAAATATCCTTCATCCGTATCTTCAGAGCGGCAGCTCTGAAAAGAAGGGTATCATCATGGTAACCTCTAACCGTGGACTTGCAGGCGGCTACAATTCCAACATTATTAAGATGGTAATGAACAGCGGCATCAGCAAGGAAGACGCAGTGATTTATGCTGTGGGAAGAAAAGGAAAGGACGCCCTGGCAAGACGTGGCTATACCATTGCCGAGGATTATTCCGATGTAATGAATGAACCGGTTTTTAATGATGCCATGAGTATCGGACGCAGAGTGCTAGAAGACTTTGCGGAAGGAAAAATCGGTGAAATTTATCTGGTTTATACAGAGTTTAAGAATACTGTGACCCATGTTCCTACGTGGCTCAAGCTTCTTCCGGTAGTAGTATCCGAGGAAGAAGAGGAGGACGATGCGGACAAGCTGACTCTGATGAATTATGAACCGGAGGCGGAAGAAGCCCTGGACTTAATTATTCCGAAATATATCAACAGTTTAATTTACGGCGGACTGATGCAGTCCTTCGCAAGTGAAAACGGTGCAAGAATGCAGGCAATGGATTCTGCGACAACCAATGCCGAAGAAATGATTTCTGACCTGGAATTAAAATACAACCGTGCCCGTCAGGGTGCGATTACCCAGGAACTTACCGAAATCATCGCCGGCGCCAACGCCATCAACTAGCGGCGTAATAAAAGAAAAAGGAGTGAACGAAATTGGCTACAAACAATATCGGAAAGATCACTCAGATTATCGGTGCAGTACTTGACATTAAATTTACGAACGGAAATCTTCCGGACATATATGAAGCGATTAAAATCCAGAACGGAAAAACCGAACTGGTGGTAGAGGTTGCACAGCACCTTGGTGATGATACAGTACGCTGTATCGCCATGGGTCCAAGTCGGAGGCCAAGCGGTCTTAGGAAGACAACTTAGTAATTCAACTCCTTGGCTCACAGAACGACATGGC
>JAZSEW010000059.1:0-26785 GCA_045531895.1 Lachnospiraceae bacterium
GATTTGTGCCGTAAGTATAAGGAATCTGCTATCGTCATCAACGCTGTAGAAGCACATCACGGTGACGTGGAATTCCAGTCTTTAATTGCTTGTATTGTTCAGGCCGCAGATACCATTTCTGCTGCACGTCCAGGTGCAAGAAGAGAAACTCTGGAAGCTTATACAAATCGACTGAAACAGTTAGAAGATATTACCAACAGCTTTAAAGGAGTGGACAAGTCCTTTGCTATTCAGGCTGGTCGTGAAGTACGTGTTATGGTTGTACCGGAACAGGTATCCGACGACGACATGGTATTAATGGCAAGAGAATTGTCAAAGAAGATTGAAGCGGAGTTAGAATATCCGGGTCAGATTAAGATCAATGTTATCCGCGAGTCAAGAGCAATTGACTACGCAAAGTAATGTACATGAAAAATACAGAAAAGTCTTTTATAAAACAGAGGCTTTTCTGTTTTTTTATTTTTATAAAAAATTAATATAATATTTGAATAAATTTAAAAGTTATTACAATGTATCAGTGAAGGGCAAAAAAGTTGCCGATTGAATAGACGTCTTGAAAGTAGGGAACTAAAATGACAAAGCAGGAGCTTGAATGGTGTATCAGTGAATATGGCAAGGATATTTACTCGTTTTGCAAGTATCTTACCAAAGATATTTCGGAGGCCGATGATTTGTATCAGGATACTTTTCTGATTGCCGTAGAGTTGATAGAAAAAATCAACTCTGAAAATAATCCGAAAAGTTATTTGCTATCGATTGCACTGCGCATCTGGAAAAACAAAAAGAGAAAATTTACGTGGAGAAACCGGATTGCAGAAATGCAGCCTTTGGCTGAGGAAAAAGAGGTAGACAGAGGTATGTGTTCTGAACAGACTCCGGAGGAAGTACTTATTTGCAAAGAGAAAGAAGAAATGGTAAGACAGGCGGTAACTGAGTTATCGGACAAATTGAAACCTGTAGTACTTCTTTTTTACATGGAAGGTTTACAGGTTTCGCAGATTGCAACAGTAATGAAAATCCCGGAAGGAACAGTACTGAGCAGATTACATCATGCAAGAAAAGTATTACATAAAAAATTGGAGGACGTTTTCAATGGAACAGGAATTTGATGATTTAGTAAGACGTGCCCTTTCTCCAAAAGATGAGCCGGATTTCTGGCTCAATCAGAACATATTAAATCGGACAAAGGAGCCAAAAATAATGATGAAACGTAAAAAGAAATTATCTGTTGCTGTATTGCTTGCTGCACTGGTATTGTGTTTAGGGTCTGTAACCACATATGCTGCATGGAAGTATTTATCCGCTTCTGAAGTAACACAAAGTATGGAGGACATTAAGCTTGCAGATGCATTCACCAGCGGGCAGGCAGTTACTATTAACGAAACACAATGTTATGGAGGGTATCAGATTACACTGTTAAGTATTATTTCGGGAGAGAACTTGTCGGAGTTTCCTTCTTTTAGTAACAATGCTATGCTGTCGGATAGAACTTATGCGGTTGTTGCTATTGAAAATGCAGATGGAACACCTATGCCGGATACATCAGAGGATGCCTATGCAAATATGGAGTTTTTTGCCTCTCCGTTGATTGCCGGCTACAATCCGGTTTTATATAACATTGCAAGCATGAATGGAAATCATGCGACTATGACAGAAGATGGTGTACTGTACCGGCTTTTGGAATGTGACAATGTAGAAATTTTTGCGGATCAGGAATTATATTTATGTGTTTCGGATGGTGTGTTTTACAATGAGGAAGCGTACATTTATGATGAGGTATCAGGAAAAATCAGCAGAAACGAATCTTACAATGGGCTGAATGCATTATTTCGATTACCATTAGATGCATCCAAGGCAGATCCTCAAAAAGCTGCAGAATATATAGAAAGTATGTGGGAGTAGTAATCAAGTTTTTTATTCATGTAAAAATGTAAGGCTCTACAAAAAAGTAGGGCCTTTTTATTGTATTTACAATTCTTTTGTGGTAAGATGTAGTAGTATTATTGTGCGTTAATGCAGTAAAGGAAAAGAAAAATGAAAAATTTACAATCTCTGCCGCCATGGGAAGCGCTAATGAAGCGTATGGTATGGCAGCAATTAGGCGATATTGAAAATAAAAGAATACTGGATTTTGGCAGTGGAACCGGTGTGACGGCAAATTATTTTGCAGAAAACAATACAGTAATTGCGATTGAACCTTCGGAAGATGCAGTGAATAACCGCTGGAAGGATTACTCTTATGAACAGATGAGTGGCAGTACAGACAAGCTAAAGGAATTGCCATCTGAGAGCTTTGATATAATCATTTGTCATAATGTGTTAGAATATGCCTTGGACAGAGAAGCAATTTTAAAGGAATTTTCAAGAGTATTGAAGAAAGACGGAAGAATTTCTCTTGTAAAACATAATCGTCCTGGTCGTGTCATGCAGATGGTAGTACTGTTAAATGAATTTGATCATGCAAACAGCCTGCTTAACGGTGAAAATAGTACAACCTCTCAGTACGGTGCCATTCATTACTATGAGGATAAGGATATCGAAAGCTGGTGTCCTGATTTAAAAATCACAAAAACGCTGGGTATGCGTACCTTCTGGGATTTACAGCAGAACCAGGAAGTACATAAAAATGCAGAATGGCAGGAAAAGATGCTTCAGGTAGAACATCGGGTAGAAGATGTAGAAGAGTATAAGCAGATTGCTTTTTTTCATCATTTAATAATAAAAAAATAGGGTAAAAGGTATTAAAGGAGGAATTTTATTATGAAAAAAATAGGTTTTATTGGTGCAGGAAATATGGGATTACCATTGCTTATGGGAGCAACAAAGTTACTGGGGGCAGAACATCTTACATTTTTTTGTGCAGATGACTTCAGCAACAAAAGAGCACATGAAACTACAGGAGTAGAACAAGCGGAATCCTTAGAAAATCTTATTAAATCCAGTGAATGTGTGCTTTTGGCAGTAAAGCCGCAATCTTTTGGTGAAGTTCTGCCTGTGATTAAGGCAAATTCCTTTGAAGGACAAATTATTATTTCCCTGGCACCGGGTGTAACCGTTGATTATTTAAGCAAAGAAACCGGCGGTAAAACAAAAATTGTCCGTACCATGCCAAATACACCTGCTATGGTGGGGGAAGGTATGACTGCGGTTTGCTATGGCAGTGATGATTTTACAGCTGTAGAAAAAAAATTAGTGCAGGATTTATTTGAAACGGTGGGTAAAATGGTAGAGCTTCCGGAGCGTTTAATGGACGCTGCGGTGGTGGCTAACGGAAGTTCTCCGGCTTTTGTATATATTTTTATGGAAGCCCTGGCAGACGGCGCTGTTAAATTTGGAATTCCGCGGGCTACAGCCTATGAAATGGTAGCTCAGACCGTTATTGGCTCTGCGAAAATGCTTCTGGAAACAGGAGAACATCCGGGAAAATTAAAGGATAACGTATGTTCTCCGGGCGGAACTACCATTGCGGCAGTGGCTGCGTTAGAAGAAGCCGGCTTTAGAAATGCAGTTATAAAAGCTTGCGATGCCTGCTATGAAAAAGCTACCGGTATGAAGAAATAAAATTTGCAGGAGAGTAAAATTTGATATGAAGAAGATAAAATTGTTGTTTGCAGTATTGCTTGCATTCTTCATGATTGGCTGTAGCAATACCTATGCAAAAGAAGAATATGATTCTTTGGAAAAGCTGGCAAGTCAGGGAGACCGTTATTCCAAAACAGGTTCTGTGTTTAACTCGATTGAGGGTGGTTATTCATTTACAGTATCTCAATTTGACGGACGTCAGACGTTGCACACTTGGCATTTAGCAGAAGAACAGGAGTTATCCATGGAGATTTTGTGCTCTCTGACTGCCGGTATGGGAAAGCTCATACATGTGGATGCAGATGGAAATGTCATCACTCTTGTAGAGTGTAACACGGAAAATTCAGCAGCTGTAATCAAAACAATTTCTTTAAAGCAGGGGCGTAATGATATCAAATTTGTAGGATATGACTGTAAAAATATTGATTTAAAAATGTATTTTGAAGAACCATAGTTTTTTGAACTATATGGTAACTTGTCAGAAAGGAATTTAATTATGTCTAAAAAAGTAAAAATTGTACTAATTATTCTGACTGTTATTTTTGCTTTACTTCTTCTGACCATTTTAATCCTTCCAAAACCGTTGGCTATGTCTGTATATAATGATAATTTTGGAAAACGTTTTACTACTTATGAGCCATTGGCATGGAGTATCGAGGATTTTGACGGACTTTTACGGGATAAATATACTTTTCCATCAGATAAAGGGCAAAAACTGACAGGTTATAAGTATTACAGAGACAGCGAACAGGCAAAAGGTCTGGTTGTGATTGCCCATGGCTTTGGCGGTGGTGGTCATCGCAGCTATATGAATATTGCTGATTATTTTGCAAGTAACGGTTACTGGGTATTCGCTTATGATGCCACAGGTAATGATGAAAGTGAAGGCAATGCAGTGGGTGGCTTGCCACAGGGAATCATAGATTTGAACTATGCGCTTCGATTTGTTAAATCAGAATTTGCAGGCCTTCCTATTGTCCTTTGGGGACACAGCTGGGGCGGTTATTCTGTTGGCTCGGTAACCAAGCTTCATCCGGATGTAAAGGCGGCAGTTATTGTTTCAGGCTTTAATGAGTCACTTGATATGCTGGAAACAGAAGGAAGAAATATTGTTGGAAATGTCATTGATTTTGCACTACCGATTTTGGAGAAACATGAAAAGAAGACTTTCGGAGATTATGCATCCATGAGTATTCTTAACAGTCTGGATGCTACCGAGGCACAGGTAATGTTTGTTCACAGTGAAGATGATGAGATGATTCCGATTTCAATCAGTTTTGAACGCTATTTTGAAAAATTTAAGGATGATGACAGAGTTTCCTTTGTACGATACAAGGACAGAGGACATAACTATATCTTTTGCTCAGAAGCCAGAAGAAACTATGTAATAGAATATAATGTTGCTGCAGATGCATACAAAGAAAGTGTTGGAGAACTAACGGAAGAAATGCGGGCAGCATATTATAAAGAACACTTCGATAAGCATAAAGGGTATGAGCTTGATAGCGAATTGATGGCACAAATGCTTGAGCTTTATAACAACAGTATACAGTAAAGAAAGAGAGAAGAACCATGGATCAAATCAAACGAATCGGCAGAGAATTAAAGTACAAAGGAAAAATTCTTGATTTTTACGAGGATACCATGCAGACTCCGGAAGGTCACATCATGAAATGGGACTATCTGCATCATAATGGTGCAGCAGCGGTAGTTCCGGTGGATGCAGACGGTAAGATTTATATGGTGAGTCAGTATCGGTCCGGTTGTGACAAGACGTCTTTAGAAATCCCGGCCGGTTGCTTAAATCCGGGGGAAGACCGTAAAACAGCGGCAGCCAGAGAATGTGAAGAGGAAATCGGTTTTAAGTGCAATAACATTGACCTTCTTCTTAAGTTTTATTCTGCCTTTGCTTACTGCGATGAGTATATCGAGATTTACTGTGCTACCGACCTGATTCCAACCAAACAGAATTTGGACGAGGATGAATTTTTAGAGGTGAAAAAGTACGATTTGGAAGAACTTATTGATATGATATTATCCGGTGAAATTTCTGATTCCAAGACGATTGCGGCAATTCTTGCGTATAAGGAGAAGTATATTAACCGAAAGTAGAGAAAAAACTGTCACGGATTTAATTTTGTGACAGTTTTTTTATAATCGTGTGACGTAAGTCATTTTTTGACGTCTATCAGGATGAAAGGCCTGAAAAACAACAGAAAAAAAATCTGCTTGTAAAAACAAAGGAGGATTCCATGGAAGACCGAAAAATAATAGAATTATTCAACGAGCGCTCGGAAACTGCCATATCGGAAACTGCGGAGAAATATGGGAAATACTGTCATGTGATTGCTTATAATATCCTATATAACGAGGAAGATACACAAGAATGTGTCAATGATACGTACTTAAAGGCATGGGAAAGCATTCCGCCGCAGATTCCAAACAAATTGTCAGCATTTCTTGGTAAAATTACCCGCAATCTTGCGATATCAAAGTATCGTTATAATAACAGCAAAAAAAGAGGCGGCGGCCAGATTCCTTTTGCATTAGAGGAACTGGCAGAGTGTATACCTGCAGCAAATACTACGGAGCAGGCAGTTTCTGACAACCTTTTTACGGAAATATTAAATAGATTTCTGGAAGAGCTTTCTTTAGAAAAACGTAAAATATTTCTGCAGAGGTACTGGTATTTATGTTCTATTACAGAGATTGCGGAAGAATTTGCCATCAGCGAAAGCAAGGTGAAAATGATATTGCTTCGTACCCGTAACAAATTAAAGCAGGTTCTGGAGAAAGAAGGTATCACAATATGAGAGAAGAAAAGTTATTAATTGCCATTGGGCAGGTGAAGGAAGAATTTATAGCAGAAGCAGCACCAAAGGCTGTGGAAAATTATGAATGTTCGAAAGAAAAATTGCACTCAGAACAGGAGGTACTTAAAGTGACTGAAAAAGCAAAAAATAAGAGAACATATCACTGGGCAAAATGGGGGGTACTGGCTGCAGGTTTGTGTATCATTGCAGGACTTAGTATTAAAACTTTTATTCTAAACTCAGGAAGTAAGACAACATCGAAAAATGAACAAATGGAAGAGCACTCATTCGCAGAAAAAAATACTTCTATAAACTATAATACGAATGTAAATAATTCTGCAGAAGTTGATACTACAAATGGAGACAATGCTAAAACAGAAGCTTTACCAGCGACAGACACTGATGTACAAACAACTGACGATGCACAAAATAAGCAGACATTAGACCAGGCATTCCCAAATTGGGGACTGACTCTTTCTGTAAAAGATGTAACCTCCACAGGATTAACTTTGGTTTGTACCCAATCCGGAGGCGAACCAACAGGAACTTTGCAAACAGGAGAGCCGTATCGATTGATTTCTCTGATTGATGGGACATGGAAGACCGTAGAAGAATTACCGTTACCGGAAGGCGTAGATGGCAGAGCCTGGAATAGCCTTGCATATTTGATTCCGATGGAAGATACCATCGAATTTGAAATTAACTGGAACTGGATGTTTGGCGAACTGCCAAGCGGTACCTATCGTTTGATAAAGGATTTTATGGATTTTAGAGGAACCGCCAATTATGATACCTTTGACTACTGGGTAGAGTTTGAAATACAGTAGAAAGAGAAAAAGACTTTTCGTACTTTTAGGATTTTTAGTTAGAAATCAAGGTAGGAAAAGTCTTTTTTTCTTTACAAATATATAATCTTATGTTATTTTATGAATGAACAAATATTCATTCATAAAAACGAGGTGATAATTTTATGCCAAAATCAAAGGAACGTTGTCAGGAAATCAGAGATGAAATGCGGACAACAATTTTACAAAAATCATTGCTTTATTTTGCCAGAAACGGTTTTGCCGGTACAAAAATCGGAGACTTGGCAAAAAATATAGGTATTGGTCAGGGAACCATTTATGTGTATTTTGAGTCAAAAGAAGCCTTATTTCAGGAAATTATAAAACTGGTTGATTTTAAAGAAGACTTGCAAAAAATTAAGCTGCTTGTACATATACCTTTTGTTAATGCAAAGAAGAAGTTACATTTGTTAGCGGAATATGTTTTGAAGCAACTGAAGGAAGATGAAATGTTTGCAGCGAAAATCACATTAAATACCCAGATGCTTTTTGAAAAAAACAAGGAGTATTCTTCTGAAAACAGCACTTATCAGACAGAATTGTATCAGGTGACAGCGCAGATTATTGAGCAGGGGCAGAAGGAAGGCACAATGGTGGAAGGCTCCGGAATAAAACTGGCAGATTATTTATGGGGCGTAGTTTATTTGTATTCGTTGAAACGGTTATTTACTACAGAGTTTGAAATGATTTCCGTGGAAGATTTGGAACGAACGGTAATGAAAGGATAAAATCATGAAGAAAATAGCGATTATTACAGGGGCAACAGGAGGAATCGGACAAGAATTTGTAAAACAAATTATAAAAGAAAAGCCGGATGAAATATGGGCAGTTGCCAGAAATGAAAAGAAATTAAAAGAACTACGTGAACAATTTGGAGAAACGGTGAGACCTGTTTTTGTGGACCTTTCCGACAGCGGGCAGTTGAAAAAACTGGAACTGCTTTTAGCAGAAGAAACACCGCAGATACAGTATTTGATAAATAATGCCGGACTGGCAAAAATGGGGTCTTATCAGGAGTTTTCAGATGAAGAAATCATTAAAACAGTAGATGTCAACTGCAAAGCTCCGGTTCTGTTGTGCCGGATGTGCATTCCGTATATGAGTAATGGAAGCAGAATTTTGAATATTTCCTCGGCTTCAGCATTTCAACCGAACCCATACATCAATTTGTATGCTGCTACCAAAGCCTTTGAACGAAGCTATTCCAGAGCATTAAATGTAGAACTGAAGGGTACCGGTATTACAGCGACAGCGGTTTGTCCCGGCTGGGTGGATACGGAACTGCTGGAAAAAGAGAGAAACGGAAAGAAGATTAAATTTCCGGGCATTGTGACTGCTGACAGGGTGGTAACACAGGCGTTGAAAGATGCCAAAAAAGGAAGAGACATGTCGGTTTGTTCTTTGTATGTCAAGTGCCAGCATGTATGGGTAAAACTGCTGCCACAAGGTTTTGTGATGAAACTCTGGGTGAAGGGAATTTCAAAGTATCTTAGTTAATATTGAGGAAGATATGAAAAAAATTATGCAAAACAAAAATTACATAAGCTCAGAACGACCTAATCTGTTTGAACCGAATGTTTATATTTCCATGGTAGTGACCTTTTCTGGTGCAGTGCCAGAAAAAGAATTGGAACAGGCGGTATAGACTGCCTATGCGCATAATGAAGCTACTATGTCAAAAATTGTGTTAGAAGAAAGTGGCGAGGCTTATTATGAGAAGATGGAGCAAAGTGGCTGCAAAATGTACTTTGAACGGCATGACTGGAAGGAACTTCTGAAGGAAAGTGAAAAACAGCCCTTTGACCTGAAAAACGGAGAATTAGTCCGAACTTATATCATTCACGCAAAAGAGGAAACGTTCACTTGGGAAGCATATGATTCCACACATAAAACCTATTGGAAAAATCATTCTTCTGAGATAGTAATTCAAACTTATAATGCGGATGAACTGAAATCTGTCTGTCCGGATGGTGTTACGTTGAACAGTTATCTGTTAGCAAAGCTACTCAAGAAGTTTCCTGAAAGCAAAGTGATTGGAATTCCGGTTAGTATAAGAGAAGGCAATGATGCAATGTCAAACCAGACTTCCGGAATAGCCATTACCTATGACTATAATTTCAAGGTATCATTAGAAGAAAATGCAGCGCAGATACAGAAGAAACTGCTTAAGCAAATAAAAAGCAAGAAAATCAAATACTTTGTGCTGTCGTTGATGGCACATCTGGAGCCAACACTAATTGATTCGGTTCTTTTGTGTTCTCATAATTGTTATAAGAATGCTTTATCGGAAAAAATGGCAAATATTATGGGATACACAGGAACAAAAGGCCGTGACTAAGGAGTTACAAACTTAATGAAAATTGATATTCCGGCTGAACAGGAGCGATTTCAGATAAAGGATATTGTATTTATTCCACCGAAGGTGTCTTATACGAAGAAGGTGGTTGGAGTAGTAACCTATGGTGAACATCTGCATATTGTATATCATCTCATGAATGAAATCTAAAATTACAGGCCGGAAATTTTCCGGCCTGTAACTGTTATAGATACTAAACTCTCTCTGCAATTGTATAAAGCAGCTTCTCGGTAGCCTCCCAGCCAAGGCAAGGATCAGTAATGGATTTACCGTAAGTACCTTCGGAAAGCTTCTGGGTTCCTTCTACCAGGTAGCTTTCTACCATGACGCCCTTTACCATTTTTTCCAGTGCCGGGTTCATGTGTCTGCTGTGAAGTACCTCAGAAACAATACGAGGCTGTTCATTAAACTTCTTGTTAGAGTTGGAATGGTTGGCGTCAACAATAACAGCCGGATTCTTTAAAATCGGGCGCTCTTCGTACATGGCAAGCAGTCTCATTAAATCTTCATAATGATAGTTTGGAATACACTGACCGTGTTTATTTACCGCACCACGTAAAATAGTGTGGGTCAGAGGATTGCCGGGAGTATCCACTTCCCACTGACGGTACAGGAAAGTGTGCGGAATCTGTGCAGCTACACAGGAATTCAGCATAACAGAAAAATCACCACTGGTTGGATTTTTCATACCAACCGGAACATCCATGCCTGAAACCGTAAGACGATGCTGCTGGTCTTCTACAGAACGGGCACCTACGGCAATATAGGAGAGCAGGTCATCGATGTATGGGAAGTTTTCAGGATACAACATTTCGTCAGCAGCCGGAAGACCGGTTTCTTTAATGGCACGAAGGTGCATTTTTCTTACTGCATGAAGACCTTCCTGAAAATCGGCTTTTTTATGTGGGTCCGGCTGGTGAACCAGTCCCATGTAACCTTCACCGGTAGTACGAGGTTTATTTGTATAAATACGAGGGATAATTAATACTTTATCCTTGATTTTTTCCTGTACTTTAGCAAGACGATTGATATATTCGCAAACAGCGTCCTCGTTGTCGGCGGAGCAAGGTCCGATAATGGCAATAAAACGATTGTCGGTGCCTTCAAAAATATGGCGGATTTCTTCATCACGCTTTGCTTTCATCTGCTTTAATTCTTCCGTCAGAGGATAGCGTTCTTTTAACTCATCCGGAGAAATCAGTTCTTTTACATACTTAAATCCCATTTTGTCCTCCTTGCGACATTCCTTTGTTTTGCTTTCATGTATTCATTATGGAATGTCTGCTTTCTTGATTTAATGTAATAATGCAATGAAATAAATACAATTATATTTATAATAGTAAAAGAAAACGGATTCGTCAATAAAAAAACGAAAAAACTCTGTAAATATACTTGAAAAATAGTACAGAAATCGGTATCATAGTAAAAAGAGAAGTTTATGTTGCAGCATGTGTTGGAGGTGTTGGCTATGAGAATGTATGACTTAATTACAAAGAAAAAGCAAGGCGAGGTTCTGACAAAAGAAGAAATCAATTTTATTGTGGAGGGCTTTACAAACGGAACCATTCCGGATTATCAGATGTCAGCATTTTTAATGGCAGTTTGCTTAAAAGAAATGAATCTGCAGGAAACCATAGATCTTACCATGGCAATGGTAAACAGCGGTGACGTACTGGATTTATCTCCAATCATTGGGAAAAAGGCAGATAAGCACAGCACCGGTGGAGTGGGAGATAAAACCTCGTTGATTATTGGTCCGATGGTAGCGGCTCTTGGCGTTCCGGTGGCAAAAATGTCCGGCCGCGGGCTTGGCCACACCGGAGGAACCATAGACAAATTAGAGAGTTTTCCCGGCTTTTCGGTATCCTTATCGGAGCAGCAGTTTTTTGATAATGTCAACCGTATGAAACTGGCAATTATTGGTCAGACAGCTAATCTGGCTCCGGCGGATAAAAAAATGTACGCACTTCGTGATGTTACGGCAACGGTTGATAATATATCACTGATTTCTTCCAGTATTATGAGTAAAAAAATTGCAGCAGGCTCCGATGTTATCGTATTGGATGTAAAATGCGGCAGCGGTGCCTTTATGAAGACTTTAGATGAAGCTGAAGCACTTGCAAAAACCATGGTAGAAATTGGTAACGGTGTCGGAAGAGAAACCTATGCGGTTTTGTCCGATATGAGCCAGCCGCTTGGAAACTATGTGGGCAATGCCCTGGAAGTAAAGGAAGCTGTCAAAACATTAAAAGGACAGGGACCGGCAGATTTGCTGGAAGCATGCTTAACACTGGCATCCTATATGTTACTTGGTGTGGGAAGGGTAAAAACAGTGTCCGAAGCAGAAGCACTTTTAAGTTCCACTATTGAAGATGGCAGCGCTTTGAAAAAGCTGGCGGAATTTGTAGAGGCCCAGGGCGGTGACGCTTCTTATGTATGGAATCCGGAAAAGTTTCCGCGCACTGAATTTGTGGAAGAAATTGTTTCTATGGAAGATGGCTATGTGGAAGAAATTCTTACCGACGAGATTGGTATGACTTCTTTAGTACTTGGCGGCGGAAGAGAAACCAAAGAAAGTGAAATTGATTTAAGTGTCGGTATCAAAATTCATAAAAAGGTTGGAGATTATGTTCGCAAGGGAGAATCACTTGCCAGACTGTATGCTAATGATTTGACAAAGTTAAAATCTGCATCTCCGAGACTTAGTGCAGCATATAAGCTTAGTAAAGAACATGTAGAAGCACCGAAGCATGTACTTGGTATCGTCACAAAAGACGGTTGTACAAGATTTTAAATTAAAATTGGTTAAAATGTTAAAACAGAATCCCATAAGTATGATTTTATAAAATGAGAATAATATCTGAACCTTAAAATCATAGTTATGGGATTCTTTTATGCTGTCTGCTTTACAAAGTGTTTTTTATAAAAATATGTATGAAGAGGAATTATCAAAGAACTTAAAAAATATAATGTGGTACAGAATCTTTTTTGGAGGAAGAAATGAGCGGAAAAAAAAGAAAAACGAAAGCCTGTATCGCAATTATACTGTTTTGTCTGATGATACTTCCTAAGAGTATTATATGTCTGGCGGATGAATCATCAAAACCACAATTGTTGTCGGAATCATATGTTCTGATGGAAGCATCAACAGGAACCATTTTACATGAAAAAGACATGCACAAAGTATTACCACCGGCAAGTATTACAAAAATTATGACACTCTTACTGATTTATGAAGCCTTAGAGGATGGAACAATTACGAAAGATATGGTAGTGACAACCACAGACCATGCTGCAAGTATGGGAGGTTCCCAGGTATATCTGGAGCCGGGAGAACAGCAGACGGTAGAAACAATGATTAAGTGTATCTGTATTTCCAGTGCCAATGATGCCTGTGTTGCCATGGCTGAACATCTTGCCGGTACAGAAGAAGCTTTCGTAGACGAAATGAACAGGAAAGCAAAGGAACTTGGTATGACTGATACCCATTTTGTGAACTGCTGTGGTCTGGACGTGGACGGACATGTATCCAGTGCATATGATATTGCCTTGATGTCAAAAGAACTGATGACACGCTTTCCTGATATTATGACATATACTACAACCCGTATTGATTCTATGATACATACTACCAAAAACGGTTCTACGGAATTCGGACTTACCAATACAAATAAACTGTTGACTTCTTATGAAGGTATTACCGGACTCAAGACCGGATCTACGTCTAAGGCACGATATTGCTTAAGTGCTACAGCAACAAGAAATGATATTGATATGATTGCCGTTGTGCTTTCTGCACCTGACACGAAAACACGTTTTAAAGAGGCGGCAACATTGTTAAACTATGGATTTTCCCAGTGCAAAATTTATATTGATGAGCATGATGACATGGCACCGGTACGTCTTCTTGTAGAAAAAAGTCTGAATCAGGAGCTGGCATTGACACCAAAAGAAAACTTTCAGTATATATCCATGTCAAAAGAAGATTTATCCCTGATAACAAAGGAAGTTCTGGTGTATGAAAAAATAACGGCTCCGATAGTAAAGGGAGATGAACTGGGAGCAATTGTTTATTCTTTAAATGGAAAAGAAATCGGTCGAGTTGCCTTGATTGCGGAGAAAGATGTCAATGAGGCAACCTATTTGGACTACATAAAACAAATTTTAGGACTTTTTTAATTCAAGAGAGACCGTAACTTCTTGACATAAAAACTTGAAACAGTTATATTTATAGGTGGAGAAAAATTAATTGCCTTGTGGCGTTTTTATGATAGGAAGAAATATGTGGTGGTATTTATTACTTTTCGTGCCGGTGGCAGGAGTTATTTGGCTTTTTTATGAATGGATGCAGCATACTTTGGTTCAGTATACATCTACAGCTGTAGAATTACAAAAACTGCCCCAAAATACAGAGCTTCGTATTTGCCTGATGTCGGATTTACATAATAATCGTAAGCGGTTTGATAAACTGGTGAAGCGTATTTTTGATTTTGCACCGGATATGATATTACTGGCCGGAGATTTTGTTGATAAACACAAAACAGAGAATCTGCAGGCAGAAAATTTTTTCGCTTCCTTATCGGACCTTGGTGTACCAATGTTTTATTCCATGGGAAATCATGAATCTTCCTTGAAGGAAAAACATCCTGAGGAATGGCAGAACTATGAAAAAAAAATCCGTGGTTCGGCTTATCTTTTAGATAACTCGGGTGCATACTTACAAACACATCAGGGAATTTATATTTCCGGTCTTTCGCTGCCGAAGGAATATTATAAAAAAGGAAAACTATGTAAAAAAGCAGACTGCCTGCCGGAGCTTTTTGTACCTGAGAACAGTTTCCATATTATGATGGCGCATAATCCGGAATATGCCACATTATATGATAAATATCACGCAGACTTTATTGTGTCCGGTCATTTACATGGAGGACTTTTGCGCCTGCCGGGAATTGGTGGCGTAGTTTCTCCGCGGCTTCGCTTACCTGCGGGCTGTGATGCCGGACTGGCTACGCTATCGAAAGATAAGTTTATGTATGTCAGCCGCGGGCTCGGTTCCCATACTATACCACTGCGTTTTTTTAACAGAGTAGAGGTTAATTTTCTTGTTTTAAAAGGAACAGGAAAAACACCTGTACAGAAAGAAACAGAAATGGAGTAACTTTACATGGCTATCCCAGTAAAATTAGAGGTGTTTGAAGGACCGTTAGATTTACTTCTGCATCTGATAGAAAAAAATAAAATTGATATTTACGATATTCCGATTGCGCTGATTACCGAGCAGTATATGGAATATTTAAAAGAAATGGAAAAGCAGGACTTAGATAATATGAGTGAGTTCCTTGTTATGGCAGCGACTCTTCTAAAAATCAAGTCCAGAATGCTGCTGCCAAGGGAAGAATCGGAAGAGGAAGAACCGGAGGATCCAAGACAGGAACTGGTAGAACGCCTGTTAGAGTATAAGATGTATAAATTTATGTCTCTGGAGTTAAAGGATCGTCAGTTGGATGCGGAAAAAATGTTTTTCAAAAAGAGCACCCTGCCGCCTGAAGTAGCAGACTATAAAGAAGAAGTCCGCTTAGATGAACTGCTGTCAGATTTAACCCTGTCAAAGCTGAACGATATTTTCCGTTCTGTCATGAAAAAACAGGTGGATAAAATTGACCCGGTTCGAAGCAAATTCGGCAAAATAGAAAAAGAAGAGGTCAACCTGTCTGTAAAAATGCGATATGTACAGGAATATGGTCTTGCTCACAAAAAATTCAGTTTCCGCAGACTCCTGGAGGAACAGCATGATAAAATGGATTTAATCGTTACCTTCCTCTGTATTTTGGAACTGATGAAAATGGGGCGGATACATATCATGCAGGAAGAAATTTTTGATGATATAATGATTGAGTATCTGGCAACAGATGTCATTGAAATTGATGAAAGCCAGCTGTAAGCAGGGATAGAAAGGATAAAAAGCAAATGGAAATACAGGAATTAGAGGCACAAATTGAGGCAATATTATTTACCATGGGAGAGGCTGTGGAAGCAGAACGTATTGCCCAAGCACTGGGACATGATGTAGATACAGTGCGCAGAGTTGTCCGGAATATGATGGACCGATATGATTCTGCAGACCGTGGTATCCAGATTATCGAAGTGAATGACTCCTTTCAGATGTCTACGAAACAGAATATGTATGAAGCAATTATTAAGATTGCCCATGTGCCGAAAAAACATGTACTGACAGATGTTCTTTTGGAAACCTTGTCTATAGTGGCTTATAAGCAGCCAATTACGAGACAGGAAATTGAAGCTATTCGTGGTGTAAGCTGTGACCATGCAATCAATAAGCTGGTGGAATACCATCTGATTGCAGAAATCGGTCGTCTGGATGCACCCGGTCGTCCGATTTTGTTCGGAACTACGGATGACTTTTTACGAAACTTCGGTCTGGCATCCTTAGATGAGCTTCCGATTGTGAAGCCGGAAAAGGTAGAAGACTTTAAATTAGAAGCAGAAGAAGAAATTCAGTTGAAGCTTGATATTTAACAGATACATTCGGAGGACGCGTATGATACAGTTGACAAAAAACATGATTCGTAATCTGGCTTCCAGCGAAAAAATGTTTATGCGGGGTATGCAATACTTCCAGAGCGGGCGCATTCAGAATGCCTCTTATTCTAAAGCAGGAAAACGATACAAAATCATTGTCAAAGGCAACTATAACTATACCGTTATGATTGAGGAACAGGAAGACGGTTCTTTTTTGACCAGCTGTAATTGTCCAAGTTCTGTCAAAGAAAAGGGCGCCTGTAAGCATGTAGTGGCAGCATTGTTGATGCTTTTAAAGCATCAGGAACGCTCGGAAGGTAATCTTCCCAAAAATCCGGAGGAAAAACGGGCCTATCAGGTACTGGAATATTTTGATAATCAAGAGACAATGGCAATGACCGGAGAAGTATTTCGCATTGAGCCTGTTATTACCCTGCCTTCCATGCTTCGTAATAATGCGGGCAAAGCATATATTTCCTTAAAAGCCGGCAGTACTAAAATGTATAAGGTACAGAATATTAAAAAGTTTTTAGAAGATTATATAAGACGTGAAAATATTCTGCTTGGCAAGGAATTCCGCTATATTGCCGGTGAAAGTGCTTTTGACCGCACTTCCAAAGCAATCATTGATTTTTTACTGGAAATTTATGATGTCACCGAACTGGCAGAAGGAAAGGATGCCGGACAGATATTCTTAAAATCCCAGATGGTGCTTTCTAAATTTTTGTTTATTAAGTTTTTACGCCAGTTTGCAGGAACTCCGTTTACACTGGAGCTTTACGGTAACTTATATGAAGAAGTGCGCTGCATTCCGAAAAATCCAAATGTTGAAATTGAGCTGCAGGCAGATGAGGACTTTATATCTCTGGATTATAAGGACAGGGAACCGGTAATTCCTGTATCGGAAAATGGTGAAATTTTATACCGTGACCGGTTTTTATTTCTGCCGGACAAGCAGTTTTTGCGTAACTTTCTGCCGTTTTTTAATAGTCTGGGTGGTGATAAAAAGCCTTTGGTATTTCAAGGGATTTATAAGCAGCGTTTTTTACAGAATGTATTACCAAAGCTACACGGAACCATGGATATTTTAGTTCCGGAGGAGTTAAAGGAACGATATATTTCTCCGGATTTGCACATTGAACTATATTTTGATAAATATCAGAATTATGTAAAAGCTGAGTTGTTTTTTAAATATGACGAATACCGTTTTAATTCCTTTGAAAATCTAAACAGCGGGGAATTTATTGTTCTTCGTCAGAGAGAAAAAGAAATGGCGGTTATCAATCAATTGGAAGAACTGGGCTTTGAACCATACAGTGGATTTTATCTTTTAAAAGCAGACAGTGAGATTTATTTGTTTTTACAGGAAGGTTTAACAAAACTGATGGAGTATGGCGAGGTTTTTTATTCCGAAGCATTCCGCAAAATGAAAACAAAGCAAAGTAACTCGTTTTCCGTGGGCTTAAGTGTTTCCAAGGATATTGACCTACTGGAACTTCAGCTAAGCTATGGTGACATTTCCAAGGAAGAGCTGCAGCATTTATTCCGTTCTTACCGTTTAAAGAGAAAGTTTTTCCGCTTGTCAGACGGCAGTTTTATTGATCTGGAATCCGAGGAAATCGGAACAATGGTAAACCTTTTGGATAATTTAAACATATCAGCCAAGGAAATGGAAGGACAGGATACCTTCCGGTTAGCCAAGGGACTTGCATTGTATGTGGATGATTTGTTTGATGAGACAGCTGTAGAAGTTCGCAGAAATGAGGAATTTCATCAGTTGATTGAAACCATATCCAATATGGAACAGCAAAATTATGAACTCCCATCAGAAGTAAATGCAACTCTTCGTCCATATCAGGAAGTAGGTTATCAATGGCTGATGACGCTGGCTGACCATCAGCTTGGGGGAATCCTTGCAGATGATATGGGTCTTGGTAAAACATTACAGGCTATTGTTTATATGAAAGCAATGAAGGAACGGGATGCAGAAAATCAGTTTCTGATAGTTTGTCCGACTTCTTTAGTGTATAACTGGCTGGATGAGCTGGAAAACTTTACACCAAAGCTTCGCTGCCTTGTGGTAACCGGAACCCCGGAGGAACGTCTGGCTATGGTAAAAGCAAAAGAGGGAATAGATGTATATATTACATCTTATCCGCTTCTGCGCCGTGATATATCCAACTATGAAGAAAAGCAGTTTCATACTGTATTTCTGGATGAAGCCCAGTTTATAAAAAACGCGGCTTCCTTAAATGCCAAATCAGTAAAAGCATTAAATGCATCCCATCGTTTTGCACTGACAGGTACTCCGATTGAGAACTCCCTGTCAGAACTATGGTCTATTTTTGACTTTGTGATGCCATACTATCTGCTGACCCATTCGCGTTTTGTGAAACAGTACGAAAAGCAGATTCTGAAAAATGATGAAGCGGCATTGGCAAGTTTAAATAAGCGTATCCGTCCGTTTATTATGCGACGTATGAAAAAGGATGTATTGCAGGAGCTTCCTGAAAAGGTAGAAACAAAGTTCTTAACCGATTTGACTTTGGAACAGAAGAAAATATATCTTTCCTTCCTGGAAAGCTTCCGCGGCGAATTGGGTGAGGATTTTGGTTTTGAAAATATGGGACATGCCCGGTTCCAGATTCTTGCGGCATTAACGAGACTTCGCCAGATTTGTTGCCATCCGGGAACATTTTTGGATAATTATGAGGGAGAGAGCGGAAAATTGGAGTTATTTCTTCAGATATTGCCGGATTTAGTGTCCAATGGACACCGAATTCTTGTGTTTTCTCAATTTACCTCTATGCTGGAAATTATTCAAAAATCATTGGATGAGTTAAAATATGAGTATTTTTACATGGAAGGCAGTACCAAGGTGTCTGAACGTAATGAATATGTAAAAAGATTTAATGCGGGAGAAGGACAGGTGTTCCTGATTTCTTTAAAAGCCGGAGGCACCGGACTGAATCTGGTCGGAGCGGATACGGTTGTTCATTTTGATCCATGGTGGAATCCGGCGGTGGAAGACCAGGCAACGGATCGAGCCCATCGTATCGGACAAAAGAATTCCGTGCAGGTAATCAAACTGATTACCAAAGGAACTATTGAGGAAAAAATTTATAAATTACAAAAAAAGAAAAAGGAACTTTCTGATTCTGTTATTGAGTCGAAGGAAGTATTTATTAATTCCTTAAGCAAAGAAGAATTGGAAGAACTGTTTTCTTTTGAAATATAAAAAACAAACAGGATGCGGTCCGTGGAAAAAGACTGCATCCTGATATTTTTTTAAAGGTCAAGGGAATTATAATATTCTTCTAACAGTGCATCTAAATAATTCTCATCGGCTTCCGGGAATTTTGAAACGGCAGCTTCCTTCATCTGCTCAAATAACCGGAAATACAGTAATTCTCCGGTGAGTTCTTCGTTGACACCGGCAAGTAAAGTTTCTTTTGAAAAGTTTTCTTTTAAGTATTCCATGATTTCATCTGTAGTCTGTTCTTCAGCAGAAACTTCCTCCTTCATGGAAGAAATCTTTTTTAAAGAACTGATTCCGGCTGCCAGAAAAGCGACAGCGGCACCAAAAATCAGGAACAGGGAAACACCGGAAGCCATAATGGAAACCACTCCGGCAACGTTTAGCACACCAAATACAAGGAATAATGCAGCGAAGGCAAGGAACATGATACCGGAAGACTTGTACTCCTGATAACGTGCCTTTGCGTCAACGTAAACAGTGGATGGTTCCGGAGCACGACGACGAGGCTTTATATCTTCAATACCTGCTTCCTGCTTGGCATCATAGGAGATTACGGTATGAATTTCCTGCATAGCTTCCTGATAGTCTGCTTTCGGAACAAAGATGGCATGAAGGTGCTGATTCCCTTCTTCTGTTTCTGCAACGACAGATTCTTCCTGAATTTTATGTCCGCAGTGAATCAGATATTTTACCAATTTATTTTTTAGTTCTTCATCTGCTGTTTGAAACAGTGGTACATAATCCAGGGTAATGGATTCTGTTAATTCTTCCATTAACTCTTCTTTACAGTCCGGACAGATGGTAATTCCGGCACGATATTCATTTTTACATTTTGGACACCAAGGCATGATAAGCCCTCCTTATTATTTTGCTTTATGGGCTTATTATAGTCGTTTCGACAGATTATTTCAATAGTTTTCCTGTGATGAATAAATTCGGGATAAGCCTCATATGCTGATAAAAAGCAGTTACGACTTTGGAATTGCGGATGGGAGTGAACATATTATGAAAGAAGAATATAAAATTAAATCAGCACTTTTTCGTACATTATGCGCCTTAATTATCTGTCTGGTATTTGTATTTATAAAATTTGTTTTAAAAAATGAAATTATTTTAGAAGAAGTGTACAACTATCTCACAACAGACATTGTTTTTCTAAAGTGAATGTGCTATAATATTATAAATATGTCATGATTTTGGAGGCGCATTTTGAGAAGACTGGCTGTATCAGATGAAATTTTAATGCAGGTGGAAAAACCGGCAAGATATATAGGCAATGAAGTAAATATGGTAGTAAAGGATCCGTCAAAGGTGGACATCCGCTTTTGTATGTGTTTTCCGGATGTTTATGAAATCGGTATGTCACATTTAGGCATCCAGATTTTATATGATATGTTCAATAAAAGAGAGGATACGTATTGTGAACGTGTCTATTCCCCATGGATGGATATGGACAAGGTTCTGCGTGAACATAATATTCCGCTGTTTGCGCTGGAATCCCAGCAGCCGGTAAAAGATTTTGATTTTCTCGGCATCACTCTGCAATATGAGATGTGCTATACAAATATTTTACAGATTCTGGATTTGTCTCATATTCCGTTGCGGACCAAAGACCGTACCGAGGCTCATCCTATTGTGATTGGCGGAGGTCCGTGTGCATATAATCCGGAACCACTGGCAGATTTTTTTGACATTTTCTACATTGGGGAAGGTGAAACCGTTTACGACCAGCTGTTAGATGCATATAAAGAAAATAAGAAAAATGGAGGCACCCGCAAACAGTTTTTAGAATTGGCGGCAGAAATTGAGGGACTGTATGTGCCGGCTTTTTATGATGTTACCTACCATGAGGACGGCACTATTGCCTCTTTTGAACCAAATAATGCACATGCAAAAAAGACTATACGTAAACAGGTGGAAATGAATCTTTCAGATACCTTTTATCCGGAAAAACCACTGGTTCCGTATGTAAAGGCGGTACAGGACAGAGTAGTTCTGGAAATTCAGCGTGGCTGCATCCGTGGTTGTCGTTTTTGTCAGGCAGGTATGTTATATCGTCCGATAAGAGAACGTGATGTGGAATTTTTAAAACAGCGTGCCGTGGAAATGATTCGCAATACCGGACATGAGGAAATATCTTTAAGTTCCTTAAGCTCCAGTGATTATTCTCAGTTGCACGAGTTGGTATATTATTTAATCGATACCTTCCGAAAAGAGGGAGTTAATATTTCCTTGCCATCCTTGCGTATTGATGCTTTTGCACTGGACGTTATGAGTAAGGTGCAGGATATAAAAAAGAGCAGTCTGACCTTTGCTCCGGAGGCAGGTTCCCAACGTCTCCGTAACGTAATTAACAAGGGACTGACTGAAGAAAACATTTTAACCGGTGCCATGTCTGCTTTTACCAGTGGCTGGAATAAGGTTAAATTATACTTTATGCTTGGTCTTCCTACGGAGACAGAGGAAGATATTGAGCAGATTGCAGTATTATCCGATAAAATTGCAAGAGAGTATTACACCATTCCGAAGTCAGAGCGAAACGGTAAGGTAAGTATTGTTACCAGTACTTCTTTCTTTGTTCCAAAGCCGTTTACTCCGTTTCAGTGGACGAAAATGGCAAAGCAGGAGGAATTTATTGCAAAAAGAAAGCTGCTCAGTGCAAAATTAAAGGAGCAGTTAAATAACAAGAGCATCAAGTATAACTGGCATGATGCAGAACTTACTATGTTGGAAGGCGTCTTTGCAAGAGGTGACAGAAAGCTTTGTGAGTTACTTATCGAAGCGTATGAAAACGGTTGTATTTTTGACTCCTGGTCCGAGCATTTTAAATTTGATGTCTGGGTTCAGTCCTTTGAAAAGCTTGGCATGACTATGGATTTTTATAATCACAGAGAGCGTTCTAAGGAAGAAATCCTTCCTTGGGACTTCATTGATGCCGGTGTTACCAAGGCATTTCTCTGGAGAGAGTATGTGAAAGGCCAGGAGGAAGCTGTGACTCCAAATTGCCGCAAGGGCTGTGCCGGCTGTGGTGCAAAGGTATTCCACGGCGGTGTTTGCTATGAACCGAGAAATGAAGCAGGAGAGTCTTTGATACAGGCATAAGAACATAGAAAAGAGAATAACAATGGAAATCAGAATTAAATTTGCAAAATATGATACAATGAAATTTATCAGCCATCTGGATGTGATGCGCTATTTTCAGAAGGCAATACGGCGTTCCGGTCTTGATGTGGCGTATACCGAAGGCTTTAATCCGCATCAGATTATGTCTTTTGCTGCACCTCTTGGTGTCGGACAGACCAGTGAAAGTGAATATTTTGACATAGAGCTGCACACGGTACCATCCATGGGCGAGCTGATAAAGCGTTTAAATGAAGTTATGACCGAAGGAATGCGTATTTTATCTGCAGAAATTCTTCCGCCACCGGTGCCTCAGGTAAAACGGGAAACTGCCATGGCGCTTGTTGCGGCATCTTCTTATCTTGTTATGAGAAAAGACGGATACGACACAGAGTTATCAAAAGAAGAATTGCAGGAAAAGTTCCGGGCATTTATTGCACAGGAATCCATTCCTATTGTAAAAAAATCAAAAAAGACGGAAGCCGAAATTGATCTTGCAACCTTTATTTTTGAGGCTTCTGCAGAAGGAAAAACTACAGAATTTTCAGGGGAATATGAGAATAACACTGTCTTTTACATGCTGTTATCGGCCGGAAGTGTTAACAACATTAAGCCGGATACGGTAATGGAAGCATTTTATGCCTATTTAGGCAGGGAATATAACCCGTATGCCTATCAGGTGCATCGTCTGGAAACCTTTGCGGATTTATCGCTTCGTAAAGTTTCCCAGGCAGAAATTGCCCGTCGTACACAGGAAGGTTCCATGCCGGAACGTAAACTGGTTCCATTATTGGAATATCATAAAATGTAGGACAGTTCCGTAAGAAAGGAGCAGTTCAATTAAAATGAACGAGCTGATTATTACTAATTACAAAAACAGCATTATCAGCGCTGTTTTTGAAAATAAATCCATGATTCAGGTTTCAGCCTGCCGTAAAAAGCAGACAGCCTGTGTCGGCAACATTTATGTTGGAAGAATCGATAATATTGTAAAAAATATCAATGCAGCCTTTGTAAATATCTCTGATAAGCTTTCCTGCTATCTGGATTTATCAGGGGTAGTAAATCCGCTGTTTATAAAAAAACAGTCTGAAAAAAAGCTTTCCGTTGGTGATGAACTGATTGTTCAAATTACCAAAGAGGAGGTAAAAACAAAGGCGCCGGTAGTCAGTACTGCCTTTTCCCTGACCGGAAAATATGTGGTACTGGTACATGGTAGTTCCGGCATCCAGATATCAAAAAAAATCCAGCAAAAATCGGTCCGTAATACATTAAAGGAGCATCTGGCCTCTTTTGAAAAAGACGGCATCGGACTGGTTGCACGAACAAATGCCCAATATGCGGCCCCGGCTGAAATAGAACGGGAATTAAAACATCTGCTTGCCAAATATGATCAAATTTGTACAACAGGAATTTATAGGGCAAAATACTCTGTAATTCATCAGGAATTACCGCCGTATTTATTGCAGCTGCGTGATAACAGAGAGCTTTCCATGAGCAAAATTGTAACAAATATTCCAACGGTTTATCAGGAATTTAAAGAATATCTTGCTAATTATCCGTTGAAAACATCTGAGGGAATTTTTGTTGAACCGGAGCTTGTAGAGGATGCCAATGATTTAGTGATTCGTTATCGTATTAATCATTTTATGGACAAGGCATTACACCGAATGATTTATTTAAATTCCGGTGCTACCATAGTAATCGATCCGACAGAAGCCCTGACAGTAATTGATGTTAACACCGGTAAAGCAATTGCCGGTAAAAAACCGACAGAAGATACTTTCTTTTCTATTAACATGGAGGCAGCAAAGGAAATTGCAGCACAAATCCGGTTACGTAATCTGTCAGGAATTATTCTGATTGATTTTATCAATCTTTCCAATCAGAATAAGGAAGAGCAGTTAAAAGAAGAATTACGAAATTTATTCCGTTTAGACTCTGTACAGACAGAGGTTGTAGATATTACAAAGCTTGGTCTGATGGAAATTACACGAAAAAAGGTTTATAAAACATTGGCGGAACAGTTAGCCGAAGCACAGTAAAGAGATGTAGGAGGAAAAGGAAATGCAGAGAAGAAAATGTATCGGTGTTTTTTTAGGACAGCCCAATCTTCCTTTTCAGACAGAATTATTAAAGCATATCAGTAACCATGCTTTTGCGGTTGGAAGTAATGTTGCTGTTTTTTCTGCCATGGTTTACACCAACGGATATCCGAATTTTCAGGAGGGTGAAGGTCAGAATATCTCGCTTGCAAATTTTGATACCCTGGATGCTGTCATTGTAGTACCGGATACCTTACAGGCCAGCGAAACCGATGCGCAGGAAATTATGGATTACATCAAAGAACACTTTGCTGGTCCACGTGTGGCTCTTGATATTGAAACCGACGGATATCAGCAGTTTTTTTGCGATGACACAGATTCGGTGGCTTTTCTGGTCTCTCATTTAATTGAAGAACATAATTGTACCGATATAGCCTTTATGACCGGTGTGAAAGGGCATCCCCACAGTACCGGTCGTTTGAACGGTTACTATCAGGCAATGAAGACGCATAATCTTCCTGTGGATGAATCCAGAATATATTATGGAGATTTCTGGTACGATGAAGGGGAGCGGTTTGTGGAGCTTTTATGTAATTCCGAAAAAGGCCTTCCACAGGCGATTGCCTGTGCCAATGATGCCATGGCAGTCAGTGTGTATAAGGCTTTGGAGAGCCGCGGCATAAGTGTTCCGGAAGATATTCTGGTAACCGGCTTTGACCATGCCGGAAACGCTTCCTCCGGCAATTATCCGATTACTTCTGCCATGAGAAATATCGGAGAAATTGCAGAACGCACCATGCATTATATTTTTAGTGAATGGGGGATAACAGAGCTTCCTGTATTTGAAAAAAAAGAACGTCTTGTGATAAACAAATCCTGTGGCTGTAATATAGAAAAGAAGGTAGCTTATCATATTGCCAATTCAAATATACTGGACGGTTTTTATTCTACCTATAATTTTATGCTGGAAGATATGATTTCTTCGGATGATATCCATGCCTGCATATGGAAAATTGACTGGTATGCCAGTGAAAAAGCAAAATTTTTGAATGATTTCAGTAATTTGCATATCTGCCTTTGCGATGATTGGAATTCTTTAAGGGCAAAAGAGCATGAAGGTTCGTTCACCGATAATGTAATTCTTGCACTGGATAAAAGGGATAAGCAGCCGGGAGATGTCAATGAGGATGATATTAAGGATATCCGCTTTAGCGCAAAAACCGTTTTTCCACGAAAAGAGTATTTCCCGGGCTTTGGCGATATAACAAAGGCCCCCGGTATTTACTACTTTAATGTACTTCATTTTGGACGAAACTGTTTTGGATACGTGGTACTGAGTTATGGACCGGATTGTTCCGACTTTGTATATAATGATATTTATGTCATGTGGATTCGAAAGATAAATTCTGCTCTGGAATCCCTTCGTCGTCAGTATGCGGTAAAGGAATTACATCAGGCAGCAGAAGCAAGAGCTATCACAGACACAATGACCGGTATTTATAACAGAAACGGCTATAATAAGATTCTTTCCGAAATGATTACAGATATTGGTGAAGAGGAAAAATTTATTTTCCTGTTCTTTGACAACAATGGTTTAAAATACATAAATGATACTTACGGTCATGTAGCCGGGGATGATGTTATTTGCCAGACGGCCCGAATTATGTCAAAACAATATTTTCCGGAAGCGCGAATGGAATGTAATTTCCGTATTGGCGGTGATGAATATGTCAAACTCGTACTTGGTAAGGTGACTAAAGAAATGGCACAGAAATGTATTGACAAAATTCATGCAGAATTAGATGCGCTGAATAAAGAAGGCAGCCGGCCTTATCCGATTTATGTAGCGGGTGGTTTTCAACTGTATACATCGGATACTGTATTATCTCCGGATGATATTATGAAATCCGCTGATGCACAAATGTATGTCAATAAAGAGATTGTAAAAGAAAAGACCGGATTCCGCCCACAAAGAAAAAAATAAAAGAATGTAAATATTTTTGCTTGACATATACTGAAATCTATGGTATATTTTGTGAGTATGCCGCACAACGAGGTCGAAGTCTGTCTGCAAGACAGCACCAAAGTTGGCGAGTAATGATAATAGGAGGTGCCATATGTACGCAATTATTGCAACAGGTGGTAAGCAGTACAAAGTAGCCGAAGGCGATATCATTAATGTAGAAAAGCTTGGATTAGAAGCAGATCAGACTGTTACATTCGAT
>JAZSEW010000067.1:0-3831 GCA_045531895.1 Lachnospiraceae bacterium
GGCGAACAGCATCTTGAAATTTCCGCAAGTAGAATGGCTGCCCGTTACAAGGTAGAAATGGAGCTTTCCAAGCCACGTGTAGCTTACCGTGAGACTATCCGTAAGAAGGTTACAGCAGAGCACAAGTATAAGAAGCAGTCCGGCGGACATGGCGAGTACGGTCACGTTATCATTGACTTCGAGCCATCCGGCAATATGGAAGAAGCATTCGAATTCCATGAAAGCGTATTCGGCGGTGCGGTTCCAAAGAACTTCTTCCCGGCTGTTGAAAAGGGTATTGCAGACAGCGTAACCGAAGGACCGTTAGCAGGATATCCGGTAGTTGGCATCAAGGCAACTCTTACCGGCGGTTCCTACCATGATGTAGACTCTTCCGAAATGGCGTTTAAGACCGCTACCTGTCAGGCGTTTAAGGAAGGTATCTTAAATGCAACACCAATCCTTCTTGAGCCTATTGCAACCATGAAGGTTGTGGTTCCGGAGAAATATACCGGTGACGTTATGGGTGATTTAAACCGTCGTCGCGGCCGTGTATATGGCATGAATCCACTTCCAAATAATAAGCAGGAAATTGTGGCTGAAATTCCTATGTCCGAAGTTTGTGGTTATTCCACTGACCTTCGTTCCATGACAACGGGTGTTGGCACATATTCCTATGAGTTCAACCGTTACGAAGCAGCTCCATCTGATGTTCAGGCAAGAGTTGTGGATGAAAGTAAGAAAGATAAGTAGTACATAAGTGTATGGGGCAGTCCGAAAGGGCTGCATCATTTATGTAGACAGGGTATAAGCACTTCGAAAATCCTTCGGATTTCCTCAGTCGCGTTGCACGTTCTGCTGTATACCCGCAAATTTTGCTTGATAAATTTGGGGTTTTGGAGTATACTATTTTCATATATTTTTGACGTTAAGGAAAACTTCGATATCTGAGAACTTTCAGAGAGCCGGTGGTTGGTGAAAACCGGTGGTTGTAAGATGTCTTTCCACTTTCCAGACAGATGCTATTTTTCTGCACGTCCGGGTGAAAGCCCAAGGGTCGTATCCTTTATCATACGTTAACGAGGTGGCAGCGAAAGATTTTAATAGCTGCAACAAGGGTGGCAACGCGGAGCATTCCGTCCCTTCTGAAAGAGGGACGAGTGCCCCGCTTTCGTGTTTTATAAAGCAATTTTCAAGAAGACAAGGAGGAAAAATCAGATGTTAGACTTAAAATTTTTAAGAGAGAATCCGGAAATCGTAAAACAGAATATCAGAAACAAGTTCCAGGACAACAAGCTTCCGTTAGTAGATGAAGTTATCGAACTGGACGCAGAAGCAAGAAAGACCCAGCAGGAGGCAGATAACCTTCGTGCAGAAAGAAAGAAGATTTCCAAGGAAATCGGTGCGTTAATGGGTAAGGGCTTAAAGGAAGAAGCAGAGGCAGCAAAGCAGAAGGTAAATGAGTTTGCAACCCGTTTAGAAGAATTAGAAGCAAAAGAAGCAGAGCTTTCCGAAAAGGTAAAGAAGATTATGATGATTATTCCAAACATCATCGACCCGAGCGTACCTATCGGTAAGGACGACAGCGAAAACGTAGAAGTTCAGAAGTACGGTGACCCTGTGGTGCCGGATTTTGAAATTCCATACCATACCGAAATTATGGAAAAGTTCAATGGTATTGACCTTGACAGCGCAAGAAAGGTAGCCGGTAACGGTTTCTACTACTTAATGGGTGATATCGCAAGACTTCATTCCGCTGTGATTTCCTATGCAAGAGATTTTATGATTAATCGTGGATTCACCTATTGCATCCCACCATTCATGATTCGTAGCGACGTAGTTACCGGCGTTATGAGCTTTGCGGAAATGGAAGCCATGATGTACAAAATCGAGGGTGAAGATCTGTTCTTAATCGGTACCAGTGAGCACTCCATGATCGGTAAGTTCATTGATACTATTCTGCAGGAGGAACAGCTTCCGCAGACTCTTACCAGTTATTCCCCATGCTTCCGTAAGGAAAAGGGCGCTCACGGTATTGAGGAGCGTGGTGTTTACCGTATCCACCAGTTCGAAAAGCAG
Source organism: Lachnospiraceae bacterium (assembly GCA_045531895.1). Classification (GTDB taxonomy): domain Bacteria; phylum Bacillota; class Clostridia; order Lachnospirales; family Lachnospiraceae; genus SIG299. Next base: position 2,059 of record JAZSEW010000067.1, read on the forward strand.
GAAATGATTGTCGTTTGTAAGCCGGAAGACAGCCCGATGTGGTTTGATAAGTTATGGCAGAACACCGTGGATTTATTCCGTTCCTTAGATATTCCGGTTCGTACGTTAGAGTGCTGTTCCGGTGACCTGGCTGACCTTAAGGTGAAGTCCATCGACGTTGAGGCATGGTCCCCAAGACAACAGAAGTACTTCGAGGTGGGTAGCTGTTCCAACCTTGGCGATGCACAGGCAAGACGCTTAAAGATTCGTGTCAATGGTGCAGATGGCAAGTACTTTGCACATACCTTAAACAATACCGTAGTTGCACCTCCTAGAATGCTTATCGCGTTCCTTGAGAACAACTTAAACGCAGACGGCAGTGTAAATATTCCGGTAGCATTACAGCCATATATGGGCGGTATGACAAAGATAGAAGTAAAATAAGGTTACTGTTCACAGAGCACTCAGACACTTGCTGTCGGAGTGCGAAAGAACATGATTCAAGTGTGAACAGGCTCCTTTTGTGAAACAAAACTCTAAATGAGCCTGCGAATGGTTACAGTTCATGAGGTACGAGTGAACTGTAACAAAATAAGCAGAAAATAGGTCGGCAGACCTAAAGTTTTGCTTGCAAAATGTCGAAATATAAGGTAGAATAAGAATGTAATAATGTCTTATTCTACCTTATTTGCTATTTTAAGACAAATATGATAAAGTAACTATACACTACATAGAATTTGTGAGGGAAAGGAGTCCGCTTATGAGTAATTCTATTGATACCAGTTTTTTAAATAAGTATACAACAACCGATTATAGTAGTTTATTCAATTCTGTGCCAAAGAAAGATAAATCTACGAATGGCTTTGAAAATCTTGCGACAGAATTTAATTCTATCCGCAGTGGTTCTTACGGCAAGCTGCTTAGTGCTTATTATAAGAAGATGAACAGTGGTGACAGTGCTACTGAGGCAATGCAGAAGGAGACTGCAAACCGCCAGTTGGTTGGTGGTAATGCCAGTTCTTTAAAGAGCGCAGCAAAGAATTTATCTAAGGTTGATTTTTATGATGATTCCGAGGGTGCAGATGCAAAGAAATTAAAAGCAGTAAAAGATTTTATTTCTGCTTACAATTCGGTAATTGATACTGCAGATGATGTAAACAGCAAAGGAATTTTACAGAATGCAGTATGGATGACCAACATTACAAAAAAGAGTGCCGGTTTATTAAATGAACTTGGTATTTCCATTGGTGACAATAACCAACTGACATTAGATGAAACCAAATGGACAAATGCAAATAACTCTACAAAGTCTGCACTATTTAACGGCAGACAGAGCTTTGCTGAAAAGATGGTTTATAAAGCTGGTCAGATGACAAATTTCTCTGCAGAAAAGGCGTCTTATACGGCATCTGCATACAAGAATAACGGTGACTATACCGAGGTTAATGCACAGTCTATGTATGAAGATTTATTCTAAAATTACATAATGATTTGCGAGTTTATGCCGGAGCAGAAATGCTCCGGCGTTTTATGTAGGAATAGTAGTAATTTAATGAAACATTATAAATTTAAATTTTTTTGAAAAAAATTAAAAAAGTGGTTGACAGATTTGAATTCATGGTGTATTATATTTCTTGTGTTCGAGAGAGCATAAAGAAATGCGCGAGTGGCTCAGTTGGTGGAGCGCGACCTTGCCAAGGTCGAGGCCGCGGGTTCGAGTCCCGTCTCGCGCTCTTAGTAAAAGAAGCGGAAACCGTGATAAACAGCGGTCTCCGCTATTTTTTTGTGTATACG
>JAZSEW010000114.1:0-2251 GCA_045531895.1 Lachnospiraceae bacterium
ACATTTCGTTCCACGGATGTGGGTGTGGCTTTTTTGATAGAAGATAAGGGCGAGTTTTTTTACCACGCAGGCGACTTGAATGACTGGGTGTGGGAAGGCGAAAGCGATGCCTATAATGAGCAAATGACTGCAGATTATCGGGAGCAAATCAACTTGCTTGCAAAGCATTTGACCGGGCGCACCATAGATGTAGCATTTGTGGTTTTGGACCCCAGGCAGGAGAAGAATTATGACAGAGGCTTATGCTTTTTTCTGGAGCATGTATCTGCCGCCAAAGTATATCCCATGCATTATTGGGGCAAGCCTGAAGTCATCGACACTTATATAAAGGAGCATCCGGAACACCGGGCTTACATTGAGAAGTCCGAATAAAACATACAGCGCGAGGCGCGGAAAAGAGGTTCGTTATGAATTTTAAAATGGTTCATGAAAATTACAATGTTGCCGATTTGGACAAGTCCATGACTTTCTACGAGAAAGCCCTGGGGCTTCACGAAGTCAGACGCATAAACGGCGAAGGTTTTATCATTGTTTATATGGGAAACGAGGAGAGTACCTTTCAATTGGAGCTTACATGGTTGGAGGCGCATCCGGAAGCCTATAATTTAGGCGAATGTGAATTCCATCTGGCTTTTGAGGCGGATGACTATGAAGCGGCCCATAAGCTCCACGAAGAGATGGGCTGCATCTGTTTTGAAAATCCGGCGATGGGAATTTATTTTATCACGGACCCGGATGGGTACTGGTTGGAGATTGTGCCGGGAAGAAAGTAGAAACACGTATAGATGGTGGGAAAAGAATGGCAAAAGCAGGCAATTACTATTATGACCAATTGAATAAAGAACAGCAGCGTGCCTACTATGCCATCAAGGAAGGGCTATTAAATCTGGAGGATTCCTTTGCGGTTCCGATGCTGTCACAGAAAGAGTTGTCGGATATTTATTTTATGATTCGTATGGATTGTCCGGCAATCTTTTATTCGGTGACTTTTTCTTATCGGTATTATGCGGATTCCACTGCGGTGGAGATGACCCCCAAGTATCTCTTTGCTAAGGATAAAATCAGGGAACATCGACAGGCCATGGAGTCAAGAATCAAAAAATTGGCTCGCCAGGCGGCGAATTTGGATGAAAAGGGAAAAGAGCTTTTTATCCATGATTTTATTGTGGAAAATGTGAAGTATGATAAACTGAAAAAAGAGTATTCCCATGAAATCATAGGCGCTTTAGGAAATGGTGTGGCGGTCTGCGAAGGTATCGCTAAGGCTGTCAAAATTCTGTGCGATGAACTAAATATCTGGTGTATCATTGCTTTGTCGGAAGCGAATCCGGACAAAGGGATTAAGTACAGACATGCCTGGAATGTGATTCGCATTGACGGGCAATATTACCATCTGGATGTAACCTTTGACAATACGCTTTCCAAAGACGATACGGTGCGATATGATTATGTGAATTTGTCGGACAAGCAGATTTTCCGAGACCACGAACCGGTTATCTGGAAAGTGCCGGTTTGTAATGACAACGACCATTTTTATTATAAAGAGAAGAAAGTTTCATGGACCACCATGGACGAGGTAAGAAATCGGACCAAACAGGCGGTGAAAAAAGGGAAAGTGCTTTTGTTTCATTGGCGGGGCGGATATCTGACAAGAGAGATTTTATCGGAGTTTCTGAAAATATTTGATGAAGAAGCACGGGCAAAAGAAAAAAGAGCACGCGTTTCTGTCAATTGGCCCCAGGCAGTACTGCAGGTGCGATTTGTGGATGGCGTTGGCGAAGAACTGCTTGAAATGGAAGAGGCGAATGAAGGGGAGAAAGAATAGGCGGTAAGGAGTAGAATATTGAATATACAGATATTTGGAACGAAGAAGTGTAATGATACCAAAAAGGCAGAACGATTTTTTAAAGAGCGTGGTATTAAGTATCAGTTCATTGATATAAAAGAAAAAGGTATGAGCAAGGGTGAATTCACATCCGTAGCTCAGGCCAACGGCGGTATCGGAAATATGATTAACCCGGATTGCAAGGACAAGGATATACTGGCGCTCATTCAGTATATTGCTGAGGAAGATAAGTTAGAGAAGATCCTTGAGAATCAGCAGGTGATTAAGACGCCGGTGGTTAGGAATGGAAAGCAGTCGACGCTGGGATATATGCCGGAGGTTTGGAAGGGCTGGAATTAAGTGTGATAAGGATAAAAAAGGAGTAACTATTATTATGATTAAAATATTGTTTGTGTGCCACGGCAA